>CAYPXR010000044.1:0-33582 GCA_964414585.1 uncultured Planctomycetaceae bacterium
CAGCGCGTCGGCGGATCGGCCGGGCCGGTCAGGGCGCGATGCAGATTCGCGTCGTGGTGCGCGCCGCCGAGCGTGCTTCCCGCGGCGAAGCTACGAATCTTTGACGGCCCTTTGGGTTTCGCCTCGGTCTCTTCTTCACCATCCAGGGTGAGCTTTTCATCGGTGAGGTCTTTGGCGGGCGCGGCAGGGGGCGCCGCCGGAGCGGACGCTGCCCGTTGTTGCGCCTCCATCGCCTCGCGTTTTTTTTGTTCGATGCATTGCGGACAAAGCAGCACGCCGAACACGAGGCCGGCCTGGCGCTGGAGGATTTGTTCGTTGGTGATTTCCGCCTTGCAACCCTCGCAAATCCGAACCGCGGTATCTGTCATGGCGCGATACTCCCGATCTCGTCCAGGTTGTTCCGATTGCCGCCGGGCACGACGACGCGTTGAATCATCATTTTACAGGTAATCCCCATCTGGATTCAATCGAGAAGAGTCGAAGTTTCGCCGGAGAATCGATTTTGGGCGGTCAGTTGACGGAAACGCCCGACATCAGTCCGATCATCCGCGATATGGTCGCGCCGACCAGGACCAGGAGGCCCACGGACCCCGTCGCCGTCGCAAGCAGGGCCAGGAGCCCCGACGGGATTCTCATGACTAATATCGTCAGGCAGGCCGCGATGCACAGTCCGGCGATCGCCGCCGCCTGAAACATGCTGCTGAGGTCGAAGATCACCAGGACGACCAGCGTCAGCAGCGAGGCGTATTTGAATTGGCGATGCGCGAGGGAAACACGACTGCCGGACGCCAGCATCGCGGCCGTGATGACGATCGAACCCAGAATCCACCGGGACCGCTGATTCCAGCCGTGGGTGGCCCCGATCCAGGCGACGGCGTGAAACAAGCCCATCAGCCACGCGCCGATGAACATCAACAAGCGGCTGATCTGAAAGCGATTGAGGACGATCCACCGAAAGAGGGCCGGCTGTGGGCGCGTCACGTCGAAGCGCACCGACGGCTCGGTCTCGTGAAGGTCGATGCGTTGGGGCGACGGGGCGGCCGGTGCCTCGATCGCGCGAAGATCCATCCGCAATTGAAAGGAGCCCAGGCGAAACGGCTGGGAGGGGATCAACTTTCCTCGGGCGACGCGCTTGGTTCCGACCCAGGTGCCCGATTTGCTTTGCTGGTCTTCGATGATCAGACCGCCGTCGGAAAGCAATTTCAGGCGGCAATGAACGTCAGCCACGCTTTGATCGTCGAGGGCGATCCAATTGGTCGGATCGCGGCCGATGCTCAGGTCGATGCCCACGGGAACGACGAACTGCTGACCGGCCCAATGAGGTCCCTGGACGACCGTCAGGACCGGTCGCTTCGAGGTCCCGTTCGCGTCATCGATTTCGAGGGTGAGTTCCCGCTGACAATGCGGACAATTGAGGGTGACCACGAGCTCGAGGTTCTCGCCCTCGAGGGGGTTTCCACACGCACATTGAACGGACAGGCCCATGACGATCCAGAAAGTGTGATCGAGAGTACCAAAAGGCCCATTTTGGCGGAAACTTCGCCTTTTGACAAGTCGCGGCGGGGGGGCATGGCGCAACGGCCGATTGGGGATTTTTTGTGGACAGCCAGAAGACGCCGGTCGTGGTGCGTGTCGTCGGGACCGCGACGGCGAATAAACCAGTTATAGTATGAAGACCCGTGACAGACGGGCCGGGTTTTTGCGAATGAAAAGGTGAAGACCCGTTGTGGCGAGCGCTGCGGCGGGTCTGAAACGGGCTAAGCGCCTGTGCCACATGAGGAGGCCGACCGTGGCTGACCCAGGGTGGGAAAAAGCCAAGGACCTGCTGGATAAGGCACAGGCGCTCTCCGGCCGCGAGCGCGACGAATTCCTCGACCGCGAATGCGGCGGGGGGCAGCTTCGCAGCTTCGTCGAATCACTCTTAGGTGGCGGCAATTCTCCCTCCCCTGACGGGGGTGGGGTTTCCAACAGCACCACCACCTATGCCCCGCTGACGGAAAAAGCCGGGTCGCGCATCGGCCCGTACAAGCTCCTCCAGCAAATCGGCGAAGGCGGATTCGGCGTCGTCTTCATGGCCGAACAGATGGAGCCGGTCCGGCGACGCGTGGCGCTGAAGATCATCAAGCTGGGCATGGACACCCGCCGCGTCGTCGCCCGCTTCGAGGCGGAGCGGCAGGCGCTGGCGATGATGGATCATCCCAACATCGCCAAGGTGTTCGATGCCGGGGCGACGGAGAGCGGTCGGCCCTATTTTGTGATGGAACTCGTCCGCGGCGTGCCGATCACGGAGTATTGCGACGCGAACAATCTCTCCGCCGCCGAGCGGCTTGATTTGTTCATGCCCGTCTGCCGGGCGATCCAGCATGCGCACATCAAGGGCGTGATCCATCGCGACATCAAGCCGTCGAACATCCTCGTGACGCTGCACGACGGCAAGCCGGTGCCGAAGGTGATCGACTTCGGCATTGCCAAGGCGACGGACCATCACCTGACGGAAAAGACGCTGTTCACGGAGCTGCGCCAGCTCATCGGCACGCCGGCGTACATGAGCCCGGAGCAGGCGGAGATGAGCGGTCTGGACATCGACACGCGGACGGACGTCTATTCGCTCGGCGTGCTGCTCTACGAACTGCTGACGGGCACGACGCCGTTCCCGGCGGAGGATTTGCTGAAGGCGGGTTACGGGGAGATGCAGCGGATCATCCGCGAGACGGAGCCGCCGCGCCCCAGCACGCGCGTGAGCACGCTCGCTCAATCAGAGCCGCGACCGTCAGGGAATGGGGTCTCCGGCCTGTCCGCGGAATCGATTGCCGCCAAACGCCGCACGGAACCGAAGAAGCTGGGCCTGCTCCTGCGCGGCGACATCGACTGGATCGTGATGAAGGCGCTGGAGAAGGACCGCACGCGTCGCTACGAGACGGCCGAGGCCTTCGCGGCGGACGTACAGCGGCATTTGTCCGGCGAGCCCGTCGTCGCAGCCCCGCCGAGTACGGCGTATCGGGTGCGGAAGTTTGTGAAGAAGCACAGGGGGCAGGTGGTCGGCGTGAGCAGTGTGTTCGTCGCTCTTCTATTGGGAATGGCGGGAACGGCGTGGCAGTGGCGCGTGGCAGAAGACGCTTTGAGTGAGGCGCAGCGCGAGCGTGACCGCGCGGACACGGCTGCGGACGATGCCCAGTGGTCGACCTATAGCGCGAATCTGGGCTTCGCCCAGTTCGCGATGGCCAATCGCGCATGGAGCGAGGCTCGCGAGCGATTGCGGCAATGCCCGGAGGAAAAGCGCGGGTGGGAGTGGCGATTTCTGAATCAGCGCGCGGCGTCGATCCTGGCTGAGCTTCCTCCGGCCGCAACGGTCGAGTTCTCGGCGAACGCCGCCTCGCCCCGTTTGTTGCTGACCAAGGGAGCGTATGACAACACGGCTCGGCTGTGGGACGCGGTCACGGGCAGGCAGATCGGCCAGGCGATGCCGGATGCCGCAGGCGCGTGGTTTAGCGCGGACGGCAAGCGAGTCCTGACCGCACCGTGGGCTCGGAGTTACGGGGATACCGCTGAGATCGCTCCGATTCGAGTTTGGGATGTGGCTAACGGAAAGATCCTTACCGAGTTGAAGTACGGCGGCAAAGAGGTTACATCGGTCAGCCGGGACCTTTCGCGCGCTTTGGCAAAAAACAGCAATACCGATGCGCAACTCTGGGACGTCGCGAAGGGCAAGCCGATAGGCGCAGCCATCAAGCACAATCGTTACATTTTGTCCGCAACCATAAGTGCCGATGGTTCACGCGTCTTGATGGTCAGCGACTCTGCGGCTCACCTCTTGGACGCAGAGACGGGCAACTCGGTTGGCGAAGTAATGCGTTGCGATAACGATAGCTCCGACGCTGTCTTCAGCCCGGACGGCACGCGCGTGTTGACACGACTTGGAGAAAAAACGCAACTATGGGACGCGGCGACGGGCAAGCCAATCGGCGAGCCAATGAAGCTCGGTTATGGGATAGACTCGTTCTTCAGCCCTGACGGTAGTCGTATCGTGGCGGTCGGGGATGACGCTGTCCGGGATTGGGATGCCTCCCTTCAGAGACCCATTGGCAGCGCATTTGAACATGACGGGGTTGTGGACGCCGCCTTCAGCCCGGACGGCCGAACGGTCCTTACAGCGTCGAATGATGGAAGGACACGCCTGTGGAACATTGCGACGGGCGAACAAATTGGCGAAGCGAATTACCCAATCGCGGAAAGCGATGAAATGAACATTAAGACCGCGATCAGTTCGGATGGAGAATTGGCCGCGCTCCGTGCATTGGGGTATGTATCCGACAGCACATTTGTCGTTTCCGCGAAGCAAGTTGATATTCCCGAAAGGCGAATTTCGGGCGAAGATGCCGGCCTCGAAATCGCCGCGATCCTGGGAGAAGGAAACGATTTTCAATGGCATCAATCCATACTGACGCCCGACGGCAGTCGGCGCGTTGCGATCGAAGACAACAGCACGGTGCGCTTTGTCGAACCATCGTCGGGGCGAGAGGTCGCGGTGATGCGGCCGGACTTTCGACCGACGGGCCTGGCATTTACGCGCGACGGCACGCGGCTCGTCATTCTTTCGGGTGATAGCGTCTTGGTAGAAAGGACTGAATTCGAGGACGGAAGGGTTGCCAACAAATATTCGACAAGTGCAGTTGTCTGGGACGCCCGTGAGCCGGATGCCCGGCAGGCCGATCGTGACGCACGGGCCGCGGAGCGTACGCCCGCCGAGGCCGTGGTCTCCGCCTTGCTCGACGGGCCCCTGAAGAACGACGAACTGGTTCCCTCGCTTCGCGCTCGCAAGGACATCACACCTTTGCAACGTGCCGTGGCGATGGAGGCGCTGCGCAAGCGGATTGCTGAGACGGGTTGGAAGGCACAGGCGGCGTTCGACAGAATCAAGGAGGAGCAGATCTCCGTAGCGCGGGTCCGGGTGGCGGCGGAGCGTTGGAAGCCGGAACCGAATGCAGTCGATTGCCTCCATCAGCGAGTTCGTAAGATGCTGATTAAGTGGGCAGCGGAGTGGAAGCCAGACAAAGGCCAGCTAAACGGATTAGTATGGGGCGCAGTCAAGGCTGGCGCGACTGCGGAAACCCTGTCCGGAGCATTGGAAGTCGCGCAGGAATTTGTGACCCGCGAGCCGGAAGACGCCATATGGCGCCGGAATCTCGGCGCGGCGCAATACCGACTCGGCCGATACGAAGAGGCCCTCGACACATTGGCCAAAGCTTCTGCGGTCAATGATCGCGACAGCGTTATCTGTGCCTTCACGGCCATGTGTCAATTCAAGCTGGGTCGCGAACAGGATGTGAAAGCCAGCGTGTCGCGACTGAAAGAATTGCTGAAACAAAGTACGTCGATGGACGGGATCGTGTCGGGGAATAAGCTCGTCTTTCGTTACACCGAAAGTGACTCCGTTGGCGAAGGCTGGTTCGAGTTGGCGCCGAATGGACAATCATTCGCCGGAAAATGGCGTAGGCAGGGCGAGGATTCATGGGGCGATTGGAGCGCTGAGCGCCGAACGGGCCGCGACCTCAATTGGTTCGAGGGAGTTTGGGTAAAGGCGTCTTATGGCGACATGTGGCTGTTCAGCGAAGGCGATCGAGTGCGGGGTTTCTACGGACTGGACCCCATCGTCGTGGAGGCGCTGACGCTGATTGAGACCGCGTCGTCTGCGCAGCCTGCGACAACGACGCCAATGTCCCAACCGGCGACTTCGCAATCAACCGCGAACTTCCCAACCTCCCAGCCCGCCTCCGCACCGGCGACGCAGCCGGCGGAACTGGAGGGGGGTGAGTAAGAGGGCAAGGGTTCCAAAATTCAAGGGCAATGGACCCTATGCCGCCACAAAACGAAGTCTTCCACTGCGGCGGGAGTTAGTGGGTTTCTTCCGGACGATGATCTCAATATCCTCATCGAGCGCGGTCAGGGCGCGGAAGAGCCGTTCGGCGGAAAAGCCGGTGTGGCGGCCGCCCATCAGCCGGGAGACATCCGGCTGTTTCAGCCCAAGCCGCTTGGCGGCCTGGACCTGGGTCAGGCCCATCTCCTTGATTCGAAGATAGACCCGGCGCGTCAACTCGGCCTGAAGGGACAGGTCTTCCGCATTGGGAAGTCCCAAATCGGCGAAGACGTTCCCGCTGCCGTGACGAGCAATCACTTTACGTTTCATCTTCAACTCCTCGCACGAAAAGCCTTGAAGAGGCGATGCGCTTCCTCGGCGCGGTGCAATCGCTCTCGAATCAGATCGATTTCCTTTCGGGGCGTTTTAATGCCCGACTTTGATTTCTTCTTGAACGCATGGAGCACGTACACGGCCTCCGCGAAACGCACAGAATAGACAGCACGATAAGCGTCTCCATCGTGGTCCTCGACGATTTCGACGACGCCGGCCCCGCTGAAACCTTTGAGCGGCTTGGCCGTGGGATGTTTCGTCCCCGTCTGGGCAAAATGCAGTGCATAACCGATATTGCGACGGGCCTCCGACGGAAATTTCCGCAAGTCATCGAGGCTTCGTCCGATCCATTTCAGCGGCTTGAGTCCGTTCATGATCCGCCCTGTTCATTATAGCAGATATACTATATACCGGCGAACGTCGATTTCAAACGGCAAGATAACTAACTCTGGAGGGGCCGAAAAGCCGAATTTGATCGAAGCCGACCGACGGTCGTGGCACACGCAACCGGCGACTTCCCAACCCACTTTGAAATTTCCAACCCCCACCCCGCCTTCGTACCAGCGACGACCCAACCCAAGATTTAACAGCCGAGGGCGGTCTCCACGGCGACTCCGAGAGCTGTGCTCCATGCCGCCAGTCCTGGAAGGACCGTTCGAGAATAGCCCGCCGTTTCAACGGCGGGATGGAGATCGCCATCAAAAATAGTTCCCCGTCCCGGAGAGACGGGGTGAGAGAAGCGTGACGTGATGGGCGGCAAGGGCCGCACCGCAGGTCGCGGGTTCATCGCGTCGTCCCTTCCGGGACGGCGGAATAAGAAAAAGGAAAAATGTTGGTGGACCCTCGCCGACCCGCCATTGAAATGGCGGGCTATTATCAAAGCGTCCCTCCGGGACGGGTGCGAGCCCGGTGTGCCTTCCCGCGAATGGAAATTGCCGACCTTCCGGCTCGTCTCCCGCGCCGGCGGCGAAGTCAATCGCTTCACAGCCGAGGCCGGTCTCCACGGCGACTCCGGGAGCTGTGCTCCATGCGGTCCTATCGCTTCTGGTCGTGCGTCGGAGTAAACTGAATTCCATGAAGTCCACCGTCTATGTGGAAACGACCATCCCCAGCTATCTCACGGCCCGCCCGAGCCGCGACCTTCTTATTGCCGCTCACCAGGAAGTGACGCGTGCCTGGTGGCAATCACAACGTGCGGAATTCGAGTTGTTCATTTCACAGAATGTCCTCAACGAGGCCGGCGCGGGCGATCCAGAGGCGGCGGTGGAACGAATGAAGGCTTTGGCGGATATTCCATTATTGGAATTGACCGAAGACGCGATTCGCCTGGCGGATCGGTTCATTCACGAGGTTCCCATGCCGCCCAAAGCCGCCATCGATGCACTACATGTCGCCCTTTCCGCCGTTCACGGAATGGATTATCTGCTGACCTGGAATTGTGCCCATATTGCCAACGCGCGGCTCCGACCCATGCTAGAATCCGTGTGCATCGCGGCCGGCCTCGTCTGCCCGGTCATCTGTACGCCACTGGAGCTATCGGAGGACGAATCATGATGGATGATCCGATTGTCGCCGAGGTCCGCCGCGCCCGCGACGAGTACGCGCGACAATTCAATTACGATCTCTGGGCGATGTACGAAGATTTGAAGCGACGCGAAAAAACGGCTGATCGGCCGGTCATTAATCGTTCGTCTCAGGCTCGTAATTCCGGCCGAACGAGGCCCGCAAAAGCCTGACGCAAGAACAATTTCACGATTTGGAGTCTGATAGACCCCACCTTATCCCGCATCGTTGCCGCCGGCGATGATATCAAACGATCAACAGCCGTGGGCTGCTGTTCTCCATGTGCTCAGTCCCTTGGGGCTCAGCGAGAATAGCCCGCTGTTTCAACGGCGGAATCAAGGTGGGAGTTTCCGAATTGTTCCCGAGGGGATGATACGGAGGCTCATTCCGTTCATACGCTCCGATCCGGATTGCCGATGTCTAGTCGGAAAGCGCCCGCCGGTTTATGGCGCAGATTTTGCGCGAGCGTGTTTCATGATTTATGCGGCGGCATCCTTCTGGTTGCTGGTCTTCGTCCTGATGGCCTGGGGCGTCGAGCACCTCTGGCGAAGCCAGGCCAAGACCAAGACCATTAACACCCTCCTCTTTCCCGGCACGCTTGTCGCGCAACTGGGCCGGATCGTCGGGCTGCTGATCACCGGCGCGAAGGTCACGCCCGGCGCCAAGGGCGATGACGGCGATCGATCGCCGCCCGATTGGCAAACCTCGCTGCCGGTGATCGGTCCCGTCCTCGTGGCCTTGTTCCCCATGACCGCGATCGGGTTGATGCTTTATCTCGTCATCATGCACCTCGGTCCGGCGATCGTTTCAAAACTGCCGGCCGACCAGATTCCGCCGGCCCTGCCGATGACGCTGACGGCCTGTTGGGAGCAGCTTCGCCGGCTGATTACGCTTTCGGAGGCGACGCTCAACGCGGTCCGCGCCGCCGACGGCGCGAGCTGGCAACTCATTCTTTTTGTATACCTGATGATCTGCCTGACGATCCGAATGGCCCCGTTTCCAGGGAATGTCCGCGGCCATATCGGCGCGGTGGTGATTCTGGGGATTGTCGCCGCCCTGGCCGGAACGGTCTGGTCGACCATGCCCCAGTTCATTCTGAACATCTGGCCTCTCCTCGCGTTGTCCATCGGTTGGCTTCTGCTCATCCTGCTCGTCAGCCTGCTGGCGTGCGGCGTGATTCAGTCGACGCGGATGATTCTGCACTCCGAATGATCCCATTGGCGATCTGCATCGCCTCTTGAACCGTTCACGGTGAAAAATGCACAGACAAGAATCGTTGCACGGCGTACCGGCGCCTTCTGATTTCAAGCGGAAGATCGTCCCCCTCGATCGTCTTGAGCAAGTGCTCGCCGAGGCCCGACGCCCGCCGCAACTTGGCGCCGCTCCGCGGACGCTCGTTCAATGCCACGGCTGCTTCGACATCGTTCACCCCGGCCACCTACGATATCTCCAATACGCCCGATCGCAGGGCGACTGCCTGCTGGTTTCGCTGACCGGCGACGCCGCGATCGATAAAGGCGATTTGCGGCCGTACATCCCTCAGGAACTTCGTGCGGAGAATCTCGCGGCGCTCGAATTCGTCGATTTTGTCGTGATCGATCCCAACCCCACGGCGGCCTCGCTCCTGTCGATCACGCGCCCCGATGTGTACGTCAAAGGTCACGAATACGCGACGAGCAAGGATCCGCGATTTCTCGCGGAGCGGCAGATTGTCGAATCTCACGGCGGCCGTGTCCTGTTTTCCAGCGGACAGGTCGTTTTCAGTTCTTCGCGTTTGGGCGAAGCGATGCCCAACGCCGAGGAAATGGCCGCACAACGGCTCGGCGTCGTCTGTCGGCGTCACCAGATCGATCGCGATCGCATGACGGATTTCCTCGATGACATTCGCGGGCGGCGCGTGATCGTCCTGGGCGACGCGATCGTCGAGCGATACGTGCTTTGCGATACGGGGAGCATCGCCGGTGAAGCCCCGATGATGTCACTCAACGAGCTGGATCGAAAGGATTACCTCGGCGGGGCGGCCTTTCTCGCCGCGCAGGTCGCGGCCCTCGGCGCCAGACCGGTCTTCGTGACCGCGCTCGGACAGGATGCCTTGTCCGATTGGGTGCGTCGGCGTTTGATCGAATCGGGCGTCGAAGTTCACGCCGTCGCCAATCGTCCCGATTTACCGACGAGAACTCGCTTTCTCGTTGACGAACAGAAAGTGCTCAAAGTCGATGGCGGCGCGCCCTGTCCGCTGGACTCCCATGGGCAGCGTGAAGCGGCGGAGCTCCTGGCGAGCCTCGCCGAAGGCGTGGACGCGGCGTTCCTTCACGACGCCGGCTTTGGGGCGATCACGCCCGGTCTCTTACAGCAACTCGGCGGAACCTTTCGCCATCGCGTGCCCATGCTGGCCGGCATGGCGTCCGAACCGCAAGGCGATCTGGTCGCCCTTCGCTATTTCGATCTCATCTGCACCTCGGAGCGCCGGCTGCGCATCGCGATCAACGATTTCGGCACGGGCCTGTCGTCGCTCGTATATCGAACTCTGCAAACGACGCAGACGACCCAGATGCTCGTCACCGTCGGCAAGCGCGGCCTGGTCACCTTCGACCGGCCCTCGCACGATCCGCACGTGGCCGGTTGGGGCGAGCGACTCCAGAGCGAATTCCTTCCCTCACTCTCCGCCCGGATCGTCGATCGGCTGGGCTGTGCTGAAAGCCTGCTGGCTTTGTGCGGATTGACGATGGCCTGCGGCGCGAGTTTGATGCAATCGGCCTATCTCGGCAGTCTTGCCGCGTCGCTGCAAATTGCGCGGCTCGGGCCCTGCGCCGTCACGATCGACGAAATCCGCCGGCCACTGGACTTGCGGCCGGAGTTGGAGTCGGATGAATCGGAGGCGGACGCCGCGCCGCCGCCCCGCGCCCTTTTGGATCATGTGGGATGAATTACCCCGCTCGCGATTGCAGCCTCATTATCCCGACGCATCACCGCAGGGCCGTTCTGGAGGCAACGCTCGCGCGAATCGCGGGACTGCCCGAACGGGATTTTGAAGTTATTGTCGTCGACAACGGATCGACCGACGATACGCTGGGGTTGGTGTCGCGTTTTCCCGGCGTGCGATGGATTGCCCTGGGAACCAATTTCGGCTGTGCCGCGCGCAACGTCGCCGCCGCTGCCGCCTCGGGGCGCATCCTCTTCATGTTGGACGACGATAGTTGGCCGGAACCGGGCGCCATTGGCCGCGCGGTAACGCTGCTCGATCGGCGACCCGATCTCGGGGCCGTCGCCTGTCGCGTCCTTCTGGCGAATTCGCCCGGCCGCCATGACGCCGGAGGGGTGCCCGGCATCTTCTTCAACTGCGGCGGCGCCGTACGTCGCGATGCGTTCCTGGCCGTCGGCGGCTTTCCCATCGACTTTGACTACTACGTCGAGGAATACGATCTCGCCTGCCGGCTCTGGCGGCTCGGCTATCGGATCGAACCCTTCGGCGACATCGTTGTCCATCACGCCCGTTGCGCCGCCAATCGCGACAACAATCGGATGTTGCGCTTTCTCGTGCGAAACAATCTGCGGCTCTGGCATCGTTACGCGCCGCCGCATCGTCGGTCCGACTTGATCGAATCCACGCTCGAACGGTATCGCCGCGTCGCCATCCAGGAAGATGCGATGGAAGGCTTTCGCGCCGGTCTCGAAGAAGGCCGGCGGCGCATCGCGGAACAGAAAAATCTTCCTCATCCACTTTCCGACGCAGATTATGCCGGCCTCTTCGGTCTCGATGTTGCCTGGGCCACGATACGGGCGTGGGCCGATAACCACCGCGCAAAAAAAGTCGCCGTCTGGGGTCGTGGAAAAGGTTGCGAGCAATTGCTCGAACTCCTGACGGCGAATAACATCTGCGTGGATGCCGTCTACGATCGTACCGTCGAGTGCGGCCGCTTCCGCGGATTTGACCTCCGCGAGGAGACGGCGTTTCGTTCCAGTGACATCGATGGAATCATCGTCGGCGCGCTTTCACCAGGCGTCGCTGAAGATCTCCGCAACGAGTTGCAAACCCGCTTCGCGACGACTCCAATCCTTTCGGCCGCTCCCTGGCACGATTCGCAGTGCAACGGTGAAGCGCAACAAGACCTCCACACCCGGCGGACGCCGGCTTCGAGCGCAAGGCCCGCAGAGGATCTCCGCGTTGCGGCGATCCCCTGATCCGACCGTCTTTTTTCTCAATGACGCATTCGGTTTGGACGATTCATCGCCCGGGATTGCGCCGGTTCAACCGGCGCTGGCAAGGAGGCCGTCCTTCTGAACCGTTCAACGTCCACGATATCGCCCCTTTTGGCCGCTCAGGTGCGTCGTGCACCCCGGGCCTCGGCGCCGTCTGAGCCTCGGGGACACCTTCGATTGAGGACCGAGAATGACGCCGCTGAATCGCGCGCACGGGCGACGCCGCCCGAACAAATCGAGTCCGCCGCCGCCGCGCTTTCCGGCATCCACGATCTTTTGAATGAATTGCTGGAAACCCTCTCCGCCCATCTGCCGCCCCAACGCGTTTCGCCGAGCCGGCTGGCTTCGCTCCAACGCCGCCTCGATCAGGTCATCGCCGCCATTGAAGACATGGTGAAGACGACCTGCGTCGACGGACGGTCGATTCTCGGCGGCCGATGGAAAGTGGTCCTGACGCCGAACGACGGCACTACGTCGTTTCTGGTCTCTTCGGCTGGCGCGGCTGCGCTGGGCGACGGCGCGAAAAAGCTCTCCCACGCCCAATCCGGCGGCCCGTTCGATCTTTTTCATGCTCCACTGGAAGAGATCTGTGAGATCGTCGCCAAGGCCGCCGCCCAGATCGCGTTGCAGCGGCAACAACTGACCACCTTTGTTCGGTGTCCCGTCGTTGTTTCGGACGCCGCGATTCAGGTCGCCGCCGAGAACCGGGCGGCCGCCGAACAAGCCACTTCCGATTTCGATCTGGTCCAGGCGACCAGCCAAATTACGCGCGGCTATCTTCTGGCTGCGGCTCAGACTTCCCGCTTTGACCGATAAGAACGGCTCGGGGAAAGCCCCAGGGCCCCAATGTCGCCTGGCGCGGATTCCGCACGGATCACCAAAGATTTTTGCACCCGTTAGTGAAAGTCGGACGCATGGCGGCCCGATAGCCTCGTCGGTTGACCGTAGGCTCTAACGTCCTCGATGTCAGAGGCGTCGAGAGCCGAACAAACTCGGTCAAGAAAGTCCCAGCGGCCCCGACCAAAGGGAAAACGCCAGAACAGGGACGCACAAGGTTGTGCGTTTCGCCAAGCGGACGAAGAACGCCGCGGCCTGGCCTTCAGGGAGGAATCCATGAGTCGCATTAATTCGAACATCTCGGCGCTTTCCGCCACCAACTACCTGACCAGGAATCAGGCCGACTTGGCCACCAGCCTGGAACGGTTGAGTTCCGGACTGCGGATCAACCGCGGCGCTGACGATCCCGCCGGATTGATTGCGTCGGAGTCGTTGCGGTCGGAGATCCGCGGGATCAACGCCGCCATCGATAACTCCAGCCGCGCGATCAACGTCATCTCGACGGCGGATGCGGCGCTGGGCGAAGTCTCGAAGCTCCTGTTGGATGTGAAAGGGCTGGTCAACGCCTCCACCAACAGCGGCGCCCTCTCCGACGAGGAAGTCGAGGCCAACCAGTTGCAGATCGATTCGCTCCTGGAAAGCATCAACCGCGTCGCCAATTCGACGCAGTTCAATACGAAGAAGCTTCTCAACGGGCAATTGGGCTACACCGTCAGCGCCCAGAACACGACAAGCATTCCGAGATTGCAGATCTTCGGAGCCCGCGTCCCGTCCGGCAGCGCCCTGCCCGTCACGTTGCAAGTCACGCAATCCGCCCAGACGGCCGTGTTGAACATCACCGCGGGCGGCGGCAACGGCTTGTCCGCTTCCGGCTTCTCCAGCAGTTTGTCCAGCGCCAACAACGTCACGATAGAGGTTCGCGGCCGCCTGGGCACCGAGACGTTTACGTTCACCGGCGGCACGACGGTCAGTTCCATCGCGTCCACGATTTCCAGTTTCAAGAACCTCACCGGCGTTTCCGCGTCGCTGACCAACGCCGTCGGCGGCAGCGCCACCGGCATCAGCTTTAGCAGTACCGGATATGGCAGCAGTGAATTCGTTTCCGTCCGCGATTTGACAGGGACGTTTAACGTTACGCCGGGCGATCAGGGCGACACCGAAGACCGAGGCCGGGATGCCTCCGTCCTCGTCAACGGCCAGGCCGCTTCGGTCTCCGGCCTCACCGCTCGCGTCCGCAACAGCGGACTGGACCTGGTTGCCGATTTGAGCACCACTTTTGGAACCACGATCGGTTCCACGACCTTTGGCATCACCGGCGGCGGCGCCAACTTCCAGATCGGCTCCTCCGTCAGCACCGATGGGCTGGTCAGCATCGGGATTCCGTCGCTCCAGAGCTCGAATCTTGGAAGCTCCGTGGATGGTTTCCTCAACCAGATTGCATCGGGCGGAGATTATTCCATCACCGATCCGGACAATCACGCGCGGGCCGCGGCCATCGTCGCCGCCGCGATCACCCAGGTCTCCGTCCTGAGCGGTCGATTGGGCGGCTTCCAGGCCAACCAGATCGAGACCAACATCAACAGCCAGCGCGTCGCGCTCGAGAACGTGACGGCGTCCGAATCGGCCATTCGCGATACGGATTATGCCACCGAAGTCGCCAAGCTGACGCGGGGACAAATCCTCGTGCAGGCGACGACGCAGATTCTCGGCGTGGCGAATCAGATTCCACAGAGCGTGCTCAGCCTCCTGCGGTAAGCGGCGACTTCGAACCCCGCGCAATTCTTACCGATCGCGCGGCAACTTCGGACCTCCAAGTCGATTCGGGAATCTACCGATAAGACTTACGTCCGCACGCCGAAGACCCGCTCGGAGCGGACAGCGGGATCGCCGCCAGCGGAGCCTTCGAATGCCTCATCGAGTCATCGCTCGTGACGTGTGCCGGAAGCACGGCTATCTCCTGACTTGCTACGTCAACGGGAAGAAACGCTTTCGCGCACTGTCCGGCGTGAAGCCCCCGACGGACTTCAAGATCGATCATTCCCATTCGCCCCGCGCCACCGACGGTCAAAACGATCGCGCCGACGCCGTGGGCCTGTAATCCCCTTCGTCCGCGCCGCACCCCAGCATCGAGGCAAGACGAATGTCCAGCATCTCCATCGGTACCGGGCTTGTTTCCGGACTTCCCATTAACGATCTTGTCGATTCGCTGATCTCCATTCAGCAGCGCCCGATCACGCAACTTCAGACCCGGCTTCAAGGCATCACCGGCCGCCGGACCGCGCTGATTCAGCTCTCCGCGCAGCTCCTGTCCGTCCAGAACTCCGCGACGCGCCTGAAGAGCACCGATTTTTTCCGACGGACCCAGGCGGCCAGTTCCAATTCATCCGCTCTGATCGCCTCCGCCGGCGCGAACACGACGCCCGGACAATACACCTTCACGGTGAGAAGCCTGGCCTCCTCGCAACAGTTGCTCTCCTCCGGTTTCGCAACCACGAACACCTCGCCGGTCGGCGCCGGCGTTCTGACTTTCGAAGGCGCCCAAGGGCTCCTGAACCGGTCCACGCCGCTGGCCCTGCTCAACGGCGAGGAAGGCGTCCAGCGCGGAAAAATTCGCGTCACCGATCGCTCCGGAACCTCCGCCGTGATCGATCTGACGACCGCCTCGACCATCGACGATGTGGTCAACCTGATCAACGGACAGGATGGGGTGCAGGTCTCCGCGAAAATCGTTGGCGATCACCTGGTCCTTTCGGACGAGACCGGCCTCTCCTCCGGGTCGTTGACGATTGCGGAAGTCGGCGGTGGCCATGCCGCCTCCGATCTCGGCATACTGGGGGCCAGTGCGACCGGGACCCTGACGGGGACGGACCTGATCTCCCTGACCAGCGGCACGCGGTTGTCGCAGCTCAACGACGGAAACGGCGTCCGCCGCCTTCACGGCCAGCCGGATTTTTCCGCGACGCTGGCCGACGGAACCAGTCTGAGCTTCGATCTGTCGGATCGCCTCTCGCTGGATACGCCGCTCTCCACGCTGAATCGAGGCGGCGGCGTGTTCGCCGGCTCCATTCATGTGACCAACCGCGCGGGACAACAGGCCGACGTCGATCTTTCCGGCGCCCAGACTCTCGGCGACGTCAAGACCGCCATCGAATCGGCCGTGTCCGGGATCAGCGTGAACATCAGCGGCTCGCAGCTCAGTCTCGTCGATTCGTCCGCAACGACGGGTTCCACCAAGATCGAGGAGGTCGGGACGGGACAAACCGCCGCGAACCTCGGCCTTCTTGCCTCGTCGACCAGCGGATCCATCACCGGTAAGGACATCTATTTCGTCGATACCCTCGGAGATCTGGTCCGCGTCATCAATTCTCGTTCCGGCAACAACGGAAAACTGACGGCCGCGCTGTCGTCCGGCGGATTTGGCATCGAACTGACCGACCACACCTCCGGCGCGAATTCGTTTCAACTGACTGCACTTGGCGGCTCCAAGGCGCTTGACGATCTGGGACTCACCGGCGTTCCCGTCGGCCCAACGATTCAATCTCGTCGCCTGATTGCGGGCTTGAACACGACGCTGCTCCGCTCGCTCAACGGCGGCGCCGGCGTCCAACTTGGCCAGGTGCAGCTCACGGATCGTTCCGGCGCGACGTCCGTGGTGGACCTCGCCGGTGCGCAGACGCTCAAGGACGTTCTCGATGCGATCAACGCCGCCCCCACGGCGATCCAGGCGTCGATCTCCACCAGCGGGCTCGGCATCAACCTGACCGACAGCAGCGGTGGAAGCGGCAATCTGATCGTCGCCGACGTGACCGGCACGACGGCCGCCGATCTCCACATTGCCGTCAACAGCGCCGCCTCGAAAGCCGCCTCCGGCAATCTTCAGAAACAATATCTCTCCGCCGCGACCCTGCTCGGCGATTTGAACGATGGCCGGGGCATTGTCCGCGGCTCCTTTCGCATCACCAACAGTCAGGGCGCCAGCGCCGTGGTTGACTTGTCCCAGGGAAATGAAAAAACCCTGCAAGACGTGATTGACGAGATCAACTCGCGCGGCATCAGCATCACCGCCCGCATCAACGACAACGGCGACGGCCTGTTGATCCAGGACGCCGCCGGCGGACCGGGCAAGTTGACGATCGCCGAAAGCGGCGGATCCACCGCACAGTCACTTGGCATCCTCGGCAGCGCGGCCGACGGTCAAAACTATGTTGACGGTTCCCGGGAAACCCGGATCACCGTGTCGGCGGGCGACACGCTCGACAGTCTTCTCGCGAAGATCAAATCGAGCCGCGCCTCGGTCAGCGCCACCATCATCAACGACCGTTCCGGCAGTCGCCCCTATCGGCTGAGCCTGACGGCTTCGCAGTCCGGCCGCGTCGGAGCCGTCGCCATCGACACGGGCTCGACCGACCTGACCTTCGACACGCTCGTCGAGGCCCGCGACGCCGCCGTCATTTTCGGTCCATCGGATGCCGCGACGCCGCTGGTCATCACCAGCTCGACCAACACCATCACCGATGCGGTGAACGGCCTTCGCCTCGATCTCGTCGGCACGAGCGCGACGCCCGTCACGATCTCCGTGACCCAGGACGTGGACAGCCTTCTGAACGATTTCTCGGCATTGGTCAACTCCATCAACTCGGTCATCAAGTCGATCGACGACGCGAGCAAGTTCGATCCCGAGACGTCGACCCGCGGCATTCTCTTCGGCGATTCCACTGCGCGCAGGATACGCGACCGCCTGATCGGAATCGCCAACAAGTCCGCCGCCGGTCTCAATCCGACGCTGAGCCGGCTGAGCCAGATTGGTGTGAATCTGACCGGCGGGTCTTCGTTCAATTTGGATGAGGAAAAGTTTCGGGAGGCATTCGCGCGCGATCCCGCCGGCGTTGAGGCCCTCTTCACAACCACCGAGACCGGCTTTGGGCCCGTTATTGAGCAGACGCTGAAGCAACTGACGGACACCGACACCGGCGCGATCCCGTTGCAGGACCAATCGTTGAAGTCTTCCCAGGACCTTCTGAACAACCGCATCACTCAGATGCAAAGTTTGGTTGAAAAACACCGGCAGCGATTGCTGGCCCAATTCAGCGCGACCGAATCGATCATTGCCAAGCTTCAATCCCAGCAATCCTCGCTCAGCTCGCTCGCGGCCATCAGCGCGTGACGGCACGCAATCGCCCCTAATGACCGCCGCGGCCGGATGACGGGCGAACGTCGAATTGCCACACGCCTCTGACGTCGCGCAGGCGATCGAGCGACCACATCTGGGACAGCAGACGATCTTGAGTTTTCTCTGAGATGACGCCCGTGGCGAGCGTGCGGAATTTGAATTCGACTTCGTCGTCGGACATCGGGTTCCCGGCGTGGCCGCGGGGATATTTCACCGTCTTTTCATAGACCTTGCCGTC
Organism: uncultured Planctomycetaceae bacterium; assembly: GCA_964414585.1. Taxonomy (GTDB): domain Bacteria; phylum Planctomycetota; class Phycisphaerae; order UBA1845; family UTPLA1; genus DATEMU01. The sequence continues at coordinate 18,196 of CAYPXR010000044.1, forward strand.
TTTCATGCGCAGCTTCAGACGATTCGGAATACCGTCGGGATAGCCGCGGTTGAGGTCCTTCGCCTCGACAATGGTCGTGTTGTCGAGCAGCTTGAGATACTTCGGATTCGTGAACTTCTTCGGCGAAAAGGTCTCGCGCGTCACGTCGCCGTCGATCAGCGCCGCGATGGTCATGTAGCCCATGCTGTGGTCGGCGGTCTCCCGGCTCGTCGGACGCCATTTTTCCGGCTCGCTGCCGATGATGGAAACCGCCGCCTCGAACGATTCCATGTCCAGCTTGCGGATGTCCTTCCAGGAATAACCGTCGGCGAGAAATCGCTTCCGGATTTGAAGGGCCGCGTCGATCGAGCTTTGGGCGTGATATTCCGCCGGCCAGAACTTGATGTAGGTCTTGTTGATCATGTACCCGGCGGATTTCGAGCCGAGCTTTACGTCAAACTTCCGACCGGTCAGCATCTTGAAGACGCCCTTCGGTCCTTCAAAGATTTCGTGCGGTCCGGTGAAGCCCTGGCGGGCGAGATTCGCGGCAAAGACGGCGTTGCGCGCCGCGTTGGAAAACGCGCAGGCCTTCCACATGGAGATCTGCCCCGTTCGCGTCTGGCGCGTGGCGATGTTGCAAACTCCGGCGAGCCCTTGAGCGTGGACCATCTGCTCCGGCGAAAGCCCCCACAGCTTCGACGCGCCGAGCGTGGAGCTGAACGCCCCGTACGTCACATGGTCCCACCCGTTGGCGCGGAGCGAGGCCGCGTCGCAGAGGCGGCATTGAATCTCGTAGGCGATGACCGTCGCGAGGATGGCGTCCTTGCCGGATCGTCCCGCGGACTGCGCGACTGCGAGGGTCGCGGCAATGTTATCGGACGGGTGTGCCGGCTCTTTCGAGAGGTACGTGTCGTTGTAATCCAGGTAGCGGATATGAGCGCCGTTCGCGAAGGCCGCCATATCCGGCGTCGTACGGTGATTCGTGCCCACCACGACGGCTCCGCCTTTGGCAACCGGCAGCGACAGGGCCGTCGCCCGGGCGATCGTCGCCGGCTTCGACCGGTAGGCCCCGAGGGCCGTGCCCAGAGAGTCGATGAACCGGCGTTTCGTTTCGTGAATGGCGTCCTTCGTGAGATCGCCGTATTTGAGGTTGTGGGTCCAATTCGCCAGTTTTTCCGCGAGCAGCATCGTCTTCAAACTCCTTGTAAATGCGTCCCAGGTGCAGCGGCGAGATTAGACAATAGAATGAGCGTTTGCTCAACCGTCCGCCAGGAGGTGTGGCATCATGGCCGCCGCTCGACAAGGACCGACGAAAGCCCCGCCGCGCGTGCAGGTGGGCGATCTTGCGCTGACGATCCTCGACGGCGGTCACCTTTGGCTCGACGGCGGCGCGATGTTCGGCATCATCCCCAAACCGCTCTGGTCGAAGTCCGTGAAGGTCGATGAGGCCAACCGGATTCCCCTGTCGACGAGTTGCTTTTTTCTCGAAGCCGCCGGCAAGCGGATCATCATCGAGTCGGGCTGCGGGCCGAAATCGAAATACAACGACAAAGAGCAAGGCTTCTTCCAATTCGGAAGCCATTGGATCATCGATTCCCTCGCCGCCGCCGGCATCGATCCTGCGTCCATCGACCTGGTCATCCTCACGCATCTTCATTTCGACCACGCCGGTGGGGCGACCACCTCCGACGGGCGCGGGGGCTATGTACCGACCTTTCCAAGGGCGAAATACGTCGTTCAGCGCGGTGAGTGGAAGGACGCGGTTCATGGTCATTGCGTCATGACCGGTACGTATCGCAAAGAGAACCTGGAGCCTCTGGAAAAGGCCGGCGTTCTTTCGCTCGCGGACGGCGACGCGGAGATCGTTCCCGGCGTCTCGGTCTGTGTCCTGCCGGGCCACACCCGTCGCCAGCAAGGCGTTATTTTTTCGAGCAGCGGTCGCCAGGCGATCCTTCCGGCGGACCTGATGCCGACGTCGGCCCACGTCGGTCTGCGGCACAATATGGCTTACGATTTGATGCCGTTCGAGAACATGCGAAACAAGGAGCGATTGTTGACCGACGCGGTGCAGGGCCAATGGACTTTGCTTCTCGGCCAGGACCCATCGGAAACGGTTTGGCGCGCGGACCAAAACGGATCCGGCCGATTCACCCTGATCCCCAATGGCTAACCGTCGATCGGACGGGTCCGCTTTGACGTTTCCAACCCATCGTTTAGAATATTGGCTCTGAAATTACCCCTTGTTTATTGAGGGTGGAGAAACGTGGAATTCAATCTTCCGGAAGAATTAGTCGCCTTTCGCGACCTGACGCGGTCTTTTGCCGCCGAACGGATCGCGCCGCATGCCCGCGAATGGGATGCGAAAAAGTGGCTCCCCGACGACGTCGTCGCGGAGATGGGCAAGATCGGCCTGCTCGGCGTGACGGTGCCGGAGGAATACGGCGGCGCGGGCCAGGGACTTCTCGCCATGACCGTGGTCGTGGAGGAAATCGCCCGATGGTGCGGCGGCACGGCGTTGTTCGTCGCGGCGCACAGCGGTCTTTGCACGACGCATATCCGTCTCGCGGCGAACGAGGCGCAGAAGAAGAAATGGCTGCCCAAGCTGGCGACCGGCGAGGTCGTCGGCTCGTGGTGTCTGAGCGAGCCTGATTGCGGATCGGACGCCGAAGCGCTGACCACTCGCGCGGAAAAGACGAAGAACGGCTGGGTTCTGAACGGCCAGAAGTTCTGGATCACCAACGGCAAGCGCGCCGGGGTTTTTGTCGTCACGGCGAGGACCAAGGCTGAGCGTGGGCCTCGAACAATCTCTGCATTCATCGTCGAGGGCGATCGCAAGGGACTGATCATCGGCGAGCCCGAGGACAAGATGGGGATGCGGGCGAGCGACACGGTTCCCGTGACGCTCGAAAACTGCGAAATCCCCGCGGAAAATCTTTGCGGCGAGTTGCACGCCGGTTATGTCGACGCGCTTCGCGTTCTAGATCGCGGACGCTGTACCATCGGTTCGCTGTCGGTCGGTCTGGCCCGCGGCTGCCTGGAAGAGGCGGTCAAGTATGCGGCTCAGCGTCACACCTTCGGCGTGCCGCTGCACAGCCATCAGGCGATCCAATTCAAGCTGGCGGACATGGAAACCCAGGTCGAAGCGGCGCGGCTGCTCGTTCGACAAGCGGCCTCGACGCACGACGCGGGGCGTCCGGACAAGGAACTTTGTTCGATCGCCAAGCTCTTCGCGTCGGAGATGGCCAGCCGCGTGGGTTGGGATTCGATTCAAATCCACGGCGGCGCGGGCTATACCAAGGACGTCTGCGTCGAACGGCTTGTGCGGGACAATAAACTTTGCGAAATCGGCGAAGGCTCGAGCGAAGTGCAGCGAATGCTGATCTCGCGGGCCGAATGTAAACGACGAAGCACCGCAGCCTGACGGAGTGATGGAATGAGTGATGCGGCGACGATGACCGGCGAAATCATCCCGTTCGGCTATGAGCTGGACGAAGACCACGCGATGCTGCGCGACAGCATCCGCGAATTCGCGCGCAACGTCGTCGCGCCGGGGGCGATGGAACGCGACATCAAGGGCGAATTCCCCGCCGACATCATCAAGCAGCTCGGTGAAATGGGCTACCAGGGCATCTGCGTCCCGGAGGAATATGGCGGCGCGGGGCTCGACGCGCTGGCTTCGGCCATCGTCGTGGAGGAACTGTCTTATGCCGACGCCTCCGTCGGCGTCATCAACAGCGTGCAGAACTCGCTGGTCATTGACCCGGTCCTTAAGTTCGGCACCGAGGATCAAAAGAAGAAATGGCTCCCGAAGATGGCCGCCGGCGAGTGGCTCAACTGCTTCTCGCTCAGCGAGGCCGGTTCCGGAAGCGATGCCGGGGCGATGAAATGCCGCGCGGAACTCAAGGGCAAGGATTGGGTGGTCAATGGGACCAAGATGTGGGTGACCAATGGCTCGGAGGCTGACGTCATTCTCCTGTTCTGCCGCACCGAAGACACCGACCGGCGTAACGCCAGTTGTTTCCTCGTTTCCAAGAACACGCCCGGCATCACCGTCGGCAAGCACGAGGACAAGCTCGGCATCCGCGGCAGCAGCACGACGGAAATCATCTTCGAAAACTGCAAAATACCGGCCGAGAACATGCTCGGCGAACGCGGCGGCGGTCTGAAGATCGCCCTCACGGCCATCGACGGCGGCCGCCTGGGCATCGCCGCGCAGGCGTTGGGCATCGCTCAGGCCGCCCTTGATCGCTCGGTCGACTACGCCCTCCAACGCAAACAATTCGGAAAATCGCTCTGCGAGTTTCAGGCCATCCAGTGGAAGATCGCCGACATGGCCGTGCGGATCGCCGCCTCGCGGGCCCTGCTCTACAAGGGCTGCTGGATCAAAGGCCAGGCAAAACACTCGCTGCACATTCCGGCGATGGCCAAGGTGTACGCCGCCGAGACCGCCTCGTTCTGTGCCAATCATGCCATCCAGATCTTCGGCGGCATGGGCTTCTGCCGCGAAAGCGAGGTCGAGCGCTACCTCCGCGACGCCAAGATCACCGAGATTTACGAAGGCACCAGCGAGATGCAGCGCATGACCATCGGCGAATCCCTGGTTCACGACCCCGGTCGGCTCACCGACATCTGACCGGTCCGCCCACGGTCGCCCGTGGAGGAAGTTTCCGCCGATTTCCCATATAATTTGTCGTTGCACCGGTCGTGCGAGCGGGGTGGTTCGCACGCCAACAAGTTTTACACCAGTGGGAGTCTTCTATGTCTCGAAGTGTGATTGTGGGCGCTCGTCGAAGCCCGATGGGAAAGTTCCTGGGGTCGCTGTCGCCGCTGTCCGCGCCGGAGATCGGCGCACAAGTCGCCAAAACCATGCTTGCGGAAATCGGCTGCCCGCCGGGCGACGTGGATTGGGCGCTGATCGGACAAGTTCTCCAGGCCGGCGTCGGCCAGAACCCCGCGCGGCAGGTTGCACTCAAGGCGGGATTGCCGCCGACGATCACGGCCGTCACCGTCAACCAGGTCTGCGGTTCGGGTCTTCGCGCCGCGATGAACGCCGACAACAACATCCGTCTCGGCGAGGCGAAGATCATCCTCACCGGCGGCATGGAGAGCATGTCCAACGCGCCCTATTATGTGCGCGGCACGCGGACCGGCGCGGTGAAGTTCGGCCATATCACCACGGAAGACGGCATGATTGCCGACGGCCTGACCTGTCCGTTTGAAAAGTGGGGCATGGGCAGCGCGGCGGAATACACGGCGAAAAAATACAACGTCAATCGCGAGGATCAGGACGCGTTCTCCCTGGAAAGCCATCGGCGGGCCGCCGCTGCACAGAAGGCCGGCTATTTCAAGAAGACCATCGTCCCGATCGAAGTGCCCGGCAAAAAGGGGCCGACCGTCTTCTCCGAAGATGAGTCCATTCGCGGCGATGCGACGATCGCCGATTTGCAGAAGCTCAGGCCCGCCTTTGAAAAAGACGGCACCGTGACCGCCGGAAATTCTTCGCAACTGACCGACGGGGCGGCCATGGCGTTGCTCACGAATGAGGAGGAAGCGTCCAAGCGGGGCTGGCCGGTCCGTGCCCGAATCGTCGCCCATACGACATTCGGCGTGCCGCCCAAGGAGCTTTTCATTGCGCCGGTGGGAGCGGTTCGAGGGGTCGTCGACAAGGCCGGACTGAAGATGAAGGACATCGATCTTTTCGAACTCAACGAGGCCTTTGCCGCGCAGATGCTGGCGTGCATGAGGCAACTTGAAATTCCCCATGACCGCGTAAACGTCTTCGGCGGGGCGATCGCCCTCGGTCATCCGATCGGCTGCAGCGGGACACGCGTGCTCGTGACGCTCATCAACGCCCTGGAAATTCGAAACGCCAAACGCGGCATCGCAACGCTTTGTCTGGGTGGCGGTAATGCCGTGGCCATGCTGATTGAGCGGCCATAAATCGTTGATTTCCATTGTGATACGGACGATTTTACGTTCGACATCGATTGGCTCGCCGTCGCAATTCCGTTATAATGGCCCGCTCTGACGCTGTGATCGCAGCAAGGATTGCAACATGGCCATCGAATCCGCCCTCGTCATCGGCACCGGCACCATGGGTCGTGGTATTGCGCAAATCGCCGCGACCGCCGGACTGACCACCTACATCTATGATGTCAGCGCCGAGCAGGTGAAAAAGGCCCAGGCCGAGATCGACAAGAGCCTCGCCAAGCTCGTCGAAAAAGGAAAGCTCCCCGCCGACAAGGCGGGCAGCGCCAAAGCAAATTTGAAACCTTGCTCCTCGCTCGACGAGATTGCCTGGCCCAAAGTCGGCATCGTCATCGAGGCGATCTTTGAGAACTTCGACGCAAAAGTCACACTGTACAAGCAGCTTCAATCCCGCCTGCCGGCCGCGGCGATCCTCGCCAGCAACACCAGCAGCATCAGCATCACCAGGCTCGCCGCGGCGACGGACCGACCGGCGAAGTTCATCGGCATGCACTTTTTCAATCCCGTGCCGTTGATGTCCCTCGTCGAGGTCATCCGCGGTCTGCAAACCGACGCGGCGACCTGTGAGACCGTCGAGGCGCTGGCCAAACAGATGGGCAAGAACCCGCTTCGCTGCAACGACATGCCCGGGTTCGTGAGCAATCGCGTGCTGATGCCGATGATTAACGAGGCGGCCTTCGCCCTGATGGAGAACGTCGCCGATGCGACGACGATCGACGAGATCATGAAGCAGGGCTGCAACTTTCCGATGGGCCCGCTGACGCTGGCGGATTTCATCGGGGTCGATGTTTGCCTGAATATCCTGGACGTGCTCTACCGCGATCTGGGCGATCCGAAATTCCGCCCGTGTCCCTTGCTCAAAAAGATGGTGGACGCGGGCTGGCTGGGCCGAAAGTCGGGGCGTGGTTTCCACGTGTATTCGGCCTGAAAAGGAGCGGCGCTTGGTCGCACGTTCGTGCGGCGGGTACTCTCGCATTCCGCGAGCCGCGACCCTGGAGGGAACACGAGTTCGAAAGGGCTGTCGAAATGAGTAGCACCGAGGTTCAATTCGAAACAAACGGACAAATCTGCCGCATCACTTTCAAGAGTGAGAGCGGCATCAACCTGCTTTCCGTGCCGGTCATGGCCGCGGTGGAGGCTCGTCTCGATGAAATTGCGAGCCGACCGGACATTCGCGTCCTGATCTTCACCGGCGAAGGCCGCACCTTTATTGCCGGCGCTGATATCGACGAGCTGGCCAGCGCGCCGGGCGATGCCGGAAAGGAAGTGGCCCGCCGCGGACAGCGCTTCATGAACCGCGTCGCCAATTTCGACCACGCCGTCACCATCGCGGCGATCAACGGCCCCGCGCTGGGCGGCGGCTGTGAACTCGCGCTGGCCTGCGACTTGCGCATCATCGCGGATACGGCGACCATCGGTTTCCCGGAAGTGCGGCTGGGACTGATTCCCGGCTGGGGCGGCACGCAGCGGGCCTTCTCGCTCGTCGGCCCCGCACGCGTGCGGCGGATGCTGCTGACCGGTGAGGCGCTGAGCGGACAAATCGCGACGGACGTCGGGCTGGTCGATGAATGCGTGCCCGCCTCGAAACTCACGGCGACCGCCGATGAGCTGGCCCAGGGTATTCTGGCCAACGGTCCTTCGGCGGTACGCCTGGCCAAGCACGTGCTCTGTGCTCACGAAGCCTCGTGGCTGGAGAAGGGCTTTGCCGGCGAGGCCGAATGCTTCGGGAAGGCCTTCCGAGGGGAAGAGTCTCGCGAGGGGCTCAAGGCCTTCCTCGAAAAACGCCAGCCAAGCTGGGCCGGCGCGGTCTGATCAAAAAAGTTGTAAATCCGCGTGATCCCAAGCCCGCGCCGTCCTCGTTCCTTGTAAAATAGAAATCAAATTCTATTTTGCAAGACGCCCGCGATGGGGTCCGGGCGGCCCCCGCGCCGCTGAACGAGCCGGGTGAGCGGAATTTCTCGATCGTCGGTCTTCCTGCTACAATGATGCACAGCGAGGAAAACGCATGATCCAGAGCAAAGCGTCACACCACCCCGGCGAGATCGGTCCCCATAGCACCATCTCCGGCCGCACCGTTGAGACCGTCTATCGGCCGGAAGATGTCGCCGAGGTCGATTACGAAACGCACCTGGGCGACCCTGGCGAGTATCCCTTCACTCGCGGCGTCCACCGCGAACTCTATCGCAAGAAGCTCTGGACCATGCGGCAGTTTGCCGGGTTCGGCTCGGCCCGGCAGACCAACGAGCGTTTCAAGTTTCTCATGGCCAAGGGACAGACCGGCCTTTCGACGGCCTTTGATCTGCCGACGCTCATGGGCCGCGATGCCGACGATCCGCTTTCCGTCGGCGAGGTCGGTCGCTGCGGCGTGGCGATCAGCTCGCTGGCCGATTACGAAGTGCTCTTCGGCGGCATCAATCTCGGCGATGTCTCCGTCTCCATGACCATCAACGCCCCGGCGGCGATCCTGATCGCGTTCTATATCGCCACCGCCGACAAAGAAGGCGTCGCCCGGAAGAGCTTACGCGGCACCTGTCAGAACGACATTCTGAAAGAGTTTCACGCTCAGAACGAATTCGTCTTTCCCCCGGCCGAGAGCGTCCGCCTCGTCGCCGACACGATTGAATTTTGCGCAAAGGAACTGCCGCAGTACAACGCCGTGTCCGTCAGCGGATACCACATCCGCGAAGCCGGTTCGACCGCCGGACAGGAATTGGCCTTCACCCTCGGCGATGGTCTCGCCTACGCCCAGGCCTGCGTCGATCGCGGCATGGACATCGATTCCTTTGCCCCGCGGCTTTCCTTCTTTTTCAACAGCCACAACGATTTCTTCGAGGAGATCGCCAAGTTCCGAGCCGCCCGCCGGCTGTGGGCGTGGTACATGAAGGAACGATTCGGGGCCAAAAACGATCGCTCGATGTGGCTCCGCTTCCATGCGCAGACGGCCGGTTGCAGCCTCTATTCCAAGCAGCCGCATGTCAACCTGATGCGCGTCGCCTATCAGGCGATGGCTGCGGTGCTCGGCGGTTGCCAGAGCCTGCACACCAACAGCATGGACGAGACGGTCTGTCTGCCGACGGAGCACGCCGTGACGCTCGCCCTGCGGACACAGCAGGTTCTCGCCTACGAGACCGGCGTGACCAACTCTGTCGATCCCCTCGGCGGGAGTTATCTCGTCGAATCACTCACGAACCAATTGGAGGCCGAAGCCCGCGAATACATCGAGGACATCGACGAGATGGGCGGCATGATCGCGGCGATCGAAAACGGCTACGTCCGCCGCGAGATCGCCGACGCCGCCTACAAGTACAGCCAGGCCGTCGAGCGCGGCGACAAGAAACTCGTCGGCATTACCGACTACACCGACGATGATGGCCCGCAGATCGACGTGCTGAAAATCGGCAACGAGGTCGAGGCGGAAGTCATCGCGGGCGTCCGGCGCCTCAAGGCCTCGCGCGACAATGCGAAAGTCAAATCGGCCCTCGCGCGAATCACCGCCGACGCCAAGGCGGAAACGAACGTCATGCCCTCACTGATCGAAGGCGCGAAAGTGTACGCCACCGTGGGCGAGATGATGGGGGCGCTGGAGCAAGCACTGGGCCGGTTTGATACGGGGCAGATTTTCTAATACCTGCAATTGGCTTTTCCATTCATTCTTCTTGAAGTGCTTGTCCCTGCATGTGTTGGAATCCGCCGCCACGCTTGGCACGGTAATTGCTACCGATAGGTACGGTTTGACGCCAAGACCGGACGTCGCGCGGGCGCGGAACGCGCGGTGACGTCCTTGGCGTCGCTCTTCACCAGAAGGGAGGTGCTGCCGTCCGACGGCTGGCTCTTCCGCAAAATCAAATCATCGCTTCAAGATCGGTTCCGACGAGTTAGAGAGAATTCTTCTCAAGAGGTGGCACCATGAAATTACACTCCAAAATTGCCTTGATTGCATTCATCGGGTTGTGCCTGTTGCTGGTCTTTTCGATGGGCATGCAACCCATCGCAAAAAAAGGCGGCGCGCCGCACGCCAACCGGATCTGGACCTGCGGATCCATACCCGTTTATTCGTTGACGCTGGTCCCGGAGGGCGACGAGAGGGCAGGCGGCTGCCTGACGCCGACGCACATCGAGCTCATCTTTGAAGACGCCCTGATGGCCATTATCGATGGGCTGCCGCAAGGAACCCTGGAGCCGGGCGAGGCACTCCGATGGGAGACTCCCGAAGGCATGCAGATGGTCGACAAGGACGGATGCGGATGCGACATTCGTTACCTGACGCACGACGACCTGGTGTCTTTGGATCGAATTCGCATTGAGATGTCGCCATGGAACAAGTCGGTGATCAGCATGCTGGCCAATCAACTAGCGCCGGATCGGAAGGTCTTTTTGTACTGGCACATGGAGTCCGACGTCCTGGCACCGATGCCGCCGCCGGTCGCCGAATAAGGACCGCCCGCTGAATCCACCATGTCCTGCGTGTGATCGAAGGGTTCCTTCGCGCGCCGAGCGGAAGGTGGCTCCGTGAAGGAGACTGTCCGCGTGGCGAAGGAACAAGCCGCCTGGTTCAAGTCCGCAAATGCGCGCATCAAGGGCGATGCCAAGGCCGGACCATCATGCTCTCACTGCACGAAGGCGCAATAGCCTGCGCGGCACTCGGCAAAAATGAAGGATTCGCTGAAACAGGCACGCCGTCGTATCGACACCAGCAGACCCAGTGACGACGCCTGCGCTGGCGAATCGCGGCGATGGCGCTATAATTCTTTCTGAGCCGGCATTCCACGGCACATCCAAAGGACTGGCATGACAAAAGATCATGAGGGCCTGCGCTCTTCCATCACCGATGGTTTGCCGATTTCACCGTCGTTGGGGCCTGCGTTGGAAACGGCTCATGTCCCTCCGCACTCAACCGTCATCGATCGACGCGTGCTCCTGATCTCTGGATTGTGCGTGGCGCTGGGAGCCCTGTCCGCCCTGACGGCGGTGATCCTGATGCGGCTGATCGGTTTCTTCACGAACCTTTCATTTTTCGGCCGGCTCTCGACGGCCACCGTTTCGCCGGCTGAAAACCACCTGGGGATCTTTGTCGTCGTCGTACCGATGATCGGCGCCGTGATCATCGGGCTGATGGCCAGATTCGGCTCCAAGGCGATTCGCGGGCACGGCATTCCCGAAGCCATGGAGCAGGTGCTGACCAATCAAAGCCGCATTCCCGCGCGGGTCACTTTCCTGAAGCCGTTATCCGCGGCGATATCGATTGGAACCGGTGGGCCGTTCGGTGCGGAAGGCCCGATCATCGCCACCGGCGGCGCGTTGGGTTCGCTGCTGGGCCAGATTCTGAAAATCACCACCTCTGAGCGAAAAACGCTGCTGGCCGCGGGGGCTGCGGCGGGAATGGCCGCGACGTTTGGCAGCCCCGTCTCGGCGGTGTTGCTGGCGATCGAATTGCTTCTTTTCGAATTTCGTTCGCGCTCCCTGATTCCCGTCGCCCTGGCCAGTGTGACCGCGACCGGCCTGCGCCGACTGACGGAGGGGAACGCGCCGGTCTTCGCCATGCCCGATCTGCCGGCTCCTTCCATGGAGGCCCTGACAATCTATTGCGTCATCGGCGCGCTCGTCGGAATTGCGGCGGTCCTGGTCACGCGCGCCGTCTATATCGTGGAGGATGCCTTCGAGAAGCTGCCGATTCACTGGATGTGGTGGCCGGCGATCGGCGCCCTGGTGGTCGGCGTCATCGGATATGCGGCGCCTCGAACCCTGGGCGTGGGATACAACAACATCTCGGATATTCTCTCTTCCAATCTGACGTTGCAGACGGTCGGATTCCTGTGCGCCATGAAGTTCATTTCGTGGTGCATCGCGCTCGGCAGCGGAACGTCCGGAGGAACACTGGCGCCTTTGTTCACGGTCGGCGGGGGACTGGGCGCGCTCTTCGGCGCCGTGGCGGCGAATTTGCTGCCTCCTATGGGCATCGATCCGCGGATCGCCGCTCTGGTGGGAATGGCCGCGATGTTTGCAGGCGCATCCCGCGCGCTCCTGGCCTCGGTGGTCTTCGCCTTTGAAACGACCCGACAACCGATGGGCCTCCTTCCCCTGTTGGGAGGGTGTACGACGGCCTATCTCTTGTCGTGTCTATTAATGAAGCAGACGATCATGACCGAGAAAATAGCCCGACGGGGAATTCGTGTTCCCTCGGAATATGCTGCAGATGAAATGGATCAGGTTCACGTCTACGAAACCGCGACCAGGAATGTGGTGACGGTGCGCGGCGATCAGTCCATCGAGCAGGCCCAGTCCTGGATCGTCTCCGCCGCACCAGGATCGAGCCACCAGGGATTTCCGGTCGTCAATGCTTCGGGCGTCTTGCTCGGTGTCATCACCCGGCGGGATTTGGCCGATCCGCCCTGCGGTCCTCATGGGAGGGTGCAGGACATCATTCGCCGACCGCCGGTGATCGTTTACGATGATTCTACCCTTCGAGAAGCGACGGATCATATGGTCCGGCACGACGTCGGTCGCCTTCCGGTGATCTCACGCGTCCATCCGGGAAAGCTGGTCGGCATTCTGACGCGAAGTGATATTCTCAAGGCACATCGCAGGCGCCTGGAAGAGAATCAACCGACGGGCCTGCCGATGATTCCGCCGCAGCTCACGGCCGTCCATCTTTGATTAGGACTCGCCCGCTGATGTCACGTTGATCCGGGTGTAATCCAATGGTGCATCCGCGCTCGGAAAGTGGGCGGTTCACTCCTTCGAAGACCTCCTTGGCGCAGACGCGAATCTGTGCCATCATGCCCGTTGCGTCCACTTCCGTTGCCGACGGCAGCGAATCGGGGCGACGATAACGTTAGATCATAACAAGAGTTAAATGAACGAATCTCCCGTTAGAATCCTCCTCGCCAAAGTCGGCCTCGACGGTCATGACCGCGGCGTCAAGGTGCTCGCCCGAGGGCTCCGCGATGCCGGGCTTGAGGTCATCTACACCGGGCTTTGGCAGACGCCCGCCGCGGCGGCGAAGGCGGCGCTCGAAGAAGACGTCGACGTGATCGGCGTCAGCTTTCATAGTGCCGCGCACCTGACGCTTGTTCCGCTCATCATGGAAGAACTCACGCGGCTCGGTCGGCGAGACATTCCCGTCGTCCTTGGAGGGATCATTCCGAAGCCGGACGTGCAGGAAATGTACAACGCCGGTGTCGCTGCGATCCTCGAAACGGAAGCGTCGATGGAAGAAATCGTCCGCGTGGTCAAGGAACAAGCCGCGAAGACGAAAGTCGCCAGACGAGCCGCCCATCAAAATGGTTCGCTCGATCGTTGGCTTGCCGCGTCAAGGAGCGGCGACCGTTCCGCCCTGGGGCGGATTCTCACCTGGGTGGAAAACGAAGCGCCCGGTCCGAACGTCGAAGAACGCCTTTCCTCGCAGGCGGGTCCGACGATCGTCGTCGGCATCACCGGCGCGCCCGGCGTCGGAAAAAGCACGTTGATCGGCCGCTTGCTCAAGGAATTTCGAACGCGCGATAAACAGGTCGCCGTCGTCGCCGTCGATCCCGCCAGTCCGCTCACCGGCGGCGCGTTGCTCGGCGACCGCGCGAGGATGACACAGACCGCGAGCGATCCCGGAGTTTTCCTGCGATCCTCTGCCAGCCGCGGCGAAATGGGCGGCCTCGCCCCGACGACCGGCGTCATGGTCCAGGCCATTACGCAGTCCAAGGTGGATGTGCTCATCATCGAGACCGTCGGGGCCGGTCAGAACGATGTGACGGTTCGCAAATGGGCGTCGCCGCTCGTGCTGGTCATGATGCCCGGGGCGGGCGACGAATTGCAATTGGAAAAAGCAGGCATCACCGAGGTCGCGGAAATCTTCGTCATTAACAAGGCGGACCTGCCTGGCGCGGACCGGCTGGAAGCGCAAATCAAGGAAACGCTCGGCGCAAAACGCCCCGTCGTGAAAACGGTCGCGTCGCACGGCGAAGGCGTTGCGCAGTTGGTGGATGTAATATTGGCGCACAAGAAATGACGAATTACGAATGACGAATTACGAAATGCGCCGAGGCCGAGAGGACATGTTTTTTTCGTCATTCGTAATTCGTCATTTGTAATTCGGCGGGTATAAATCTCATGAAGATTCTTGCACTAGCAAAGTACGTCCCCGAATCGACCACGCTAATCAAGGTCAAACCCGACGGCACCGGCATCGAGACGACCGGTGTGAAGTTCGTCATGAACCCTTTTTGCGAGTTCGCCGTCGAGGCGGCCTTGCAGATCAAAGAGAAAAATCCGGCCGCCGCCGCGCAGATCACCACGCTGACGGTGGGCCCCGCCGCGGCTGTCGATGTCATCCGAACCGCCTACGCGATGGGCGTCGATAACGGCGTGCACCTCTGCGACGATCAGTTCAATGGGATCGACGAATTGGCCACTGCGCGAGTCGTCGCCGCAGCGGTCAAGGATGCCGGCTACGACATCATCCTCGCCGGCAAACACGCCATTGATTACGACAGCGGCCAGGTCGGTCCGGCGCTGGCCGAAGCTCTCGGCTGGCCGCACGTCGGCGCCGTCACGGCCATCGAATGGAGCGGCGATTTCAAATCCGCGACCGTTCGCCGGAGAGTCGAAGGTGCGGAAGAAATTGTCGAGATCAGGCTGCCGTGCCTGCTCACCATCGACAAGGGCCTGTGTGAAGCCCGCTATCCGTCGTTGCCGGGCCTGATGAAAGCCAAGAAACGCCCGATCGACACGAAAAACGCCGCGGCGTTGGGCCTTTCCGCCGCTGACCTCGGCAAGGAAGCCGTCGGCACCTGGATGGGCGAATTCGCCCCGCCGCCCCCGCGACCCCCGGGCCGGATGCTCGCCGGCGAGCCCGCCGATATGGCCAGGGAACTGGTGCAAATCCTCCGCGACGTGGAGAAGGTTATCTGACGATACCTTTTTCATGGTCGTCGTTGATGCCAGAAGCTAAAATTTATGGACGTCCTTTCGAGGATTAAGCGGCTTGTCATGGCCAGACGAATCATCCTCACTCGCGAGGCCGAGGATGAAATGTACTCTGATGGGTTGAGTGAGGATGAGGTCATCGAATTCATCGTCAACGCCCCGCGGATCGATAAGATTATTCGATCCGTCGGCGTTGGAGTTCGTTGCCCTGCGGAAAAGCTCTACATCATCAAGGGACGGACATTTTCCAATGTTTTAGTTTACACGAAAGGCAAAATTGTTCGAGACGATGAGCGAGAGACGTTTTACATTCTGATTCCTTCGAAGCGTGCAATATGAAAATTAAGACGTCCAGGCGCCCCTCTTTCAAGAAATGCCCGATGTGCGGTAGTCGTAGAATCAAATTCGTCAAAAGTGATTACCGAACCACGGCCAAGGGCAAGCGAATCATAGTTCGAGACGTACATCGCCACGAGTGCCCAGCCTGTGGTGAAGTCCTCCTGG
>CAYPXR010000045.1:0-46833 GCA_964414585.1 uncultured Planctomycetaceae bacterium
GCGATTTCGTTTGTGGTGGCGTTGATCCAGATCGGCAAGACCAACGCTGAACAGCTGCGGATGGCCGTGCATCACAAAACGACGATCATCAACATGCTGCCGGAAGGCACTCGGATCAAGATCGAGGGGATGGACCCGGATCGTCAGCGATTAACGGCGGTCTGCGGAATGCGCTGGTTCGGCGGAAGGGTTCCTAACGCACAAAACGTCATTCAAAGCCTTGCGGCCGACACCGATACTTTTCCGACGGTCTACAGCGACGCCGAAATGAGCCCGGATGACGTCACCGCGTGGAAAAAGGACCGGCAATCGTGCGTGATCGGCTTCGGCGTGGCAGAAAACTATCACTGGTCGGCGGGCGAGCGGATCGTTCTGGAGAGTTCCGTTCCGCCCTATCTGAAGCTGGAATTTCACGTCATCAAGATTCTGCAAACAAAATCCCGCGCCAACGTGCTTTATTTTCGGCGGGACTACCTGTCCGAGTCGTTGAAAGAAGCGGGCGTGGAAGACTACGCAGCCTGCAACATCTTTTGGGTCAAATGCCATAGCGTCGATGCGATGCGTTCGCTGCAAACCGAGATCGACACCGCCTTCGCCAACAGTCCGAATGAGACCAAGTCGGAAGACGAAAACGCTTTTGGCGCCAGTTTTGCCCAGGCGGCCGGCAACATCCCGGGGTTGATGCAGGCGATGGCCATTGTCGTCGTCGTGATCATCGCCCTGGTCGCGGGCAACACGATGATGATGAGCTTTCGCGATCGCACGCGCGAATTGGCGGTCTTCAAGGCCATCGGATTTCAAAACATGCGGATCTTTCTCATTGTCCTCGGGGAGAGCGTTGTATTGGCCCTGTTCGGAGCGTTGATCGGCGTTCTCCCGACGGCGGCCTTGCTCACGGCGATCCCGATTCGCCGATTGGGATTCCTGCCGATCTCGGCGTTGACCGTTTCGCCGGCCGCCGTCATCGGGTCCATCGCGATTGCCTTTTTGGTGGGTCTGGCCGCGGGAATCACTCCCGCGGTCCGGGCGATGCGCCTGCGAACCGTGGATGCCTTGAGAAACGTCGCATAGGAGAGAGTTGGTACCTTGGCCCTGCCGCTGTCCTACAACTGGCGCAACCTGATGGTCCGCAAGACCACCACCTTGTTGACGGTCCTCGTCGTCGCGGCGGTCGTCGGCGTTTTTTCGTGGATGCTCGGCTTCAAGGTGGCGCTGTCGAATTCGCTCTCCTTCGCCAGCGATCGGCACAAACTGATCGTCCTCAAGCAAGGCTCTACCTCCGAGACGAACAGCGCAATACCGACGGACGAATACAACAAGCTCACACAGCTCAATAAGGAGATCGCGATCGACGACCATGGCGACCAGCTCAAAAGCCCGGAGATGATCGTGCAAGTGTCTTTGCCCCGGTTGCGCGACGGCGGCGTCACCAACGCAAACGTCGCGGTGCGCGGCGTGACGATGGAAGCGTTCAAGGTTCACAAAAACATCAAACTTCTGGGCGAGAATTTCCACGAGGGGGCTCTGGAAGTGATCGTCGGACAAACGGCGGCGAAGCAGTTCGGCGGTTTGGAAATCGGCAAAACGGTCAACCTGGGATACAGCGGCAATCGCGGCTACAGGATCGTGGGCTATTTTTCCGCGGACGGCGGGCCGATGGAAAGTGAAATCTGGGGGCCGCTGACGACGCTGATGAATTCCTACCAGCGGACGATGTACTCTTCCGTGGGGCTGCGCCTTTCGCCTGACGTCGATCCGGAGCAAGTGGTCAAGACGATCGAAGGGCCCTCGATCGAACTGACGGCGCAGACCGAGCCGGACTACTGGAATGAGCAGTCGCAAAACGTCAATATCTACCTCCTGATTGTCACGATCCTGGTGGCGATCATGTGCACGGCGGCCGCGTTTTCCATCGCCAACACCATGTTCGCGTCGGTGGCGGGCCGGGTCCGCGAATTTGCCATGCTGCGGACCATCGGATTTTCCGGGACGCAGATCCTGATCAGCGTGATCATCGAAGCGATGTTACTCTCGCTGATCGGCGGCATCATCGGCTGCCTGGGCTGCCAGGCGTGGTTGTCCCTGGAGGGCAACACGAAGGACATGTTCGGCAAAAGCACCTTTACGACGATGGCCTTCGAAATTCACCAGACGCCGTGGATTGTGGCGATTGCGCTGGGGGGCGTCGCGATCGTGGGGGTCCTGGGGGCGGTCGTCCCGGCGCTTCGGGCCGCCCGAGTCCAGGTCGTCACCGCCCTGCGGCAAGCATGAGATGAATGACCCTGCGCCTTATTTACCTTTGTCGTAATCTGACGCGAAATCCGCGGCGGACGATTTTGACCTGTGCGGCCGTGGCGCTGCCGATTATGGTCTATGTCCTTTCGATGGCGGTGGTGGACGGCGTGAATCGATTTCTCGACAACGCCGGCAAGCAACTGCGCATCGCCGTCACTCAGAAAACCTCGATCATCAATCCCCTGCCGGAGGGCCATCGCCGAAAGATCGAAGCCCTCGACCCCTCCGGCAAGCACATTCTCGCGGTTTGCGGGCTTCGCTGGATCGGTGGGCAGCGGGAGAATGCACCGACGCCCCTTTCGTCCATCGCCGTCGATCCCGACACGTTTTTCGATTGTTTTCCCGAGCACAACGTGACGGTCGAGGAAAAGGACGCGTGGAAAAAAGACCGCCAGGCCATCATGCTCGGCCGCAGCACGGCGGCGGAGATGGGATGGAAAGTCGGCGACCGGATATCGATCATGCCGTCGGTGCCGCCCTATCACGCGCTCGAGTTTCATGTGGTATCGACGCTGCCCAGGGCGCAGGACTTCGTCACGAACTGGTTTCGCCGCGACTACTTCGAGGAGGAAGTGAAAAAAGAGCCGGACCTGCCGCAGGGGGCGGTCAGTTTTTTCTTCGTGAAGTGCGCCAGCAAGAAGGACCTCGACGCGTATCGCATCGAAATCGACAAGCACTTCGCCGGATTCCGCGACGAAACGAAGTCCCAGGACGAAAAAACGTTCATGAACGAGTTCATCACGCAGCAGTTCGATCTGCCGAAGAACCTGACGATCCTGTCGATCCTGACGGTGTTCGTGGCGGTCATGGCCGCGGCCAATACGATGAGCATGAATTTTCGGGATCGGATCAACGAAGTGGCGACCCTCAAATCGCTGGGCTTCTCCGGCGGATTTTCCTTCGCCATGATTCAGGCGGAGAGCCTCCTGCTTTGCGCCATCGGGGGCATCGTCGGCGCGCTGGCGCCGTATGTCGCGTTCACCCATACGCCGCTGAAGACCATCACGATACCGCTCATTCAGACCATGCACGTGGAACTTAACGTCTGCGGTCAGGCGATCGTGATCGCGCTGATCATCGGGATCATCGCCGCGGCCTGGCCGAGCTGGCTGGCGGCGCGCATGAAGGTCGTCTCCGCGCTGCGAAGCCTGGAATAATCCGGATGGACGCATGGCCCTGCCGCTGATCTACAACTGGCGAAATCTCTTCGTGCGGAAGCTGAGCACGACGCTGACGTTCACCGTCGTCACCACGATCGTCGCCGTCCTCACGATCCTGCTGTCCTTCGCCGCGGGAATCCGGGCCTCTCTCGCCGCGAGCGGATCTCCGTTGAATGTCATTGTGCTTCAAACGGGAGCGACCGCCGAGAGCACGAGCATCGTCAAACCGGATGAAGCCGGAAGGATCATTCAAACCCCCGGTGTCGGGCGAAATGCCCAGGGCGATCCGATGATCAGCCAGGAACTGTGCGTCCAGACGAACATCCAGCGCCGCGGTCCCCAGGGCGGGCAGGCCAATGTCGCGGTGCGCGGCGTTGACCCGATCGCCTTCGACGTCCACCCCGAGGTGAAAATCGTCGAAGGGCGCATGCTCAAGCAGGGACAAAAGGAAGTCATCGTCGGGCGAACCGCGAAAGAACGTTTCGTCGATCTGGACATCGGCGGACACGTCTTAATGGGACGGGCGAGCAACCAGTCGTATGAAGTCGTCGGCATCTTTGAAGCACGCGGAAGCGCTCTGGAGAGCGAGGTGTGGGCGGGCCGGACGATTCTTTGCGACTCGTATCTTCGCCGTTTTTCTTCGTCGGTCGTGCTGCGAGTGGAAACACCCGAACAAACCCAGGCGGCGATAGCATACGTCGAGGGACCGGTGGTCCGGATGAAGGCGAAGCGCGAGACCGATTACTACTCCGAACTCGCCTCCAAGAGCCGCGAGATCGTCGTGCTGACGACGATCTTGATCGCCTTGATGGCGGTGGGCGCCGTTTTTGCCGTTGCGAACACCATGTACGCGGCGGTGGACGGTCGCCGACGGGAGATCGCCATGCTTCGGACGCTCGGTTTTTCAAGAGCGTCGATCATCCTGTCCTTCATTGCCGAGTCGCTCTTGATCTGCCTCTCGGCATGCGTCGTCGGGCTGGCGATCAGTTCGCTGGCCAGCGGGGCCCGGCAGGACTATTTATCGGACAGAACATGGACGGTTTTGGCCTATGAACTGAAGATGACGCCGCAGATCATTCTGACCGCGCTGGGGTTGTCCACGTTTGTTGGAATAGCCGGGGCGTTGTCGCCGGCGGTTCGCGCTTCGCGGACGCGGATCATCGAGGCCCTGCGAAAGGCATGACGATTCGCTAAGATTCATCCGCCATGGCTGCGCCCCCGGACATTCGCAATCAGCTCCGCACCCTCAGTATCCCCAAGGATCGCCGGCCCGTCGCCGCCGTGCAGACCCCGTCGTCCGGGCGGACCGTTCGCCGCCTGGTTGGCCTGGCGATCATCCTTGGGGTGGGAGTCGCCATTTTCTTTGGCAGTCGCCGGATGGGCTCGATGTTGGGCGCTCCCGCCGCGGCGGGAGAAATTCGACTTCACGTGGTGACCGCGAGAAAGGCGGGCGAACCGCTTCCGGTCCTGACCGCCACCGGCAAGATCGTTTCCGACCACAAGGTGGAAGTTTCGACGAAAGTTTCCGGGCAGATCGTGGCGCTGCACTTCGAGCAGGGCGATCGCGTGAAACAGGGCCAGGTCCTCGCGCGAATAGAAGACGTCATCTACAAGGCCCGCCGCGATCAGGCCGCCGCGTCCTTGGAAAAAGCGAAGGCGGCCTACGAATATCAGAAAATCAGCTTTGCCCGAATGGCCAAGCTCTATGAGGGTCAGAACGCGCCGCCGATTGAACACGCGGATGCAAAGAGGGCGCTGGATGAAGCCAAAGCGCAGGTCGAAGCGGACGAAGCGGCGCTGGCCTGGGCGCAGAAGGCGCTGACCGACTGCGACGTGCTCGCGCCGATCTCCGGCGTCATTCTCGAAAGAGATGTCGAGGTCGGCGATTTTGTCGCCGCGGAAGGTGGGCGCGGCATGATGGCCAATGCCCAGTTCGGCATGATCGCGGACATGTCCACCCTTCGCGTTGAGGTGGATATCAGCGAGCTGGACATTGCCAAAATCAGAAAGGACATGCCCTGCCTGATCACGCCGGATGCCTACAAGGACCGGCGGTACCGGGGACACGTCATGTGGATCGACCCCGGAGCGAACTATTCCAAGGCGACGGTTCAGGTGAAAGTGCGCATCGACGATCCGGACGAACATCTTCGGGTCGAGGGGTCCGCGCAGGTTGCGTATCTCGCGGAAACGCCGCCCGGGGAAACTGCAGAGGGCGCGTCGACGATTTGGATTCCGGCGTCCGCCTGTCATCGCGACGCCGGCGCGAAGTCCGGCAATGTTTTTCTTGCGGTGGAGGGCAAGCTCCGCCACGCGCCGATCCAGATCGGCCGCGAGGCCGCCGGACAGATCGAAGTCGTTGGCGGTCTGACGCCGGGTCAGTCCATCGCCATTGACGGACTGGACAAGCTTGCCGATGGCACCCGCGTAAAGCCGTAGCGCGCGGCCGCTGAGTCATGGAAGCATGAGTGGTCCGCCGCTAACATTGTCCAGTTGAATGTCTGACACGGCCTTTATTCTCATTGTTGAAGACGAAAGATCGCACGGCGAAGCCCTCAAGGAAGGGCTCGAACGGGCGGGGCATGCCTGTCGCCTCGTGGATTCGGGCGACGAGGGCGTGGCCTCCATGAAACAGCGCGTGCCCCACGTCGTCGTCACCGATTATCGCCTGGGAGGTTCTCTCAACGGGCTCGATGTGCTCAAGATGGCCCGATTAATCAGCCCGTGGACGCAGGGGATTTTGATCACGGCGCACGGCGATGAGAAGCTGGCCCGCGACGCGATCATCGAGGGCGGAGCCTACGATTATCTCTCGAAGCCGCTGGACCTCGAACAGCTTCGGGCGACGGTGAGCCGGGCGGCGCGACAGGCGATCACGCTCCGCGAGAATTTCAACATGCGCGAGCAGCTCGATCGCGCCTACTCGTTCGAGGGGATCATCGCGGTTTCAAGCGCCATGCGCGGCGTACTCGATCGCGCGCGGCGGTTGGCGAAAACCAAGCTCACGGTCGTGATTTACGGCGAGTCCGGAACGGGCAAGGAATTGATCGCCCGGGCGATTCACAACAATTCCGATCGGCGGACGGGTGCGTGGGTGCCGGTGAACTGCGCGGGGATTTCCGAGGGGATCCTGGAGTCCGAGTTGTTCGGTCACGTGAAAGGAGCGTTCACGAACGCGCACACGGATCGGCGCGGGCTTTTCGAGGCGGCCGACGGCGGCACGATTTTCCTCGACGAAATCGGCGATATGCCGCAGCAAATGCAGGCCAAACTGCTGCGCGTGCTGGAGAGCGGGGAGATCGTGCGCGTCGGATCGAGCAAGCCGATACACGTGGACGTCCGCGTCGTCGCGGCGACAAACCGCGACCTGAAGCAGGCGGTCTTGGACAAGACGTTCCGCGAGGACCTGTTTTTCCGCATCAACCAGGCGGACATCAATCTGCTACCGCTTCGAGACCGGCGCGAAGAGATCGCCCCGCTCATTCATCATTTCATCCAGCAGGCCAACGAACTCAACAAGAAGCAAGTCAAGACCGTGACGCCGGAAGCCCTTCGTTTGCTGGAAAATTATCGCTGGCCCGGCAACGTCCGCGAGCTGCAAAACGTCGTAAACCAGATGGTGGTCTTTTCCGACGGTGAAACGCTGGACGTCAAGGACCTCCCGTCCACGCCGCCCATCAACGCAACCACCGACATCGTGCCGCTCAAGCCGCGCGCGTTCAATCTGACGCTCGAAGAGTTGGAGAAAGTGGCGATCCAGCACGCCCTGGCCCAGCACGGCGGCAACCGCGAAAAAGCGGCGAAGCAATTGGGAATCGGCGCCCGCACGCTCTATCGAAAGATCAAGGAATACAACATCAGGTGAATTGATTTTGCTTATGACTTGTACGGGCGTTCCAGGATTCTTGTTGCGTTCGTCATCAATTCCGAAAGATCATCGGCGATGATGGTCCAAACGATGTCGTCCACCAGTTTGAAATATCCGTGGATCAGGATGTTGCGAAACGCAACGATGCGATCGATATCGCCGAGCTGTTCCGCAATATCTGGGTGATCCCTCCTGAGTTGAGCACAGGCTTCCCCCGCGACGCTCAAAAGGCGCTCGCATGCCAGTCGTAACGTTTCATCGGCCTTGTAGTCTGCCAGCGTCTTGTCGGCGACGCGAGAAAGGACGCCTTCGCTAGCGCGAACGACATCACTCAGAAAAGCGCGAGGATCACGCTGCGACATAGATGGGGGCCCGGCTTTGTTCGATGGACGCTCGAACGTACGGATTGTCGATGCCATCCATTTCCACCAGGTCGACTTCGCGTCCAAAGAGATTGCAGAGTGCCGAGGATAGACCGAAGTAGGAATTGGCGTGGGCGCGCGGAGGCATCTCCGCAAACTCGACCAGGAAATCAAGATCGCTGGAGGCCGTGTCGAAGTCGCCGTTGACGACCGAGCCAAAGACCTCCAAACGGCGAACGCCGAATTGCTCGCACAATTGGCGAATCTGACCGACCCGGGATTGGACGAGTGGAGCAACCATCATCTTCCTCTACCCCTATTATATCGGTTTTCGCCCGGCAATAATGCCTGTCTATGCCTAACCGACACTCGACTGAAGATTCACGATGGATGGCCCGGGCCTTGGCGCTCGCCAGCCGTGGGCAGGGCCTTGTCGAGCCGAATCCGATGGTCGGCTGCGTGATCGTCCAGAACGGGCGGATCGTGGGCGAGGGATATCACCGGCGTTTCGGCGGGCCCCATGCCGAGGTCCATGCCCTCAAGGCAGCGGGAACCAAGTCGCGCGGGGCAACGCTTTATGTCACGCTGGAGCCCTGTTGCCATTTTGGAAAGACGCCGCCGTGTGTCGACGCGATTCTTCGCGCGGGAATTCGGCACGTCATCGCCGCCATGAAAGATCCGAACCCGGTGGTGGCGGGCAAGGGGTTTCGCAGATTGCGCGCCGCGGGCATCGATGTGCGAGTCGGATTATTGGAGACAGAGGCCAGGGCGCAGTCGGCGCCATTTATCACGTTCCAGACGCGCCGTCGACCTTACGTCATTCTAAAGTGGGCGCAATCGATCGACGGAAAGATCGCGACGCGATCGGGCGACTCCAAATGGATCACCTCGATCGAAAGCCGGCGGATGGCGCATGCGCTCCGTGCCCGGGTCGATGGAATCATCGTCGGCGTCGATACCGTCCTGGCGGACGATCCCGATCTGACGGCACGATGGGTTCGCCCGAAAAGGATCGCCACCCGGATCGTTCTGGATTCAGGATTACGCCTCCCTCTCACGTCGAGACTTGTCCGAACGGCGCGGCGTACACCGACGCTGGTTGTTGCATCAGAAAAAGCGCGAGGCCTTGTGGCCCGACGCCGCCGGTTGGAGGCGGCCGGGTGTCGAGTCTGGACATTGCCGACCGACTCACGGGGCATCGCTTTGAAAAGGCTGCTCTCGGCTTTACACGAGATGGCCATGACAAACCTGTTGGTCGAAGGGGGTGGCCGCGTCCTGGGTAGCTTCCTGCAGGCGGGGCTCGCGGATGCGGCCGAGGTCTTTGTCGGCCCGAAACTGATCGGCGGAGAGACGAATCCGGGGCCTTTGCGGACCGCGGGCCCGCGATCGATGGCGGAATTGCCGAAGATCGAAATCGTTGGAATCTCGAACGTGGGCTGTGATTTGTGCTATCATATGAGGTTCACCCGAGCCGGGTTCGTCGCCCGGCCGTCGCGGGTCTGACGCGCCCGTTTCCATGATTGCAAAGTGTATGGACGGAATCGTCGAAGCCCCTTTTTGAGAATCCCGGAGAATCCCATGACCCGTTTCAAGTCGAAACTGTTCCTGGCGTCCATGCTGCTCGCCCCGACGGCGGTCGCGTACGCCGACCGGTCGCCACAGGCGCAGGAGGTCCTCACAAAAGCGAACGCCGCCGCCCGGTTGGTGACCGCGATTTCCTACGAAGGTCAATACTCCGTCGACGGTGACCTCGCCGGAAAAATGCCCCAGGTCAACGGCAAGGTGATCGCGGTGCGAGGCGAAAATGGAAAACCCCCTCGCGTCTTTGTTCAAGGAACGATACAGCTCCCGACCCAGACCGAGCCGATGCCGTTTCGCTTTGCGAGCGACGGTGAGAAGGCGTTCCGATCGGACGACCAGCACAAAATCTTTCAGAGCGGTTCCGTGAGCGACGCGCGAGTATCGGAGGTCGCCGCCCTGTTTCCCCCCAAGTTTTTCGGTGAAGCATTTCAAAACGAGTTGTCCAGTCCCTCGGCCACCCACGAGGGTGTCCAGACGATCGACGGCGTCGAGTGCGATGTGATCAACGTGACCTTTGATCCCGGCGGCCTTCGCGTGATCCGTTATTGCATCGGCAAGGCGGACCATCTCTTGCACCGCGCCGAAAACACCATTCGCCTGACAATGCCCGGATCGGCCCAGTCTTCGGTCGGCCGGATCATTTTCACCGCCAAAAACCTGAATACGAAGCCCTCGATCGATCCGAACATGTTCAAGTTGGCCCGCCCGGAAGGATATCGTCAGGAGGTCTTCCAGAACGGCTTCAACAACGTCCCTCAGAATCAACAGGGACTGCTCGCTTCCGGCGCGACCGCGCCGGATTGGGAGCTAAAGACCTCTGATGGGAAGACGGTCAGCCTCAAGAGTCTTCGCGGTCGGGTCGTCGTGATGGATTTCTGGGCGAGCTGGTGCGGGCCATGCAAAATGGCGATGCCGGGGATGCAGCAAGTCCACGAAAAATTCAAGGACAAGCCCGTGACGATCGTCGGGATCAATTGCCGCGAACGTTCGCCGGCCGGCGAGGCCGCGGGCCTGGAATTTGTTCGCACGAAAGGCCTGACCTACACGCAATTGATGAAAGGCGATTCCGTCGCGCAGGCCTATCTCGTACAGGGAATCCCCTGCTTTTATGTCATTGGGCCCGACGGCAAAGTGGTCTATTCCACCTCCGGTTTTCAACCGGCATTGCACGATTATTTGTCGAGAATTATCGAACAAAGCCTGCCGACGGGGCCGTCCGCCTCGGCCGCCGGAGGCGCTGCCTCACCGACCGGGAAATAAGCAGTTCACTTATTCCTTGTTCTGTCGTTTCTTCAATTCCTGCCGGACTTGATCGGAGAGTTTCTGGCTCTTGAGGCCGGCCTTCTTCGCCCGTTCCATCGCCTCCTCGGTCGGGCAGGCGCCGGACGCGCCGAGATATAGGCCGTAGAGTGCGGCCGCGCGGTTGCCCCCGGCACAGTGAATCAACACCTTTTCATTTTCGTGCGAGTGCATCGCATCGATGAAGCGATCCGCCACGTCCGGGGACAATTGGTCGCCGCTCATCGGCAGGCGGATGTAATTAAACCCTTTGGTCCGCGCGGCCACCGGTTCGTTGAGTGGATCCTCTTCCGGTCGGCGCAGATCGATGATGGTCGTGACCCCCATGGACTTGACGTCGTCGAGCCCTTGGAGCGTCGGCGCCCCGGCGATGTAGTAACGGCCGTCCTGTTTCAGGTTTTTGACATCGGTCGTCTGGAGCGCAACCGGTCCCCCTGACGTCTGGCTGCAACCCTGGAGGGCTGCGAAAAAGAGCAGGATTGCCGCACTTTGGATTCGACCTTGACGCATGATTTCTCCTTGTCGATTTCGAAGATTCCTATTTTCGTCTTTTTTTTGTGGTCTGCGAGCCGCTCTTCCGGCGGGGCTTGCGGAGCGATTCGACCTCCGCGCTGAGCGAGGCGATGCGTTGGCGGAGTTCGTCCAGCGATTCCCGGGACGGTTCCGGCGTTGGCGAGGGCGCCGGAGATGAGTCCGCGCGCCGGCTTGCGCCGGGCAGAAGCATCCGTACCCAGTCGAGTGGAGCGGTGGGCGAGAGCGCGCTGAAGCCGGATTTCGCGAGGAAGTCATCGAAGCTGCGCCGGGAATTGACGAAGGCGTCCATGGCCTGGGCGAAGTAACGATCGATGAATTGACGGATCATCTGCTGATTGCTTTGGATGGCCTGATGCAAAAGGGCCGGCGGGAACAGGTCGAGCTTGGGCGGGTCGTGTTCGAGGATGATCTGGGTAAGGACGACGTTGGTGATGTCGGCGCCGGTCTTGGAGTCGGTCACGACAATCTCGGCGCCGTTGCGGACGAGTTCGTAGAGGTCGTTGAGCGTCGCATGGCGACTGCGGGTGACATCGTAAAAACGGCGATTCGGATACTTTTTGACCTCGAGCCGGGCCGGAAAAGTTTCGCCGCCAGAGTCTTTCGGGGGTCGTTCGGCCATATCGCACTTGCACAATTATTTCGCCGTATCGGCACAACTATTTCAGAACAATATTTGTAAGTCGCTATAGAACATATAGTTATAGATTGCAAGAATTATTGTGCAAAAGCACAAAAAACTATTGCGAACGCGCCCGACGGCCGATATACTCTAACGGACGAGTAAGGAACAAGCAATTTCAAAACGTTTCTTTTTTGCGAGGATCCGATCATGACCCAGACGACCACAACGACGAACAAGACCGAGAGCTGCGAGTTTTTCCGACAGGCCTCCGACACTTTCAAGTCGGCGATGGAGTCCGGCATCAAGTTTCAGCAGGACGCCTTCAAGGCGGTGTCGGACGTCTTCAACCGCGGTGAATCCGCCGAAGATTGCCAGCGCCGGATCGAGACCGTCGCGACGGACTCGATCAACCTGATCCGCAAGAATGCCGAGCAGTCCCAGAAGATGTTCGACGAGGGCTGCCGCACGGGTCTGGAGACGATCCGCAAGGGCTTTGGCGCCTGCGAGATGGGCAACGGCCACAGCAACAAAGACATGATGGATCGAACGCGCGAAGTCTGGCAGACCGCCTTCGACGCCATGAAGACAAATCTGGACACCGCCGCAAAGGCGAGCGCCCAGACCATCGAGAATTGGTCTTCTTTCTTCACCAAGACCATGGCGGTCGGTGAGAAGAAGGCCGCCAAGTAAAAAACCGGGCTTTCACGAACGGCCCTGGGCCGTTCAAGACGCCCGTGAAGACACCGGCATTGCAGCGCGACACCGTCGACGGGACACCAGGATTCGCAACACGAGACGACCCGCGACACATGAACACACACCATCGATGCCGGTGTTGATCTCCCCAAGGCCACGGGCGCGGTTACGATCGCTCCCGTGGCCTTTTCTTCTGTATCGGCCATGATGGCCGGCGAACGAGGAAGTACGCGATGTCCGACAACCATCACAGCCAGACCGCGACGGACCCCTTCCAGCAGTTTTGGGGCGATTTCTTTTCCCGAGTCGGAATGAGTCCTTCGGCCCCGCCGCAGGCCCCTTCGCCGTCCAAGGAAGCCGCCCAGCAGATGCAGCGAATGTTCTTCGATGCGATGGCGAAATACTGCGACGACTTCATGCGTTCCGAGCAATTTCTCAAGATGATGAAAGAAACGATGGACCGCTCCCTGGCCTTCAAGCAGCAGGTCGATCAGTTTCTCTCTCAGCTTCAACGGGGGATGCAGTCCCCCGCCAAGGCCGACATGGACGACCTCGGCGGTCTGCTCCGCTCCATCGAGGAGCGCGTGCTGGGCCGGTTGTCGGCGTTGGAAGACAAAGTCGCAGCGGTGGAAGAAACGCGTCGGACGGGTCGCAGCGCCCCTGGGCGAGCCGGGGGTTCACGCCCGTCCGACCGTACTGCCGCCCGGCGCCCGCGTGCCAAAGGGAAAAAGAGCCGATGAAGCTCCCGCGGCGCTGAATCGCATCGCGGGCGCTTAGAATAGAGAGACCTTCATGACGACCGCGACGCAAAATCCTTTCGCAACGATGTGGCAGCAGATGCCGCCACTGACCTATCAACCCGATCCCAGGGAATTTTTCGATCGCCTCGCGGCCATGCCCAAGGTGATCGACACCGCGCAGAAGGTCAAAGTCGGGGCCACGCCGCGCGATGTCATCTATCGCGAGGACAAGCTCAAAGTCCTTCGCTACGAATCGCCGGTCGAAAAGAAACATCGCACGCCGCTGCTGATGGTCTTCGCGCTGGTCAACCGGCCCTACATCCTCGATTTGCTCCCTCACAAAAGCGTCGTGCAGCAGTTTTTGAAGGCCGGCTTCGACGTCTATCTCGTCGACTGGGGCGTGCCGACCGACAGCGACAAGCATCTGACGATCGAAGACTACATCGAACTTTATCTGCACAACGTGGTGCGACAGGTCTGCGAATACACCGGCGAGCCGCAAGTCTCCCTCCTTGGTTACTGCATGGGCGGCACGATGAGCGCGATGTACACCGCGCTGCATCAGGACATGGTGAAAAACTTCATTCTCATGGCCGCGCCGGTCGATTGGTCGGACCGCGAGGCGCTTCTGGCCGTGTGGACCGATCCGAAATACTTCGACGTGGACAAGGTGATTGACGCCTTCGGAAATGCCCCGCCGGCCTGGCTCCAAAGCTCGTTCGCCATCCTCAAGCCGGTCTCCAACTTGATTGAAAAGTACATCGGCTTCTACGAGCGGATGACGGACGAAAAGTTCCTCGAAGAATTTTTCGCGATGGAAACGTGGGTCAATGACAACATTCCCGTCGCGGGCGAGACCTTTCGGCAGTTCGTGAAGGACTGTTTCCAGCGCAATCTGCTGATTCAGGGCAAGCTTCGTCTCGGCGCGAAAAGAGTTGATCTCAGCAAAATCACGTGTCCCATCTTGAACCTCATGGCGAGCGGTGACCATCTGGTGCCCTGTGGGCAGAGCGCGCCGTTCAACGATGCCGTCGGTTCGAAAGATCGAAAAGCAATTACGTTTCCCGCCGGGCACATCGGACTGTCGGTGGGGAGCAAGGCCCAGAAGGACCTGTGGCCGAAAGTAGGTGAGTGGCTTGCGGAGCGGAGCGAGCCGGTGCGGGAAAACCGGCCGGCGCGGACAGCGCGAAAAGGACGTTAACGAATCACGGAGGATCTGGGGAGTCGTCTTATGGAACTTTACGGAAAAGTCGCGGTGATTACGGGCGCGGCGAGCGGAATCGGCCGCGCGACGTGCGAGGCGATGTTGGAGCAGGGCATCGAGGCCATTGCGGCGATCGATCGAAGCTCGGCCATCGTGGATTTGAGCGCCACGCTCAATGAAGAGGCGGGCCGGCAGGTCCTGTTCCCCTTCTCCGGCGATGTGGCCAGCGACGCCTTTCGAGAGGAGGTCTTCGCGGACCTTCGCAGACGATTCGGCGTCGTGCAGATTTGCGTCCCGGCGGCGGGCATCACCAAGGACCGTCTCGCGGTGCGCATGAATCGGGACAACGGCAAGGCGGAAATCTATCCTCGCAGGGATTTGGAGGAGGTCCTGGGCATCAACCTGATCGCCCCGATTCTGTGGGCGATGGAAACGGTCGCGACGGTCGCGGAGGATCGCTCCCGGCGCGGGCTCGGACGCTGGGAGCCGTCGGAAGGCACTCAGGGCGGGATCGTCTTCATCGGCTCGGTCTCGTCGGCGGGCAACCGCGGACAGGTGTCGTACGCCTCGTCGAAGGCCGGCCTCGGCGGCGCGCAGGCGACGCTCGCCAAGGAATTCATCTTCCACGGCATCCGCTGCAACATTATCCACCCGGGTTACACGGACACGCCGATGGTTCGCGCCCTGGGGCAGGACTTGATCAGCGAGCACATTCTGCCGCACACCCAGCTTCGGCGGCTCTTGCGGCCCGACGAGATCGCCGACGCGATCTGCTTCATGCTTCGCAATTCGGCGGTCAGCGGCTCGCTCTGGGTCGACGCCGGCTGGCACCCGGCGGCGTAGCGGTCGGCGCTATTTATTCGATACACCGAAGCTGCGACTCCACAAGGGATATCGCTCAATCACAAATCGATCAAAGGCGGGATTTGACTGCGCCTGAATGATACTCTGATTGAGCGTCGGCGTGACGGAGTAGCGAGCGATGAAATCGAGCGGACGTTCATGTGGCGAGGCGGGGAGCGCGATGGTTCGATCGGGGACTAATACACGTTCATTGTCAACTGTTGTGGCATAGGCTTCGACGACTGTCTTGATCTGCATTTCTAGGTTGTATAGTGTATCTGTGTTCGGAGTTTTCAAACGCACATTCTTCGACATCGCATAGAAGGCAATACAGGCGAAAAATACACCAACGACAAGGAAAGCGCGACGAGGCGTGAGCCATCTCGGTGGGTTGATTACGCGTAACAACCTTACGGCCTCACCCAACCAGAAACAGGCACCCAACATCGGGAGGAATCCGTATCGCGAAGCTGTTCCGATTCCCGAAAACTCCTCCCGAAATATCGTCGCGAACAACAAAGGCCCGACCATAAGCACGAAGCCCGCGAACATCAGCCGGCTGTTAATCCGTCGATAGTTGCAGACAAGGATTGTCATTGAGACGAGTACGATCAGATGTGACAAGCTTTGACTACCTATCACTCGGCCGCTGAGGGCCCAAAGGCCGCGACAGGTTTCTGAAAAACCGAAGACAAAGTTTGGCGCCTGGGTTTGATCGCCGACTATAAACTGGATGGTCAGAGCCGCGGCCGCACCCGCGCCGCTGGTCAAAGCTAAAACCAGGCGTCGTCTCGATGCGGCAGGAGGAAGTGAGACGGTTGACAGGGTGATGAGAAACACAAATGTTAGGAAGCCCGTCGCCACGGAGAGGTAGGAGAACATTGCAGCGGTCAGGCTTATCGCCAGGAAGCCAGGCGCTCGGTTTTCGAGATAGAGCCATGCAGCCCAAAGGGACCCCATTGCGGCGCTTGCGGACCAAAGGTGATTGGCAGCCGGTGGATCCATGATTTGGCTGCGGTATTCAGCGCTGCAGGCTAATACGGCGAGCAATCCGACCGCAATGGCGCGCGATGCGAATATTCGGCGGAAGAGATGGTTGGCAAAGAGCAGCGCAGCCGTCCACCAAAATAGAGTGAGAACGTGCCACCAAAACACGTCGCGTGCAAACCACCGCCATACTGCATAGTAGCCCAGCCGAACAGGAATACTGAGGTGTCCATTGATGGGCGTCCATATCCACTGCCAGAACCGCCCTTGCTGAAGTGAGGCGCAGATCCCTCCGAAAAAGTCGACATCGTCGGCAAAGAAGTGAGTCCCCCACATCGGTGCGTACGCGATCCATCCCAGAACAACAGCGATTGCACTTCCGAGAATGTAATAGATGTCGCGCGACAAACACTGATCAAAGGCATCGAAAACGCGGTTGGAGTACCGCGTGCCAACGCAGGGGGTCAATGGGTCACTCACCACGAAAAACCTCGCTCGTTATGTGCAAATCAGTTGGTAGCGACGGCGCCGACACCAAGTCCATGTGCCTCCGAGAAGCAATCCGACCGTGGCGGCGAGCCAGCCGTTCCAGATGGGGATGCGCGGCTCATAGGCCATCACGACCTCCACTTCGCCCGGCGGGAGTGCGAATCGTCGCATCCCTGACGGTGCGCCGGCGGTATGCACATCTTGGCCTTCAACAGTTATAGTCCACCAACTATCGTTGACGTCGTTCCAAACCAAGTCCCGTGGCGCTTTTGATGGAACCAAAATGCGCACTTCAGTGGGCGCATAACGAATGAGGCGATAGGCGACCGGAGCGGCACTGAGCGCGTCGCGCAGCTTGCCCGGCCCGCAAATCCATTCCAATCGTCTTGCGAAAAAATCCTCTTCATAGGCATTGACGCCGGCGGAGAGAAAACCCCAAGGGAGCATGCGGTCCGGAATGGAGGGGGTGTTGTCGAGGCATTTCATCTCCTCTTCATCGCAGGCTCGACCGGCGTCGAGCTTCGATTGATCGCTCGGTGTCCAGACGATCTTATATGGTTGTGCCGGAGGCGGACGCCAGGGGGCTTGCGACCGGCCGATGACCAGCCCCCGAGAAATTCCCAGCACGACGATGACGACGTCTGTCGTCAGGACAAGGTTGAGGAAAATCGTGCGAGCGGGCTGTCCGACGATGTATCGGCACCACAGTTGATCGAGGACGGCGGCGAGTCCAATCGACAGCGCCGCCGGAATCAACCAGCCATGGTCGGCCGGTAAGCAACGATTCAACCGTTCAAACCAAAAATGCCGCGCCAGAAAAGCGCGGAGCCACGCGTACTTTCCGAGACAGGCGTCCGTTCCGATCAGGACCAGAATCGCACAGAGCCATCCCCATCGCGACCACCTGCGGAAGTGGACGATTGCGATCAAGAGCAGGGGAATGGCCGCAAAGGTCAGATGAAAGCGGTCCAGCGTCACATCGACCGCACCGGGCCATTTGCACTCCGGCCAGGGGATGAGCGGCATGAAAAACGTCTTGAGCGCTTCAGGCGCGGTCGATCGGGCCAAAGTTTGATCGACCGTCAGCCCGCCGGCGCGCCATGTCTGGCGAAACCACGTCGCGGCGCTGAATAACGTCGGCAGGGTGGCCCCGATGCCCAAGGCCGATGCCAGGAGAAAGCGAAATCCGTCTTTCCATGCGAGCACGCCGAAGCACAGCATGACGAAGGCCAGGATGACGATGATTTGTCCGCCGAAAAGCAGCGTCGTCGGGTAGCAACCGTTTACGGCCAGAATCCATCCCGCGATCACGGCCAGCGGCGCCCACCGGCGTCCTTGCGCGAATCCAAAAAGGCCCGCGGCGATCAACAAAGTGAATGACGCGGAAGTCAAATAAGGAAGATGTGAAGCATTGCCCAACCACCATCCCGACGCTGTGATCCAAACTCCCGCCCAGGCGGCGGGCCACTTGCCGATTCCCAACATTCGCGCCATGCCGAAAGTACTGAAGAAGGTGACAAGATAAAGAATCAGCAACACCATCGACGTTGCGACGGTGGTGCCGCGAAACATCAGCGCGGTGAGCGGGTATAGCAAACCCATATAACCAAACTGGATCTCCCGTGCTGCCGGGAAGCCGCCGCCAAGGAGCGGACACCACGACGGGTCCTCGCCGGCCGTCACTGCCGACGCGAACCAATGCTGTAAAGGCAGGAGAAAACCTGAAGCGTCCCAGGGAATCGACCATCGCCGCGAGAGCAACCGACGGTGCAACACCAGCAGCAGGAACACGCCGAAGAGCCATGGCCGGTTCGCAATCCAGTGATTCACGTTCCTCAGTCGTTGCGCCCGCTTCTCATCCACGTCAACGATCCTCACATGATGCGCCGGCGGCGCGGAGCATAACATGGATTGGGCTTTGACGCGATCCGCAAAATGGAGCCGAAACAGATGCCCCTAGCGGAAATGAACGATTAAAGCTAAAACGCCGACAATGACTTCCGCGGAGACCTATCACCATCGCAAGCTGCCCTGCGGCGTCGAGTTCGCCGCGTTGGAAATGCCGGGGCGGCGGACAGTGACTTACGAGATTCGGGTCTTCGCGGGAATGGCCCACGAGACGGCCGATCGCGGAGGATTGGCGGGGCTTGTCGAGGATGTCATTACCAAGGGGACGGCGTCGCGATCGGCGCAGGAGCTGACCGATGCGTTCGACGCCCTGGGCGCATCGACGGGCTCGGCCGTCGGGCGCGAGTCGATGCTGTTTCGGTGCAGTTGTCTGCCCGAATATGCGGACCGGGCCCTGGCGCTGCACGCCGAGGTGCTTCGCACGCCGACGTTTCCGGAAGAGTTCTGCAAGGTGGCGGTCGATCTGGCTCAGCAGGAATTAACGGCGCTGGAAGACGATCCCGGCGAGCTGTCGCGCAAGATCATCGCACCACAGGCCTTTGGCGAACGGCTCGGGCGGCACGAATTGGGCAGCCGGGAATCCCTGGAAAGAATCGATCGCTCGATCATCGTCGATTTTTGGCGAAAGCACTTTGCGGCGGCGCGGATACAAGTTGTCGTCGGCGGGGCGATTGACGTCGGACGGTTTGCCGACCGGGTAAATCAGCTTTTCGGCGGATTCGGGGACGGCGTGGACGGCCGACAGGATTTTGCGCCGGAGTTCCTGCCGGGCTTTAGGCATCATCCGAAGGAATTGGAACAAGAACACATTCTTGCGTGCTGGCCGGGCGTGGCGATTTCACACAAGGATTATCCCATCGAGCGTCTGACGCTGGCCATCCTGAGCGGCGGGATGAGTTCGCGGCTCTTCGCGGAAGTCCGCGAAAAGCAGGGGCTGGTCTATTGGGTCGGCGCGTGGGACGAGCATCCGCGCGGCTCGGGGCGCATCTTCATGGGCGCATCGACCACGCCGCCGAGGGCCGATCAAACACTGGCCACGCTCTTCCGCGAAGTGGACCGCCTTTCAGAAGATTTGACCCAGGATGAATTGGATCGCGCGCGAGTGGGCATCGTCGCCAAGACCCAGACGCACGGTGACATCACTCGGGCACGCGTCGGCGAACTCGGCAGCGATTTGTTTCATTACGGCCGACCGGTGCCGCCGGCGGAAAAGAACGACGCGATAAACGTCGTGACGATCGCGGATATCAAGCGGTATCTTGCCGAGCACCCGCGCGACAAGTTGTGCGTGCTGGCGCTGGGGCCGCGTCCGCTGGAGGTCTTGAAACGATGAAGCAGGCCGGCGAATTCTTCGAGCATCGGCTGGACAACGGCCTGCGCGTCGTGATGGAGCGGATGCCGCATGTGCAAAGCGCCGCGGCGGGCTTTCTCGTCCAAACGGGAGCGCGCGACGAGGTCCCCGAACTGGCCGGCGTGTCACATTTTGTCGAGCACATGTGCTTCAAGGGAACGCCCAAGCGCACCTGGCACGAAATTACCATCGACTTCGACAACATGGGCAGCACCTACAACGCCTATACCTCGAAGGAGCGAACGGTCTATTTCGGATGGGTGCGCGTCGAAGACCTCGAGCGACAAATCGAGCTTCTGGCGGACATGATGCAATCGAAGATGCCGCCGGAAGAATTCGAGATGGAAAAAAAGGTGATCCTCGAAGAGATCGCCATGTCCGCCGATCAGATCGATCACTGTGTGTACGACCTTCTGCACGAAGACGTTTACAAGGGGCATTCACTCGCGTGGCCGGTCCTGGGCACGACGGAATCCATCACCGCCCTGACGCGCGACCAGCTCCACGGCTATTTTCAGGATCGCTATCACCCGTCGAACATGATTCTGATCATCACGGGCAATGTCGATCCAAACGAAGCCGTGAAGATCGCGGAGAAAATTTGCGGTACATGGACGGGTCGGTCGCCGCGCCCGGAGCGAAAAGCGCCGCCCCGGCTCAAGCCGATGACCACGGCGCGGCGAAATGAACGATTTCAACAACAGGCGATCGCGCTCTCCTTCGACGCGCCGTCGGCGACGCACCCGGATCGCGAAACGGCGGACGTCTTCGCATCGATTCTCGGCGGGCACAACTCCCGGTTCTATTGGAACATCATCCAGACGGGCGTCGCGCCGCAGGTCTCGGCCGGACGGCTCGATTATTGCGACGCGGCGATGATGGTTGTATTCGGTTTTTGCGAACCACCGCGCGCGGACGAGCTGATGGAAGCGATGCGGCGCGAGATCGAAAAGATCACCAACGAGGGGGTGACCCAGGAGGAAGTGCAGCGCGTGAAGAACCGAACGCGGACCGGGCTGACGACCGAGGCCGAGGCGCCCTATTACCGGCTCATGCAACTCGTACACGACATCGACGTCCTGGGTCGGCCGCGCGACGTGGGGGAACGGCTCGCGGCGGTCGAAGCGGTGACGCCGGCGAGCATCGCCCAATACGTGCAGGATTGGCCGATGACCGGCAAAGGATGCCTGACGAGCCTGGGCCCGCGTGCCTGGCCCCAACACGGCGGGTTCCTGACCTGAAAATTCGGTTCTTGCCCTATAATTCGCAGTTTCCCGCGTCACGCTCGCGCGCCGCGATACCGATATTGAAATTGTTTTTGACGGTCTCCGTATACCCCTATACGCGGCAGGCGGCGATCGATCGCCACAGGGCGGGATATGTCAGACGTACCGGCGAAAAATTTTGGCTCCTCGATTTTGCGGGTGAGCGGCCTCGACGGCGAGACGAAGTCGGGATCGCCTTCCTCGCGCCGACCGGAGAGCGCATCCGCGCGCCACGATTCGGAGTACGGCATCCGCCCATCGCTCGTCGTGCAGGGATCTCCAACCGTCACGGTGGGCCGAATCTTCGGGTTTCTCATTCTGCTGGCCGGCGTGATCTTGGCGACGATCCCGATTGAAGCCTGGGGGCGGTTGGTCGGATGGGTCTGGCCGACGGGCATCACGGAAAACTATCGCTGGATCACCGTCGGGGCGATCGCATTTTTGGGTCTGCTTTTTCTCCCCTCTCGCGCGATCGGCGTGGTGATCAACTCGGTGCTCTTTGCGGCAACGGTCTATGTGGCGGACCGCCTGCTGAACAATCGGGCCTCCGCAGGGATCGCCACCTGCCTGGGCGACGGGGCGACGCGCTACGCCTTGGCGGTGGGATCGCTCTTTTTCGGATATTGGACGCAGGCCGGCTCGTCGGGGGCGATCAACATCCGGGGCATTTTCGGTTTGGGTCTGACGCTCGTGGCCGCGCTGGGAACGATTCGGGGTTGGTACGATTGGACGCCGATCGCCGAGCGACTCGGCCCCGGCGTGATCAAGATCCTGAAAGAGTGGGGGAAGGAATGTACGTGGGCGACCGTGCTGGTGATGACGGCGCTCGGCGTTTCGTCGTCGCGCACGCGGCCGATTCACTTTCTGATCGCGGTGCTGCTCGGCGCGCTGGCCTATCAGTGCGTTCGAGAGGGCTATTATGAACTCCACACGTTTCCCGATCTGTCCAAGGGCGGAAACCTGATCTCCTGCGAGTCAATGAGCTACTCCAACGTCGAACGCTGGCGCTGGATCGCGGCCGCCGAGTTAACGGTGCTTGCGGCAGTCCTGCTGCACCTGTCGATGGGAATCGGCGGCTTGGCGATCGCCACGGCCGTCAGCTGGATGATCTGCGGGCTGGCGCTCTTTCATTCTCTCGGAAGCATGTCGCTGGTTCGGTCCATCAGTGACGTGGCGCGCGCGTCTGGTGCCGCCGGTGCATCGGCGGATCCCTTGGGCAATATGGGAATTCCGGCTGCTCCGCTTTCTCCGCCGTCCCGCGTTTCCAACGGATCCCATTCGCTGCCGATCCAGCCTCCGACACGAGGTGTTCAACCGGCGGGTGCGAAGGAGTATCAAATTGACTCGGCGACGACTCGACAAGTTATCGTTCGGGAAACGGCGCCGATGGTATGGGTATTCCTGACCGCCCTGCTCGCCGGTGTGATTGCGGTGTGCGGCGTCAACCTCCTCTCCGATCACGGAAATTTCCGGAGCGTCATCAATTCGCTCTTGTGGCTTGGATTTGGCGTTGCCGTGACGACATTATTCTGGGTCTGGCCCCGCGACGCGGATCGCTCCTGGGGCGCCTGGATCGCCTCGTGGGGGATGTCGCGCTATCACGTCCACATCCTGTGGCTTGTCTTTCTCGGCACGATGGCGATCGGATCGACGCTTTCGGTGACGAAACGGAGTTGCGCGGCGACCTGGATTCATCTCGGCTCGGCGGCCGCCTTCGTCGGCACCGCGGCGACCCTGTCGGGGATCGCGATCCTCATTTATTTCGGGGGCTTTTCGCCGTTGCCGTCGTGGACGTACGTCGTAATTGCGGTTCTTCAATCCGCCCTGGGATGGGTGCTGCTGTCAAATCTCTCCTTCGTTCGATCGCCATCACTCCGGAGATTGGCGTGAGAAAAAATGAATCAAGAATTGCAAATACCAAAAGCGCGGCGCGCGGCGGTCTTTATTTCGCTATTCGCTTTTTGCTATTCGCCATTTTCCTTTCGTCCGCCGGCTGCAGCGTCGCGGATTTGGGTACTCAGGAACGACAGGAGCGCGGGCTGGTTCTCGTCTTGCCCGGCATCGAGGGGCGCAGCGCCTGGAATTACAACCTCGCGCGCGGGCTGGCCGACGGCGGCGTTAAAGCGGCCATCGAGATTTACGATTGGGGCACCGATGTTCCCGGCGGGCTGCTGATCAATCTGACGGACCTGGATCGCAACCAGAAGATGGCCGAGGCGCTTCGCGACCGAATCGTCGCCTACAAGCGCGCAAATCCCGGCCGTCCGGTTCACGTCATCGGTCACTCGGGCGGCGGCGGCATCGCGGTCCTGGCGGCGGAGAAGTTGCCGGACGATGTTCGCGTGTCGAGCGTGATCCTGCTGGCGGCAGCGTTGAGCCCTGATTACGACTTGCGACCGGCGTTGCGACGGACACAGTATGGAATCTTCAATTACTACTCATCGCGAGATCGCGTCTTTCTGGACGCGGGGACGCGCGTCGCGGGGACCATCGACCGAAGCTTCACGAGTTCGGCAGGGAGCGTCGGATTCCGGCGGCCGGCCGCGCTGGAGGCGGGCGATCGCGTGTTGTACGACAAGTTGCAGCAAATCGCCTGGAAGCCGGAAATGAGTTGGTGCGGCAACCTGGGCGATCATTTCGGCTGGACGAAACCCGGGTTTGTTCGACGATATCTGGCCCCGCTGGTCGTCGATCTGGGCAAAGGATCGGATTTTCTCGATGGCGAACAATTCTCAAAAAGCCCCTCAATCTCGGACGTTCCGGCGCCCATCGCGGATGCGAAAGCGGATTCCAATGAATCAGGTGGACTGACGAACGACGACGAGTAGGCGTGTTCGAGTCCCGCGATGGTCGATATCCAAGGAGGACGTGTTCGTTGCTGCTTGCGTACCACGGGTTTACAAACAGGCGGATCGCCTTTGTCTATTGGGACGCAATATGCTAAAATGTTTTAACGGCCGTTCGCGGGTCGATTGATGGGTTGGCAGTGGCGCTATGCACCCCGCTGTTGAGACATTGCGAGTTCTTCTCCTGGCCAAGCCGGGTTCGGCGGGGGATCGTCTGATCGGAAAATTGGGCTCGGACGCCCGGATTCGAACCGTCACTTCCTTCGACGATGCCCTGATCGCCCTCCGCGAAGATTCCTACGACCTGGTCATCAGCGATCAGAGCGACTTCATCGCGCTCGAACGCGCGGCCGTCAACCAGCAATCCGCCGTCATCCTCGAAAACATCGGTCAGGGCGTTTGCATCGTCAATCTTGACGGGCGTCTCATCTGGGCGAACCCCAAGATGCGGAGCTATCCGGAAGACCTCGTCCAGCAGGTCTGCGAGGTGTGTCGACGCTCCTTTGGAAACGCCGCGGACCAGGAATCGGACCGGGCCTCCCAGCACCGGGCACGGCGCGTCAGCTTGACGGCCGGTCGCGATTATTATTTCGAAGTCACGATCACGCCGGTCATGAATCATCAGGAAAAGGTACGCCAGGTTGCGGCGGTGGTCTGGGACGTGACCACCAGCCGCCGGCTTCAGAAAAAGCTCGATGCGATCGACCTGGCCGGACGAGAGTTGGTCCGGCTGGACGCCGAATCGATGGCGGGCATGAACGTGGAGGAGCGAATCAGCCTTCTGGAGCAGAAAATGCTCCGCTACATGCACGATCTTCTGCACTTCGACGATTTCGCGGTCTTGCTGATCGACAAGAAATCCAATCGCATGGAATTCGTGCTCCAGCACGGCATGACGCCGAAGGCGCAGGACTACGACATTTTCGCCACGACGGAAAGCAATTGCATCAGCGGCTACGTCGCGGCCACCGGCCGCAGCTACATTTGCCACGACACGTCCAAGGACCCCCGATACCTTCAGGGACTCGAATCGGCGAAAAGCTCGCTGACCGTGCCGCTTC
This sequence comes from uncultured Planctomycetaceae bacterium, assembly GCA_964414585.1. Taxonomy (GTDB): domain Bacteria; phylum Planctomycetota; class Phycisphaerae; order UBA1845; family UTPLA1; genus DATEMU01. The sequence continues at coordinate 25,112 of CAYPXR010000045.1, forward strand.
GACTGAACGACGAGATCATCGGCGTCTTCAACATCGAGTCGGCGCAATTGGCGGCGTTTAACGAGGACGACCGACAGTACGCGGAGATTCTGGCCCGCTATGTCGCCATCGCCCTGAACATTCTCGACCTGCTCATCGTCGAGCGCCGGGAATCGACGGGACGTCTGGCGGATGACGTGATCGCGGAAATCTCCGGCCCGCTCAACGACATCATGACCGAGGCGAGCGGTCTCTGCGAGGACTACATCGGCAACGACGATCTTCGTCATCGGCTCAATGCGATCTGTGATCATGTGGCCGACATCAAGCAGAAGGTCAAGGACGTCACCACTCCCAAGGGCGGCATGCTCGGCCGCGGTTGCGACAGCGTGACCGTCGATCCGATTCTGGGCGGCAAGCGAGTTCTGGTCGCCGATGACGAACAGACGATTCGAGAGACGGTCGCCGGTGTTCTTTGCAAGGCGGGTTGCCAGGTCGACACCGTCGCAGACGGCGCCGAGGCCATCGATCGCCTGTCGAAACAGGGCTACGATTTGCTCGTCGCCGATATCCGCATGCCCCATAAGAATGGCTACGAGGTCTTCGCGACGGCCCGGGACCGGCATCCCGACATCGCCGTGATTCTGATGACCGGCTTCGGATACGATCCCAACCATTCCATCGTGAGGGCCCGGAAAGAAGGTTTGAACGCGGTCTTGTTCAAGCCCTTCAAAGTCGATCAGCTCCTTTCCGAAGTCCGCTCGGCCTTTCAACCTGCCACGACCTGAGGGCCGTCCGGCCGGCGGTTTCCCCTTTCTTGGTTTCGGCGTTTTGGCGTTTGAGGTCATTGAGGGTTTAATGCCTCCATGAAACTCCGTTGCCCGCGATGTCAGAAGAAGCTCAATGTCCCCGACAAACTCGCGGGAAAGACGATTCGCTGTCCCTCGTGCAACCGCGCGTTCACGGTCCCGAAGCCCAAGACGGGAACCGGCGCGGACCTCGATGCATCCAGGATGGATTTGGAAAACCTGGCGAGCCTCGAAAAGCAGTCTTCCGAAATGTCGGAAGAAGATCTCGAATTGGCCCAGGCATCGGCGGCGGCCGAGAAGGAAGCCAGACAGAAGAATGAACCCAGGATGCGCGGGTGTCCGAATTGCGGCAAGGAGATGCGCATTGATGATCCATATGTCGAAATCCTTTGCTCGCATTGCTGGAATCCGATTCCCGCGCTGGTGAAGGGCACCGCATCAAGTCCCCGTCGCACCTCCCGGAAATCGAAGGAAGGCGCGGCCGGCTTTTACGGCGACCTGGCGAATTGTGTCGCTTATCCGATTTCAACCCTGGGCTCGCTCCTGACCGCGTCCGGCATCGCGGTGGCCGCCGGCCTGGTGCCGGTCGCCGTCATGACCGCGCTGGCCAACTTGATGCAGCAGGGCGACGTCGGCACGGCGCAGGGCGTTCAGAAAGCCGACCTGACGGGCGTGCAGTTGATCCTGATCGGCATCTTCGCGATCGAAATATTTTTTTTCACCGCCGTCGCGATTCATGCGTTCCTGGACGTGATTCGCACGACGACCGTCGGAAGCGACGCGCCGCCCAATCTGTCCTGGAGCCCGTCGCAATGGGGCAAGAGTTTCCTCGGTTATGTGACCCTGGTCGTCTATGCCCTCGTCATGGGATACGTGGTGCTGATGCTGACGGTATCGGAAGACCCCTGGGTCATGATCCGAACCGGCCGGGTGGTGGAGATGCTCAAGTCCGGCGGCACCGGTTTGATCGTGGGATTGGTCATCATTTCCATCGGTATCCCGATGAACCTTCTGGGTTTGGCGTTGGGCACCATCGGTCAGGCGATCAATCCGGTCAACGTGTTGAAGTCCATCGGTCGGACGCATGCCCACTATGCGTTTCTCGTGGTTCTCGTTTCGGTCTACGGCGCATTGTTCGGCTCGGCCTTTCTGGCGATCGTCTTTGACTGGCTCATCCCGCAGGTCGGGAAGATGCGCGCCGGCTCGGCCGAGGGCGATCTGATGCAGGTGGCGCTGGCCCTGTTGACGTGGGGGGCCGTCATGCTGTTCTATTTTTTCGGAATCTACGTCCTCGCGCGGATGCACGGCGTCTTTGCGAGAAGTTTTCGAAAGGTCCTCGCCTTCGGCGCACAATGACCTGATCGCGTTATTCCTCCGCGACGGGGCAGGAGAGGCTCTTGTCATACATTCCCGACCGGTCGAAGCAGCACGGTCGGCGCTTGCCTTTGGCGAGCATGTCGCAGGCGGTCGCGATCCGCTTCACTCTCGTCTCTTCCTTCTTTCCCGAAGTGATCCAGTGAATGAAATCCCGCCGCGCCGCGGGCGTGATGTCCGACCATGCCGCGCGCGCCTTTGGCAGCGCGGCGGCGAGCGCCTTCCGTAGATCGGGCGGCACTTTGGGTTCCGGTTCCTCGGCGACCGGCGCGATCTCCAGCGTGACGACGTCGCCCGCTTCCGCGCCCGCCGCTTCGCGGAGCTTGTGGTCCACTTTGAGCCAGTGGCCGCCCTGGCCATCCGGATCGAGCGTGGCCTGAAAGGCCCGGCCGTTGAACGTACCCTCGACCGTGGTCTGTCCGCGTGATGGGAGCTTCTTACTTGCTTCTTTTGGTAGGGTGAGAAAGGTCCAGTTGGTGGTCTTCGCGGTCTCCTTCGGGCGAAGGAGTGTCGCAGTGAAACGGATCCTGGGGGCAGGTTTGGATTCGCCGAGATTCGACGATTTGCTGGACGATTTCTGGGCCATGGGGATCACTCCAGGGGGCGCCTTAGACCAAGGCTCGCTCCTGGAGCATCTTACGGTATTCCGGGGCGGGATCGGGATAGGCGAATTTTTCGGGCAGATTCCACTTGGCAAAAAGCTTGGCATTGTCCGCGTCGGCGACGGAGAGGTCGGCGCTCTTTCGATCGTCGATCAGTTCTTCGTGATAAACGAGCGCATCCCGGCAGCCGACGACGCGAAGTCCCGCTTCGCGCTGCACTTTCAAGGACAGATCGGGGTCCCAGGCGCAGAAGTAATACCGTTCATCAAGATAATCAAGTTGCTCCAGCAGGGTCCGACGGAGGAGGCCGAAGTTGGCATAGAGCGTGCTGCGGACGTTGTAGATGCCGTACGTCCGGCCGTCGTGCTCGATGCTGTCCGTGCGGTTCCACTGGCGATCGTAATTGTGATAGAACGCGACCATGCCGACATCGGACAGATCAGGCCGCTCGATCATCCGGACCGCCGCTTCGATCGCGCCGGGCAGAGGGAACGAATCGTCGTTGAGCCACATCACATACGTTCCGGTCGCGGCGCGAAAGCCCTTGTTGTATGCCCGCGTCGCGCCTTCTCTCTTCGTTTCGCGGATGAAGCGGATGTCGGGCTGCGCGTCGAGCCACGCTTCGGTGCCGTCGCCGGCCCCGCCGCCGACGACGATCGTCTCGTGCGCGATCCGCACGTTGCGACGCACGTTTTCAATACAACGTTTCAGTCGCGAGCACCGGGCGTACGTCGCGATGATGATGCTGACGACGGGCGGTTGGGAAGACGAATCGGCCATGTTCCTATTATCGGCGTGAAATCCCCGCCTCTTTTCTGAGTTCATCAGGCCCTTCCCGCCGTGCCGATAACACCATCACCATGCCGAAGAATCCCGCCGACTCCCGACGCTGCCTGGGCCTGGTCACCGCGCGAAGCGGATCCAAGGGCCTGCCCGGCAAAAACGTGCGGTTGACGGCAGGCAAGCCGCTGATCGCCTGGACGCTGGAGGCGGCGCGGGCGGCGAAATCGATCGATCGCACGATCGTCTCCACCGACGACGAAACGATCGCCGAGACGGCGCGGCAATGGGGGGGGGACGTGCCGTTTCTGCGACCGACGGAGCTGGCGCAGGACGCTTCGCCGCATATCGACGTGGTGTTGCATGCGCTGAATTGGCTTGACGAACATCAGGACTACCGGCCCGACTATCTCGTCCTGCTTCAACCGACATCGCCCTTGCGAAGCGCCGGGGACATCGACGGCGCTGTCGCGCTGGCCCGAACCCGAAACGCCGGCGCGGTCGTCAGTGTCTGCGAAACGCACGATCATCCCTATCTGGTGCGCCGGATGACGGACCACGGCACCCTGGAAGAGTTTCTCCCCTGTCCGATTTCCTATGCCCGGCGGCAGGATCTTCCGCCCGCCTACGCGCTGAACGGCGCGATTTACGTGGTTCGCCGGGACGTGCTGTTGGCGTCGCGGACGCTCTGCCCGCCCGAGACTTATGCCTATCTCATGCGGCCGGAGCGCTCGCTCCAAATCGACAGCGTGCTGGACCTTCAACTGGTGGAATACCTCCTCAAGGGGTCGTCAGACGGATAATTGACATTGGGGCTTGAACGGACGTCCGACAATTGTTACCCTGAGTTGATACCAGATCATTCTGGCGTCGCGCTCGGGGGACATCCCTTCAGCGTTTTTTGACGTCGGTGGAGAGTGCCTTGGGTGACTTCCAGCCCGAGTCAGCGCGTTATTGTTAACCAATAGCCGGGTGGATGCCGGCGACCGATATTGCGAGGATCGAAAATGACATCGTTCATTCATCGCGTTTGTATTCGCTGTTGTTGGTTGAGCCTGATCGGTCTGGCCGTTTCGTCGTCGACCGTCCGCGCCGATTCCTGCGGGATCACGCCCGGCCCGGACGTCGTCGTGGGCGATCTCGCATACCATCCGGGGGGCGAGACGGAGGTCGTGAATTTCACCAGTGCCGGCGGCATCGAGGCGTTCGGCGTGGCGACTTATTCCTGCAACGTCGGCACGGTCTGGCTGAACTGGCTCCAATCGCCCAACATCAATCACCCGGTCATCGGCCAGAATCTGTTTCGGCTCAAGCGGGACGCCGCCGGGTACAACCGGTACGAGCAAGTCGGCCAAAGCTGGCTCAAGCATGGTTTTTATGCCTTGAGCCTGACGCTTTGCTGCGGCAGTTGCTCGTCGACCGACGGGACGCACCTCGGGGTCGGTTGCTCCGACCCGTACAACGCCACGCGAAATTCGGCCCAGTCCAGCCTCGGCCCCAAATGGCAGGTCAATGCGACGACCGGCGTTCACATTCATCCAGTGGCCAGCCCGTCGTGGTCGGGGACCGTGGCCCGCCGGCTGCAGGTCAAGACCTCGGACCTCGAAGTGTCTGACGGAACGCAGCCGATCACGTCGCAACCCCGTTACTACGTCGAAGGGCAGTACATCGCGCAGGATGACGCCGCCTCCGGCAACAAGAACAATAACGCCAGCTACCGGCCGATGACGGTCAGCGGCGGCGGCTCCGCCTGGAACTTTGCCCGAACCGGCAGCACGCAGCGCGAGCAGGCCGGCATCCGCGCATGGAAGGATTTTGACCCCACGGTCATGGAGACGGACATCGTCACGCCGGAAGACGCCGGGTACACCGGCCTGGTCATCCTCGCCGCCCAGGCCACCGATCTCGGCGGCGGAATCTATCACTACGAATACGCCGTCCAGAATCTGAACTCGGACCGCTCCATCAGTTCCTTCACGATACCGGTCTCGTCCTACGCCACGATTTCGAATGTCGGCTTCCACGACGTGGATTACCGCGATGGGGACGGCAGCGGAAACATCACGACGGACGGCACCGACTGGCCGGCGACCGTCGCGGGCGGTTCCATCTTCTGGACCTATGTGAATGTCTCTCCGGCGGACGACAACGCGATTCGCTGGGGCACGATGTACAACTTCCGCTTTGATTGCGATCTTCCGCCGTCCACCGGCACCGCCAAACTCAGCGAATACAAGGCCGCGGCGAGCGTCTTCGGCCTGACGGTCGCCCCGGCGGCGGTCATCTGCACGAGCGGCGATCTGAACGGCGACGGCGCCGTGAACGGCCTCGATATTCAGCGCTTTACCGACCGGCTGATCGGCGGCGGCGCGACGGCGGTCGAAAAGTGCGCCGGCGATCTGGAAGTCGTCAAGGATTTTGTGATCGACGCGGACGATCTCGATCCGTTCACCGATTGCGTCCTGAACAACGGCTGCTGATTCGGGTGCATCGCCGATACCCTCCTTTTTATTCGCCATCCGCCAGCCGGCAAGCTTTGGCCGGGACAGACGGCGATGGGTTTCTGATATTGGTTTCTGAATTATCCTCCGATTGGGCCAGGCGCAGGACTTTTGCGGGCCGGTTTTCCAATGCGCGGCGGGTGAGTTCCAGCGCTTCGGATTTGAGTCGGAGGTGTTCCCGGTCGAGTTCGAGTCGGCGGACGTCGTGACCGGTCTTCGCGCTTTTTCGGCATGCGGAGACGAGGGCGGCGATCTCCTGCGCGCAGGAGGCGCCACCGGTGTGCAGGAGGAGTTCAAGGACGCGGCGGGCGAGGAGCTTCTGGATGGCGGCGCCCATGTCCGGGTGGTCGTCGTCGATCAGGTGGGCGGTCTCGGCGATATTGACGCGGTCGCGGAGGCGGCGGGCGTAGCGATAGAGGGCGGAGAAGCTGACGCCGAATTTGGCGAGTTCGAACTGCATCCAGACTTCCTTGAAGGTGGGCGGGATGCGATGGACGATGGCGAGGTCGAGCCGGCGGCGGAGTTCTTCGGGGAGCTTGTCGAAGAGGGAGGACTGTGTGTTGTCGTGGGTACGCTGCTTGTTGGACATGGCCTAATCTCTCCCAAAATATTTTTTTTGCCCGAAAGAAGCCGAAAGAAGGCGAAAAAAGGTGAAAATCGCGGGCTCTGGCCTTGGTCGGACGCGGGCGCGAAAATTCTTCGTGGCAAGGCGCATGCTGCCGCGCGGATCACCTGCGAACCAAACATTTACCGAACAATGTAGCGCGGGGAATTAGGAAGTCAAGGGGGTTTGGATTTTTTTGGAACTCCAACAGCAAGTGAACTACTCGGCGTTCACCGCACCCCTTCGGGGTTGCGGCTAAACGCAGGAACCCACGGCGGGCTTGCCGTGGGCTTTCGATTTTCGGGATGGGAACGGCATTCATGCGATGGGTTCCTTGCAACGGGCCGTGGGGGCGGTACAACCGCGCCCATGCAAGCCGGGTTTGAGCTTTTCGATCACACCGCCGACGTGGGGCTGCGTGTCAGGGCTCCGATATTGGAGGCCCTTGTTCCTGCTGCGATACGAGGACTATACGCCGTCATCGGCCAATTGCAGCCCGATGCCACGGTACAGCCCCTGCCTTTCAAATGGGAACGGCACGGCGACTCGTCGGCACTGTTGCTGCGAGATTTTCTCGCAGAAATTCTGCTGATGTTCGAACGCAATCACCGGATCGCGACCGACTTGGTGGTTTACCGATTCACCGAAAATCAACTCAACGTCGATGCTCAGCTTGTCTTGGTGGACGTTGCCCTTTCGGAATACGATCACGAAGTGAAGGCGATCACGTACCACGAGCTGGCGATCCGTCGAGTCGCCGGCGGATATGAAGCGACGATCATTGTGGACATTTGAGCCATGGCCGAGCCTTACACCGGACCGATCGAGCGCGTCGATGGCTGCCGCTGGCGGATTCCGAAGTCTTACAAGCAGGGGATGAACGTCGATGGGTTGATCTATGCCGACGACGTGTTGATTGACGCGATCAAGGGCGACAAGTCGCCGGAGCAGGTGGCCAACGTCGCCTGTCTGCCGGGCATCGTCAAGTATTCGCTGGCGATGCCGGATATTCACTGGGGCTATGGTTTTTGCATCGGCGGCGTGGCGGCGACGGACCCGACGCAGGGCGGCGTCATCAGCCCGGGCGGCGTGGGGTACGACATCAACTGCGGCGTGCGGTTGATTCGCACGAACCTGATGGTGCAGGACGCGATGCCGCATATCGAGCGGCTGGTCGATCGGCTCTTTGCCCATGTGCCGTGCGGCGTCGGTCAGGGCGGGCGGATCAAGTTTCAGCGGCGCGATCTGGCCAAGCTGATGGAGCAGGGCTCGCGGTTTGTCGTCGCGCAGGGGCTCGGCTGGGAGTCGGACATCGAGGCGACGGAGGCGCACGGGTGCCTGCCGGGCGCATGCCCGGACGATGTTTCGCAGCATGCGTTTGAGCGTGGCGCGGCGCAGTGCGGGACGCTGGGCAGCGGGAATCACTTCATGGAGGTGCAGGTCGTGGATCGCGTGGACGATCCGAAGGCCGCCGCCGTTCTGGGGCTGGAAGAGGGGCGGCTGACGGTCATGATCCATTCGGGCTCGCGCGGACTGGGTTATCAGGTCTGCGAGGATGCGCTGAAGGAGTTGCAGCACGTTCCGCAGAAGTACGGCATTGATCTGCCGGACCGGCAACTGGTGTGCGCGCCGGTGGAGTCGAAGGAGGGCCAGCGGTATCTTGGCGCAATGCGGGCGGCGGCGAATTACGCGTGGTGCAATCGGCAGATCATGACGCACCTGGCGCGGCAGACGTTCGCGGAGGTCTTTGAGACGCCGGCGGAGCGGTTGGGCATGACGCTCGTGTATGACGTGGCGCATAACATCGCGAAGATGGAGCCGTACGACGTGGGTGGCAAGCAGATCGAGTTGTGCGTACATCGCAAGGGGGCGACGCGGGCATTTCCGCCGGGTCATCCGGAGTTGCCGGAGAAGTACAAGCCGATCGGGCAGCCGGTGCTCGTGCCGGGCGACATGGGGCGGTTCAGTTATGTGCTCGTCGGACGGGCGGGTTCGATGGAGCATACGTTCGGCAGTTCGTGTCACGGCGCGGGGCGTCGACTGTCGCGCGGCGCGGCGATTCGGGCGAGCAAGGGGCGGTCGATCGCGCGGGAGCTGCGCGACCGCGGCGTGATTGCGCGGGCGCGCGGGCGGACGGGCTTGGAGGAGGAGCAGCCGGACGCGTACAAGGACGTGCAGGCCGTCGTCGGCGTTTTACATGAGGCGGGTATCAGTCAGAAGGTGGCGCGGCTGCGGCCGATCGGGGTGATTAAGGGGTAGCGGGAGAGTGCCCGTTAGTTTTTCTTGGCGCCTTCGTCGATCCACTTGCGAATCAGTTCTTTTTCATCGTCGGTGACGACGGTGCTGCCCGGTCGGCCGCTGTCCCAGGGCATGTGGCGTCCGATCGGCGGAGGATCCTGGGTGATTTTCATATAGAGAAGACTGTTCGCGGAGTCGCCCGGCTTGACGATGGTCAGTTCCGATTGTTGAGCGCTCTTCTTGTTGACGAGAAGGTCGTATGACTGGCCTTCAATCAGCTTGAGTGGAATGCCGGACTGGTTTGCAAAGCCGCCGGTGACGTGGCAGCGAATGCAGTGGGTGTTGAAGATCGGTTGAATCTCAGAGGCGAAAGAGACCTTCGGCTCCGGCGGCGTGAGGGAATCCGTCGCGGTGGTATCGCATTCGCCGCCCATCAGCGCCGGCAGCAGGCAGGCGGCCGTTGCCACGATCAAACTCTTGTTGCCTACCGACTTTTTCACGACTGGCCTCACGATCAACAAATTCACTTGTCATGGTGAGCAGGTCACCTGGCCCGTTGGCGACCGGCGTCGTTCTGAGATCGGCCCTAGTTAGTTTACAATTCACAAATATGTCGTATTGCCTGCTGCCAGAAATTGCTGCCAAAGTGGCACGGCGTCCGCAAACGTGAAACGGTAATTCGCGGCTTGCGAAGACGTTACGAATTGTGACCTGAAACTGGTACACCTCGTGTAAGGGTAAACCCGTGTCCGAGTGGGACAACTAAGGAATCGATAATGCGCGCGGACAAACTGACGATCAAAGCGGGCGAGGTCCTACAACGTGCGGAGCGTTTGGCGCAGGACCGCGGCCACGCGGAATGGACGCCGCTTCACCTGCTGGCGGCGCTGGTGGAGATGCGCCCTTCGGGCGGCAACGGGGATGCGGGCGGCATCGCGGTGCCGTTGTTGGAGAAAGCGGGCGCGAGCGTATCGCAGATTCGATCGATCGCCGGGTCGGAGCTGGAGCGGCTTTCGAAGGTTTCCGGGGGCTCGCTGGCGATGTCGCGCGAGCTTCAGGAGGTGTTGAACAAGGCGGAGTCCATCGCCGAGCGGATGAAGGATCAGTATGTCTCGACGGAGCATTTGGTGTTGGCGCTGGCGGAGGTCAAGAGCGATGCGAAGGAAATTTTGTCGGTCTCCGGCGCGAAATCGGACGCGCTGGTCGCGGCGTTGAAGGAATTGCGCGGCAGCGCCAGCGTTACTTCGCAGAATCCGGAGGATACGTATCAGGCCCTGGCTCGCTACGGCCACGATCTCGTCGCCATGGCCCGCCAGGGCAAACTGGACCCGGTGATCGGGCGCGACGAGGAGATTCGGCGGGTGATGCAGGTTCTGGCCCGGCGGACGAAGAACAATCCCGTTTTGATCGGCGAGCCGGGGGTGGGCAAGACGGCGATCGTGGAGGGGCTCGCGCAGCGGATTCTCGCGGGGGACGTCCCTGAGGCACTTAAGAACAAGCGCGTGGTCGCACTGGATATGGGGGCGCTGATTGCCGGCGCGAAGTATCGCGGGGAGTTCGAAGAGCGCCTCAAGGCCGTCGTCCGCGAGGTGGTGGAATCGGCGGGCGAAGTGATTCTTTTCATTGACGAATTGCACACGATTGTCGGCGCGGGCAAGACGGAGGGCTCTCCGGATGCGGGGAACCTTCTCAAGCCGGCGCTGGCGCGCGGGGAGCTGCGCTGCATCGGCGCGACGACGCTGGAGGAATATCGCCAGCACGTTGAAAAGGACAAGGCGCTGGAGCGGCGGTTTCAGACGGTGTACGTCGGCGAGCCGTCGGTCGAGGATACGATCGCGATTTTGCGCGGATTGAAGCCGCGGTACGACGCACATCATGGCGTGCGGATTCAGGATTCGGCGCTGGTGGCCGCGGCGACGCTTTCGCATCGTTACATTGCGGATCGTCATCTGCCGGATAAGGCGATCGATTTGATTGACGAGGCGGCGTCGCGATTGCGCATCGAGAATGATTCGATGCCGGCGGAGCTGGATGAGCTGCGCCGACGGATCATGCAGTTGGAGATCGAGCGCGAGGCGCTCAAGAAGGAAAAGGACGCGGCCAGCAAGAAGCAGCTTGCCGCCGTCGAGAAAGAGCTGGCCGGGCTGACTGAGAAGAATACCGCGTTTACGGCGGCGTGGCAGAACGAGAAGAATGAGCTGGAGGCCATCAAGCAGGTCAAGCAGCAGCTCGACGCGAAGCATACGGAATTGGATGAGGCCCAACGTCGCGGCGAGTTGGAGCGGGCGGCGCGGATTCGCTACGGGGAGCTACCGGAGCTTCAACGAAAGCTGGACGAACGCGAGAAGAAGCTCTCCGATTTGCACAAGGACGGCGGGGGCCTGCTGCGCGAGGAGGTGACGGCCGAGGAGGTCGCCGAGATCGTCAGCAAATGGACGGGGATTCCCGTCTCGCGGATGCTCGAGGGCGAGAAGGAGAAGCTGATCAAGATGGAAAACCGGCTGCACGAGCGGGTCGTCGGGCAGGATGAGGCGATTCGCGCGGTCGCCGATGCCGTGCGCCGCAGCCGTGCGGGACTGGGCGATCCGAACCGGCCGATCGGGTCGTTTCTTTTCCTGGGGCCGACCGGCGTGGGCAAGACGGAATTGTGCAAGGCGCTGGCGGCGTTTTTGTTCGACGACGAGTCGGCGTTTGTGCGGATCGACATGAGCGAGTTCATGGAGCCGCACAGCGTCGCGCGATTGATCGGCGCGCCACCCGGCTATGTCGGCTATGAAGAGGGCGGCCGTCTGACGGAGGCGATTCATCGCAAGCCGTACGCGGTCATTCTGCTCGACGAGATTGAGAAGGCCCATCGCGACGTGTTCAATGTGCTGTTGCAGGTGCTCGACGACGGGCGGTTGACGGACGGTCACGGCCGGACGGTGGATTTTCGCAATACGCTCGTCGTGATGACGAGCAACATCGGCAGCGAGCAGATTCAGCGGCTGTCGGAGGCCGGCGGGACGGACATCGAGATCGAAATGCAGGTGAAGGAGGTGCTCAAGCAGCACTTCCGGCCGGAGTTTTTGAACCGGGTCGATGAGACGATCATCTTTCATCGGTTGTCGCGCGAGAACCTGCGCGGCATCGTGGAGATTCAGGTCCGCTCACTCCGCGCGCGGCTCGCGCAGCGCGGGATCACATTGACGTTGACCGACGCGGCGAAGGACAAGCTCGCCAAGGACGGCTACGACCCGGTCTATGGGGCCCGCCCGCTGAAGCGGCTGATCCAGCAGGAGATCGAGAACCCGCTGGCGCGGAAGATTCTGTCGGGCGACTTCGGGGAAGGCGCGGCGATCACGCTGGATGCCAAGGGCGAGGGGTTTGTGTTCAAGTAAGCCAAAACCGTTTCGGCTTCTTGTGTGCGGTCGGATATAATGTCGGTATGATCTCAACCGCGGTACGAGATGAAGCACTGTTGGTCCTGGAAGGACGCGGCATGATTCTGGATATCGCCCGCGAGGTTTCGGCCATCATGCATCGGGCCGGAGTCAACGGGGCTGTCATCGGTGGCGTCGCCGTCGTCCTGCACGGGCACGTTCGAACGACGGTGGATGTGGACGTATTCGTGTCCGATCCGCCTGAACCCTTTGCGGATGCATTAAAGGCCGCCGGTTTCGACTTTGACGCGACGAGGAAAGAATTTGTCAAATCGGGAGTGCCGGTCCATTTGGTGTTTGTGGATCAAGTTCGGCGGCCGCCGACCGATCGCATCGAACTCGACGGGGTTACGACGGTCAGCCTCGAAGACCTCATCGACATGAAGCTTCGAAGTGGGGCGTCGAATCCGTTGCGGGCGCAAGACCTGGCGGACGTCATCGGGCTGATTCGCCACCATCGTCTGCGTAGCGATTTTGCGGCGAAGCTCGGGGCCGATGTTCGCGGTGAGTTTCGCAAGCTGGTTGAGGCGATCGATCGAAGTTGAGGGTGCGGGAGCCGCAGGTGGTCGGCCGGAGGCCCGCCACGGCGGATCTTCGACTTGCGCCGTCCGGTTCGGGTGGCAGCACTTCCTCAGTTATCGCGAAGGCATCGACGTCAGCGGGCGAACGGCTTCCAGCGCTTTGGCCGTTCGGTAGCCGGCGTCGAGGATGCGGCGCTGGGCCGTGGCGCGGGCTTCTTTCTCGTATGCCGCCGACAAGCTGCCGACGTGGATTCCCTTCTTGCCTGTCGGGGCTTTGTTCTCTTTTACGATGTGCCGCATTTCGGCGGTATAGACCTGCTCGCTGGCGGTTTTGAAACTTTCGTCGATCCAGTGGTCGAATGACATGTCACGGTCGGCTTCGGAACCCATGCGATCTTCGTCGAGAGATTTTCTTAATTCACTATCGAGCTTGTTCAGTGTCGACAGCGATGTGTCGCTGCCCATGAGGCCGTCCCAATAAGAATGCAGGGCCTTGTCGCCGTCGAGTAGGATGAAGTTTCCGCCGTGATCGCCGCCGGGGAATTGATCCCGCGAGAAGAGCGCGCAGGCGTGAAGTGGTTGATGGATGTCGCCGACGAGGTGCAGCACCCAGCATAGGGCGACGGCCTTGTCGGCATCATTGACCTTGGGGTCCGAGAGATCGCGCATGCACTTGCGGTAGGCCTGGGCGATGTTTTGCGGGTCGGGATGCGCGGAGGGCGACCACTCGCGTTCGGTGGGGACGGGCAGATGGCTTTGCATCGCGTCGCGGTCGGCGTCGGTGAGAAAGATCGGCGTATTGATGTAATGCCACTGGCTGTGGTGATATTTCGCGCGGAGGTCGCCCTTGAATCCGCGGGCGATGTCGGGCCAGACGGCGGCGTTCAGAAAGATCCATTCATCCTGTATGGAGGCCGATTGGGCTATGACGTCCGGCGGCATCCGGTCCAGAAAGTCTTCCTTGAAGCGCGGGTGCTTCTTGAGCAGCGCGACCATCGCCTCGCGCTGCGGCGGCGACAAGTGTTCGTAGGCGACCAGCGCGATGAGCATGTGCCCAGCGGCATTCCAGGCGAAGGAAACGGCCGGTTGAGCCAACAGCGCGATGACGGCAAAGAGGAGATAATTTCGTCGTTTCATGTAAGTACTATTGTTTCCGTTTGAGCAAGGTGTAATGTGCGAACAAGCCTTTTTCCAGATCCATCGCCCCTTCGCCTTTGTCCCAGCCGAAGGCGTGGGCCATTTCGCGGACGGCTTTTGAATCGTCCTCGTCGAACTTCAACACTTTGAAACCGGCGGACTCGAGCATTTTCCCTGGAAACGGGCAACGACCATCCGCCCACGGAATGTACGGCTTGTCCGGCGGGGCGGGGGCCGGACAGATATTGTAGATCATCGCGTATCCGCCCGGCTTGAGCGAGTCGTGCAACGCCTTCACAAATTCCTCCTCGGAAACCCCAAGATGGACGAGCATCCGCTGATCGACCGGCCGCGCGGGGTGGAGGTAGCCGTTCTTCAGGGTGTTCTTGGAGATGATCAGGTCAAAGTTTTTTCCAGCGGCTTTGTTCACTTTTTCTTCGCCGGGCCAGTGGCCGTTGAGAAGTGTCACGCGACCCCGGGATTTGCCGTCGCGCGATGCGACAGGGCCTTGATCTTCCGGCAGGTTGTAGAGCACCTGGAGAAATGGATCGACGTCGACGCCGACGGCGTCCGCTCCGAGCAGGGCGAACAGGCGGGGAGGACCGACGCCGCCGTAGCCGAAGTCGAGGGTTCGAAGTCCCCGGAGGCTATTGATTCCTTCGTGGCCGAGGATTTCCAGCGGGCGGACGTAGGCAAGGGGCGTGCCGTACTTCGCTGTGTAGTAGAGGTCTTCAGTTACTTCGATTGTTTTGAGCGCGTCCCGATGGTCTGCGGGCATCGCATCGCGCAATGTTGCGGGGTAATAGGTTTTCGTCGATTCGTCGCGATAAATCTTTCGCGGCGTCGGCGGGGGCAGATCGTCTGCTGCCCGAAGAAATGCCTTCGCGAGATCGGTCGTAACCAGCTTTGACGCCGAGCGGGCCTCTTCGCGAATCGCCGCCAGACCGGTCGGCTCGGCCGGACCACTGGCGGGTGGGGTGTCGACAAGGGCCATTACAAGCTGAGAGTCGATCGCGAAGAAGGCAATTCCGAGAATGATTGCGTGGTTCATGGTCGACGTCCCTCCATGCGGCTCCCAATCTAACCCAATTGCTCCATATTTTCCTGGACTTTGAAAAGAAAACCAGCCGAATCGAATGGCGATTTCGGCGATCTGGAAGCGTAGAATCGGTAGGTTTGCAACGAGGGGCAAACGGGCGGGGGGCATCGTGCGGAGGGTTACCATCCGGGTATTTGGCGTGTTCGGCGTCGTGCTTGCGGCCATGGCGGCACGGGCTGACGCGGCGCGCGCGGATGTGATCGCGGCTTATGAATTGACCGATCCGGCGGTCGTGCCCGGCGGAGGCGTGGTTGCCGTGACGCCAGGCGGCCCGGATCAGCCGCTGGTCATCACGCTGGATAACACACCCGGCGAACATACGATCAAGGTTCAATTCGTCGCGGACGTGGACGTGGCCACGCCCCTGGTCGCCTATGCGATTGAATGGTCGACGTCGTCCGGCACCGTCGAGGTGACGGACTTCAGTTATCTGGGGCCGTTCGAATTTGATCTTGTGGTGCCGCCGGATCTCATCCTGGCGGCCGGTCCCGGCACGATTCTCGACGAGGCGGCGCAAGTCACCTTTAGAACTCCGCAATCCGGGATACTCGAACTCTTTGAAGCGACGCTCGTGGTGTCGGTTCCCACGGACGAAATCCAAATCTTTTCGCGCGTCGGAGAAAGCGAGTGGGCGAGTTCCGCACCGGACTTCAGCATTTACATCGCGGACAGTGAACCGCTGCCCGGCTATTGGACCGGCGACGACACCAGCACGCCGAGCATCATCATTCAGAGTTACGTTGCACCGCCCGTGGACTGCAATACCAATTCGATCCCCGACTCCGATGAGATCGACCATCAGCCGGGCCTGGACTGCGACTCCGACGGCGCGCTGGACAGTTGCCAGATCGCCGCGCAGGCGAGCCTCGATTGCAACACGAACGGCGTGCCGGACTCCTGCGAGATCGCGTCCCAGCCGGGCCTGGATTGCGACACGAATGGAGCGATCGACCGTTGCGAAATCGCCGCGCAGCCCGGTGTCGATTGCAACTCGAACGGGGCGCTGGATCGCTGCGAGATTGCCAACGGGGCCGCCGATTGCAACTCCAACGGCGTTCCCGATTCGTGCGAGATCGCCGCGGGCGCCGCGGATTGCAATGGGAACGCGATCCTTGATTCGTGCGAATTGAAGGCGGGCGCGGCGGACTGCGATATGAACGGGGTTCTCGACGCCTGCGAACTCGCCGCGGCTCCGGGCGATGACTGTGATTGGAACGGCGTACCGGATCGTTGCGAGATCGCCGGCGGGGCGGTGGCCGACTGCAACAGCAACGGCCGGCCGGACGGCTGCGACGTGGCCGGCTCGGTCAGCGCCGACATCAATGCGAACGGCGTGCCGGACGAATGCGAATCGACGGCTGCCTCGCAGCAGCAACAACCGGACGATGGGAGTGGCGCGCCGACGCATGTCGTGGATCGTCGATCGCTCCGGTCCTACCTGGCGTTTCTGTTCGGCATCCCCTGGGAAGGCGGGTTGACGCTGTCGGGGCTCTCGGCGGCTTACCTGGGTCCGCTGGGCATTCCCGTGAGCATTTTCTTCGGCGGCCTGGAACTTTTGGGTCTGCCGGATCGAACGCTTCTTTTTCATATCACGTATGCCATTCTCGATGCCCTATTGCCGTGATCGGCGTTCCAAATTTTTCGGCGGTTTATAACGAATCCCCGGGGTGCGGAGATGTTATCCTTTGGGCAAGGAGTCGCATCATGACGAATCGCCCGAGCGAATACCTTTCGTGTCCCCGCTGCAAGATTTCACTTCATTTCGGCGGGACGAAGCAGTTTCACGAAGGCACGCGAGCCTGGGATTTTCTCGGCGGCGCGTTTGAGTTGCTCAAGCATCGTGAAGCGTTTGATCTCTACGTTTGCCCGCAATGCGGTCGCGTGGAGTTTTTTCTCGATGGCGTCGGTGAACATCTTCGCGACGGCTAAGCACCATCACGACGGATTGGCCGAACGTCGGAAGTGCCGCCAATTGACCCGGAGCTTTCGCATTCGCGCCCGCAACGTGTGCGGATTGATTCCCAGGAGTTTTGCGGCGCCGTCCGGCCCGTCGACGCGGCCGTGCGTTCGGGCCAGCGCCGTTTCAATATGCTGCGCCATCGCCGCGTCGAGCGACAGGATCGAATCGTTTGGTGCGGCGGATTGAGGCCGTCTCGAAGGATCGGGACTGCGAGGCGGTTGCACTCCCATTCCGACCCCCAGCGCCTTGGCGACTTCCAATCGCCTTCCATCGCCAAGAATGGCCGCGCGTTCCATGACCGCCCCCAATTCGCGGGCGTTTCCGGGCCAGGGATAAGCCACGAGGAGATTGATGTCATCCGGCGTCGGCACGAGCGGAGGCGTGCCGAATCGAGTTGACGCGCGGAGCGCGAAATGGGTGGCCAGGGCGGGGATGTCCTGCGGTCGCTCGCGGAGCGGTGGAAGGTCGATGGGAAAGACCGCCAGCCGATACCAGAGGTCCTGCCGAAATCGTCCGTCGGCGACCATGGCGTGCAGGTCGCGATGCGTCGCGGCGACGATACGGACGTCCACTTTGAGCTGGCGCTGGCCTCCGACACGTTCGAAGGAACCGTCCTGTAGAATTCGCAAGAGACGCACCTGGGCGGCGAGGGGCAATTCGCCGATCTCGTCGAGGAAGAGCGTGCCGCCGTCGGCGCGCTCGAACCAGCCCTGCCGCGTACCGACGGCCCCGGTAAAGCTGCCGCGTTCGTGGCCGAAGAGTTCGGAGTCGATCAATTCGGAGGGGATTGCGCCGCAATTCGCCCGCAGAAAGGGGCCCCGCGATCTTCGAGATCGCGCGTGGATCGCCCGGGCGACGACCTCCTTGCCCGAGCCGGTTTCGCCGAAGATGAGTACCGGCACGTCCGTCGGCGTCACTTGAGTGACGCGTTCCATCACCGAGCGAAGTCCTGATTCGACGCCGACGATGGTGTCGTTGATATCGCGCCGACCCAAGCGCGTCAGGAGGGACTGCTTGTCGGCCTCAGCGGCTTCGCGGAGGCGCGTGATCTCGTGCAGGCGTCGATCGTTTTCCAGCGCGGCAGCGAAGGGTTCGAGAAGGCCGCGGATCACTTCAAGATGTGTCGTTGAGAACGCTGCCGACTTTTTGCAAGCGAGAATCAGCACGCCCGCCGGTCCGTGCGGTGAATTCAAGGGGGCTGCGACGAACTCGCCCGTCAAATCGGTCGGCGCGAAGCCGGTCATGCCGCCAGAATTTCCGCCTCGTTTGCGGTGGAAGAGTTCGTTCTGTCCGCACCAGATCAAGAGCGAGTTTTGTCGGTCCTCCGGCCACGGGGTCCGTTCTTCCCTGGGCGCGGTGGAGTCTCCGCACAGTCCGACCGCGACGGTTTCGAGGCATTGATGGCTCAACCGGATTACTCTTACGAGGACAAGTTCAACGGGTAGGACCGAGGTCATGGCCGATGCGATCCGCTGGACCGACTTGTCGATTTCGAGGTGTTGGCTGACCTCACGCCAGACATCAAGCAGAAGAGTTTCTATTAAATGCGACTTATTCTCTGTCATATTTGTAAAGTATTATGTGAAATATGATGGAATATTGCAATGTTGTTCTAAACGACCGGTAATATCGATATTTTAATGCTGAAAACGGGGTCAGGTCACCTGGTCAGCACTTTGCCCTAGCAAACCTAAAGGTGCAAGGTGCTACTCAGTTTTCGTCCATCTCTTCCTGTCCTGTGGGCGTCGGTCTTCGCGCTGTTCCTGTCCGGCGGCGCGAAGGCCGAGGTGGAAATGCTCAACGCGTCATACGACCCGACGCGAGAGTTCTATCGAGAGTACAACGAGGCCTTCGCCGCGTATTGGAAAGAAAAGACCGGCGAGGTCGTCACGATTCAGCAATCGCACGGCGGCGCCGGAAAGCAGGCTCGCGCGGTCATGGACGGCCTCGAAGCCGACGTCGTTTCGCTAGCGTTGGCGTACGACATCGACGTCATGGCGCGCCAGGCGAAGCTCCTGCCGGAGAACTGGCAATCCCGATTGCCGCACAACAGCTCGCCCTACACGTCAACGATCGTCTTCCTCGTTCGCAAGGGCAATCCCAAGGGCATCAGGGATTGGAACGACCTCGTGAAGCCGGGAATCGTGGTCATTACGCCGAACCCCAAGACCTCCGGCGGCGCGCGTTGGAATTATCTCGCGGCGTGGGGTTATGCGCTCAAGAAGGAACTGGGTACGTTGGCCGGACTGAAGAATGCGCCCGTTTCAACAAAGTACGTCGAGGCGGACAAGAAAGCCCGGGAATTCGTGACTCGGCTCCTTCAAAATGTCCCCGTGCTGGATTCCGGCGCTCGCGGATCGACGAATACGTTCGTTCAGCGCGGCATCGGCGACGTGCTACTGGCCTGGGAGAACGAAGCGTTTCTGGCGATTCATGAATTGGGCTCGGATCAATTTGAAGTGATCGTGCCGTCGATCAGCATCCTCGCCGAACCGACGGTCGCGCTGGTCGACCAATACGCCGACAAGCACGGGACGCGGCGGTCGGCCGAAGCGTATCTTCAATATCTCTATTCTCCCGTCGGCCAGAAGCTCGCCGCCAAGCACTACTACCGACCAAACCTACGCGCGTTTGCCGCGCCGGAAGACTTGAAACGGTTTCCGGCCGTGGAACTTTTCACGATCGACGACGTCTTTGGCGGCTGGGAGAAGGCGCAGCGGAGGCACTTCGCGGACGGCGGCGTCTTCGACAGTATTTATCAATCCCCCCGTGCCGGGCTCGACCGGACCGGCCGAGATTAACGAGCGAATCATGACGACCGCCATCAAACGACATAGCGTTTTGCCCGGCTTTGGCCTCACGATGGGCTTCACGCTCTTTTATTTAGGGCTTGTCGTTTTGATTCCGCTGGCGGCTCTCGTGGTCAAAGCCTCCGGGACGACGTGGCCCCGTTTTTTGGAGACGATCGCCGACCCGCGCGTCGTCGCCTCCTACAAACTGACCTTCGGAACTTCTCTCGCCAGCGCATCGATCAACGCGGTATTCGGCTTCGTGGTCGCATGGACGCTTGTTCGATATGACTTCCCGGGCAGGCGGTTCTTCGACGCTCTGGTGGATCTGCCGTTTGCGTTGCCGACGGCCGTCTCGGGAATCGCGCTGACGACGCTTTACGCGCGTAACGGCTGGATCGGCAGCCGTCTCGAATCGCTGGGAATTCAGGCGGCCTTTTCTCCGCTGGGGATCACCATCGCTCTCACCTTCATCGGATTGCCGTTTGTCGTACGGACGCTGCAACCGGCGATCGAAGACCTCGATTCCGAGATCGAAGAAGCCGCGGCCAGCCTGGGTGCGAGTCGATTTCAATCGCTTCGGCGGGTCATTTTTCCAGCGCTTTTGCCGGCGTTGTTAACGGGCTTCGCCTTGGCGTTGGCCCGGGCGTTGGGCGAATACGGCTCCGTCGTCTTCATTGCGGGAAACATGCCAATGAAGACGGAGATCGCGTCGCTTCTGATCGTCACGAAGCTCGAACAATACGACTACACCGGGGCCACGGCGATTGCCGTCGTCATGTTGGCCGCGTCGTTTGTCCTCCTTTTGGGCATCAATCTGCTGCAATGGTGGACGAACCGGCGCTATCGGACGGGGGCGTGACTTCATGACGACCATCGCCGCAAACGCTCCCATCACGGTCTTCAGCGGACGACGACGCGCCACCGTCGGCGAATCGATGTTTGTTCGTGCCCTATTCATATTGATCACTCTCGCTTTCCTGCTCTTGTTTCTGCTCTTTCCCTTGGCGGCGGTGTTCACGGAGGCTTTCAGAAAGGGCTCGACCACCTACTTTGAAAGCTTCCGGGACCCTGCCGCGCTCTCCGCGCTGCGACTGACGCTCCTCACGGCGCTCGTCGCGGTTTCCGTCAATCTTATTTTTGGGCTGGCCGCGTCGTGGGCCATCGCGAAATTCAACTTTCGCGGCAAGAGCCTGTTGTTGACCTTGATTGATCTGCCCTTTGCCGTCTCGCCGGTCATCGCCGGTCTCATCTTCGTGCTCCTCTTCGGTCGACAGGGTTGGTTCGGCCCCTGGCTGTCCGCGCATGAAATCAAGATCATTTTCGCCGTGCCGGGCATCATTTTGGCGACGGTTTTCGTGACGTTTCCGTTCATCGCGCGGGAGCTGATCCCGTTGATGCAGGAGCAGGGGACGGAGGAAGAGGAGGCCGCGATCGTGCTGGGCGCGGGCGGCTGGCAGACGTTTTTCCGCGTGACGCTGCCGAACATCCGCTGGGGGCTGCTGTATGGCGTGATCCTGTGCACGGCGCGGGCGATGGGCGAATTCGGGGCTGTGTCCGTCGTGTCGGGGCACATTCGCGGACTGACGAACACGCTGCCGCTGCACGTGGAGATTCTCTACAACGAGTATCAGTTCGCCGCCGCGTTCGCGACGGCTTCCTTGCTGGCGTTGCTGGCGCTGGTGACCCTGGTGCTGAAGGCCTGGGTCGAGCGGCGCTTCGCCGACTGAAGCGGAAAGGAAACACCATGAGCATCGAAGTCAAGAACGTGAACCGGCGCTTCGGCAGCTTCGCCGCCCTCGACGACGTGAGCCTCGAAGTGCAGACCGGCGAACTGCTGGCGCTCCTCGGGCCATCCGGCTCCGGCAAGACCACGCTCCTGCGTGTGATCGCCGGTCTCGAGACGG
>CAYPXR010000046.1:0-20147 GCA_964414585.1 uncultured Planctomycetaceae bacterium
TCGTCGATGATGAGTGGCGGTGATGCTGGGGAGGGGTCCACAGCCGAGGGCGGCTGTGCTCCGGAAGCGTGGGAGGCGTTTTACGAATGGTCCGCCGGGATATGCTGGGGACGATGACGACGCCGTAGCCTTACAAGGTGGATACGGGCCACGCCATCGCTGCGCGAGTGCGTCCCCCCCGGTCATTGACCGGGGGCTAAATGGCGGGGGTCTGGGAAGTGCGCGAGGTGGCGGCGGGAATCGCGGAACGTCAAGACCGGCGTTTGGCGAGTTCGATCAATTCCCCGGCGATGTCTTCGGCGGCGTGGGTTCGGCCGAGGGCGCCGGCGGCCTGTGACAGTTTGCTGCGGCGCAAATCCGATTTCATCAGGTCGCGGAGGGCGTCGCGGAGGCGGCGGGCGTTGTCCTTTGCGTTGTTGGTGTCCTGCACGATCATCGCGGCGTTTGCGTCGGCCAGGATTTTCGCATTGGCCATCTGGTGCTGCTTCCTGTCGAAGGGGTAAGGCATCAGCACGGACGGGATCCCCATCGCGGTGATCTCCGCGAGCGTGGACGCTCCCGCGCGCGAGACGATCACGTCGGCGCAGGCCATCGCCAGGGCCATGTGATCGGTGTAGGCCAGCGTACGGGCCTCGATCCTGGCTTCGGCATATTGCGAGCGGCACGTTTCCAGATCGGCCTGACCGGTGAGGTGGACGATCTGCCACTGTGAGGCGACGCGCCAGAGGTCGAACAACTCCATGCAGGCGGCGTTGATCGAGCGGGCGCCCTGGGACGCGCCGGTGATGAGCAGCGTCGGGCGGTCCTCATCGATGCGAAACGCCCGCGCGCCGGCCTTGCGCGTGGCGCTGGTGAATTCCGAGCGGATGGGGCAGCCGGTGACTTTGATGAGGCGGGCCCTGGGAAAGTGTTCGACCGTTTCGTGCCATTGGACAAAGACGCCATCGACTTTCGGCCCCAGTCTGCTGTTCGCCCTGCCGGGGACGGCGTCGGGGTTGAAGAGTGCGGTGGGGATGCCGAGCTTCGCGGCGGCGACGATCGGCGGCCCGGCGGCGTAACCGCCGAGACCGAGCACGACGACGGGGCGACGCTCCTGAAATCGATCTCGGGCCACGCCGACCGATTTTCGCCACTTGAGCAGGAAGCCGGGCCAATGCCAGGGCTTTGCGGGAAAAGGCCGGACGCTTTGTTGGACGAGTTCGTATCCGCAGGTCGTGACGAGTTTCTGGTCGATCGGCCGCTGTGTACCGAAGACGGTCACTTCGAAATCGGGTTGGGCGGCTTGAATCGCCTGAGCGACGGCGAGACCGGGATAGAGGTGTCCCCCGGTGCCACCTCCGGCGATTACGAACCAGGGGCGTTGCTTCATGGGGAGCTAGTGTGCAAGGGATTTGCCAAACGGCAAGCCGAGATCGAAGCCGGCACGGGGGCTGCTTTCGATCCGGGTTTCCGCCGCCAAGCCCACCCCGGGCCGGGACCGGGCGACATTGACGAGAAGGCCGACCAGCATGCTGAAGAGGATTACTCCGGAGCCTCCGGCTGAGACGAAGGGCAGGCCGATGCCTTTGGTGGGTACGGAGACGGTGACGACGGCGACGTTCATGGCGGCCTGGAATCCGATGGTGAGGGTCGCGCCGAGGGCGATCAACCGGCCGAATTCGGTGGTGGCGCGGAGCATGGCCTTGCGGCCATTCCAGAGCAGGATGGCGAAGAGACCGAGGACGGCGACGCCGCCGATGATGCCGAGTTCTTCGCAGATGACGGCGAAGATGAAGTCGCTACGACTCTCCGGGAGGTAGCCGTATTTTTGGATGCCCGCGCCGAGGCCGCGGCCCCACCAATCGCCCGAGGCGATGGTGATGAGCGACTGGACCTGGTGATAGCCGGCGCCTTGCGGATCGGCGTAGGGGTCGAGGAAGGAGAGGACGCGCGTGACGCGGTAGGGTTTGGAGATGACGAGGTACGCCAGCCCCGCGACGCCGGGCATGCAGACGAGGATCATGTGCCAGATTTTTGCGCCTGCGCCGAGCAACATGCAGGCGCCGACCAGGGCGAGCAGGGCGGCGGTGCCGAAGTCTTCGATGCCGACGAGACCACAGACGATGCCAAGAATGAGGATCAGCGGCAGGAGGCCGGTCCAGAATTTTCGGATGCGATCGCCCATGTGGCCGGCGATGGCGGCGAGGAGGATGACCAGGGAGAGCTTGGCGAGTTCGGAGGGTTGAAAGCCGAGGCCGAGGGCGGAAGGGCCGAGGTTGAGCCAGCGGCGGGCGCCGTTGCGCTCTTCGCCGATGCCGGGAACCAGGACGGCGGCGAGCAGGGCGACGGTGATCAAGGCGAGGAAGATGGCGGGTTGGAACCAGGAGAGGCTTGAGGAATCCGACCTATCGACGCTTCGCAGTCGCCAGGATTCGTAGGGGCAGAGACCGATCATGAGCATCGTGACGAGGGCGGCGAAGGTGAACATCGCCTGGCGGAAGGAGGGGTTGGCCAGGAGGTTTTGCGTGGGCGGCGGGGCGGTCAGGCTGGCGCTGGCGGAAAAGACCATGACAACGCCGAGGCCCATGAGGGCGGCGGCGACGATGGTGATGGTCGTGCTGGCGGATGAAGGCTTGCTATCGAGCCGAAACATGACGCCTCCGTGCGTGTGAAACAGCCGGCCCGGCTGGTTTGCCGCGCAGCCCTTGCGCGAGCCAAGGTATGATTGTACATCGGCAGGGGTTGGGGGAGAAGGAGAGGGGGTATTTAGGGCCGAGATGGGTGCGGAGATCATTGCCTAAGGCGGGTCTTTTTTAGGATGCGTTTCGCCTGCGATTTCGGACAGGAACGTACGAGGTTCAACGATGCGAAGATCGGGAAACCGTTGTTTGAATTCTGAGGCGGCGGGTTTCAAAGGGTTCGACAAGTCAAGCAAATCGTTGTCTCTTGAGACGACGTAGATCGCCTTGACGGCCAGGGCGAGGTTGACGTAATGGGCGTCGTCCGGGTCGCGCGGATACTCAAAGACGACCGGGACGTCTTGGATGAGTGTTGCCTTTTTTAGGAGATCGGCAATGTACGCATCCACACGAGCAGGCGTAAGGAATTTGAACTTTTTCAAGTCGGGATGGTGCGGTGTTTCGCGAAGTTTTTGAAGGACGAAAGGGCTGACAAAGAGCGCCACCCTTCGATCGTCAACGACTTGTTTGCATTGATAGGCGGCTCCTTTGGTGCTGAGCATGGCGCCCAAGAGAATGTTGCAGTCATAGACGACCCGTTTCGGCTCCGGTGTCATGGAGCGACCCGACGTCGCTCGCGACGAACGTCGTGCTTGGCCTTTTCGAGGAGATCAGAAAGTTCGTCCTCGCTCATGCCGCTCTGATCGACAGTTTGACGGATGGGGGCAAGAATCTCATCGAGCGAAGGTCTGGTCAGTGATTCGTCCAGTAAGTGAGCCACATAGGACGAGAGGTCTTGACCGCTCGCAAGGGCCCGCTCGCGCAGTTTCGCCTCTGCTTCCGACGAGATGGGGACTTGAAGAGTCATCGTTCGTGCTCCGTCGATTTTTACCCGGCTGGACAGACGGTCGCAGGGTATGAATTCAATCGGTAACCCGTCACTAAAGGATATCACATCCGCAGCTGAAAAGCACGATTTTCCGGCGGGCGAACATGGTGAGAAGGTCCGAGAGCGATAGGGAATTCATAACGGTAGCGGGAGGTCCAAAACGCTTTGGTACATTAGAGTGTTACCGCAATTTCGTCGTTGCCAACGCCAGCGCGGCGAAGAGGACGGCGAGGATCCAGAATCGCGTGACGACCTGGGTTTCATGCCAGCCTTTGAGGTGGAAATGGTGGTGGATGGGGGACATGCGGAAGATTCGTTTGCCGGTGGTTTTGAAGCTGGCGACCTGGAGCATGACCGAGAGCGCCTCCATGACGAAGACGCCGCCGACGATGAAGAGCATCACTTCCTGGCGGATGACGATGGCGACGAAGCCGATCAGGCCTCCGAGCGGCAATGAGCCGGTATCGCCCATGAAGACCTGCGCGGGATGGCAGTTGTACCAGAGGAAGCCCATGCAGGCGCCGACCATCGCGCCGCAAAGGACGGAGAGTTCGCCGGCCTGGGGGATGTGCGGGAAGAGGAGGTAGTCGGCGACGCGGGCATCGCCAACGGCGTAGGCGAGCAGCATGAAGACGAAGCTGCAGACCGTCAGGCAGCCGCTGGCGAGGCCGTCCATTCCGTCGGTGAGGTTGACAGCGTTTGACGTGCCGGCGACGACGAGGACGGTGATGATGTAAAAGGCGGGCAGCGAAAGCAGGAGACCGTGGGCCTGCTCGCCTTTGAAGAAGGGGAGCGTGAGGATGCGGTAGTGCTGGTGCTCGTAGCCGAAAAAGGTGTCCTCGCCGCGACGGTAGATGAAGTAGGCGAGGATCACGCCGAGGGCGATCTGAAAGAGCATTTTTTGATAGAACTTGAGTCCGTCGCGGGTGCCTTCGCGGCCTTTGGAGGTGAGCTTGATCCAATCGTCCACGGCGCCCAGCGCGGCCAGCCAGGCCATGCAGAAAAAGGCCAGGTGGACGTAGAAAACGGTCAAATCGGCGAGCAGCAACACGGCCGACGCCACCGCCAGGAGAATGAGCATGCCGCCCATCGTGGGGATGTTCGCTTTGTGCTGGGTCATCTCGTTGAGGGTCTTGTGATCGAAGTCGGGGATGTCGCCGAGTTTCTTGTTAATGAGAAAGCGAATGACCCGCGGGCCGAACAGCCAGACGATCAGAAATGAAACGAGGATGGCTCCTATGCCTCGAAAGAGCGGATTCTCATAGCCATAGTGGCCTTGTTTGCCCAGCCAGTACTGGAGGAGGTGGTAAATCAATCGTCGAACGCCAAAAAGTCGCCAGGATTCGGAAATTTCGGTCTCATATCGGTATCGGCGTTTTGGAGCCGACCTGCCCGAGGGGGTCCAAGAGACGCTCCAGCCGCATGGCCCGCGAGGCTTTGAGCAGGACGACGTCGCCGGGTTGGACGAGGCCGGGTATTTTTTCGGCGGCCATTTCCAGGGTCGGGTAGGAATAAATGCGTTTCGTCGTGCTGGCGATGGCGACGGCGCTGTCGGCGACGACGCGGGCGTACGCGCCGACGGCGATGATGATTTGGGCGGTGCATCGCCCGGCCTGACGGCCGAGGGCCTGGTGACAACGTTCCGTCTGGCGGCCCAGTTCGCGCATGTCGCCGACAATCAGGACCTTTCGCCGGGGTTCGCTCAATTGATCGAGGACTTCGAGGGCGACGGACATTCTCGACGGGTTGGCATTGTAGGCGTCGTTGATGACGGTGACGCCGCCGACTTCGATCCGTTGCATCCGCATCGGCGGAAGATGGACATTCTTAAGCCCGTCGGCAATTTCATCCGGCGTCATTCGAAAGCGCGAGCCGATGGCGACGGCCGCGAGGGCGTTGACGACGTTGTGGCGGCCGAGGACCGGCAGGACATATTCGACGCGGCTATTGACCTTGAAGCGCTGTCCGTCGGCGGTCGTCGTCATGTCCGACGCGCGGAGGTCCGCCTCGGCATCGAGCCCGTAGGTCAGTTTCGTGTAGGGGGTGGTGGCCTTGTCGGGGGCATGGGGCGCGGCCTGGGTGCTGATGACGACAAACGCGCGACCGCGAAGACACGTCAGGATCGAATATTCCTCGGCGGCAACCGATTCGACGTCGCCGAAGAACTCAAGATGTTCTTCGCCGATGCTGGTGATGACGGCCATGTCGGGTTGGGCAATGCGGCCGAGGGCGACGATCTCGCCGGGGTGATTGGTGCCGATTTCGACGACGACGAATTCATCGGCGGGCTCCACCGAGAGCAACGTGAGCGGAACGCCGACGGCGTTGTTGAAGCTGGCCTTGGCGGCTCGACCGCGGCGCTTGGTGCCCAGCACGGTGGCGATCATGTCCTTGGTCGTCGTCTTGCCGTTGCTGCCGACGACGGCGATGACCTGCGCGGCGAACTGGCGGCGATACCACGCGGCCAGTCGGCCCAGTGCCGCGAGCGTGTCAGGCACGTGGATCAATCGCCCGCTGACGTGGTGGCGGTGATCGATGCTGGTGATCTCGCTGACGACGGCGGCGGTGGCGCCTCCTTCGAGGACTTCGTTGACAAATTCATGGCCGTCGTGGTTCTCGCCCTTGAGGGCGAAAAAGAGCGATCCGGGAGTGACGGCTCGCGAATCCGTGCAGACGCCGGTGACGCCGGGGATGGTGACGTCGCCGACGATCCGGCCGCCCATCGCGGCGGACATTTCCATCAGAGTCAGCGGGCGCATGACACGGTTCCCCCTCTTTGGGCGAGGGCCGCGCGGGCGACCTCGCCGTCGTCAAAATGAATTTTTCCCGTCGAGAGTATTTGATAATCTTCGTGGCCCTTGCCAGCGATGATGAGCGTGTCGCCGTCGGTCAATTCATCAATGGCGCGTTGAATCGCTATCGCACGGTCGGGGATCGTGACGCCTCGAGACCGGTCTTGCGGCGACAGGCCTCGCTCGATGTCCTCGAGAATCTTGTACGGGTCCTCGGTGCGCGGGTTGTCGCTGGTGATGACGAAGGCGTCGGCCCCCTCGGCGACGGCGCGGGCCATGAGCGGGCGTTTGGTTCGATCGCGGTCGCCGCCGCAGCCGAAGACGCACCAGAGCCTGCCGCGCGTCAATGAACGCAAAGATCGCAGTACGTTTCGCAAGGCATCGTCGGTGTGGGCGTAATCGACAAAGACGTCGACGCCGAGGTCGCCGGCATCCACCCGATCCAGCCGACCTGGCACGCGTGGGAGCGATTCAAGGCCGATGCGTATTGTCGAAAGGTCCAGTCCCAGGGCCAGCCCGACGGAGGCCGCAGCCAGGGCGTTGCTGATGTTGTGGCGACCGACCAGAGGCGTGAAGAATTCCGCCGCCTCGTCGCGATATTGCAGAAGGAACCGCCCGCCGCGTCGATCCTCGGAAAGCACCTTGGCGCGAAAATCGGCAGGCTGCCCGATGCCGAAACGGAGGACCTTCGCGCGACATTTATCAACCATGCTTGGGCCGGCGGGATCGTCCGCGTTTACGATCGCAGTGTCGTCGGGCGACAGGCGGTCGAACAGCCGCCGCTTGGCGAGGCGGTAGTCCTCCAACGTGCCGTGATAATCGAGGTGGTCCTGCGTCAGGTTGGTGAATAAAGCGACGCCAAATCGGATTCCGTCCACGCGGCGCTGTTGCAGGCTGTGCGATGAGACTTCCATGACCGCGTGGGTCGCGCCGGCCTGGTGGGCTTCGATCAAATGTTTCGTGAGCGTCACGGCGTCCGGCGTCGTCAGGCTCGACGACAACTTTCGGCCGATGAGGTCGTATTCAATGGTGCCGAAGAGCGCCGGCCGTTTGGCCGCCGCGCGCAAGAGCGAGCGGATCATGTAGGTCACGGTGCTTTTGCCGTTCGTGCCGGTGACGCCGATGGCGGTCAGGTGGCCGTTGGATTGAATCGTTTCGAGACCGTGGAAGACGGCGGCGAGCTTCGCGATGGCCTCGCGGGGATCGGCGACTCGGATCAGCGGGCAGGAAATCTCCGGGGAGACGTTGCTTCCGACGACGACGGCGGCAGCGCCTTTCGCAATTGCATCGTTGATGAACACCGCACCGTCGGCCTTCGCGCCCGGGACGGCGACAAAAAGACTTCCGGGGGCGACGTGGCGAGAATCTTCGCAGACGCCGGTGATGGTGAGTGACTCAGCGCCGGGCGGAAGCTCGCACGGGCCGAGTGCTTGCTGAATCAACTTCGCTAACGGAAACATCGAACCGTCGCCCCTCCATGAGCCGGCCTGCGCCTGGCGATCCATCCGCCGACGGCCAACCCGATCGCGTGCATCTTACGCTTCAAGGTCACTCTGTCTAATCGTGGAGGTCGCCCAGGGCCGTCACCGTGGAAACCGGCGTGTCGGGCCGGTCCGGCGGGATTTGGAGATAGGCCAGTGCATGGGTCAGGATTTCCTTCACGACCGGGGCGGCGATGGTGCCGCCGTAATAGCCGATGCTTTTTTTCGGCCGGCAGATCCCGACAAAGACGACCAGTTGCGGATCGGCGGCCGGTGCGGCTGCCAGGAACGAGCCCACATAGGCGTCCGGTTCGTAACCCCCGCCGCCTTTTCGGGCGATCTGGGCCGTGCCGGTCTTTCCGAAGACTTGATAGTGGGCCAGACGGGCTTTTGTTCCGGTGCCGGTCTCCACGACGCCGCAGAGAATGCGATCCTTCATCGTCTCGGCGATTTTCTCGGGAATCGCGCGGCCTTCCGGCGGCGGATTGGAGAAATCGCTGACCAGTCGTCCGTCGGGGGTGACGACGGCCCGGACGATGTAGGGTTGGACGAGCATGCCGCCATTGGCGAAGGCGCAAAAGGCGCGAGCCAGTTGGAGCGGCGTCACGCCGATTTCCTGGCCCATGGGAATGCTGGTGGTCGTGAAGGGCCCCCACCGGTTGAACGGTAGGAGGATACCGGGGTCTTCGCCTTCCAGATCGATTCCGGTCTTTTTTCCAAAGCCGAAGGCTTTCACATGGTCGTAGAGCTTGCGATTGCCCATGCGCATGCCGATCTTGGCCATGCCGACGTTGCTGGATTTGATCACGATGTCTTCAAAGCTCAACATGCCGTAGGGATGGTGATCGTGGAGGGTGCGGATGCCGACTTGCCAGGCCCCGTTTTCGCAATTGAAGACTTCACCAAGGTGGACGGACTTTTCCGCCAGGGCGGAAGCGGCAATGAAGGGCTTGAACGTGCTGCCGGGTTCGAACGGGTCGGTGATGGCGCGGTTGCGATAGCGGTTGGCCCCGTAATCGCGATAACGATTGGGATCGAAGCCGGGGACGTTAGCCATCGCCAGGATCGCGCCGCTCCTGGGGTGCATGACGATGGCAACACCGCTTTCTGCGTGGAATTTCTCGACGCCGGCGGCGAGTTCCCGCTCGACGGTCGCCTGAATTTCCGCGTCGATCGTCAGTACGAGGTGGAAGCCGTCTCTTGGCGGGCGATAGCCGCCTTCGGCCAGCCAAAAGGCCTTGCGGCGGGCGTCACGGATGATCGTCTTCAGACCGTTCGCGCCGGTGAGCCAGGCGTCGCACTGATGCTCCAGACCGCTCACGCCGTGACCGTCCGGTGCGACGAAGCCGATCAAGGCCCCCGCGAGCGAATTCATCGGATAGGTGCGGTAGGGTTCATCGAAGACGCCGAGGCCATAAATGCCGGCGTCGGTGATTCGACGCGCTTGTTCCTCCGTGACGCCGCGGCGAATGATGAAGAATCGCTCATCTTCCGCCGAAAGGAGGTCGGGGGCAATCTCATCCTGGCGAATGCCGAGGATTTCCGAGACCGTTTGGGCGGCGAGCATTTTGTCGGGGATCACCTTGGGGTCGGCGAAGACGCTCTTTTGGAGAAGGGTGCCGGAAATCATGCGTCCGCAGCAGTCGACAATCAGTCCGCGGCGATGCTTGAGGGGAATCGTGGAGCATTGCTGGCGTTCGGCCCGGGCCAGCAGCGCGGAGCCTTGAAAGGAGTTGATATAGACCAGCCGTCCCGCCAGGGCGACGAGAAAGACCAGGACGATCGCGATGATGGCCTGGCCTGCAAGATTTGAACGGCGCGACCGCAAGGCATCCATTCCCTTGTCCGCCGCATGCGGACGACGGATTTCATCAATCGGCGGGGGCCGGTCCGCTCCCCTGGTCCCCCGGATTCTTCGTTGCTGATTTCTGGCCGGGCGGTTCGGCCATCGGCGGAATCAAGTCCAGCCCCAACTCGGACGCCCGGCGGCGGATCGCATTCGGTCCGCGGAGTTTGGCCAGTTCCATTTCGTGCGCCCAAAGCGACTGTTCGAGTTCCACCTGCTCGAGGTGAAGCCGTTGCACCCGGTTGGAGGCCTTGGCGGACTCTCCCCGGATCGCGACGATCGCCACCCCGACGATCACCATCATCAGGAGCACCAGCAGTGTACGCGGCACGGTCATCTTACCGATCCTCGCGGCCGGAGGCGGGCGCCGATCAATCGGCGTCGCCGAATCCGCTCGACGAGACCGCGGTTTGCGGCTCGTCGGAGGCCGCGGATTTCATGGGGATTCGCAGCTTCATCCCGGGCTTCAGGGAATTCTTGTTGGCCATCCGGTCTTTATTGAGCATGTACAACTCGGAGGAGTGCTTTTCGCTCCCGAGCAGCATCCTGGCGATTTTGCTCAGCGTGTCCCTGGGGCGAACTTCGTACCACTGGTACGCCGCGTCGGTCGATTTGTTCTTCCTGGCGGGCGCCGCCGCAGTCAGTGCGCCGTCGAGCCGCCTGGCGTCCGACGGGCTCAATTTCTTCAACGCCGGCTCCGCGGAAGCCGTCGATTCGTGGATGGGGATCGGAATGCGAATCGTCTCCGGCGATTTGGACGGGGCCTTCTTGATGATGCTCAGATCCGTCATCGGCAGGGCGGCGACGGGCTCAAACGCCGAATTGGCCTCACCGAGATCGGGAATGTCGAGTTTTTGCTGTGCCTTGACTTGATGCGTGTCTTTCAAGCGAACCCGATTGGCCTTGAAGATCGCATCAATCCTGGCAGGCGTCGAACGGCCGTAATATTTCGCCGCGATCTTGCCGAGGCTTTCGCCCGGTTGAACGGTATGCACCGTCTTGATGACGAGGGGCTTCTCGACGGGCTTGGGGGCCTCCACCGAAGCCGTGGGCAGAATGGAGGAATCGTTCGTTCGCGTCGCCGAAGCGATTTGGGATGAATTGTCCGGCGCCTTCGGTTCCGCCTTGTCCCGGGATTCCACGGTTGGCGGAATCTTGATGGCGGGCGGGGAGGAATCCTGTGCGATTCTGGTCTCGGCGACGGGCTGGGCCGGCTCCGACTTGATGGGCATCTTGTTCAAGAAGTCGACGACCGAATGGGGCAGCTCCGCGGCGTCTTCCTGCTTCGACGGCGCCTGGGCGACGGGTTCTTCAATCAGAACGGGAGAAGGATTTGCCGCGATCGGCTGCGGTTTCGGTTGAATGATCGGCGCGAGCTGTGTGACCGGCAAACGTCCGACTCCGCCCAGCGGCTGCTCCGAACCGGCGAGCGGCGCATTGGATTTCGATCCGTCGGCGATGGTGAACGTCGGCAGGGCGGCGCTTCGCTGCGGCGTGCCTTTTTCCGAGAGAATGATGGCGAAGAGGATGATAAACGCCAGACCGACGAGCAGACCGATCTTTGTTTCCTTGGTCATTAGAGGCACCTCCGTGTGCGTTTGGCTGCTACACGATAGCAGAAAAAACTTTGTTCTCAAGGGCTCCTGCGGCGTTCGGCCACTCTCAACTTGGCCGATCGGCTGCGCGGGTTGATTTCAATCTCGTCATGGCCGGCGATGATCGGCCTCTTCGTCAGCAACTGATAGTCTCCGGAGGCCGATCGACGGCGGAAATCTTCCTTCACCAGCCGGTCCTCACCGCTATGAAAGCTGATGACCGCGACGCGACCTCCCGGTTGAAGTACACTCGGGACCTGCTCCAAAAATCGACGCAACGCGTCCAACTCGTGATTCACCGCCATGCGCAAGGCCATGAAGGTGCGGGTGGCCGGGTGGATTCGGCCGCGTCGGGCGTTGGGATCCTGACCGAGGGCCGAGGCCACCAGCCGGGCCAGCATGACCGTGCTGTTGATGCGCCCTTGCCGACGGGCCTGACAAATCCGCCTGGAGATTCTTCGGCTGCCCGCTTCCTGGCTCTGAAAGTAAAGTAAATCGGCCAATTCCCCCTCGGGCAGGCCGTTGACGAGGTCGGCCGCCGTGGTTTTCAGGCGGTCGTCGAGGCGCATATCCAGCGGGCCGTCCACGTCGAAACTCAGGCCCTTGGCCGGGTCGGCGATCTGGTTGCTGCTGACCCCCAGGTCCGCAAGGATCGCACCGACTTTGGGTGACTTAAGCCGGGCCAGAACGTCGGTCAACTCGGTGAAATTGGCCCTTTCCAGTGTCATGCGGTCGGCAAAGGGTGCGAGCGTATTTCGGGCGATTTCGAGGTTTCCGTCGTCGAAATCGAGACCGATCAGGCGGAGATTCGGCGAGCGATCGAGGAAAAGACGGGCATGACCAGCCAGGCCGACCGTGCTGTCCACCAGGAGATCCGGCTCAGGTGCCAGTAGGAATTCACAGACCTCTTCGGGCAAGACCGGCAGGTGCCCACTCGAACCGAGTCCGATATTATCGCCGTTTTTGTGGGTCAAAACACCATTCCGACGAGCTTTTTGCGAAGCTCGATGAGCCTGGATGTCGGGTAGAGACCGACAAACCACTCCCGGTTATCAACGATTTGGTTTTGCTTCAACGCCGATGCCACGACCGCGGCTTCGCGTTGAAACTCCTTCGCCAGTTCGTCCGTTGTCGCCACCAGGGCCCGATTCAAACGCCGGATCGCATGATAGGCATCGCGGCGGGCCGCATGGTCTTTTCGATTCTCCGCACGAAGGCGATCGCTTTGAAGAATTGCTTGTTCGCGCTGCCCGATCATCGTCGCCACGCTCGGCGAACCGTCAGCGCCGTTGAGATAGCGCTGCGGGTTGTGACGCAAGTCTCGGAGGCGATGCCGGCAAAGATATTCGTCGTTGCGCGTGACGGGATGGCGATGAAGTGGCAAACGCATCGTGGCGGAGACGCAGGCGTAGGGCGGCGCTTCGATTCCAAAAAATCTGCGGATCACGTTGTCAGTGATCTGGTCGTACTTCGCGCCGCCGATTCCGTGAATGAACAGATCGCACGCAAGCAGCCGAGCATAGATAGTCAGGGCCAGCGCGCGGGGACGAATTTGCGGAGAGCCGATATCACGGAGCGCGGCCGGCGGATCGTCGAGGAGATTTTTTCGCGGGACGGAGGCGATCGAAGCGGCTCCCGCCCATAGCTCAACGGCGTCCCGTTGCGACGAGTTTTTTGTAACCAGGAGGCGTTGCCGCGCGCCGGTCGGATCGAGGATCCAGAACGGCAGTTCGACCCGCTCAGGCGTGACCAGCAGGTCCGGGATGGGATGCCGGTCGCCTTTGATTCCGCGGGCGGCGCGATACTCCGCCAGCGCGCTGTTGTATGCCACCGCAAAGGATTCGGCCTTCAGCAGCACGTGCGCCACCAACGCTACGGCCGAGGGATCGCAGGACGCACGATCGCAGGCGAAGCGGTCACTGATGCGCTCGATCAGCGGCGCGGCGGCGCCGACGGCGCGATCCAATGCATTCATGCCGCTCGTCCAGCGCGAGACGTAGTCCGCGCGGTCGCTCTCAGGCCGGCAAAAGGCCTTGTGAAAAGCAGCGAACGGCGTGGCGTCGCTGGTCATTCCGGGATCGAGTTGCGCCGAAAAGTCTTCACAATCAGCCGACGAAAACGGGGGAAATTGCTCGTAACAACGGCCTTGCACCGACTGCAAAAGTGCGGCCGATGCCGTTTCGTAGTGATCCCCGATCCTACGAGGCCATTCCAAGGCCAGGCGATCGGGAGAATCGCTGTCCACCGCGAGAAAGACCGCATCTCCTCCCACTCGCTTCGCCAACTCGGTCGCGACGACGTTCTTCGCCCAGACGCCGGGGTGAAGAAACGCCGGTTGGTGTCCGGTGAAGATCAGCGGCGATCCGCGCGACGATACGCCCCAATTCGAGAGCGGCCGATCGAGCAGCAGGGCCCGGGCCGTTGAGAGACGGCGACGATTCTCGTCGACGAGATGAGGCAGGCGCGCGGCTTCGGGCCAGATCAGGATTTCGCCATCGCCGGGCGGGGCCGCAAGGGCGTCAATGGGGGTGCAGGTCCGGGGCGCCATGATAAGACGTTATAGCAGAACGGCGGAGGAAGTTATTCGCAGGAGGAAAGGCATTCAGCGGAAGACCGGCAGGTCCGGGCCGGTCGTCGGACCCTCGCGAGTTCGGCGCGGAAGACGTCGAGATAGTGCTGCAGTCTGGAATCGGGGTCGTCGAGCAAGCCGCCGAAGTAGCGATTGGGATCGTTATAGATCAGCGGCACGGGCAGCTCACAGATTCGCAAGCCTTGATGAACGGCCTGGACCCAAAACTGGAGCGGGAACGCATAGCCCGGGATCGACAGCGGCAGCCGGGCGACTTTGGCGACTCGGTAGGCCTTGAAGCCGCAGAAGCCATCGGTCAATGACAGCCCGAGGACGCGGTTAAGCATTCGCGTGATTTTCTTGTTGATGCGCCGGCGGTCTTCCGGGGCGCTGGTGTTCCACGGCAGCGACTCGAGATAGCGGGAGCCGGAGATGATGTCCACGTCGTCGCGCCGGGCCCTGTCCACGAACAGGGGAATCCTCGCCGGTTCGTGCTGGTCGTCGCAATCGATGGTGATGATCCAGTCGTAGCCGCGGGCTTCGGCGTATCGAAAGGCGTCGATCAGGCTTTGACCGTAACCGCGATTCTCGCGATGGCGGATGACCGCGATTCCGGGAACCTGCTTCAAGAGTTGCGGCGTTTCGTCCGTCGAACCGTCGTCCACCACGAGGACGTCGTACCCCAGGAGCCCCAATTCCGTGAGCACGCCCAGGACGTAGCGGGCTTCATTGAAAACGGGGACCGCGACGAGCACTCGCATGTGGAGAACCTCAAATGGCCCCTCCGTGGGAATCGCCCCTGCGGACCCGACCGACAGGTGTGGTAAGGATCATATTTGCGAGAACCGGAAAGTCAAACGAACGCGGGCCGCGGGCCCGTCGCGCGGGTCCGGCCATGGAGGCTGCCAATTTGACCGATATATCGATGATGGAGGCTTCAGGTGCGCGCGTGGACGGATCGGCGATGATCGACGGGCTCCCCGGGAAATTTCGACGCATTGAATTCTTCCTGATTCTTTCGTCGGTGATTTGCGGCTGCGCGCCAAAAACCGGCGGCGGATTTCAATCGATTTTTGAATCGGCGGCGTCGCGCGACGTTCAGTGCGGGCAACAATGTCTGGCGCGGCAGGATGTCGATGGGGCCGAGCGTCGATTCGAAAAGGCCGCACGGTACGACGCGACGAACGCCGCGGCGCAGGCCGGGCTGGGTCAGATTGCCATGCAGCGCGGCCGGTTGGAAGACGCGGCATCGTATTTTCGGTCGGCGCTCAAGTTTGCGCCGGATAACGGCGGCTACGCCGTGGCGCTGGGGACTTGTTTGCGGCAGTTGGCGGCGACCTCGCTCGAACGGCCGACGCTCCTTGAATCGGCAGTCCGCGCGTATCGACATGCGTTATCGCTGTCGCCCAACGATTACGCGACGGTCATTGGGTTGGCGCAGTGCTATCGCTTACAGGGTCAGTTCGATCTTGCGATCGATGCGCTCCGCCATGCGCAGCGGATCGACTCGTCGAACCCACAAGTCCCGATCCTGCTGGCGACCGTGCATGAGGCAATGAATCGCTACGACAGGGCCCTCGACGATTACCGCCTGGCGCTCAAACTCGACCCCAACGACTCCAGCATTCACAACGGTCTGGCCCGGCTCCACCTGACGATGGCGAGAAACGGGAAGCAAAACGGGCCGCTCTCCCGCGAACGGGCCCTCGCGCACTATCGACGGTCGCTGCAACTCGACGCCAACCAGCCGGACGTGCGCCGCGCCCTGGCGAATTTGAATGCCTCCAACGACGAGACCTTGACCGCCGCCAAATCGCAGGAATGACGGTCGGTCCCGGTTGACAGTCTTGCATATCGTCATTACACCCGTTTCACCAAGGAGGCGTTGGAAATGAATTCATTCCGCAGAGGGTTCGTACTTCTCGCGAGTCTCGTGGCCGTTACGGCTGAAAGGTCGTGGGCGGACGGCGCCGGCGTGCTGGGCGAGATTCAGCGCGCCGCCTCAACGCGAAAGGTCAAACTTGCGGACGTCATCGAGACGGCGATGAAATCATTGCCGGGTTCGATGTTTCTAGAAGGCGGGATGGCGTGGAGGCCCCATCCCGCAGTTTTCGAAGTCGATGTGCTGGACCAGGAGATTGCCAAGACGGTCTTCGTGGATTGCGCGACCGGCAAGGTCTTGCTGACCGAGCCTTTGGAGATTGACGAGGAGGAGCAGGAGGAAATCGTCGAGGCGAAGCAAGCCTCGGGCCATGCGAAGATTGGTATTGACCAGGCGATACGAGCCGCCGAAAAATCGACGTCCGGTGGCAGCGCGACGTGGGTGATGATCGAAATCAAACACGGCCGCCCGGTCTATACCGTCTTCGTCCTGACGGCGGACAAGATTCTGAGCGTCGGCATTGATGCAGCGGATGGCAAGATCGTGTCGAGCGAAGATCGCCGGATCGCGGCAGGCTATTGGGGCTTCAATACCGCCAGCGCCGGCGCCGCCCCTTCGGGCTGGTCCTTTCGTGAGACGCATGCCGGGAGTTCGATCGGCCGTTGGCGAATCGTCAGCGATCCGACGTCGCCAAGTACGCCGAACGTCATGAACCTGACAACGCACAACAAGGGCCGTACTTTTAGCCTTGCCTTGGTGGAGAAGATTTCCTTCAAAGATCTCGAACTTGAGGTCTTCATCAAATCGAATACCGGCAAGGAGGATCAAGGCGGCGGGCTCGTCTGGCGCTGCAAGGACGAGAACAATTACTACATCTGCCGGATCAACCCCCTGGAAAACAACTTTCGTCTTTACAAGGTCATCAACGGCGATCGGCAGCAACTGGACACCTTCGATCTGGACTTGAGCGCGGGCAAATGGTACCGGATGCGCGTGACGATGGAGGGCGACCGGATCGTGTGTTATCTCAACGGCAAGAAGCGTCTGGAGGCGCGGGACGATTCGATCAAGACCGCCGGCATGATCGGGTTGTGGACGAAGGCCGACGCGTCGTCCTCGTTCGACGATGTGGTTGTCTTTTCGTCTGTGGAAAAACTGGAACGTTAAAGGTGGGCTTGCCGTGTCGCCACGCGGGACGGCCTCGTTGGAAAACGCTTCTTCGGCGCGTCCGTCGTCGAGGCGGCGATCGAATTCTTCCGCCCGACTTTCTTGGGCGACATTCGCTTCTTCGCCCTCGCCGCTTTCCCTCCCTTTTGCCTGATCGGTTCCAGCGCGGCGGCGAGGACCTCGTCCACATCTTTGCACGGGATGAATCTGATTTGCTTGCGAACGTCGGCGGGGATCTCGACCAGGTCTTTCTTGTTTCGCAGCGGAATGAGGATTGTTTTGATGCCGGCGCGGTGCGCGGCCAGCGATTTTTCCTTCAGCCCGCCGATCGGAAGGACCAGGCCGCGCAAGGTGATCTCTCCGGTCATGGCCACTTCACTTCGACATGGGCGATTCGTGAGCAGCGAGATGAGCGCGGTAAACATCGTAACGCCGGCGGAGGGGCCGTCCTTGGGGATCGCGCCGGCCGGCACATGAACGTGGATGTCGTATTCGGCAAGCTTTTTCGCGTCGATGCCATACTTCTCCGCGCGGGAGCGAACAACGCTGTAGGCCGCCTGGACGCTTTCTTTCATGACGTCGCCGAGCTGGCCGGTGAGTTGGAAGCCGCCTTTTCCGGGCATTGCCGTGGCCTCGACGAAGAGGATGTCGCCGCCGACCGGCGTCCAGGCGAGGCCGGTCACGACGCCGGGCACGCTCGTGCGCAGGGCCAGTTCAGGCTCGAACTTGATCGGTCCCAGGTACTCCGTCAGGCTTGACGGAATTATCGTCGACGGGTGCTTTCGATTTCGAGCGACCTTCGCCGCGACGCCGCGGCAGACTGTGCCGATCTCGCGTTCGAGATTGCGAACGCCCGCTTCGGCGGTGTAGGAGTCGATGATCGCTTCCAGGGCTCGATCGGCGAACTTGATGTCGGTTGTCTTGAGGCCCGAATCGGCGCGCCGTCGCGGGACGAGATATTTTTTGGCGATGAAGAGCTTGTCCAGCCGGGTGTAACCGGGGATGTCGATGACCTCCATGCGGTCGCGGAGCGGCGGCGGCACGGCTTCCATGTAGTTCGCGGTGCAGATGAAAAAGACGCGCGACAGATCGAACGGCACGCCAAGATAGTGGTCCTGAAACGAATTGTTCTGCTCGGGGTCGAGGACTTCGAGCAGCGCCGATGAGGGATCGCCGCGGAAATCCGCGCCGATTTTGTCCACTTCGTCGATCATGTAAACGGGATTGTTGGCCCCGGCTTTGCGGATTTCCTGAATGATGCGACCGGGCAGCGAGCCGATGTAGGTTCGCCGATGGCCGCGAATGTCGGCCTCGTCGCGCACGCCGCCGACGGACATGCGGATGAACTCGCGGCCGAGGGCACGGGCGATCGACTTGCCCAGCGAGGTCTTGCCCACGCCGGGCGGACCGGAGAAACAGAGAATGGGCCCCCGGCCGTCGGGCTTGAGCTTGCGGACGGCGAGATATTCGAGGATGCGTTTCTTGACCTTGTCGAGGTCGTAATGATCCGCGTTGAGCACTTCCTCTGCGCGGGGAATGCTGAGCTTGTCTTCCGTTGATTTGGACCACGGCAACTCGCACAACCAGTGCAGGTAATCAAGGCTGCCGCTGTATTCGGGCGAGGCCTGCGGCGTGCGCTGGAGGCGCTCCAGCTCGCGGTTCGCTTCCTTCTCGACCGCCTCCGGCATTTTGGCCTCTTTGACGGCCTTGCGGATCTCCTCCAACTCCACCTCGCGGCCGTCGGTCTCGCCGAGTTCTTTTTGGATGGCGCGCATCTGCTCGTGCAGGTAGTACTCGCGCTGGGTCTTGTCGATCTCGCTTTTGACCTGAGCCTGAATCTTGCCGGAGAGTTCGAGCACCTCGATCTGGTGGGC
Organism: uncultured Planctomycetaceae bacterium; assembly: GCA_964414585.1. Classification (GTDB taxonomy): domain Bacteria; phylum Planctomycetota; class Phycisphaerae; order UBA1845; family UTPLA1; genus DATEMU01. The sequence goes on from CAYPXR010000046.1 coordinate 18,753, forward strand.
GAGGTGATGATTGATCTTTCGCAGCCGGTCCGGCACGTCGAACGTTTCGAGAATTTCCTGCTTTTCCACCAGGCTGAGGGAAAGATTGGCCGCAAGGAAATCCGCCAGGGTGCTGGGGCGGTCGATGGTCCGGAGAACAACGACGGCGTCCTCGGGGACGCCGGGCGTGAGTTCGATGACGCGCGAGGCCTGGGTCTTGGCCGAATTCTTTAGCGCGTCCAATTCCGTTGTGGCCGTGAACTCGTCCTCGCGGGTGTGAACCCGGGCGACCAGATAGGGATCGGTCTGAACAATCTCCTCGATGCCGAATCGGAGCAGGCCATGGACGATGATCGATTGCTGGCCTTCGGCGAGGTTGAGCAGTTTGAGAATGCTGACGACCGTGCCGACACGATACAGGTCGTCCAGGCCGGGATCGTCGGTATGCGAGGTCCGTTGCGCAACAACGCCGAGGATTTTCGCGCCGGTGATCACGGTGTCGATCAATTTTTTTGATTTCTCGCGACCGACGGCGAGGGGAATAATCGTGCCGGGGAAGATGACGGTCTCGCGAACGGGGAGAATCGGAAGCAGGTCTGGAATTTTCTGTTTTTGATCGGAGTCCACCGCCGAATCCACCGGAATGACCGTGATCTGGGATTCGCGGGTTTCCTGCTCGTCCCCGGGGATGTCCTCGTCGAGGTTGTCGAGCTCCTGGTCGGTGGCGCTCATGCGGCGAATCTCCTCGGGCGGGCTGCTCTTGCCCCTCTCCTTCAGTTTGACTTCGGCAAGGTGATCCAGAGCAGCCCGTCGCGATAATCCGCCGTAATGGCGTCGCGATCGATGATCGATGGCAGGGTGATCTGGCGGCAGAACGGGCCGTTGTCGATTTCCATCAAGTGGACGCCGATGTCCTTGCCCGGCGAATCCGGAATCGGCGTTGCGCGCCGGCCGCGAATGACCAGGACCCCTTCCGCCGCGTCGACCTCGAATCCATCGGGCTTCATTCCCGCGACATCGACGCAAACGATCACGAATTTCTTCGTTTCGTAGATATTGACGTCGGGGCGCCAGGCATCGGCCTGGCTGAATCGAATGTATTGCTGGGAGACGATTTCCTCGGCGGTCATTTCGCCGTGGGCGATCAATCGATGGAAATGGCTGTTCTTGCTCATCCGCCGACCCTTTTGGCAATGCCGACGGGGCACGCGTTCAAGGAAGTCTAGTGGTCGCACACTCGCACGTCAACGCACGGCGAGCCCGAGGACGCGCCGAATCCGCTGCATCGCATCGTCCAGTGATTTTGACATGGGCGACGTCAGCAGGCCGTCATAACGCGAGGCCACGAGCGCGTCTCGAACCGCCGGCCCATCCACGTCGCCGTCCCCAAAGTCGCAAATCTTCGTCGGGTCCGAC
>CAYPXR010000047.1:0-100743 GCA_964414585.1 uncultured Planctomycetaceae bacterium
CTTCCTTGTGGACAGGAATTTCATCGGAGGCCCCGTCGCGGCTTCTTGGACAGTTCGATTCAGCCTTTAGGGGCCTGTACCCTGAGTTGGGCAAGAAAAAGCAGGATGCCAAGCAAACTCAGGATGGCGATCAACGTCGTCACGCCGTACGCGGTGCGGGTGCTTTCGTTCGTCGAAACGCGGTGGCCGAGCAACTTCGACGCACGGGCGGAAATGAAGCCGCACACCCACGTCCAATGCAGAATCAAATGAAGCAGCACGCAAAAAGCGAAGGCGAGCAGCGCGCCGAATTGAATCTTGCACCAGCCATCATAACCAATTCCCCAGACCGTCCACCTGGCGGCGACGGTCCCCGCCGGAAAGAGGGCTTGCAGGAGGATGGAGGTCCACAGGAGCGCGAGAAACGCGACCAGCAGCGTGCAATCAACGAAGAAGTTGATCGTGATTCTCGACATTCGGCGCATCCGGTGAATGACAACACGTCGCACCTTCGCCGGGCCAACCGCGATAGAGCGTGACGGAGCCCAAGACTACGACAAAGACGGCCGCGATGCGATAGACCCTCAGGCGGGTGGTTTGCGTAAGCCATCGGGAGCCGCAGCCGATGGCGAGCATCGCGGGCATCGTTCCAAGGCCAAAGAAGACCATCACAAGCGCGCCGCGCGGGCTGTCCTGCGCGGCGGCGGCCATGGCAAGGAAAGCATACACAAGACCGCAGGGGAGAAAACCATTTGCGAGGCCGGCCAGAAAGTATCCGAACCATCCCCGGGCATTTAGGAAGTAGGCGAAGAACGGGGCGAAGAGTCGACTGGTCGCGGCGGACCAGCTTTGTGGCAGCCGAACGAGTCCGAGCGTGGAAAGTCCAATGGCGATCATGATCGAGCCGGCGAGTAGAGAAAAGGCCTGTTGCGGGTTGACGGGACCGAGCCGGTAACGGGAAAGATAAAGACCCGATGAGCCGGCGAGTGCGCCGAGGAAGGCGTAAGTGAAGACGCGTCCGGTGTTGTAGAGCAGTTGACGGGCAAAAAGCGGCCAAAAGGGGGCGCGACTGGCGCCGACGGCGCAGGCGAAACCACCGCACATGCCGATGCAATGGGCCGAGCCGAGGAAACCGCCGGCGGTGATGGCGAGGGATTCGGTGATCATCGAGCGGACTCCCGAATCGTTCGCAGGCGTAGCGAGTTCGCCGTGACAAGAAGGCTGCTTGCGACCATGGCGGCGGCGGCGAAGATCGGGCTCAATCGGCCGGTCATGGCGAGGGCGATGCCGACGATATTGTACGCGAAGGCCCAGAAAAGATTGGTCTTGATCGTGCCGACGGTGCGGTGGGCGAGGTGGACAAGCCACGGAACGGCGGAGAGATCGTCACCAAGCAGGCAAACGGAGGCCGTGGAGCGGGTCAGGTCCGCCCCGCAGCCAAGGGCGATGCCGACATCGGCGGCGGCGAGCGCGGGGGCGTCGTTGAGACCATCACCGACCATCGCGACAGGACCTCGGTTGCCGTGAGTTTGTTCAAGGTAGTGGACCTTGTCGGCGGGGAGCTGTTCGGCGAGAACTTGCACGCCGAGCGCGTTCGCCAGTTCGCGGCCGCGTGCGGCGTGGTCGCCGGTGAGGACGGCGACCTCGAGCCCCGATTGCCTGAGCGAACTCAAGACCGTCGCGGCATCGGGGCGAAGCGATTCCTCGAAGGAAAAGACGCCGCGAATTTGTCCATCCCAGCCGACGCACGCGATGGGTCGCGCGGAATGTTGCAGGTCATCGAGTGACCGATCGAGCGACGGCGTCGACGACAGGTGATGTTCGACCATGAGCGCGGGACTGCCGAGGGCCAGGAGCGTGCCGTTAATTCGTGAGACGACGCCGCGTCCGGGAACGGTGCGTGATTCGTCGATTGGCCCCGCTTCAATCTGCTCATTGCGGGCGTAATGCGCGATGGCCTGGGCGAAAACGTGCGCGGAGCCTGCGGCCACGCCGGCGGCGCGGGCAAGTATATCGCGACGGGCGGCTGGACCTTGCGATTCAGTCGTGAAGGACGCGACGGTGGGGCGGCCGAGGGTGAGTGTGCCGGTCTTGTCGAAGCAGACCGTCTTGACGCGAGCGAGGTCTTCGAGGGCCTGTCCGTCGCGAATGAGAATTCCGCGCTGAGCGGCGGCTCCGAGGGCAACCCAAAGGGCCATCGGCGTCGCGATGCCCAGAGCGCAGGGGCAGGCAATCAAAAGCACGGCAAGGGCGTTCATCACGGCGATGTCGACGCCCTGGTTCCAGGCCCGGAGTGCGGCGACGGCCGCGAGAACGGCAACGATCGGCACGAAGATCGTGGCGAGACGATCGGTCAGACGCTGGATGCGCGTGCGCGACTTGAGGGCGGCATCCAGCAGTTCGATCATCCGGCCAAGCGTGCTGCCGGCGCCCGTCGCCGTCGCGCGAATTTGCAGCGTACCGTCGAGATTAAGCGAGCCCGCGCGAACGAGATCGCCGGGCGATTTGGCGATCGGCGTGCTCTCGCCGGTGATGATCTGTTCATCGACGCCGGCTTGACCCTTTTCAATGACACCGTCGGCCGCGATGCGTTGTCCCGCCGAAACGATGATCCGGTCTTCGGGTTGAACTTCGCTGGACTTGATATCGAGGCGTTGGCCCGCTCGCTCGACGGCGACGGTGTCTGGAAAAAGAGATTCAAGGGAGCGAACGACGTCGGAGGCGCGGAGCCGTCCGCTGGCCTCAAGCCATCGCCCGAGGGTCATGAAGACGAGGACGGCGCAGCCGGTTTCGTAATACGTTTGGCCGAAGCCGGAGAGCGTTCCAACGTAAGAGTACGCGAAGGCCGCGCCGACACCGAGCACGACGAGGGCGTCAGTGGACAGGATTCGTTGGCGGGCCTGTTCCACGGCGTTGGAAAAGACCGGCGGCGCGAGCAGGAGAAAGACCGGCGTGGCGAAAATCAGACACAAATAACGCATCACCTGTCCAAGCGTTGTCTGAACATCGAGTGTCTCCGGCGCGACTGGGGCGTCGACTTGCCGGTAGAGATACATGCTGAACATCATCACCGACATGGTGAGAAAGACGGACAGGCCCAGGCGCGCCAGCATCCAGTTGACCCGGCCGGGCTCTCCTCGCGAGCGCGTGATATCTGCCGCGAGCCGGCAACCGTAGCAGCAATAGACGGGCTCGGAGAGGGTCGGCGAACCGGCCCGACCTGACACGGGAAGATGGCAGAAATCACAATTCATGAGAGATCGGCTGCCGACCCCTAAAAGTAGTTTTTGGCCATGGGGATGGCGTACTTCACGACATACCAGACCGCCCCGATCCAGAAGCAGATCCACATGGCCCGCACGTACCAGGGAATTCGATGCGTCACGTAGGTATGAAACTGCTTGTCCTCGCGCGCGGAGGGCTCGATTGGCTCGTTCATGGCGTGGTCCTCCCTGCGTCGTGTTCTTCCGCCTCCAGGCGCTCTTCACGTTCGAGCATGTCGTACTTGGGTTGTTCGACGTTTCGGAACATCCCATGGGCAATTCCCCAGACGAGCAGACACACCATCCCCGCCGTGACGATCAGGTAATTGACGATTGGCACGATGGTGATCCCGCCGATCAGATCGCGCCGGACTGCGAGAACGAAAAGCATCAGCTTTTCGACAAAGCCGTATGCGGCCGGAAGGAGAATCAGAATGGCGATGGTCCATAGAACGATCAGCTTGATGCGGGATTCCTTCGGAGCAATCATGATTCAGCCCCCTTGTCGACGGCGACCTCGCCGGCAGAGACCTCCGCACCGGCCGGACCATCCCCATGGAAGTACGGATATTCCTTCAGCCAGCTTCCCAGCCATTGCACATAGGTAATCAAAGCCATTCCGCGCTTATTGGGATAGCCCTTTGCGTCGTAAAACCAACGGTAGGATGGCATGACCGAAGTCGGCACGACGTCGGACGGTTTCCAAAAATGGGCCACGTGCCAATCGTTCGAGCGAACGCCGGCTTCGCGCGACAGATCCGGCCCGACGCGCCGCGTGCCGAAAAGCACCGGCCGCTGCATCTCATTCTGATATTCGAGGGCGTGTGAAACCGGTCCCCAGCGAAGGTCTTCGTTGGAGACGGGGCGGACGAATTGCGAGTGGCAGTGCCAGCAGGCTTCAGCAACGTAAGTGTCGTGGCCGAGTTTGAGCGCCTCGGCAAAGCTCTTCAGATTCACCTCGCCAAAATACTGTTTGAATTGTTCGGGATACCGTTCCGCCAGATCGACAAAGTCAGGCACGATTCCGCGCGAGGCGAGCTGGTCGATCGTCTTTTCCTCCTCGCCCGCATAAATCGTCCACGGCAGGACCGCCATTACGACGAAAGAAAGGCCGAAGAAACCCAGCCCGGCGATGAAGAAGATTCCTGACTTTGACTCGAACATGTCGGTGCGGGTCCCTTTACGTTAGGGCCGGTTGGACCGGCGATGGACGCTCCGCCGCGGCGGCCGGGGCGCGCATCTGCCAGGTCTTCCAGACGTTGTAGAAAAACAAAAACTGTCCCACGACGATCATGGCCCCGCTGATCGTCCTCAACAACCAGAACGGCGCCGATGCAACCAGTGTTTCCTCCCATGGCGCCAAATCGCGCCACATGAAGCCCTGAACAAGCCCGGCGACCAGCAGATCGAGAAACATGATCAGCGTGCCGAGCGCGGTCAGCCAGTAATGCCAGCTATTGAGGACATTGCTGTGCCATCGGCCCGCGCCGCTGACGCGAGGGAAAAGATGGACCGTCATGCCCAGCAGCCAGAATCCGAAGACGCCGAACATGACCAGATGGGCGTGCCCGACCACCCAGTCGGAAAAGTGGATGATCCGTTGAAAGGTCATGGTCGTTTGAAATGCACATTGCAGGCACGTCGTAAAGTAAAAGACCATGCCGGTATAGAACCATCGAATGGGCAGATTGGTCCGCAGCATGTCGCCGCGACCGGCGATGGTGCCGAAAAAATTGATAATTACCGTCGTGACGACGAGTTCGATGGCGATCGTCGTAATCACGGCGCCATGCTGAAGGAACATCGGGATCGGGCTGTAAAGAAAATGATGAATGCCGGTCAACGGGTAGAAAAAGGCCAGTCCCCAGAAACCGACCAGCGATAGGCCGTGGCTCCAGATCGGCTTTTTCAAAATGATCGGAACGAAGTAATACATCAACCCCCAGCCCAATGGCGTTACGAACAAACCGACCAGATCGTGGATGAAGAGCCCGCCGATCGCGCCGGCCGCCGCGCCGCTGACAAAATACTGCGGCAGGAAGTTGCCCATGGCATAGACCAGGATGGTCCAGATCAACGCGGAAATGAAATACCAGAGCGATACATAGAGCGGTCCCGTGCTTCGAGCGATCGGCACCATGAAGTTGATCGCAACCAGAATCAGCCCCAGGAGCGCTACGGGATCCACATAGGTCGGCGTTTCTCCCCATTCCAATGCCTGGGCCTGCCCCAGCGACAATCCCAGGGCCGTGACCAGAACGATCGCCTGCCACACAAAAAAAATGAACCAAGACAGCTTTTTGTTGAGGACAGGATGGAGCGTCATCCTCGGCACGGCCCAGTAAAGTCCCGCGAGAAATGCATTGGCCAAAAAACCATAGGCGACGCCGTTGGTGTGGATCATCCGCCACCGGCCGGGCGAAAAAATCTCAATCCCCTCCAGCGGATAGATCTGAAGGAATTGCAGGGAAAACAGGAACCCGGCCAGGATCGCGACCGCAAGAAAGACGAGCGACATCACCATGTGCCAGAGTACAAGGGGGCGGTCCACAAGTTCGCCGACGGCGGTTTGCTCGTGGCCTTCCCAGGATGCAGCCGCGCTGATGGAGGTCATAACCCTTCCCTTTCCGCCGTCATGTCAAAAATCCCCTTCGAAATTGGCCGGCTGGCTCGTCGCCGGCGCGACGGGCTCAACGGGCGGTGGTTTTTCGCCATGCAGATAAACCGGCCGGGGCCGTGGACGAACCGCGAATTCGCCCGGCTTGAGCAGCGACGGTCGCCGCGCGATCAGGCTCTGAACGTAATAGGACATCGCCCAGAGGTCTTGCTGTGAAGCGATCGGCGAATCGCCGGGATGTTTCCCGGGAACATCGATCGAGTCGACCCACGTCGGCATCGCCGTCCCTGAAATACCGGTGGAAATCGTGCGATAGAGATCCTCAACGCGCGTCCCGGCACGGACCAGGTCGCGGTGGAAGTCCGGCGGATAGATCAATTCCCCTTCATCGTTCGGTTTGCCGGCCGATTCGTGCAGATCGGGACGAAACTCCGTGCGCGGCTGGCCGCCAAACAGGGCGATGTATTCATTGATCTTCGCCTCCGAGACATAGGACGGATGGCACGACCAGCAGATGGAATAGCCGTGATAGACGGCTTCGCCGCGAGCGATCGCCTTGGCCCGGTCGTCGATGCTCTTGTACGGATCGGCCACGAACGGAATCTGCGGCGCGGGCTCTCGCTCCTTCCACTTCGGCGAAAACGTCTTGATGTAGGCTACGAGGGCGTCAATCGGGCGATTGGGCAGCAACGCAAAGGTGGGCATCGCGCTGCCGCGCAATCCATTTCGAATGGTTCGCTTCAAATCGTCGTCCGTCGGAAGCTGGCCCGAGCGGGTCGAGCTGAACTTGAAAGCGGCATTGACGAAATTGCGCGGTCGCGGGCTCAGGAATCCGGCGGCCTCTCCGTTGCCGTCGCCGTTCTCGCCATGGCAGCCGATGCAATAGCGCTGATAGTTGACTCGGCCCTCCTCAATCAGCGACTGCGCAAGGCTCGCCTGGAATCCGAAATTCGCGGGGCGCGAAGTATCCGTATCCTTGCGCGTGTCGCAACCGACGGCGCCGGCACTCAGGAGAATTGCACATAACAAGAGCCGTGGCGGCGAAAAAATCATGTCGCCCTCGCAGAAGTGGCCGGGGGTGGGACGAAGTGGCCCCATTGATCCACCAACAACAGGGTCCAGCCGAACACAAGATGCGTGGACACGGCGACGTAAATAGGAATCTGATCGACAATCCACGAGCCGCCGATGAGCAACGGTTGCAGCCAGGACAGTACGCCGTAAAAATTGATGAGCCAGACGCCGATGGCGAGCACGCTGGCGACGACGAATCGCTTCGTGCCGGACGCGTTATTGAAGAAGCGCGACAGAATCAAATGAAAGGGAATCCCGCCGATCATGCCGGTGCCGAGATACAGACAACACCCGGCGGCCAGAACGAACCCGCTTTGAACCTCCAGCGCCTTTTCACCCAGCGGAAACGTGAGATAAACCCGGATAAGCTCGAGTGGGTGCTTCCCGACCATCGCCGCGCCGATGATGTTGAACAGCAGGCTCGCGGCCGCGCCGAAAAGCCCGAGCATCATGCCCGCGAGAATATGGTACGTCGTGTAATATCCGCGCGGAGGCCAGTCCGCGGCCGGACTCGGCGCGGCGAGCTGACCCTCCAGGGCGGCAACCTGTTGCTTCAGGCGGTCCAGTTCAGTTTGCAAGTGGTCCCGATCCATCGTCTGTCACACGCGTACTATGCCATCCCGCCCCTGCGTTCTCAATCGAATTTTCGTGCCTTTCTCGAAATCATCACGAACCACACATGGATGCCGCCGGCCGAATCCCTACGGCGGGGATGCGAATCGAGCGTAATTCGAACCAAGGCGTCTCCTCATGCAATGAGATGGACAACGGCCATGGCCAACAGGTCACCGCGCGTTAGACGCGCACCCGAACGTGCCCGGCCTCATGGCAATTTCAATGCCACGAAAAGAACTTCCCGATCGTGGCGAAGTGAATGAATGGGGATCGGACCGGATGCCGGCTCCCGATCGCGTCGTAACCTTCGATTTTGTTGGGATTTCAGAATGGCGACGAGGCGACCGGTGCCTGTGATTTTCGGCGTCCCCTCAATCGCGATTCATGGCGCTTCGAGGAGTTGGCGTGATCTGCCGGATTGCGGAAAAGTCCTCAACCGATGCGGATAAATCCGTAACGGGACGAAGCAGGGGGGTACAATGGCGAGTACGACGCCGAGAACCGGGTCATACGCGTGCTCCGCGATACGAACAACGCATGGAAGGGACCGGGCACCGGTACGCCGCCCGAGATCGGCGTGTTAGCGTCGTATGCCTATGATGCGTTAGGGCGGCGCGTGGAGACGAAGGAATACGTGAACGTGGCGACGGGCGAGTTTGGCGGGACGGCCACGCAGCCACAACCGCTGTTCGTGACGTGGCACATTTACTCTGGATTGGAAAACATCCAGGATTGGAGTTGGAGAGGGGATGTTTCCTCGCCGGGCTACTATGTGAAGCAGCAATACCTGTGGGGAGATTCGGAGAGGTTCCCGGAACCCGTCGCGATGCTGACGCCGTTCGAGGCGCAGACGCCCGATGGCGAGCAGCCCGTTGAGGAGAAGGCGTGGCATTACCTGCACGATGTCTTGGGAAGCGTGATCGGAATCGTCGATGGGACGGGCCAACTCGTTGAGCGCTACACCTACGATCCTTACGGCAAGCCGTACATCGAAAAGTGGGATTCGACGGCCAACGAGAACGAAGGCGCGTGGGTGCCGTCGTTCGAGGCGAATAGCGGCCTGCCCTACTCGCCGCTCGGCAACCCGTGGATGTGGACCGGGCAACGGTATGATCCGGCGGTGGGGTTGTATGCTTTCCTGGCACGCACTTATTCGCCGGTGTTGGGACGATTTCTACAACATGATCCGATTGAATACAAAGCGGGAACAATCAACCTTTACGAATACGCGAATTCATCGCCACTTGGTTCAACTGACCCGCTTGGCCTTCGAATTATTGTAGATCGTGGATCAAAGAAGAACCCGGATGAGGACTTCGTCAGGCAAGTAATTTCCGCTCTTGATAAGATTTGTCCGTGTCGCTCACACATAGTAAGTCCGGGGACCGGCGAAGTTTCGTATTGTAATGCTGAATATAGCGAAGATGACAACAAGGATTGCCTAGAAAAACACAAAGCAGGTTGCAAACTAATAGACGATCTCATAAAGAATAAGGACACTACAAAGATCAAAAGAGCGAAAAAACCGCAGCATCAAAAGGGCGGCCGAACAAAGTATCGTGGATTGATCGTAATCCGATGGGACCCTACTTCGGATATTAGTGATGCCTATTTCAAGAATGGGCAATTGATAGTTACCCTTAGGGGGCCATCTTGGGCTGCATTAACCCATGAGTTTGTGCATGCCTACGACCTTGAGACAATAGGAAGCGTGGAACAGGCCCCTGAGGGCAAAGTTAAGAAAGGCGAGACTCGAGCCGTTCGCGGCGAAAATCAAGTTCGAAGTGAATATGACGCCGACCACCCAAACGATCCTCCATTGGAAAAAAGAACAACCTATACCGGTGATCCAGTTAATGATCCGCTAGCGCCCTTGTTTTAGTGGGAGGTGATCATGTTTGACCAATGGCATTATCCGCGCAGCAGTGTAAGCTGCATTGCGCTTTATTCAAAATGCGTTGTTGTTCGTTATTGTTTCAAGACTGCGGCATGTATTGAATGGTGGCTGCGAGGAATGCTTTTCATCGGACTTACAATTCCTGTAGCCTGCGTCACACCCGATTCAAGTGTTTTTGATCTGGCGGCCGGCCGGTGGAAGCGGCTAGTATTGGCAAATTATAGAGGCACATCTAGTAGTCCATCCGAACCTGTTGTTTCTAGGTTGTTGGGATATGATGACAGCCTGCAATATATTTTCACCGATTCCGGCAATGACGTTCTCAGAAATGGACCTAATGAGGACCAGCGACGGAAGCCCTATTTGATCTATTTGAGTGCGCTTGAAGGATATGGTGGCACTTTACTCTTAGTTTACAAGTGTAATCGGAGGGTGGTTATGCGCAGCGAGGAGTATTTCACGTTGGAGGACGGCAGTGCTCGACTTTACCCCACTCCGGGTCTGGTTACTGAGGTGATCCTTTCAGGAGAAGAATCACTTGATTTTGAAAGAAAAATAACCAACTTGGCATCAGCGGATATTAGAAAACGGTTTGATAGAGGGATGGACGGTTGGCACCCAAGCGCTAGCGCTATATCTATTTGCTGGGATGCAGTCACTTTTGATGGGGTTCAAGTTGGTTGTACACCCGATGATTGCGTCGACCTTTTTGATGTGCACTTTGACGAGATTGATAGCTTCACTTTTCCCGAAGATTGTCAGCAGCCGATTCGGCGACTTTTGTATTTAGTTGAAGAATCATTCTCACGTTATGGTGAAAAGCGATTGAGAGTGACCAACGAAATGTTTCACTCAAAGGAAGACAAAGCCGCGCAGGTCCATTAGCGTGGATCCAAAATGTCGATGGCCCTTTCGCTTGGTCGTGAAATGTGCTTTTCGAAGAATTTGAATCGGCCGATGCGGAATCGAAAAATCTCCGCCCGCGCGGACCGGTCGTATCATCATGTCTCGATGGGGTCATAACCCGCCGGGGTTGGGTTCGGAGTAGGGAACCGGACGCGAAAAGATTCCAATACAACTCAAACCGGCGGGTCCAGATAAACCAGGGTCGACCGTGAACTCTCCTGATTGCCCGTGGGATCGGGAACAAAGACGGTCAGCATCACGGCGGTGTTGCCCTCGACCGTCGAAACCGAGACACGCCCGTCGTCGCCGAGGACGCCCGATTCAAAGCGTCCCAGCGTCCCTTCGGGCTCGACTCGCACTTCATAGCGAAGCCCGCTGATCGGCGTCCAACGCGGATCATACGGACTCGAAATGTAGACGTGGTACTCCCTGACGTCGAACTGGATCGTGCAACCGGCCGTCGAATGAAAAACTTCCGGGTCCAGAGACAAATCCGGCGGGTCCATGGTGAGTTCGACGGGCACGGGCCGTGCAGGGCACTGCTCGGACGGGAAGATCCCGACGGTCAGGTTACAGCCCCAGAAGAAAACCAATAACGCAATACTCGGAAATACGCCACGGCTGGAGGCAGACATGGGACACCTCCTGAGGCGAGCGAAGGATGATAGCGCGCGAACTCTGGACGGGCGGCGGTCAAGCTTCCGCGGCCGGATTTTTCATCGTTTTCCAAGCCACGGGCGCGGTCTTATTTTTTGGAAAAGACATCGATCTCGGTAAAGAAGGTGCCTTGGCCGACGTCTTCGGTGATCCAGAGCAGGTGCTGGAACGGGCCCAGGATGCCGGTCTTGGCCGTGATGGACGAACCGTGCACGCCGCCTTCTCCGAGCGGTCGAGTATCGACGACGGCGATCAGGGTCCAGCCGTCGTGATGCCCCCGGGCAATATCCGGTGACGGCATCTGTTCGCTATTCGAACCCCAAAGTGAGAAATACTGCGGCGCCCGGTTCGACCGGTGCCGGGAATAGGTGTTGATCCGATCCAGTTTCATGCTCTTCTTCAAGTCAATATAGAAGCGGCCCTCCTGGTCATACCAGATGCAGTGGTCGGTGTCGTCGTCGCTCTGCGCGACGAGGCCGTCATTGAGCCTCGGCAGGGTGTGATCGACCGCCCCGGACATGGGGTGGGGGACAAGCTCGCCGTCGCGATCGAAGTATTTGAAAACCAGACCGTGGCCGGACGCTTGGTCGACGTCGTCCGTCGAAACAGGCGGACCCATGCTGAGCAAGTCGAACGTTTTTTTGCGATCCGTGCTGACGGCGGCGATGGGTTTGATGCCGTCGAAGACCGGTAGCGGCGGGGGTGGGTAAACGTGTCGCAGTTCGATCGGGCCGCGATCGGAGAAATCGTCGTAGAGGGGCATGGCGGAACGGACGGCATCGTTCTGATTCTTCGCGACTGTAGCCGCGAAGACCTTGATTCGCTCGTTGTCCGGCAATTTCAACGCTTTCGCGCCGGGCGGCAGGTCGAAACCATATTTGAAGAGGTAGCTGAATTGATAAGCCTCGTTGCCGAGCTTGGGGTGGTGGCGGTGGGTGCAGAACCAGGTGATCGGGTCGCGCTTGATGAAGCCCGGCTTGAGACCGACCACGTGACCCGCACAGATGTAATCGACCTCCGCAAACGGCTTGTTAAACACGCGCTGATCCCATTGTCCGACAAATCCGGTCCAACTTTCCACGGCGAACTTGTGTGGTCTGCCGTCAATCTCGATTTGCCCTGAGGTGTCTTCGGTCGCGGCGGAGAGCAAGTAGAGACGGTTGAAATCACCGGCGGGTAGTTCGATGGACTGCCCCTTGCAGGCGACGGCCTGCGGTTTGCCGGCGGCAGTGGGGCCGATGTTGAAGACGATTCCCTCGCTGGTGATGGATGAGGGCAACATCTCGGCAGGAATCGTCCTTCCTTCGGCGTCCATCGCGCCGTCTGATCGGTCCTTGTCGGAACTCACAACGTCGCAGTTGAACGGAAGCGCCATCGGTCTGCACGCCGGCGCATCGAGGCGGTTCTTCATCGGTGCGAGTCGCACGACGAAGCTCCGCGGGCCATAGGGCGTCAGATCGGTGATAAGCCCGGCGTTCTGGACCATTGCTTTTCCGATTCGGCGCTCTTGACCATCGACTTCCCAGGCTTCGACGATGCCCAGGCCGCAGTTCGCGACGACGCGTTCAGCGCGGCGGCCCCAGAGTTCCTGAAGCCGGATGACGACCCCGTCGCCATCTTCGGATTTTTTCAACGCCCGGATGTCCACCTGCGGCGTGTTCACTTTGGCGATGGAAAATCCCTTGCCAAGCTCCCCTTCGTGCGCCGGCGCCTGAAAAGCCACAAGCGGTTGATTGAGGCGGCGGCCTTGCCACTCGCTTTCTCCTTCGCGCCAATCGCCGCGATGGCCGTAGAGCGCGTAGAGCATATCGTGGCGGCCCCAGTCCTGGCTGTGCTGATCGAGGTAATCCTTGTGTACGCCCGGCGTGTAGAGCAGCGTCAACCGCACGACATCATCGGCCGGCTTGTCCGATCCTATTTTGCAATCGTCCAGAACGCTGACGCCGTATTTTCCGGAAACGTCGGTCAGATCGAACCACTCGTGCGACGGGACTTCGTATTTTTTCGGATTGTTATTACCCCGCTCAATGGTCCCGAGGCCCAAGTTGTATGTGGCCATGGGGTTGGAGACCTTGAGCGGGAACGCCGCCTTCAACGCGCATTCCGTCGCCTGCCAATCGATCGCGGACTTGAATTCGACCCGTCGTCCCGCGTTACCGGCCGCCAGGCGGACTTCCTGCACGAAGACGGAATCGCGGGCCTTTCGTTCAATGCGAATGGCGACGCGTACGGGGCCGCGCTCGACGATTTCAATCTTCGCCGGACCTTTGACCGCGTCGATCGGGGGCTTTTCGCGGTCCGCCCAGTCCATGTTCCACGCAGGCCACTGGCGTGGTCTTTCATGGGTGAACACGAGTTGCGCCGGTTTGTCGAGGAGTTCCTGGCCATCGCCGCTCTTGTCGAAAATGGAGAACGCGTCGCCGTTTTCGTCGAGGCTCACGCGATAGTGCTTGTTTTCCAGTTGCCTGTCCGACACGCGAAGGCCCGTCTCCATGTCGCAATCGGACGGACTCGGCCGCACGTCGAAAACCGCCAAACCGATGGGTGGGACGCGAGCCACGAACAGAATGCGCATCGAGTGGTCGGTCCGCGTTAGTAGCTGCGAAGGCGTCTCCCGGTCCTTGTCGTCGAAGACACGGACCGATTTGGGCGGCGTATCGTCAAAACGTACGTCCGCTTCGACGACATCCTCGCGGTCGATTGCAAGCGGGTTATGGACGACGAGCGGAATTCCCTGCGCGCGGGTGTCCATGCTCCGGACGATCGCGCCGACGGAGTCGCACAAAACTGCGGCGAACCCGTTCAAGGCAATAATCTCGTCGTTCCATGAATAGGTGTATCCCCGGGAAATGGTGGTGCCGGAAACGATGTCGTGCATCTGATTGGCCAGTACGCGTACCCAGGACTGGTAGAGTTTTTCGTGCGGGTAGATCGCGCCGCCCAGCCAGTCGGCGGCGACGACCGCGCGTTCGGCGGCATCCGCAAGTTGTTCGTTCTTGCGATTCCATCGTTTCATGTACGCCTCGGAGGTCAGCGAGCCGGTGGAGTGTTCGGTGAGTAGCAGGTCGCCCTTGTAACGCGGCAACCGCTCCTTCTGCTGCGGCGTAATGTTCTTGTACATTTCGTCCGAGGAGGCCAGCTCGACCTTGATCTTGCCGTCCGGGTTGCCGATGGTCGCCCCAGCGACTCCCTGACTGGCGAGATAATTCTTGACGTCCTCCTCGCGCGGCGCGCCGCCCTGATCGCCGACGCCGTAATAGTGGTAGTCGGCCCAAACGCCGTACTTGCGGCCGTTTTCCTCGACGCGTTTCACCCACTGCTCATTCGTATCCACGCGGCCCTTGATCGAGCCGACATAATCGCCGGGATCGAAGGCGGCGATGATCGACTTTCCATCCGGCCCTTCCCAGACGCCGATCTTGAAGGGAATCCCGACGGCCGAGCCCCACGTCAGCTTCTGCGTCGAGAAACCCAGCAGGCCGCAGTGCGCCCAGATCGACGGCATCGACGCGGGAAAGCCGAAGCAGTCCGGCAACATATAATCGCAGCTCTCTCTGCCGAACTCGCGCCGGAAGAACTCGTTGCCGTAAAGCACCTGGCGAATCAGCGATTCTGCGGAGGGAGTATTCACGTCGCCTTCGTCCACGGAGGAACCGGAGACGAACCAGCGGCCCTGGGCGATATGCTGCTTGAGCCGGGCATACCTCTCCGGGTAATACTCCTTCATCATTTCGTAGCGGATGGAGCCGGTAAAATTGAAAACGTAGCCGGGATAATGCTCGAAGCGCTGGAAGTTTTCGTCCAGCGTGTTCTTGATGTATTGGTCGATGGTCGTGGGGAAGTCCCAACGCCATTGGGTGTCCAGGTGGGCATAACCGACGCAGAAGAGGACAGGGTCTTTGGAAAGATCGAATTTCGGCTTTTCAATGGACGAAGATTTGACGGGTGGCTCGGCATGCGAAAAGGCAGAGCCCTGCGTGAACACAAGGGCCATCGTTATCAATAAATTTTTCGAGAGACGCACAATCATGAACCCCTTCCCGTCCGCGATTCCAGTTTTTGCAGGGCCGCATCCACGAGGCTGGCCGCGAGGATGACCGCCCCGAGCACCACCTTCTGCCAAAAGTGCTCGACGTGCAAGAGATCGAGACTGTTGTTCAAGACGCCGATGATCAGCGCGCCAATGAGCGTGCCGGTGATGGTGCCCCGTCCGCCGAAAAGGCTGGTTCCGCCGACCACGACCGCGGCGATCACGTTCAGCTCCCACATGTCGCCGACCTTGGGGTCGGCCGCCATCAGTTTCCCAACGTGAAGAACGCCGGCCAGACCGCACAGTGCCCCCGTGATCAGATAAACAATGACTTTGGTGCGGCGGACCGGTATACCGGCCAGGCGCGACGCCTCTTCGTTGCTGCCGACGGCGATCACGCCGCGACCGAAGACGGTCCGACCGAGCAGGATCGTAAAGAAGACGTACGCAACGAGCAGCACGACGACCGGAACGGGTAGGAGGCTTCCCAACGTCTGTTCGCAGACAAAGCCCCGGCCCAACGTCATGAGTGATTCGGGCAGTTCGTAAACCGGTTGGCCGTTGCAGAGAATGAATGCAAAGCCGCGGGCCATCAGCATGACGGCCAGCGTGACGAGAAACGGCGGAATGGCGAAGCGGGCGACGATCGCGCCGGACGACGCGCCAATGGCGGCTCCGCTTGCCACGCCGCACAAAAGTCCAATCGCGATCGCCAAAGTCGGCGACAAACCTGTGCAGCGCTGCATGACCAATGCGCCGGCAACGCCGGTTAGAGCGACGAGCGATCCGACGGACAGATCGATCCCGCCGGTGATGATGACCAACGTCATGCCGAACCCGATGAGCCCTTCAAAGGAGACTTGCCGGGCCACGTTGACGAGATTATCGAGCCGCGCGAACTGCCCGCCCGTCAGGATCGCCGACGCGACGCCTAGAAGCAAGAGAACGATCAGCATTCTTGCCGCAAGGACATGACGCCAGATGGATCGTCGATCCTTCGCGATCATGGATTGTCTTCTCCCATCGCCAGGCGCAGGATGGCTTCCTGAGTGGTGTCGCGTGCACGGTTGTCGAGGATACCGGCGAGTCGCCCGCGGCACATGACCGCGATTCGGTCCGCCATGCCAATGGCCTCGGGCAAGTCGGATGAAATCATCAGCACGGCGCGGCCTTGGGCGACGATCGCGTTCATCATGGCGTAGATTTCGGCCTTGGCGCCGACGTCGACGCCGCGCGTGGGCTCATCGAAGATCATGACGCGGTAGGGACGATCCAGCCATCGCGCGAGCAGTAGTTTCTGTTGGTTGCCGCCGCTGAGCGTCGCGGCCGCGAATTCCGTGCCGGCGGATTTGATGGAACACGCCGTCATGCGACGGCAGGCGATCTCGCGTTCGCGGGACACATGGATCAGACCAAGCGTCGCGGCATCTGCCCGATGCGCCAGGGTGAGGTTCTCGCGGACGGATCGCGCCAATAGCAAACCCTGCCGGCGGCGGTCCTCCGGAAGCAATGCGACGCCCGCCTTCTTTGCGGCGATCGGCGATCGGAACGGTCCCGCGATATCGTCCACGGTCAAACGTCCGGTGACCGGCCGCAGCGCGCCGAAGATCGCGTGGGCGACGGAGCTGCGCCCCGAACCGACCAGGCCGGTGAGAGCCAGGATTTCTCCTTCGTGAATTTCGAAGGACACGTTACGGAACGCGTGCCGGTGGGACAGTTGATCGACTCGCAGTACGACTTGACCATATTCCACCTGCCGCGGGGGAAACTCCTCCTCCAGCGGCCGCCCCACGCAGTCGGCGATGAGTTGTTTTCTATCGACCTGGGCGATCGGCCGTGTGGAGATGTGCCGCCCGTCGCGAAGGACGGTGACGACGTCCGCCAGCTCGAAGACTTCGTCGAGGCGGTGCGAGATATAGAGCACGCTCACGCCACGAGACACGAGCTTGCGAACGATGGAAAAAAGTGATGCCAGTTCATGCGGCGTCAACACCGCGGACGGCTCGTCGAGAATCAGGACCCGGGCGTCGAGTGAAAGTGCCCTGGCAATTTCGACCATTTGTTGTTGGGCGACGCTCAGCGTTGAGACCGGAGAATCTGGAGAAAGCGGCAGTTGAAGCTCCTGCAAAAGACCGCGGGTTTGTCGATTCAATTCGCGAAAGCGGATCAGGCCGGCGATGCCGCTGCTCGGCCATCGTCCCAGGTGGATGTTTTCGCCGACCGACAGATGCGGGACGAGGTTGAACTCCTGATAAACAATCGCGATGCCGCAACGCTGGGCCGCGCGAGCGTTCTGAAGGAGGGCCACACCGCCGTCGATCTCGATCGTGCCCTCATCGGCCCGGACCGCCCCGGCGAGAATCTTCATTAACGTGCTTTTCCCGGCGCCGTTTTCACCGACCAGGGCATGGACGCAGCCCGGCGCGACGTCGAAGCTGACACGATCGAGCGCCTGAACGCCGGCGTAGGACTTGGAGATTCGATCGAAGCGGATGCGGGGCGCGGGACGATCCATGGCATCAGACCGGCGGTTCGCCGGTGTAGGAGCCGACTTCGACGGGAATGACCGCGGGGGGCGTGCGACCCTCAAATGAATCGTGGATGGCTTGAATCGTCAGCGTGCCGATTCGACGGGGGTTTTGAATGACGTCGCCGTAGAGTTGGCCCGCCTTAATCTTTGATCGAGCTTCGGGTGTGGCGTCATAGCCGACGATCTTGACCTGCTTGAGCTTTCCAGCCGCCTCCACGGCGGCGAGCGCGCCGAGCGCGGTGTCATCATTGATGCCGAAGACGCCGCTGAGATCGGAGTGCGCTTGCAGCAGGTCCTCCATGACGCGCACGGCCTTGTCGCGCCGGCCGTCCGAGGAGAGTTCGGCAACGACGTGAATGTCCGGATGGGCGGCGATCTCTTCCTTGAACCCCTTGACGCGGTCGGTCACGCTGGCGACTTCGGGATGGGACAGCACCACGACCTCTCCTTTGCCGCCGATGGCTTTGGTCAGGAGGCGCGCGGCCATGCGGCCACCCTCGACATTGTCCGAGGCGATGTGCGCGGCGACCTTGCCGATCGGTGCCGTGCAGGCGATGTCGGCGGTGAAAACGGGGATGTTCGCCTTGTTCGCGGCGGCGATGCTCGCGCCGACGCTTCGCGAATCGCAGGGGCAGACGATCATCGCGTCGACGTGCTGAACGATGAATTCGTCGATCTGATTGGCCTGCCGGGCGGAGTCGAATTCGGCGGTGCTGACCAAAAGATTGTAGCCATCGCGGGCGGCTTCTTCTTCCAGCCCGGCACGAAGGTCTTGATAGAATTGATGTTGGACGGTCAAAAGGGTGACGCCGATGGTCTTCCTGGCCGGCCCCTTTGCCACGCCATCGGATTTCGAACAACCGGAACCGGCGAGCAGTCCCACGACCAAGACCGCGCCCAAGCGACCCATGAATATCCGGAGAGACGTCGTCTTGGGAGGGGATGTTCCGATCGAGACCATTCTATCCGTCCGAACTGCGCCGGCCTGTTTCGAGTCCGCGGGAAATGAAGATAGCAAACTAGTCACCGGTCGGCAACCCGCCGACGATCGTTTTTGGAGCGATGCACTTCGACCGCAATCGAGTATGATGCACCGTCCGACCAGCCATAAGGATCGTCCGTGAAGACCATCATCGAACCTTTTCGCATCAAGTCTGTTGAGCCGATTCGCATGACCACGCGAGACGAACGCGAGGCCATTCTCCGGGAAGCCGGGTTCAACCTTTTCCTGATGCGCGCCGACGATGTGGTCATGGATCTCCTGACCGACAGCGGAACCGGCGCGATGTCTTCGGAGCAGTGGGCGGCCATGATGCGCGGCGACGAGTCCTATGCCGGCGCGAAGAGTTTTTATCGATTTCAAGAGCGAATCCAGGAGTTGACCGGCTTCGAGCACATTCTCCCGACCCATCAAGGGAGGGCCAGTGAACGCATCTTGTTTGAACTGGTCGGCGGCCCTGGAATGACCGTTCCGAACAACGCACATTTCGACACGACCCGGGCCAACATCGAACACTCCGGGGCGCGGGCCATCGACCTGCCGATCCCGGAGGCCAGGAGGCCGAAAGAGCGGCATCCGTTCAAAGGCAACATGGATGTTGCCGGCCTGGAACGGTTGATCGCGGACGTCGGACGCGACTCAATTCCGCTGGTCATGGTCACCGTGACCAACAACAGCGGCGGTGGTCAGCCCGTCAGCATGGAAAATCTGCGGGCGGTTCGAGCGGTGTGCAATCGACACAAACTTCCGTTTTTTCTCGATGCCTGCCGTTTCGCGGAGAACGCGTACTTCATCAAGCGGAGGGAAAAGGGTTATGGCGACAAGTCCGTTCGCGAAATTGTCCACGAAATGTTTTCGATGGCGGACGGGGCAACGATCAGCGCCAAGAAGGACGGCCTCGTCAACATGGGCGGACTCCTGCTGCTTCGCGATCAGGAGTTGTTTCATCGTGCAAGCAATCTTTTGATCCTAACCGAAGGCTTCATCACCTACGGCGGGTTGGCGGGCCGCGACCTCGAGGCAATGGCCCAGGGGTTTGAGGAAGTTGTGCATGAGGACTACCTTGCCTACCGCATTCGCAGCGTCGAATACCTCGGCGAAAAACTGATCGCCGCGGGTTTTCCCATTGTCGAGCCGCCCGGCGGACACGCCATCTACATCGACGCGGCCCAGATGTGTCCGCACATTCCGGCCCAACAGTTCCCGGGACAGGCCGTCGTTTGTGGCTTGTATCGGACAGGTGGAATTCGATCTGTCGAAATCGGTTCGGTCATGTTTGGCGGATCCGTGAAGCCTCCGATCAGCCTGCCCGTCGCACGCCCCGAATCGAATTCGTCGGATGGGTCGCGGTTGGAGCTTGTCCGTCTGGCGATCCCGCGTCGAGTATATACTCAGAGTCACATCGATTATGTCGTGGAGGCGGCGGTGGAATTATTTGATCGGCGAAGCCAGTTGCACGGCCTTCGGATGGTTTACGAACCTCCCGTCCTGCGCCATTTCACCGCACGATTCGAGGAGACTTGAGCCCTGCCCGTCTGCCGGTGCGGCGCAAGACTGCACAGCAGAAACGCGCTTTTTGAGCAAGACGGCGCGACCACCGTGCAGAAATCGTACTTCATCAAAGTGCGATCGCATCAACAACACGCCGCGACCACGGGGTTTGTCCAGCCCGTTTGGAATTGTTGTCGGAATGGTGACAGAGGCGTATCGAGCCGGTTACGGTGGCGGCTGCGAATCCTGGGCGGCGTACTGTTGTATCGTCAACTGCGCGGCGGGAATTCATGCGCGGTGCTTGCGAAGGCGCGCTGAGACCGGTCTGGTCTTACGCGTGGGTGGGGTCGTGTTGAGAAGCGCTTCAACGGCCAGTCTCGCGGCCATCGCCGCGTCGGCGACGCCTCCCGCATGACGGGCGGCGATCGCGCCGCTGATCAGCAGCATGATCTGCTTGGCGACTTGTTCCGCATGTGGGACACCCATGGCCTGGACGCGTAACAAAACTTCCGAGGCGATGTGCTGGGCATGAGTGGCCGCGGCCAGATGGATCGGATCCTTCGGCGATGGGAACTCGGTGGCCGCGTTCATGAAAAAGCAGCCGCGAAAATCCGCCTGTCCAAACCAGTCGGCCAACTGGTCGAAAATGGCAAGGACCTGACGGCGCGGATCGCTTCCGCCATGCCGGCGCATGTAGGCGATCATGTCGATGATGTCCTTGCGGTCGCGTTGTTCGAGGACGGCCAGAATCAAGTCGTCTTTGCTTTCAAAATGCTTGTAAAACGCGGTCTTGGTAATGCCCACGGCGCACAGGATCTGATCAAGCCCGACGGCCTGAAAGCCGGACGCGTAAAAGAGGCTGCTCGCCGCGTCGATGAGCCTGTCTCGTGTGCGGTGCATCATGGGTTTCCTGCGATGGCAACCACCGGGGCAATGTGCCGGGGAAGACGAAGGCAATGCTGGTGTACCCGAAGTACACCCCAACGTGCAGGTCAAGTCAACTTATCTCGCGGGCTTGGGGATTCTACTATTAACAGGTTCATCATCGTGGGACCGGAATACAAAGTGTGACAAAACCAACGGAGAGCAACAGATGAGTACGATTTCGATTTCGGCCGCGGATACCAGCCCGGCTAGACAGCCGGCGGATCGCCTTTTCCGCATATTCACCCTTGCCTATGGGGTGATTTGTTACTTGACGTTTCCATTGACCATCCTGTACGCCATCGGGTTCGTCGGCAACTGGATCGTGCCCAAGTCCATCGATACCGGCACGGTACAGCCGCTGGCGTCCTCGTTGTTGATCAACGCGGGGCTTCTGGGCCTGTTCGTCGTTCAGCATACGATCATGGCCCGTCCGACGTTTAAGCGATGGTGGACACGAATCATTCCGAAATCCATCGAACGCAGCACCTTTGTCCTCCTGGCGAGCGGAATCCTTGATCTGTTGTTCTGGCAATGGCGACCGCTCCCGCAGGAAGTATGGAGCGTTGGAGGTCCGGCGGGGGTGACGCTTGCGGCGGTCTCACTGTTTGGCTGGGCAGTGGTTTTGGCGGCCTCCTTCACCATCAGCCATTTCGATCTGTTTGGATTGAGACAGGTTTGGATGCGGTTTAGAGATCGCAGGTACGCGCCGGTCGGATTCCGACTGGCCGGGCTCTATCAAATCGTCCGACATCCGCTGATGGTTGGTTTCCTCATCGCGTTCTGGGCGACGCCCAGGATGAGCGTCGGCCATCTGTTCTTCGCCATCCTGACGACAGGGTACATCCTGTTCGGAACATGGATCGAAGAACGGGACCTGATTGCGGAGCATGGCGAACAATACCTTGGTTACAAGAGACGCGTCCGTGGATTTATTCCACTGCCTAATGGCCGCGCGTGACATGGAAGGCAGTCGGTTGGGGATTAACTCTCGATCAAGGAGTTCGCGATGTACGACATGAAGAACCTGACAAAATTAAGGAAGCTGGGCGAGTTGGCCCCGGAAGCGTTCAAGGGGTTTGTGGCGTTCGACGAGGCGGCGTTTGAGAATGGGGCGATCCCGCTCAAGTACAAGGAGTTGATGGCCGTCGCGGTGGCGCTGACAACGCAGTGCCCGTATTGCATTGAAATCCACTCCAAAAAGGCAAAAAAGGCGGGCGCGACCGAGCAGGAACTGGCCGAGACCACCCTGGTGGCGGCGGCGCTGCGGGCCGGTGGCGCAGTGACCCACGGCACTCACACGTTGGAATGAGCGACCGGGAACGGTTAGGCCGTGCCGGCTGAGAAGGCTGCGCTGTTGTTTACCGGCGCGAACGGCGATGTGCCTGAGTCGCCCAGCGGGTTCAATGGCCCGCAGAGGACGGCCGTCGCGAGGAGCGCACGAGGCGAGCCGATTTTTTTTTGAAAAGAATGTTTGGACATGATCCGGCTCTTTTTTTCGGTCGAGTAGTCGACAGCCGGTTATCGCGGACCCACAAGAAGCGGGCCAACGAGGTGGATAATCCCGCCCCAATCGCCTGACGGCTACCAGCGTTCGGTGATGCTCTTGCCTTGCATGAAGTGCAGAAGGTAGTCGCGCCCGCCGGCCTTGCTGTCGGTGCCGGACATGTTGAAGCCACCGAAGGGCTGCACGTCCACCAGCGCGCCGGTGCATTTGCGGTTCAAATAGAGATTTCCGACGTGGAACTCGTGTCGGGCTCGTTCGAGTTCGTTGCGATCGTTGCTGTAGAAGCCGCCGGTCAGGCCGTATTCGGTGCCGTTGGCAATGGCGAGCAGGTCGTCCAGCCCGCGGCCTTTGATGACCGCGAGGACCGGACCAAAGATCTCCTCCTGGGCGATGCGCGCCTGGCGATCGATTCCCGTGAAGATGTTGGGTGCGATGAAGTGGCCCCCGGCGGGCACTTTCGTATCGGCCCCAAGCGCGTGCTTGCCTTCCTGCTTTCCAATGTCGATGTAGCCGGTGATTTTCTCAAAGGCGGGCTTGTCGATGACCGCGCCCATGTTGTGATTCTCTGAGCCCGTGGGGTTTCCGATCGTCAGTCTCTTGGTTCGCTCGATGACTTTGGCGACCAGGGTGTCGTGAATCTTTTCGTCGACAACGAGCCGGCTGCACGCGGAGCACTTCTGCCCCTGAAAGCCAAAGGCCGCGGCGACGACGCCTTCAGCGGCCGCCTCGACGTCTGCTTTTTCCGTCACGACGATGCAATCCTTGCCGCCCATTTCAAGCGTCGTACGTTTGAGCCAGATCTGGCCGGGATGCACCTTTGCAGCGCGCTCAAAGATGCGCAGGCCCACCTCGCGCGAGCCGGTGAAAGCGATGAAGCGCGTCCGCGGATGATCGACAAGCGTATCGCCGACCTGACCGCCGGGGCCGGGGCAGAAATTGAGTACGCCCGGCGGGAGCATGACCTCTTCCATCACCTCGACAAACTTCGCGGCAATGATCGGCGACGTGCTGGCGGGCTTCAGGACGACGGTGTTTCCCGCCACGATCGCCGCGCTGGTCATTCCGGCCATGATCGCGAATGGGAAGTTCCACGGCGGGATGACGACACCGACGCCCAGCGCCGTATAGCGGACCTCGTTCTCCTCGCCGGGATGTGGCGTCACCGGTTGCGAGCCGCCAAGTCGCATCATCTCGCGGGCGTAGAATTCGAGAAAGTCAATGCACTCCGCCGTGTCGGCGTACGCCTCAAGCCACGACTTCGAAACTTCGTACACCATCCATGCGGAAAACTCATAAAAGCGCCGGCGAATAATCGCGGCGGCCTTGAGCAAGTACCGAGCCCGAATATCCGGAGGAACGCGCGACCATGTCTTGAACGCCTCGTCCGCCGCGGCGATCGCCGCCTGCGCATGTTCCAGCCCGGCCTTGGCGGTGGTGCCGACGATTTGGTCGATCTTCGCGGGGTTGATGGATTCAATCTTGCCCGGCGTTTCGATTTTCTTGCCGCCGATGCGAAGCGGATAATTCCGGCCCAATTGCGACTCGACCTGCTTCAACGCGTCGAGCATTTTCTGTCGCGGGCCCGGCTCGTTGAAATCGACGTAGGACTCAGGCTTGTAGGGAATCAGCATATCCGTTTTCACCTTGGCGATTTCGCCGTTGCAGGGCCTTTCAGTGCCCAAGTTATAGCATGAAATCGCCGCGGATTCGACCCGACCGACCCTTCTTCCTACGTCCGGAAACGCGCGGAAGTTTCATTTTGTCGCGGCCTCGCGGTCGACTAAGATGAGGAGCGGGGGCTACTCTTCAAGGGTTGCTGGAAATGCCAAAAAAGGGCGAGCTATTGATCTTCGCCGGGTCGGCGAGCGGGAAGTTCACCGCCGCCGTCTGCAAGCAGCTCGGCGTCCGCCCGGGGACCTGCTCCACCCAGCAATTTTCGGAAGGTAACACGTTTGTCCGTGTCGGCGACAACGTCCGCGGCAAGGACGTCTTCTTCGTCCAGTCGATCAGCTACCCCGTCAACGACAATTTCATGGAGCTGCTCTTTTTCATCGACGCCTTCAAGCGGGCGTCGGCGCGGAGTGTTACCGCGGTCATCCCCTTTTTCGGCTACGGCAAGGGCGACAAGAAAGACGAGCCGCGCGTGTCGATCCGCGCGCGCGTCTGCGCGGATTGTCTGGAGGCCGCCGGCGTCGATCGCATCGTGACAATGGACCTTCATGCCCCGCAGATCCAGGGCTTCTTCCGAGTGCCGGTCGATCACCTCTATGCCCTGCCGGTCATCCAAAAATACTTTGGCAAACGCATCAAGAACGATTGGGTCGTCGTCGCACCGGACGTCGGCGCGGCGGGCATGGCCAACGCCTACGCCGCGGCGATGGGGGCCAAAACGGTCATTGCCGAAAAAACGCGCGTCGATCACAAGGAAAAAGCGATCGTCAACCGCATCATCGGGCACGTCGCGGGCAAGCACGCCCTGATTGTGGATGATTTCACGATCACCGGCGGAACGCTGATCGCCACGGCTCAACGGCTCAGGCAGGAAGGGGCCAGGGACATCCATGCCGCCGTCGCCCACGGTGTGTTGAGCAAAGGCACGGCCTCGAAGCTCGACGCCAGCCCGATCAAGGAATTAGTCATCACCGACACCTTGGAGTACCGATTCGAAGCGCTCTCGAAAAAGGTGAAAATCATCACTGCCGCGCCCCTCTTCGCCAAAGCAATCCGCAATATTCACAACCAGACGAGTGTGTCGGAATTGTTCAAGTTATAGCTTGACCTGAGTTCAAGCGCCGCTCGCCCTCAATCCAACGGTGGATGAATCTGTGACTCATCCATCGGTGGCAATTCGTCGACTTCGAACTCTCTCGGCGGAGGCGTTGTCGCCGGCTCCGGATCAGGTGGAGGCAAATCGCTCAGTGGTCGCTTGCCTCTTCGCGGTGGCCGTTTGCCGGCCTTGATGTCCTCGTCGAACTGTCGCTTGCTGCGAAGAATGTGGTGGTAATGCTGCGCGAAGCGATGGGCTTCATCGCGCACTTGCTGAATCAACCGCAGTGCCGCGTCGTTTCGCGGCAATTTGATCGGTCGCTGCCGTGCCTGGACATAAATCTCCTCCTCGCGCTTGGCCAGCGAGATGACCATCGGCGGCCGGACAAACATCTCGCCGCAGGCCTCCAGGGCGGCGTGAAGCTGACCGAGACCGCCGTCGATCAGGATGACGTCGGGATAAAGTTCCTCGCCCTCGGCCGCATGGCGATAGCGCCGCTGCACGACCTCACGGATCATCGCGTAATCATCTTGCCCTTTGACCGTCTTAATGCGGAACCGCTTGTATCCGTTCTTGAAAGCGAGCCCGTCGATGAAGCAGACGAGAGAGCCGACGGATTCTTCGCCCTGAAGATTGGCGATGTCGATACCCTCGATGATCCTGGGAACTTGCTCCAGTTCAAGCACCTTCGCCAGCCGCTCCAGACCTTTCCTCGGGTCAACGTAGAACGACTCAGGCTGAATGTCCTCGTCCAACTCGTCGCCGGTCATCTTGAGATGCTGGATGGATTTGATCCGGTCGCGGACCTTCGCCGCTTCTTCAAAATCGAGCGCATCGGCGGCGGCCTTCATCTCCGCCTCCATCTCCTTGAGCACGACGCTGCGCTTGGAGGCCATGAATCGCTTGAGCCGTTCGATGTCCTTGCGATACTCCTCACGGCTGATCCGATCGGCACAAGGGGCCGTGCATTGGTGGATGGCATGCAACAGGCAGGGTCGGAAAAATCTCCGCTTCTCGTCTTCCTCGCGAATATCCAGCTCGCACGTGCGAAACTTGAACACCTTCTGCAAGGCGTTAACCGCGTCGCGCAAGGCCCCGGCGGAAGTAAACGGTCCGTAAAGCTTGCTGCCCCTGGGCCGCGGCGTTCGCGTGACGAACACGCCGGGATAATCGTCGCCCGTGGTGATCTCCAGGAAAGGAAACGTCTTGCCGTCCTTCTGCATCGCGTTGTGCGGCGGCTGAATGTCCTTGATTAGCCGCGCTTCTTGGAGCAGCGCATCGACTTCGGTGTCGCACTCAAGAAAATCGATATCGACGACCATGGCGATCATCCGCGCGATATCCGGCCCGCGAGTGTTGAGCAGGTCGGCGGAGTTTTGAAAATAAGACGAGACCCGCGAGCGAAGGTCCTTGGCCTTGCCGATGTAAAGCACCCGGCCTTTGGAGTCCTTCATAAGATAGACGCCGGGCGTCTTGGGAAAGCGGCCGATCTTCTCCCGCAGTGTTTCGAGATTCACATCGCCGTCGGACAAAGCCATGGGGGTATTCTAATGGCAACCGGTTGGCCCGGACTTTGAAGTGATCGGCGAGATCAGACCCCCGCAGCGACGGGTTGCAGCATGATCGGGTCTGGAATCGTCGCATCGAGGAATCCCCGATTGCGCGTCGCACAGCCCAGGCAGAGGCCACAAGGCGTCTCGCCGGAGGCGATGCACGACCACGTCAGCTCAAAGGGCGTTTTCAGCCGATGGCCGAGGCGGACGATATCCGTGCGGTTCATGTCGATGAGTGGCGTTTCGATCGTGATGTTGCGAGCAGGCGACGCCACCGAATATTGATGCTGACAAAGCAGCACGAAGTCCCGCGAATAATCGGGAAAGACCGCGTTCGTCCGCGGCCCGGGGGCCCCAAGGTTTTCGCTGATGCCGAGAAAGACCTTCGTCGCCTGAAGTTGGCTTGCCCAGGCGAACGCGACCTGCACCAGCGAACCGATCAGGCCGGGCACGAGGCAGTTGGTTTCGCCTTGGCCCAGGGCCGTCGCGTCTTCGATGGCGAGTTTCTTGTTGACCCGGCCGTTGCCGCCGATCTGAGCGAAGTACGGCAAATCGGTCACGAGCCTTTCTTTCGCATCGAAGTGGTCGGCCAGCTTCTCGAAGAGTTCCGCCTCGTGATCCTCGGCGCGATGGCCGAAGCAGACGTGCAACATGGCCAAGTCGTGCTCGTCGGCGGCAATCGAGGTCATGACAGCGCTGTTCAGTCCGCCGGATGAGAGTAGGACGGCCATTTCTTTCGACATGATAAGGCTCCGGTTCTGTTATCGGCGCCAGCCGGGGGTGGGTTTTGCACATATTTGGAAAGGGTAGCCGGTGGGCTCCCGAACGGGCCTTCCGTCTGGCGGATAACCGGAATCAGCGTGCATCTTCGCGTCGGGAGTTCCGATAAGGACGCTCGACGAAGTAGCCGATCAGGACGGCTTGAACCCGGCGATGAGCGCGAACCGCCCGGTGTCCGCGCCGTCTCGACGATGAGAAAAGAACCGCGGATCGGAAATCGTGGAGGCCGACGCGACGACGATTTTCTCCGGACGAATTCCGGCGTCGATAAGCTGGGCGACATTGGCGGCCCGGAGATTGAAACACCACTTGTCGCCCTTCACGGGAAAGAATCGCGTCGCGCCGGGCAATCGACTAAGGGCAATGCGCCTCACGTCGTCCCCGACTTCATATTCCTCCGGTCCGGCGCAGGGCCCGATACCGACCAGCAGATCGTTGGGCCGACTCTTGAAGTTCGAGGCGAGTTGCTCAATCAGTTCCATGGCGATGTGCGCCACGGTCCCGCGCCAACTGGCATGCGCGGTCCCGAAAACGCGTCGGCGGGAATCGACCGCGAGGATCAATGGGCAATCCGCCGAAAATTGCATGACCGGCACGCCCGGGAGATCGCAAACAAGACCGTCGACAAACGGAATGGCCGTCTTTCGGCCCTCTCTTCCCGAGCCCGCGTCTTCCGGCCCGACACGCACGACGTGCGGACTGTGAATCTGATCGGGGGCGGTCAGCTTCTCAAAGGGCAACCCCAGCGCTTCGCAGACTTTTTTTCGTCGCCCCACGGCAAGCTCGGCCTCGGGCCCGCGATCGGGCGACAGGTTCCAGGGCCGCGTTGTAACGGCATGAACGAACCCGTCAATTTCCGAGAGATGCGGAAATGACAGCAGGGCGGTCTCTTCAAGCGCTTGGCTCGTCAGCGCGATGGTGCGAGGCTCGTTCATCCCTCGACCTTCAGCACGACCTTGATTTGTGCGGGCTCGGCGGCGAGCGACAGCGCTGACGGTCCTTCGGCCAGCGGCAGTTGGCGGGTAATGAGGCTCGTCACATCGACTTCCCTCCGCGCCAGCATGCTGATCGCTTCGTGCAAAGAGCCGCATCGGCTTCCCACCATCGTGACCTCGTTCACAACCAGCGGCGTCAGATCGGCGTCGGCACGGCCCGCGCAGGTCGTCTTCATGACGATCATCCCGCGCGGTCTCACCAGTTTCAGGGCCAGCGGCAAGCCCTCCGGCGAGCCGGTGCATTCGACAACCGCGTCGAAGTCGCCCCACTGTTTCAGATCGGACACCGTTACATTGCGAATCCGTTTCTTGTCCATCATGGCCAGCGTGGCGGGGTTTCGTCCGATGGCGGTCAATTTGCAACCGGTGCGGGCAAGAACTTGGGCGACCAGTAACCCCAACCGACCCGTGCCAAGAACGGCGACGTTCATCCGCGTCTCGATCTTAATCTGCCGGGTGACCTGAATCGCCGCGGCAAGTGGCTCGGCGAAGACCGCCTGCTCGTCGTTGACCGAATCAGGCACTTCAACGCAGTTCCGTTCAGGCAGAGCGACGAACTCGGCAAAGCAGCCCGGACGGCCCTGGATGCCCATCACCGTGCGTCGCCGGCAATGATTGGACAGTCCGCTCGCGCACATGTCGCATTTGCCGCAGACGCAGTTGATTTCGCCGACCACGCGTTTGTTCGCCAGCGCCGTGGAGCCGGACGCAACAGTGCCGACGAACTCATGGCCCAGGATGCCGGAGTAGCCGCCGTAGCCTTTGACGATTTCCAGATCGGTGGAGCAAATACCGGCGAGTCGAACCTTGATGAGCACGTCGCCGGCCGCCGGCGTGGGTGGTGGTTCGTCCTTGACCAATACCTTGCCTGATTCAACCACGATCGCGCGCATGTTCGAACTCCCTTTCGTCGCCGCATGATACGCCGGGAGGACCGAGAATGCGACCGTTCCAGTCTGTTCTACGGGTGGATGCACGATCCAGTGTGGGACCTTAAACTGATGCCGCCGGCGCTGAAGGCCGAAGGTTCGAGGGCGGCGGAGAATCGTCGTCCACGGGATGTGATGACATGCTCAAACTCATCTGCGTATGCGGTGCCCGCCCCAATTTCATGAAGATCGCCCCCCTGATGGACGCCTTCGCGAAAACGGGCCGAATCCAGACCATCCTGGTTCATACCGGGCAACACTACGACGAAAAGATGAGCAAACTCTTCTTCAAAGATCTGGGCATCCCCGAGCCCGACATCAATCTTGAAGTGGGCTCCGGCACTCACGCCGCCCAGACCGCCGAGATCATCCGTCGTTTCGAGCCGGTCGTTTCGCAGCACAGGCCCGACTGGGTGGTGGTCGTGGGCGACGTCAATAGCACCATCGCCTGCGCGCTCGTCGCCTGTAAGCTCGGCGCCAAGGTCGCCCACGTCGAGGCCGGTCTGCGGAGCTTTGATCGATCGATGCCGGAGGAAATCAACCGCCTCCTGACGGATTCGATCTCCGACTTATTGCTCGTTAGTGAACCCAGCGGTGTGGAGAATCTGAAACGCGAGGGCGTACCCGACGAAAAGGTTCGCTTTGTCGGCAACGTCATGATCGACACACTCATGCGTCACCGTGCCCGCGCCGACCAATCCACGATTCTCGACACGCTGAAACTCCAGCGCGGCCGCTACGCCGTCGTCACGCTCCATCGCCCAAGCAATGTCGACGACCCCGGAACGCTCGGTTCGATCCTCACGGCCTTTGAGGCGATCGCCAGGGACATGGCAATCGTCTTTCCGATGCACCCGCGCACCCGGAAAAATATCGCCACCATGGGGCTCGAAAAAAGACTGACCGCGATCAACGGGCTGTTGACCCCCGAACCGTTGGGCTATCTCGATTTTCTCAAGCTGATGGCCGACTCCGCGATCGTCTTGACGGATTCCGGCGGTGTGCAGGAGGAGACGACGATTCTCGGCGTGCCCTGCCTGACGCTTCGTTTGAACACGGAACGGCCCGTGACCATTTCGGAAGGGACCAATCAGTTGACCAAGCCGGACACCGCCTCGATCCTGGGCGCGTATCGATCGCAAAGAGCGCGATTCACGGATGGCAATGCCGCCGGTTCGCCGAATCGACGCCCGGCCCTTTGGGACGGCAAAGCCGCCGAGCGGATCGCCCAGATCTTTCTGACATTCGACGATTCTCGCATATGATTCTCGCATCGACATGGACCTGACCCGACAGCGAATTGTGATCACCGGCGGCGCCGGGTTTCTCGGCCAGCAGGTCTATGCGCAACTGTTCGCCGCCGGCGTGCAGCCCGAACAAATTGCGATTCCTCGACGAAGCGAATACGACCTGACCAAGTCCTATCAAGTGGCGAAAATGTACGCCGACCTCCGGCCGACCGTGGTGATCCATCTCGCGGCGGAGGTTGGGGGGATCGGGGCCAACCGGCAGAACCCGGGCCGCTATTTTTATGCAAACGTCGCAATGGGTCTGCATCTGATTGAACGAGGCCGGCAGGCAGGCGTCAAAAAATTCGTGCAGATCGGCACCGTCTGTGCCTATCCGAAGTTGGCGCCCGTGCCGTTTAAGGAAGAGGACCTTTGGTCGGGCTTCCCGGAAGAAACAAACGCGCCATACGGTGTCGCCAAGAAGGCACTCCTCGTCATGCTCCAGGCCTACCGCCAACAGTACGGCTTCAACGGCATTTTCCTATTGCCGGTGAATCTCTATGGACCGGGCGATAATTTCGACCTGGCCTCCAGTCACGTCATCCCGGCGCTGATCCGAAAATTCGTCGAGGCCAGGGAGCGAAGCGAACGCGAAGTAGTCGTCTGGGGTACGGGCAGCGCCAGTCGGGAGTTCTTGTACGTCGAAGACTGCGCTCGGGCAATTGTCCTCGCCGCGCAGCGCTACGATGATCCGGAGCCCATGAACATCGGCTCCGGCTGCGAAATTAAAATCCGTGATCTGGCCGAAAAGATACAGCAATTGGCCGGATACGATGGCCCCATTCGATGGGATGCGTCACAGCCGGATGGCCAGCCCCGGCGGCGGCTGGACTGTTCCCGTGCAAAGGACCGCTTGGAATTCGCCGCCGCGGTTGAACTCGACGAAGGGCTTCGCCGCACGATGGATTGGTACAAAGCATCCCGCGAATCCGCCAAGCGCCGCGATTGAGGATCGTCGTGAGTCAACTAATCCTCCCCGGGCAATCCGACCTCTCGCCGATCGAGGCGATCCCGAACGACCTGCCGGGACGATGGTGGGTCGCCCATACCAAGCCTCGAAATGAAAAGGTGCTCGCCACGGAGCTGGCAAAGCTCGGCGTCTTTTTCTATCTCCCCCTCCGCAAACGCGAGACCCGAAGCCGAAAGACCGGCCGAATCTCCCGAAGCCTGCTTCCCGTCTTCCCCGGCTATTTGTTTTTTAGCGGCGCCGAAGAGCAACGCCAGCGCGCGTTATCCACGCACCGCATTGCCAACGTGCTCACAGTCCCGACGCAGGATCGACTGGTGGCGGAACTTCGCCAGGTCCATCAGGCGCTGATCACCGGAGTAGACGTTCGCTGGCATCAGGAGATCAAGGTCGGCCAATGGGCCCGCGTCGTGAATGGACCGTTGCTTGGCGTGGAGGGCGTCATCGCAAAGCGTCTATCCAGGCTCCGGCTCGTCCTGAACGTCGAGATGCTCGGACAATCGATCAGCATGGACGTATCGGCTGACCAACTCGAACCCATTCAAGGTCCCACCGTACCCTAATCACAGGTTCTCCCAACTCTCCCCTCATTTTCAGGGAGCGGAAAGAGCGTAAGTTATTTATTAACATGGATTTGCGGCGTCGGCGCCCAGTCTTTGCCTGTTGTAGTCGCCTCGTTGCATAACCGATATCATGTGGGCCACTTGGCAGGGCTGCATTAGCGCAACTCCTGCAATGACAAGGAATTCTGACAGGCGTCATTAGGCGGCTGACGGGGACGGAGTCTGCCCGGAGGACGTGTGAAATGCCAACTGCTCTTGTAACGGGCGCGGCAGGATTTATCGGCTCACATCTTTGTGAATCGCTCCTCGGAGCCGGTTGGCGCGTCGTCGGACTGGATTCTTTCGATTCTTTTTATGAGCCGGCCGTCAAGCGTCGCAACCTGATCAACTGCCAAAAACAGTCTGCGTTTTCACTGATCGAAGGAGACATCCGCGACGTCCAGACCATGGAGAACGCCGTACGCGGAGTGGACTTGGTCGCGCATTTGGCGGCGCGCGCCGGCGTTCGACCGTCTATCGAAAAACCGTTGTTGTACCAGGATGTCAATATTCACGGGACCCACGTGATTCTCGAGGCGATGCGAAAACACGCCGTGGGCCGCATGATCTTTGCCAGCAGTTCGAGCGTGTACGGCAACAGTCCGAAGGTGCCCTTCAGCGAGACCGACAACGTCGATTTCCCCATCTCGCCCTACGCCGCAACCAAGAAGGCCTGTGAACTCATGGCCTATACCTATCACCATCTGTTCAAGATGGACATCACCTGCCTCCGTTTCTTCACCGTTTACGGTGCACGGCAGCGCCCCGATCTGGCCATTCACAAATTCACAAGACTGATCGAAGAAGGCAGGCCCATCCCGGTCTTCGGCGACGGAAGCATGATGAGGGATCATACTTATGTCGACGATATTATCTCCGGCGTCAGGGGTGCCATTGAGCGATGTTCCGGGTATCATATTTATAACCTTGGGGAATCGCAGCCGGTTTCCCTTTCGGATCTGATTGCGGCGATCGAGACCGCGTTGGGCAAAAAGGCCGTTATTCAGCGTTTACCTCCGCAGCCGGGCGACGTCGATCGGACGTATGCGGATATTTCCCGGGCCAAAGCGGAAATAGGATATCAGCCCCGTACGGCGCTCGCCGAGGGTCTGCCGCGCTTCGTGGAGTGGTTTCGCGAACAGCGTTAGACGCACGAAACTCCGCGATATCGGATTGTGAGGTTTCACGTTTCCAAAATGCCGGATGCTTCTTCAACTTCGGAGGCAGCCGTCGCCGTCGCGGCAGGACCGCGCGTCGTCGGGCGTTCTCTCGGTCAGGCGAACCGCCTGATCGTCAACACCCTCTCCAATTACGCGCTTACCTTTGTCACCATGATCGCGACTTTGGTGATGACGCCCATCGTCGTCAAACATCTCGGTCAAAGCGGCTACGGAATGGTCGCCATCGTCCTGGCCCCTTACGGAATCTTCGAGACGCTGGCCGGCTCGTTCGGCCGTGCGATGCATCGTTTTATTCCCCTGAGTCTCGCGGATTCGGATCCGCAACGCCTCAATCGAACCTTCTCGACCGGCCTGTGCGGATACATCCTCATGGGCGTCGTTGGCGCCGGCGTCCTTTGGCTCCTGGCGGATTACCTGCTCGAAGGAGAAAACCTTCGCCCGCAACTGCTCAAAGACGGGGCCCTTGCGATGAACGTTCTCATCGTGTGGCTGGTCGTGGGCTTTCCCTTCTGGGGTTATCGAAAGGGACTCGAGGCGATCCAGCGTTTCGACCTGCTGGGTCTGTCGCACGGCATCATCACCCTGTTGCGGTCGGCGTTGGTCATCGCCATCTTCTGGTGGGGATACGGAAGTGTGACGTTCTTTGTGGCGTCGCAACTGATTGGTTTGTGGTTGGTCAGTCTGATTTGTCGCCATTACCTGAAACGCTGCTTGCCCGATTTAAGATACTCCCCTCGGTTGGTGGACAAGACCACCATGTGGCTCATGGGCAGCTATTCCGCCGCGACGATCCTGGGGACTTGCGGAGAAGTGCTCGGTGGTGTCGGCTTTCGAATCTTCGTCGGCAAAGCAATCGGTTTTCACGAATTGGGTGAATTGGCCGCCGTCTGGGTGCTCCAGACCACGATCTTCCGGTTGATCGATGAATTGACCAACGCGTTCGCCCCGGCCATCAGTGCCTTGGACGCCCAGGGATCGCACGTCAACGTGACCAAGCTCATGATTTCCGGGACGAAGATTTCCATCTTGGTCGCCGCATCGATGGCCATCGTGCCGATGCCCGTGGCCAGACCCTTCCTGACGTTATGGCTGGGTCCGGCATTTGCGAGCCGTGACACCCTTCTTTTCATCCTGCTGGTCGTGCTGATTCCCTTCTGCCTGGGAAACACCTCCATGCATGTTCTCTACGGTCTGGGCCGGGCCTCGATCACCGGTCCGATTCAGTTTTTCAGAAGCCTCCTCGGCCTGGCGGGAGCGGGCATCTACATCCTTTATCTCCACCAAGGGCTCAACGGCGCCTGCGTCATCATGTTCGGTATTCAGGCTCTCGGCGGAGTCGTACTGTTCATGTTCGGCTGCAAGGCCACGGGCGTTCCGATTGTCAAAGCCCTCATAAGGGTGCTCTTTAGACCGATCACCATTGCACTGGTCGGTGCTCTGGCCACCTACGGCATGCTTGGTCTGATTGGAAACAACGCATGGTGGAAAATCACGGTTGGCGTGGGGGTGGGCGAATTCGTCTTCTTGATCCTTGTCGTTTTCTTCGGCGTCGGAATCGAAGAATGGCAGCGTATTTCGACCTTTCTGGTCGCGGCACGAAGTGCCGCTCGTCGAGTGATCGGACGCAAGACATCGACAACGGCATCCAGGAACCAGGGCCCGCCGGTGTAAGGACACAAGAAACCGGGTACCCACACACAAGACGGATGACCGGCCTTGCATCGCACCAGACCGCCGTCCACTAGTCCGCCGAAATCGTCCTTCGGCTTTTGGATGTTGATCACACTCCTTCGATTCAGGATCGATTATCGGTTAAGATCATTGCGTTGGTGTTAGGAACAGTCGTGACGATTTCAGGGGAAAGTGAAAGCACTGGCGGTCGGCAATCCGATGCCGACCCATCCGTCGCCGGGGGAAATTCGCGGTCGCCCGCCGCCCCCTTTTTGACAGACGGTTTCTGTCCTTTTTTCATCGTCGGATGTCAACGGTCGGGCACAACCGCGCTGGCCGTGATGTTTGATCGGCACTCGGGGTTGGCCGTTCCGTCGGAAACCCAGTTCTTCAACACCTTCGCCCGGTTGGACGGCCGAAAACGGCTGCCGATGACGCACGAGCAGCTCTTGTCTCGCGCCTGCGACGACTTCTTCATTCATCAGACCGGGCTTCGCTATGAAGAGATGATCGAAATATTTCGCCGCTATGAACCGACGTACCCCAACCTGTTCAGGGCGATTCTGGAATCGTTCGCCGCCAAACAGGGCAAACGAAGGGCCGCCGAAAAGTCGTGCGATCATCTTCATCATGTGCCCGAACTATTGCGGCTTTTCCCAAAGGCCAAAGTCATCTGCATCATTCGCGATGGCCGGGACGTGGTCCAATCCATGATTGCCGCCTGGGGTTCCAAGTTGCTCGGCTCGTTGTGCCGGTTGTGGATCATGAAGGCGCGGGTCGCCGCCCGGTTGCAACGACAGCTCCCGGGCGATCGTTTCACCGTCGTGAAATACGCCGATCTCATTCTTCACCCGGAAAAAGAAATGCGGCGGCTTTGCGAATTCATCGGCGAGGAATTTGAACCGTCGCAGCTCGAAAAGATGACCGAGACGGCGTCAGTGCCCGCCGCCGAATTGGATTGGAAGGCCAAGGCCAAAGACCGGCCCGATGCCTCGCGCGTTGGCGCCTGGCGCCGTAATGGTGACCCGGAGCAAATCGCCCAATTGAACTATTACCTGGGGTCCATGTTGCGAAAATGGGGCTACACCGATACCGAAGTCGTCGGCGTGTCCTGGACCAAACGACTCCGCTGGTGGGTGCAGTACATTCCTTGTTGGCGCGGCGTCTTTCCGGTGGCGGTTCGCGTCAATCGCATTTTGAGGGGACTCCGAAATCTCGTCACCGGTCGAGCGCCGCAAGGCGCCGAAGTATGAGCCGCCCCTGACCGGTCGCCCGACCCCGGACCCGCGATCCGTGCCGGCATCCCCGAATCGCCGTGTGAACCGCAAGACGGTTTCCCTTCATGAATTGAGTCCGCATGCGACTGGCCGATCGAATCATCCTTAATGTCATCACCAACTATGGCCTTACCGTCCTGGGTACGGTGGCAAGCCTGCTCATGGTGCCGGTCGTCACCGCCCATCTCGGCCGAAGCGGATTCGGTCTGGCCAGCATGGTCTTTGCCGTCTCGGCGATCTTTGATCTGGTGGCAAACTCGGTCGGTCGGGCGTTGGAACGGTATATCCCGTTGTCCCTGGCCGAAGACAATCGACAACGCCTCGGGCGGACCTTCAACACCGCCCGGGCCGCGTTTCTCCTGATCGGCTTGATCGGCGCCGTCGCCGTTCTTCTGGTCACCGGATGGTTGACGAATGATGCCCACGAGTCGCCGGAAACCACCTCCGATGCGAAATGGGCCTTTTGGCTTCTCGCCGCCTACATGGTCGTCGGTTATCCCTGGGTCTGTTACCAGAAATCGCTGGGCGCCATTCAGCGATACGATCTGGTCGGACTGTTCACCGGAAGCACGACGCTCGTAAGGCTCATCCTCGTCATCCTCGTGTTTTGGATGGGTCACGGAACCATTAGTTTCTACATTGGCTCGCTGCTCCTGGCGCTTCTCGTTTGTGGCCTGTTGTGTCGCCGTTCGCTTCGGCGACTCGTTCCGGAAATGCCCATATCGTTCCGCCTGGTCGATCGCGCGGGCATCAGGGAAGTCGGTGCCTTTGCCAGCGCGTCGCTCCTCGTCGTCACGGGCAATATTCTCGTCACGCAGGGGTTCTCCATCTTCGTGGGGAAGACGCTCGGCATGCGGGAGTTGGGCGGTCTGGCCGCCGTCCTCACGATCCGCACGCTGTTGTGGACCCTGATCAACAACGTGGCCGGAGTGTTGACGCCCGCCGTCAGCAGCATGGATGCGCAGGGATTTGATCAAAACATCTCGAAGTTGTTTCTCGCCGGTGCCAAGTATTCGGCGATGATGGCCGTGATGATCTGTGGCGTTCCGTTGATGGTCGCCGCGCCCTTCCTGGAGCTTTGGCTGGGTCCCGAATTCAAGGGCCTCAATCTCCTTCTCTATATGCTGCTCATCGCCCAGATTCCAATTTCGCCCGGACAAACCTCTCAACAGGTGCTCGTCGGACTCGGACGGGTTCGAGTGGCCGGCCTCTTTGTGTTCTCGCGCGGAGTGCTCGCATTGCTGTCGGCCTGGGCCTATGTGCAATGGGTGCAACCAAGCCTGACGGGATCCGCGGCGTGCGTGTTCGGCATTCAACTGATCGGAGCCGTCGTCTTATTCCTGTTGGCGGCAAAGGCGACGCAAATCCCATGGCATGCCGCGCTGTTGGCGGTCTTCGGCCGGCCCATCTTGTTCGGAGCCGTCGGTGGCGCTGTCACCTGGTTCGTCGCCGCCCAGCTCGGCCAGCACACTTGGTGGAAACTTATCACGGCAACCTGTGTTGGGGAGCTTGTGTTCCTCATCCTGGCCCTCCTGGTCGGATTTACCCATGAGGAAAAGGAAAGGCTGCGATCCTTTGTCGCCAAGGCCAAGCATCGACTCATGCCGACGCTGGAACCGGTGATTCAAGCAACAAAGGGAAAGCCGTGATCGGTGGGTTGCTCAACCTCGCCTGCTTGATCCTGACGATGGAAGGCTCCGCGGCCTCGTTCCCCGCCGGGGGAAATGCCTGGAGAATCACCACCGCAAACCTGACCGCCGCCCATACGACGGATATCGTCTACGCCTGCTACGACGGAGCGGTCTTTGGTCGCTCGGCGACGTTGGATCAGTCTCCCTTGTGGAAATTCGATACCGGAGCATTTCCCTACGATCTCGCCGCGGGCGACGTGGACGACGACGGCAAATCGGAGGTGTTCGTCGCCTCCGCGGACGGCCGGCTCTACTGCATCAACGCCGATGGGACCGGGCGTTGGACGTTCTCCGCCCCAGCCGCCCTGTATCAAGTCGCCGTCCTTCAACAAAAAGGCCTGGTCCAGGTGGTCACCGGCGGCGTCGATCGAAAACTGCATGTCCTGAATGCGGAAGGCAGATTGCAAAAATCTCTTCCCTGGCCTCGGGCCATCCGTTTGATCCGCGCCGGCGATCTGGATGGCGACGGGAAGATGGAAATCGTCGTCGCGTGCTGGTCCGGTGAGCTGACGGCGCTTCGCTGGCCAAGCCTGGAAGTGATGTGGCGAAAAGAACTGCGGACCACCCGGCGAGAGGGGTCCGGTCTCGCCTCGTGGTTCCCCAAATCGCTGACCATCGAAGACCTCGACGGCGACGGTCCTTGCGAGTTGATCTTCGGCGGCTGGGATGGACAGTCCGGTCTTCGCGTCCTGTCCGGCGATGGATCGATGCGTTGGGAAACTTCGGGCGATTTTCAACCCTCCGACGCCTGCGGCACAGGCTACAACATCGCCGCCGTGTGCAAGCCGGACGGCCTTCTGGGTCGGCGGATCGTCGTCCTGAACGGGCGTTATCTTTTCATGCTCGATCGATCGGGTCGCATCTTCGCCAAAGGATCGGCCCCGGTCTCCTTCACCGACATTTGTCGGGGTGAAGACATGGAGGGAAACGCGACGGTTTACCTGGCTTCCTCGCCCAACGGTGACGATCGAATCTACCGGGTGGTGCTCGACAAGGGATGGGGCCGTTCGTTCGCATCGCTTCACCGCGAAGGAAAAATGAAGCAAGTCGAAGAAAACCTCGAACGCATTCGCCGGCAAATCCTCGCCTATAAAGGACCCCCGCCCGCGAATCAGCGATACGTTCATTTCGTCGCCGGGGGACAAGTCGCCTCGGCCAAACAGTTGGAGGGTTTCTTCTCACTGATTGGGCATTATCGCCGGTTGTTTCCGTATCCCAATTGCGACTTTGCGATCGGCCTCGAATTTCGACCCGATGAACCGGTCGCCGGATTCCGTCTGCCCTCGTGGGAGAAAAAGGATCAGGTCTCGGCGTCGACGATGCTCGATTGCGCGAGGGCCTGCGAAAAAGCGGGAGTTTCATTTGCGTTGTGGGTCGGGCATGGTTGCTCGCCCTGGGTCCCGTTGGAGCTCGCGAAGAAAGTGGCCCAGGAGTGTCCGCGGTCCCTCATTGGATTCATGAGCGCCGAGGACGACGACTATGGCAGTTCACTCGAGCATTTCATCGCTGATTACTGGGTACCGTTGATGCAAATCTGCAGGGACACC
This sequence comes from uncultured Planctomycetaceae bacterium, assembly GCA_964414585.1. Classification (GTDB taxonomy): domain Bacteria; phylum Planctomycetota; class Phycisphaerae; order UBA1845; family UTPLA1; genus DATEMU01. Next base: position 39,740 of record CAYPXR010000047.1, read on the forward strand.
GACAAGAAGGCGTTCCTGGTGGAGAAGCATGCCTGGTGGGTCGCCGTACCGGCCATGAAGCGTTTCCGCGCCTTGTTTGATGAGAAGTTCCGCGACGTGCTCGTCATGAGCGTCGAGGACAGCAATACCCGCTCTCCGGAATTGAACATGGCCGGCCGTTTGGGTCTGTTCCTCTCCGGTACCGTCAACAATTTCTCGGCGCGAACCATCATCGACGAAATGTGCTGGAATCGACTTTGGGACGTCGAGTGCCCGATGACCGGTCACCCCTTCCTTCGGCGCCAGATCGCCCAGGGCATGCTCGGTGCGAAATATTTTGAGTATTCGATTCCCTTGCGGGGGGGTGGGCCGGCGCGACCGGGGGGGTTCTCCGTCGTTGGCGAGGAATCTCTGGACCTGATCTGTCATCTGCTGGGCAAGGGCCTGTTGATACCTCCGACGCCCGCGGAAATGGTCGAGGTCTCGCCGCAGGTGATACGAATGCGCGAGCCCGCGGCGGAATTTCTTCGGGACGCATTTAATATTCACGGTCAGGACGGCTATGTTCCTGATTCAGTCGCGCGCGATTCGCCTTTTGAAGGCCTTGCGTGCTACGACGGAATGGCCCCCGTGCGTCCGTCCTATCTGGGAGGATATCTTTTGGGAGTTGAGCGCCATTATGACGGGTTCATGCCCGCCGCGCCATTTGGCTTGACGGCGATCGTCCCGTCTTTCGTAAGTCGGCGGAGATGCCCATGGGAAAAAGGCGCCTGGGAGACGGACGGCCGATCGTGGTTCGAAGGAACACATCGCCTGACCGGACTCGAAGCGCGATCACGGATTCTTCAAAGCTTTGATCGAGCCGCCGGCAGCCTGCCGCTGCGAGTCGAAGGCAAGGCATTCGTTCAAGTGCAGACCCGGGGGCCGCGAATTCTTCGCGCCACGCTCATCGATCCCGGCTTTCTGGATCCGGCCGATCGGCCTGTCAAACTCCATCTCCGTTCGGATTTGCAAGTGAACATGGTCGTCGATCTGCTGAGCGGAGAAGCACTTGAAATCCAGGACCATTCCGTCGCCTTAACCGTACCGGCGGGAGCGTTTCGGGTCATCGAATTGCAACGACCGTCCTGAATCGATGGGGCCCGAATTCCCCCTTTCATCGGTTGAAGAACATGCATCCCATATTCACCATTCGCTTGGGCGACGCGCCCGAATCGGCCGTGCGATATCTCGCCGCGGGTGATTTCTGCTTCCACGAGGAAATCGACATCGGCCCGCGGGCCATCAACGACCTCTATGCGCCGGAAGTACAGGCGTTACTGCGGGACAAAGCGATTGCGACCGTCGGCGTGGAGTTTCCCCTGGTCCGCGCCGGCGCGCCGATCAACAAATCCGGTCCCCATCTGCTGGGCTCGCCCTGCACGATCGAGGCGATTCAGGCGGGTCATTTTGATGTGGCGTGTCTCGCCAACAATCACATTCGCGACTTCGGGCCGGAGTCGGCGTTGCAAACACGGGACATGATCCAAAAGGCCGGCATCCACACCGTCGGCGTCGGCAAAGACCAGATCGAGGCGAGCCAACCGCTCCTGAAGGAAGTGGACGGCGTGAAGATCGGCTTCCTGGCCTTCGCGGAGGAACAGTTCTCCTGTGCCGACGAAAAAAGCGGCGGCGCGTCAAAGCTGGATATGCTGACCTGTGTCAATCGAATTCAAGAACTTCGCAAGGAGGCGGATATCGTCGTCGTCCTGGTTCACGGTGGCGTGGAATTTTTCCCGCTTCCCAGTCCACAGGCCCAAAGTCGCTATCGCCTCCTGGCGGATGCCGGTGCCAACCTGGTCGTCGGCAATCATCCCCATTCGGTCCAGGCCATGGAGATCTATCGGGGAGTCCCGATTCTCTACAGCCTTGGAAACTTTTGTCTGACCTTTCCGTCCACGGACCCCTTGCCCGACTGCTGGCCCTACGGGCTCCTGGCGCGGTTCGTCATGAGCCGCAAGGGTATCCACGAGATGGAGTGCTTCGTCGTCCGGCATGAGGCTCAAGGCAGCCGGCCGCGGGTAGAAGGCCTTTCCGCTGAAGACCTCGAGAAGTTTCGTCGCCGTTGGGAGCGGCTGAACCAGATCGTCATCGATCCGGTTCTTCTCAAAGAATTCTGGCGGTGCCTGTGCTTCGATCGCGGCAATTCATTCCGCAGCGAATTCGTGGGCGCCGCGGCGGTCTTTGATGCCGATTCCTGGTATCTGACCAAGGCCGCGGTCAGACGCGGAGCCCTCGCCTATCTGGCTTCGGCTGCGGCAACGCTCGCATGGCGCTATGCCGCCGGCGGACGGGCCCGCAATGAAGCGATGACCGCAATGTGCGACTTGGTTCGCTGTCCCTCGCATCACGACGTCCTGCAAACGCTCCTCGAGATGGACATGGAGGGCAAGCCGTTCAAGAGCCCCTATCGGGACGAATATCTTCGTTTGATGAAGTATTAGCCGAACAGATGGATTTTCAGTGAAGCCGCTTCTGGCCATACACCCCCGAGAAGGCAGCTATTCCGACCGCTGGCTGGAGTACTGCGCCGAGCACGGCATTTCCGTCCGCGAAGTAAACTGCTTCGCCTCGGACATCGTCGAACAACTGCGCGGAGCGGACGCGCTGCTCTGGCAATGGATGCATCACATCCCCGAAGACGTGCGCACTGGGTACAGAATCATCCAGATCGCGGAACAATTGGGCCTCACCGTCTTTCCAAACCGTGCCACTTGCTGGCACTACGACGACAAGGTGTCGCAAAAATATTTGCTGGAAGCGATCGGTGCGGATGCGGCCAAGGCCGACGTCTTCTACGACTTGCATAGCGCCCTGACGTGGATAGGCAAGGCCTCCTTTCCAAAAGTCTTCAAGCTGAGTCGTGGAGCGGGCTCCATGAATGTGCAGCTTGTGCGAAGCGCCGACCACGCCCGGCGACTGGCCGTTCAAGCGTTCGGTCGCGGGTTCAAACCCGTCGCATCCATCCTGGGTGACGCGAAATCAAGCATTCGACGCCATCGAAAAAAAGGCGACATGCTCGGTGTGCTCCGCCGATTGCCTCGAACGCTGGCCAACATGCGGCGGATGAATCGCGAAATCGCCCGGGAGCGAGGCTACATCTATTTCCAGGAATTTCTGCCTGACAACGAATACGACACGCGAGTGACGATCATCGGCGACCGCGCCTTCGGATTTCTCCGAATGGTCCGGGCCAACGATTTCCGTGCGTCAGGCAGCGGCAGCATTGTCTACGATACGTCGCGGATCGACCCACGATGCGTCGAAAGCGCGTTCCGCGTGGCCAATCGCCTGGGCACGCAGAGCTTGGCGTTTGATTTCGTCAAAGACCGGTCGGGTGCCCCGTTGATCGTCGAGATAAGCTACTGCTACCTGGCCAGCGCGGTCCACGCTTGCGCCGGTCATTGGGACAGCCGGCTGAACTGGCACGAAGGCCAAATGTGGCCGCAGGACGCCATCCTGATCGATCTCCTCGAAGCGATTGAAAAGCGTTCAAATTCCTCTCACGCTCCATCGGCGAAAGGTTGATTCCTCCCCTTGTGCGGTATCTCCGGCATCTATCGATTTGACGGAAAGCCGGTCGAGCAGTCCACGCTCGAACGCATGAGGGACTCGATGCGCCATCGCGGCCCCGACGACGAGGGTCTGTTCCTCGAAGGCGCCGTCGGTCTGGCCCATAACCGTCTCTCGATTCTCGATCTCAGCGCCCACGGTCATCAACCGATGCACGACCCACAGGGGCGAATCTGGATCGTGTACAACGGCGAGATTTACAACTTCCAGGAAATTCGCAAAGACTTGGAAGCCGCCGGTCATCGCTTCCAATCGACCGGCGACACCGAGGTCGTCCTCCATGCTTATCGCGAATGGGGCCGCGAATGCGTCGAGCGGTTCAACGGCATGTTTGCGTTCGTGCTGTATGATCAGAACACGCGGGAAGTTTGGGCGGTTCGCGATCGCCTGGGAATCAAGCCCTTCTATTACTACGTCGACAAAGATCAATTCGTCTTTGCGTCGGAGACCAAGGCCATCGTTCAGGCGGACGGTGTCCCGCGCCGAATTCGCCGCGAAGCCCTGCCCGAACTCGTCGCCTTCCGGTATCTCTGCAACGGGCAGACCATGTTTGAGAACATCCACGAACTCAAACCCGGCCATTGGATCGAAGTAAGACCCGGCGGGATTCAGGTGCGACAGTATTGGGATATTCCATACGATGGCGTCGAGGAGTCGACCGACGATCGCTGGGTGACGGGCTTTCGGGATGAACTCAAAAAGAGCGTGCAGTATCAGTTGATCTCCGATGTCCCTGTGGGGTGCGCGCTGTCCGGGGGAGTGGACTCGTCACTGGTGACCGCCCTGTCCTGCGAAACCTCAATATCCAGTATGAAATCGTTCTCCATCGGCTTCGACGACGAAAATTTCGACGAACGGAACTACGCACGCCACGTGTCCGACGTCCTGGGGATTGAAAATTACGGGCAGGTTCTCACCGAAGACGCGTTTTATGAAAATCTGCCGCGCCTTGTCTGGCACATGGACGAGCCGATCAACCATCCCAATTCGATTGGCATCTGGATGCTGGCCAGGCTGGCCCGCCAGAAAGTGACCGTCCTGCTCACCGGCGAAGGCGGCGACGAACTGATGGGAGGCTACGGTCGATATCGCAAGGTGCTCCTGCAGCGCCATTTGGAACGATCAATTCCGGGCAGTCGTTGGGCGTCGCATCTTGTGCCCGACCGGGCCGGCGGACGATTGGGTCGCGTAGCGCGGGAGCTTCGTCGAGACGACGACGGCCGCATGATCTGGTCCTCCTGCTATCTTCCAAGCCCGCACATCCGCAGCCTTTTCGGCGACCGGGGGATTGAGCAGGCCGAAGCGCAGCGCCGGGCGATGCTGGATTATGCGCCGCGCGGAAATCTCATCAATCGCCATCTGTACCTCGATCAGAAAACCTACATGGCGTCAGTCCTGATCCGCAATGACAAGATGACCATGGCCGAAAGCCTGGAAGGCCGCGTCCCGTTTCTCGACCACCATGTCGTGGAGTACGCCGCGCGCGTACCGACCAGTCTCAAAGTCGATCGCCACCAGGGAAAGATCGTCCTGGTCCGTCTGGCAAGCGAACGATTCGGAAGAGAGTTTTTTCAAAGGGTGAAATCAGGATTCGGGCTGCCCGTCGCCTATTTCCGTGATCGGGGCCTGGAAATCCTGAAGGGTCTGATCCGTAGCCGGTCCTTTCGGGAGCGCGGGTTGATGGACCCCAAAGCGGTCGATGAATTGCTGAATCGGCATGAACAGGGTCGGGAAAATCTGGCCGAAGGACTCTGGCTCCTGGCCACCCTGGAACTCTGGGCTCGGACATTCATCGATCGACCCGCCGTAATCGTCAATTGACGCCTTGCCTCCGGCGGAAGCCCGGATTTGGGCGGCTACAATAGTTGGAGTCGATGGTTCCTCAAATTGGCTGGGGTGGCCGATATTCAAAATAACGATGTTTGAAAGCATTTGGACGAGGATATCTCGATGACGCGAATGGGCGGATATCCGGCGCCGTTGGTTCGGCGGGATTTCTATCGCCAACCCCTGGCGCGAAGACCGGCGCCGGTGCCCTATGCACCGGCCGGTGAGGTCCTCGCTTCCGGGCCGGCCGAAAGCAGCCTCCCGTCATTCCTTGGTATCCTGACCGGGCTTTACTACGTCTCCACCGTGACGATGAGCGGCGCGGCATATGACGTGTCCTGGGTGCCGCAATTGATTGGCGCGATCCTCGGATTGACCTGGATTATCGTCGGACTGTGTTTGCACGGCCACAAGATTCGATGGTCGAAGCCCGTCACCATGTTACTGATTTTCACCGCGTGGACGGCCACGGGATTCCTGGTGACGGCCGATTTGGATTATTTCATTTCCGCATACCAGTTGCTTCTCAAGATCAGCGTCGTGACCTGGATCTGTCTCCAAACCGTGAGAACGCGGCGAGACCTCATGGTGTGTTTCATTTTGCTCGGCTTGACCACGATTGTCGTTCTGTTTCAGGGATTGGACGCGATCATCAAATCAGTGGAAGTGGCCGGGGTGCGCGGCGCCAAGGGTCAACGCGCCGGGACGGACCTGATGACCAACGCGAACGCGCTCGGTCAGTTGGGCGTGCTCGCTTTCATCGGTACCGTGGCGTGCTTGATGGGACACAAGAACACTGTCATGCGCCTCATCGCGATCGGTTTCGGTCTTGCGAGCATGTACCTCATCGCGGCTTCCGGATCGAGAATGGCGATGCTCGCCGTCGTCCTGTTTGCGGCAGGAATCTACTGGTTCCATTTTAGAAAATCGGGAAGCTCCTCGATTGGCCGACGGATCGTTTTGATGTTCCTGGCCGTTTTCCTGATCATCGGCAGTACCCTTTTTCTCACGAAGATGCCGTTCTTCTTCAGGTTCAAGGAGGCCTTTGAAAGCAAGGAAAGCCTTGAAAAGGAACCTCGCGTCGAGTATTTCTTCCGCGCCCTTGGTGCCACGGCGCAACACCCCGTGTTGGGGCTCGGCATGGGCGGCTTTGCCATCGCTCGATTGGGGGAAAATGCCAAGCATGTCGGCCACTTTTCCCATTCGAGTATCTCTGAAACGCTCTCGTGTACGGGTATTCCCGGGTTCCTGATTTACTTCGGCTCCTATTTTGCCATGTACAGGTTGATACGAAAAACCCGCGGGCTCCCGCTGCCGCCTCAGGACAAGACCATGATGGACATCATCATGGCTTTATTCGTCGTGCTGATTCTCTTTAACATCGTCGCCATCATGGAGCAGGATCGATTGGTCTGGCCCCTGACCGGCGCGGTCCTCGGCTATACGGGATATCTCTACGATCGATATTCCCGGCCGACGCCTCAGCACATCGCCGCTTGAGCCCTCCGGATCGCACGTCACCATGAAAATTGCGATTGTTTTGGATTCGCTCGCACGCGGCGGCGCCGAGCGCCAGGCCATGTTCGCCGCTCGCGAACTGACTCGCCAGGGCCGCGACGTCGAGTTGATCTATTACCATCGCATGGCCGACGCCTATGACGTCTCCACCCTCGAAAACACGAAAGTCACCTTTATCCCCAAGGACGGCGCCTACCTCCGACTGCTCATGAGATTGAGGAAGCACATTCGGATTAACCGCTACGACGTCGTTCACGGTTTCAAAAGCAGCCCGAGCCTGTACGCCGGGCTGGCCGCGTGGTCCTCGCGCGTGCCGGTCGTTCTCGGCGGAATCCGCTGCGAATACGACGAAGTCGGATGGCTTCGCATGACCCATGTCTGCATCAACCGGCTGATCGACGGCTGGGTTGTCAATTCCAACGCAACGACCGATTCAATGGTGCGTGAGATTGGAGCGCGGCGAGAGGCAGTTTATGTGGTTTACAACGGGATCGAACCGCAAATGTTCCAATCCAGCTTGACCGCCCAGGAGGCCAAACGCCGCCTGGGCATCGCTCCCGAATCCGGCGTCGTCTCCATCTTTGCCGCCATCCGCCCGCAGAAGAACCACGAATTGTTCATCGAAGTGGCCGCGGCCGTGGCCAGGCAGCTTCCGCAAACCCGCTTCCTCGTGATCGGTGACGGCGACGAACGTGCCCGATTCGAAAACCAGGCGCGATCATTGGGCGTCGCCGAAAACGTCATGTTCCTCGGGCTGCGTCAGGACATTCCCGATCTTCTGGCGGCCACTGACATCTCCGTCTTGACCTCTCACTACGAAGGCTTGGCCAACGCGCTTCTGGAGGCGATGGCGGCCGGCAAGCCCGTGGTTACGACGGGATATGCCGGCGCGGACGAACTCGTGACCGATGGCCGCGAAGGATTCGTGACGCCGATGGGCGACGCCTCCGCCATGGCGGGCAAATTGTGCGAACTGCTCCGCAATCCTTCGCTGCGAAAAAAACTCGGCGACAACGGCAAACAGACCGTCGCCACCCGGTTCGAAATGCCCGTCATGGCAAAAAACCTCTACGCCGTTTACGAACGCTGTTTCGAGCAAGCCCGTCGCCGGCGCAGAGTATCGGCCTGATCGCAATCGTTTCGGGGGAGACTCTCCTATTTGCGGCATCTGCGGCATACTTGATTTCAATTCCGCCGGCGTGGAGGAGTCGCTCGTCGCGAAGATGACGCGCGCCCTGTCCCATCGCGGTCCCGACGACACCGGCGTCTGGGTCCACGGCCCGGTCGGTCTGGGTCAGGCCCGCCTCAGCATCATCGACTTGTCGCCGCTCGGCCATCAACCGATGTCCACCCCCGACGGTCGCGCGACGATCACCTATAACGGTGAAATCTACAACTTCCCCGAACTCCGCCGCGCTTTGGAGGCCGAAGGCGTGCAGTTTCGCGGACGCTCGGACACCGAAGTCGCGCTGCATGCCTACGTCCGCTGGGGAACGGCCGCCTTCGCCAGGTTCAACGGCATGTTCGCCTTCGCATTGTGGGACAATTCAGAGCAGCGGCTGTATCTCGTCCGCGATCGCTTCGGAATCAAGCCGCTCTTCTATCATCCCTTCGATGGCGGCGTCGTCTTCGGCTCGGAAATGAAGGCGATCCTGGCCTCCGGTCGCCCGCAACGCTCGATGGACTGGCACGCCCTGCACGAGTTCATCTACTACGGCAATCCGCTCGGGCGCCACACGATGTTTGAGAGCATCCGCCGGCTTCAGGCCGGCGAATATCTCACCATCGATCGCACCGGCGCCAAGATCGCGGCCTATTGGACCGTCGAACAAATCAAGCCCGTCACCGATGATATCGAAACCGCGACGCTCAAAGTCCGCGACCTGTTGGACAAGGCCGTCGAGCGCCACCTGATCAGCGACGTGCCCGTCGGCGTCTTCTTGAGTGGGGGAGTTGATTCCTCGGCGATCACCGCGCTGGCGACGCGCCACTACACCGGCCGCCTGAATACCTATTCCGTCGGATTTGATTTTGATAAGGGAATCAATGAATTGCCCAAGGCCCGCTTCGTGGCCGATCGCTTCGGGACCGAACACCAGGAACTGAAAATCGTAGCCACCAACATGCCCGACATCATCGAAAAAATCGTCCGCTGCCACGACGAACCTTTCGGTGATTCGGCGAACCTGCCGCTGTACCTGTTGAGCGAGGCGCTAAAGGGCTCCGTGAAAGTCATTCTGCAGGGCGATGGCGGCGACGAAGTCTTCGCCGGTTACCGTCGCTACAACGTACTCTCATTTGAAAGTTTCTGGCGGGCAGTCGCCAAACCGGCCACGTTTGCCGCATCGCTGTTTCTCCGGGGCCCGACCTTCTTTCGCGCGACGCGTTTCTTTCGGGCCATCAGCGACCCCGATCCGGCCATGCGGATGGCCCTGCTGCTGACCGAAGAACCCTATCAGGACCCGCCGACAAGAGTCTTTTCCGCCGAAGCCGTGCGCCGGCTCGCGACCTTTGATCCCTTCGAACGCTATCGCGAGTTCTACGGTCGTCTCAAAACCCTCGACGTGGTGCAACGAATGTTGTACACCGATTGCCAGGTCCTCCTCACCGACCAGTTTCTCGAAAAAGTCGATCGCGCGACAATGGCCCACAGCATCGAAGTCCGCGTCCCCTTCCTCGACGGCGAAATGACCGAATACGTCATGGGCCTGCCCGCGGCGATGAAGGTCAAGCGCGGCCAGAAGAAATGGATTCTGCGAAAGGCCATGCGCGGCATCGTTCCGGATGAAATCCTCGACGGCCCCAAGACCGGCTTCGGCGTCCCGTACCCTTACTGGTTGGCCAAGCCCTTGTCCGGCTATCTGAAATCGGTGCTCTTGGATGAGAGTAGTCTTTCCTGGGGACTTTTCGATAAGCGCAAGCTTGAACAGGCGATCGAAGTGCACATCAACGGAACTCGCAACAACGGATTCCTCCTCTACAAGCTCCTGAATCTCGCCCTCTGGCATCGGTTCTATCTCTGCAACTAACACACGCGAATGGCCTCGACCAATTCCACCGCCGACCTCGCGATCCTCGGCTCATACCCGCCGCCCTACGGTGGCGTGAGCGTCCACGTCCAGCGGCTTTGCCCCCTGTTGGAAAAGCGCGGGATCAGCTACGTCGTCTACAACGCCACCGGCGACTACGGCGACGGCAAGCGAGTCGTCCCCGTCTTCACCGGCCGCCGATCGTGGATGATTCGCTACTTCTTCACCGGCCGCGAGCAGGCGATCTACCTGATGTCCGACCGCCTGATCACCTGGGTCATCGCCGCGATCGTCTCCAGGCTCCGTGGAAAGAGGATCATCATTCGCCTCCGCAACGCGGCGGTACCCGACTGGATCAAACAATCCTGGTGGCGGCAAACGCTCGCCCGATTCGCCCTGCGGCGCATGGAAGGAATCGTCTGCGTCAGTCAGTTGCTCTACGACTCCTGCCGCTCGCTCGGCGTTCCGCAGGAGCGCCTCCACTGGTCCCCGGGCTTTCTCCCGCCCTCGGACCCGTCCGCGGACCGTGGCGACGTCAATCCCGAAGTGTGGGACTTCGTGAAGAAGCGAAGCCCGATCATCGCCGCCAACGGCAAAGTCGATTGGTACAACGGCCAGGACCTCTACGGTCTGGATCAACTCTTGGAATTGGCGACGCGGCTCAAGCCCGATTACCCCAACATCGGCATCGTCGTCTGCATGTGGAATCATCTGCCCGGCGACGACGCCTACATTCAGAAGCTCAATGACGAGGCCAAATCGCGCGGCGTAAGCGACGCCATCCTCCTCAACACCCGGAGCGGCGTCTTTGTGCCGGTCCTGGCGGACGCGGATGTCTTCATTCGCCCGACAAACACCGACGGCGATGCCAACAGCGTTCGCGAAGGCCTGTATTTGGGCATCCCCACCATCGCCAGCGACGCCGTCGAACGCCCGGCCGGCACGATCCTGTTTCGCAACCGCAACGTCGACGATATGGAAGCCAAGGTCCGATCCGCCTTGACTCACGCGGACAAAAGCAAAAGGCGCCCGCCCGAAGTAAACTCTCAGGATCGAACCCGAATCGACACCTACCTCCACCTGCTGGAATCCTTCGCGAAAAACGGCTCCGCCTGATCGAGCCGAACAAATCCGAGCCAAACTGATATGTGCGGAATCTGCGGATATGTTGGAGCGCACCGGCCCGAACTCTTGGAGCCGATGTGCCTCTCCATGGTCCATCGCGGCCCCGACGACATGGGCCTCTGGCACGACGAAAAAGGTCCGGTCGGCCTCGGCCACCGCCGCCTCTCGATCATCGACCTGAGCCCCGCCGGTCATCAGCCGATGACCAACGAGGACGGCACCGTTTGGATCTCCTTCAACGGTGAAATCTACGATTTCCAGGAGCACCGCGAGCGACTCGTCGCCAAAGGCCACCAGTTCAAAAGCTATAGCGACACGGAAGTCCTCGTTCACCTGTACGAAGAAATGGGCCCCGACCTCGTCCGCGAACTCAACGGCATCTTCGCCCTTGCCATCTGGGACAGCCGCAAGAAGCAACTCTTCCTCGCGCGCGACCACGCCGGAATCAAGCCGCTCTATTACTGGCAGGATGGTCCCCGGCTCTACTTCGCCTCCGAAATTAAGGCGCTCCTTCGCATACCGAACATCCCTCGCGAATTGAACGAAAACGCCGTGCCGGAGTATCTGACGCTCCTCTGGGTCCCCGGCGAAGAAACAATGTTGAAGGCCGTCCGCAAGATCGAGCCCGGTCACTATCTGATCTGGAAAGACGGCCGCATCGAAACCCGGCAATGGTTTACCCTCGACTACACGGCGGACGAATCCGTCAGCGAATCCGAATGGATCGATCGCGTTCACGACACCTTCATGCGCACGACGCGCCGGCAGATGGTCTCCGACGTCCCGCTCGGCGCATTCCTCTCCGGCGGCGCCGATTCGTCCGGCATCGTCGCCTGCATGAGACATTCCTTTCCCGATCGCGAGATCAACTGCTATTCATACACTTTCGATCAAGGCGACATGGCCCGCGACCAGTTTGAGTACGATTTCCCCTATGCCGAACAGGTCGCCAGACATCTCGGTGTAACCCTGAAGTCGTTCCATCTTCGCCCGGACGTCATCTCCATTCTCCCCAAGCTCGTCTACCACATGGACGAGCCCGACGCGGATCAATCGATTTTCCCCGCGTACCTGATTTCAAAACTCGCCCGCGAGGATGGCACGACGGTCTTGTTGTCCGGCACCGGCGGCGACGAAGTCTTCTTCGGATACCGGAGCCATCAGGCGCTTCGTCGAATGGAAAAACTAGGTTGGGTCCCGCGCTGGCTGCTCGCGCCGGTCCTCGCCGCGGCGACAGGTCTCACCACGCGCATGATGGGCGCCCAAAGCGCCCTGCCTCGCCGGCTCCGCAAGTTCCGCTCCGCGCTGCTGGGCAACGGAGTCGAACGTTTCCTTTCGCTGTCCGACTGGTCCAGCCCAACGGCGCGCGAGCGCATCTTCTCCGCCGACTTCGCCGCGCGCCTCGATCCATCCCGCCTCACGCCGCCGTCGCTCCAGAAGTACTACGATAATTTCATCGGCCGGGGAGAACTGAACCGCCGTTCGCACATCCTGATCCAAACCTTCCTGGCCGCGCACAACTTCAATTACACCGACAAGACCAGCATGGCCGCCTCCGTCGAAGCCCGCGTGCCCTACCTCGACGTGGAATTGATGCGGCTGTGCGCCATCATCCCGGAGCGTTACAAGCTCAAGGGAATGGAAACCAAGTTCCTCCTTAAGGAAGCCATGACCCGCTACCTGCCGCGCCAGGTGCTCTATCGCAGCAAGACCGGCTTCGGCGCGCCCCTGCGAAAATGGGTCGCCGACGATCTCAAGGACTGCCTGGAAGACCAGCTCGGCCCCAAACGACTCGGCCGTCGCGGTCTCTTCGATCCGACGGCGCTCCGCCACATACTCCGGGAAAATATTGAAAACAAAGCCGACCACGCCTATTTGATCTACGCACTGCTCACCCTCGAACTATGGATGCAGACCTTCGTCGATCGCGCCGGCGAACCCGTTTCTCTTTGACGATGGCGTGCACCATGAATGCCGATAGAGGATTGAAAGGAGTCGAGGCGAGATGAAAACCGCCACGAAACAATCGGTCAAAAACTACTGGGAGAAAAAGGTCTGCGGCGCCACCTACGGCCGCGATCGTCCCGGCGGCGACGTCGACTTGGACCTGATGGCACAGGCCCGTTACGACCTCGAGCCCTACATCCCGCCCTTCGCCGACTTCCCCTCGGCACGCGGAAAGCGCGTCCTCGAACTCGGCGTCGGCGGCGGCGTTGATTTCTCCGGCTGGCTGAAGAACGGCGCGGACGCCACCGGCGTCGACCTGACCGAAGCCGGCATCAACATGACGCGCCAGCGGCTTCAGGAGATGAAGGTCGATCCCAACAGCTACCGCCTCCTCGTCGGCGACGCCGAAAACCTCGCGATAAAAAACGACACATTCGACATCGTCTACTCTTGGGGCGTGTTGCACCACTCGCCCGACACGCCAAAAACCTTTCGCGAAGTCCACCGCGTCTTGAAACCCGGCGGCGTCTTCCGGGGAATGATCTACCACCTCTACGCGCCCGTCAGTTGGATGTTCTGGGTGCGCTACGGCCTCCTCGCCGGCAAGCCCTTCAAGTCCGTTCGCGAAGCGGTCTTCGATAACCTGGAAAGCCCCGGAACAAAGGTCTACACCTGCAGGGAAGCGGCGGACATGCTGACCGCGGCCGGATTCACCGATGTAAAAACCTGGGCCCGGGCCAGCTTCGGCGACCTGCTCCTCAACAAACCCGATAAGAAGTATCAGTCGCTTCCTTATCGGATTTGGTGGAAAATCTACCCGCGATGGTTCATCCGCCTGTTGGATAACCTTTTCCGGGATAAGTTCGGCGGCGTCCTCCTCTTCACGGTTCGCAAAGGCCCGGCCCAATAGGCCGTCCTGATGGAAATAGCGATTGGACCCGTTTAGCCGTAACCCCGCAGGGGTGCGGTGAACACCAACCGGCCTATCGGACGACAGATCGCCTAAGCAAACGCAAGCTAGGCGATTAGCCGATACTCCGATACAATTTCGCGCTTCGGAATCGTCGGCGGGGCGGGCGTCTGGCCCGTGAATAAACCAGGAGTTGTTGGATGAACACCACCTACGACAAGTCCGTCGTAAAGGGATACTGGGAGAAGAAGACCTGCGGCGCGCAGTACGGCATGAAGGAAGGCGCCGCCAAGGTGGTCAACGACGAGGTCGACCTCCGGAAAATGGCCGAGGCCCGCTATCGCCTTGAGCCTTTCATTCCTCCCTTCGCCGATTTCCCCAGCGCCAAAGGCAAGAAACTCCTCGAAGTCGGCGTCGGCGGCGGGGCGGATTTCTCCAATTGGGTGAGTAACGGCGCAATCGCCACCGGCGTCGATCTCACCGAAGCCGGCATCAAGATGACCACTCGCCGACTCACCGAGATGGGCTTCGGCAAAGATCGCTTTCGCCTCATGGTCGGCGATGCCGAAAACCTGGCCTTCCCCAACGAAAACTTCGACATCGTTTACTCCTGGGGCGTCCTCCACGCCTCGCCGGACACGCCCAAAGCTTTTCGAGAGGTCTTTCGCGTCCTCAAGCGCGGCGGCGAATTCCGCGGAATGATCTACCACGTCTGGTCCTGGGTCGGCCTCATGTTCTGGTTCCGCCACGGCCTCCTCGAAGGCAAGCCCTGGCGCTCCCCGCGCGACGCCATGTTCCACAATCTCGAAAGCCCCGGTCAGAAAACCTACACCCGCGCCGAAGCGCGCGAAATGGTCGAAGCCGCCGGATTCGTCGACGTCGAAATATCCACCAAGCTCGGCTTCGGCGACACCCTCGGCTTTACGCCGCGAGAAAAATATCGCTCGGCCCTTTACAAGTTCGGTTGGAAGCTCTATCCCCGCTGGCTCGTCCGCCTGATGGGCGACCGCTGGGGCGGCAATCTGATGATCAAGGCCCGCAAGCCCTGACAATCATCCACGTTCCGGGAATCTGCATCCGGCGAATTCGCCGTGCCTGTCTGAAGTCCTCGTGAAACAAATCCTACAGAATCTCAAGACCGGGGTGATCGAACTCGCCGAACTGCCCTGTCCGATCGTCCGCCCGCGCCATCTCCTGATTCAGTCGCGCGCCAGCCTCATTTCCGCCGGCACCGAGCGAATGCTCGTCGAACTCGGCAAAGGCAGCCTCATCGCCAAGGCCCGCGCCCAGCCCGACAAGGTCCGCCAGGTCCTCGACAAAATCAAAACCGACGGCCTCCTCCCGACGATGGAAGCCGTCTTCTCCCGCCTCGATGAACCGCTTCCGCTCGGCTACTGCAACGCCGGCATCGTCGTCGAAGTCGGCGAAGGCGTGGAAGGTTTCCAGGTCGGCGACCGCGTGGCCAGCAGCGGCCCCCACGCCGAGATGGTCTGCGTCCCGCAAAACCTCTGTGCGAAAATCCCCGATCGCGTGAGCGACGAATCGGCGGCCTTCGTCGTCCTCGGCGCGATCGGCATCCAGGGAATTCGTCTTGTCGAACCGACGATCGGTGAATCAATCGTCGTCCTCGGTCTCGGCCTGATCGGCCAGATGACCGTGCAGATGTTAATCGCCGCCGGATGCCGCGTTCTCGGTGTCGATCCCAGCCCTGCTCGACAGGAACTGGCCCGCCGCTTCGGCGCTCAAACCGTCAGCTCCGATGATGGCGCCGACCCCGTCGCCGCGGCGATGGCCTTCTCCAACGGTCGCGGCGTCGACGGCGTGCTCATCACCGCCTCGTCGCGCAGCAGCGACATCATGCACCAGGCCGCCTCCATGTGCCGCAAGCGCGGCCGCATCATCCTCGTCGGCGTCGTCGGCCTCGAACTAAGTCGAACCGACTTCTACAAGAAAGAACTCTCCTTTCAAGTTTCCTGCTCCTACGGCCCCGGAAGATACGACCCGGCCTACGAAGAGCGTGGCCAGGACTATCCGATCGGCTACGTGCGCTGGACCGCCCAGCGAAACTTTGAAGCTGTCCTCGACCTGCTCGCCTCCGGCAAACTAGACGTCGGGCCGCTGATCAACCGCCGCAACGCACAGGCCGATGCCGCCGAAGCCTATCGCACACTGACCGACGATCGCGCCGCCTTGGGAATCATCCTGAACTACCCGCAAGAATCCGCCCCCTTGCAACGCGTCGTCACCGTCTCGCAACCTGCCACAACAGCGCCGGGCGGCCAGGCCGTCATGGGCCTGATCGGTGCGGGCACTTACGCGAAAAGAACGCTGCTGCCGCACCTCAAAGGATGCCCCGTCCGTCTGCGAATGGTCGCCAGCGCCGGCGGCGTCAGCGGCGGCCACCTGGCCGGTCGATTCGGCTTTGAACAGGCGACGACGGACTATCAGGAAGTCCTCCGCGATCCCGATGTCAATCTGGTCTACATCGCCACCCGTCACAACCTCCACGCCAAGATGGCGCTCGAAGCCCTCGCCGCCGGCAAGCATGTCGCCGTGGAAAAACCGCTTTGCATGAACGGCGAAGAGCTGGAGCAAATCGCCGCGGCCCATCGCCAGGCAAACGGCCGTCAGCTCTTCGTCGGCTTCAACCGCCGGTTCGCCCTCCACACCGTCAAAATGAGGGAACTCCTGCGAACCCGCACCCAGCCCCTCTGCATCAGCATCATGGTCAACGCCGGCATGGTCGGCGCGGAAGCCTGGGTCCACGACAAAGCCCAGGGCGGCGGACGCATTCTCGGCGAAGGCTGCCATTTCATCGACCTGATCTCCCACCTCGCCGGCTCGCCGATCAAACGCGTCGTCTCAACGCAAATCGGCGATGTCCCGGGCGTCACCTGCCCCGACGACAAGGCGACGATTACCCTGTCGTTGGCCGACGGCTCCATCGGCACCGTCCACTACTTCGGCAACGGCGACAAGAGCTATCCCAAGGAGACCGTCGAAGTCTTCAGCGAGGGCCGCGTCCTCCGGCTCGAAAACTTCCGCATCCTCCGCGGCTACGGATGGACCGGCTTCTCGAAGTCGCGCCTCTTCAAGATCAACAAGGGCTTCCACGAAACCGCTTTCAACATCACCCGCGCCGTCGCCGCCGGCGGCCCCGCGCTCATGCCCTTCGAAGGAATCGAAAACGTCATGCGCGCCACCTTCGCCGCCGTCGAATCCGCCGCAACGGGCCGGCCCATCGATCTCTAGTCCTTATGCATTCCCTTACGACCCCCTCGCTAAGACCCACGTGTGTGGGTAAAGGCCGCGCCCTCAACGTGGACGCTAACGGAACTCTTTACATTGGTCGCGGCTATTCGATATCCAAATCCGCCGACGACGGTCGAACGTGGCAACACTGCGCCCGTATGCCCGGCTCCCCACTCCGTCGCCTGGCCGAATCCTCGCGCCTCGCTTCCCGCTTGCTTCGTCAGGAAGTGCGCGCCCTTGGCGTACTATCAAACGGCGCATTGGTCGCTTCAAGCCGCGAATGGGTCTACTACTCCGTTCCCGGTGAAACCATGATGCGGCCCGCCCGTCTCGACGAGGCCGGACAAAAGCTCTATCCGCCGCTGACCATGACCGTCGGTCCCAACGACCGAATCCTCTGGGGCGAATACAACTCCAGCCCCCATCATGGAAACCCGGTGCGGATCTTCGTCTCGGATGACGGTGGAAAAAGCTATGAAGTCGCCCGCGTCTTCGCCCCCAACGACATCAAGCACCTTCACAACCTCGTCTTCGATCCGGCCCTCCGAAAATACTGGGTGCTCGTCGGTGATTGGGACGCCGAGCCCGGCCTCGGCCTGTGGAGTGAAGACCTCACCGATTTCACCTGGGTCGCCCGCGGCGCGCAGACCTATCGAACCGTGGACGTCTTCGACCTGGGCGATCGCCTGGTCTATGGAATGGATTCCGATCTCGAACCCAACGCGATCGTCTCGATGGACAAGAAGACCGGCCGCGCCGCCAGGATCTTCGAAATGGAAGGAAGCTGTATCTACTCCTGCCGCTGCGGGCCATGGTACGTCGTGACCAGCACCGTGGAACAATACACCGTGAACAAGTCGCCCTTCGCAAACGTGTACGTCTCGCGCGACGGCGAAAACTGGCGGTGCGTCTATCGTGCGAAAAAAGATCGCTGGAGCGGCACCTATTTCCAATACGGTTCGATCGTCCTCCCCCGCGGCGAAAGCCCGCGCGACGTGCTCGCCTTCAGCGGCCAGGCCCTGCAAGGCATCGACGGAAGAGTCTTCACCGCCGACTTCTCCCGGCTCGCGGACTCGGCTTGCCTCTTCGCGTAGCGTCCGGCGCCCCCGCCGGACGTAAAACCGGAGTGTGCTCCGTAATCGGCCGGCCGCTTCAAGTGTCAACCGGTATCCCCATTTCCATCCGCCATTCAATCCAATTGCTTAAATTACTCGGCCCGCGCTGGGCTCTCTGGCGCGCCGGGTACGCATTTCGCCAGAAGACCGGGATACTCAAAAGTCGCTTCCCCGCCATCGATTGGCGAAGCGTCAACCTGTCCGACATCCTGCGCGAAGGCGTCCCGGCCGATCCGCACTCCTATTTTGAATATCGATCCGCCGTGAAGGGCCGCTTCCTTTTCGATGCCGGTCAGTTGCCGGATGCGACGCTGTTGGACGGTTTGACGGGCAAGGAAGGCCGTGAGCGAACTCTCGCGATTGCCGACGACTATGCCAAAGGCCGGTTTCTCTTCTACAGCCGTCAATCCTATGACCTCGGCTGGCCGCCCGACTGGCTGCTCGATCCGGTCGTCGGTTTCCGTCACGAAAACCGGACGCACTGGTGCGATTACAAATCCTTTTCCGAGGACGGCGGCGACATCAAGGACGTATGGGAGCCGTCGCGTTTCGCCTGCGCCTATTGGCTGGTTCGCGCGTACGCCCTGACGCGGGACGAAAAATACCCGAAGGCCTTTTGGGAGCTGTTCGAATCCTGGAGAATGCAAAACCCGCCGAATCGCGGCCCGAATTGGAAGTGCGGCCAGGAAACGGCGATTCGACTCTTCGCCTGGTGCTTCGCGCTGCACGGCTTCTGGAATTCACCGGCAACCACCCCGGAGTGCGTTGCTTCGATGGTAACCGCGGTCACCCTCCAAGCCAGGCGGATCGCCGGCAACATCGATTACGCGCTTTCCCAGAAAAACAACCACGGCATCAGCGAAGCAGTCGGCCTGTTGTCCGTCGGATTGATTTTTCCCGAGTTGAGAGAAGCCGACGAGTGGCGGCGACTTGGGCGGGAGTATTTCGAGAGCGAAATTCTCCGCCAGGTCTACGCCGACGGCGCCTTCGTGCAGCAATCGATGAATTACCACCGCGTCATGCTCCACGACGCCCTCTGGGCGATCAGATTGTCCGATCGATGCGGCGAGCCCGTCAGCCCGGACGTCCGTCTGCACATCATCACCGCGGGAGAGTTCCTCTTTCAGATGCTCGATCCGGCCACGGGCGACGTGCCCAACTACGGCCCGAACGACGGCGCAATGCTGCTGCCGCTGGACGCCTGCGATTATCGCGACTATCGCCCGGCCGTGCAGGCCGCCTGTTTTCTCGCCGACGGTCGGCGTGTCCTGGAGCGTGGTCCCTGGGACGAAAGTCTGCTCTGGCTCTACGGCGCCGAGGCCGTCAGCGCGCCCGCCGCCGTTCGATCGCCTCAATCCAGTCGATTCGATGAAGGCGGCTACTACACGCTCCGCGACGGCGCGACGTGGTGCATGATCCGCTGCCACACCTATCGCGACCGCCCGTCGCACGTCGACCCGTTGCACCTCGATTTCTGGCACAACGGCGTCAACGTCCTCGGCGATACCGGCAGCTACAAATATTTCATCGCTTCCTCGCCGGCCTTCGAACAATTCTTCAAGGACATCGCCGCGCACAACACGATCGAGATCGACGGTCGCGGCCCCCTCGACCTTTTCTCGCGATTCATGTGGCTGCCATGGCCCAGGGCGCGCTGCATCGAGCATCGTCCGGACCATTTTCGTGGCGAGCATTTCGCCTACAACCGCGCGCCCTGGATGGCCGCCCACGGTCGCCAGGTTCGCATCGCCGAGCGCGGCCGCTGGGAAGTGACCGACGATCTCTCCGGCAACGGCCGCCATCGCGTCACCTTGCGCTGGAACCTCCCCGAACTGCCCTACACCTTCGAGCGCGAAGAAGGAAGATTAACGATCGAACTCCCCAGTGGCCGGGCCCAAATCGAAATGGAAGGCCCGCCCGGGATGACCCTCGACGTCGTTCGAGGAAGCGACAAACCCGGCAAAACATCCGGTTGGATGTCGCCCTATTACGGCGAGTTGATTCCGCGGCCGACGCTCGAGGCCCGCGTCGTCTGCCTCCTTCCCGTGACCTTCGTGACGCGAATTCATCTGACCTGACGGGACGCCATGTCGTCGAAACAATATTGGAAAAACAGGCCCGCCCGCCAGGACGAAACGCCGGCCATCCTCGATCTGGTCCGAGCCGTCCACGGTGACGCGCATCAGGAGATCAACGAGGCCTATTTCCTGTGGCGCTATCTGAGCAATACGCCCTTTCGCGCCGACATCATCATGTCTGAACACGAAGGCAAGCCGATCGGCATCCAGCCCGTCGCCATCTTCGACTGGCAGTGGGGAACTTCTCGCCTCAAGGGCGCGATGTACACCGGCGTGCTCACCCATCCCGACCACCGCCGCCGCGGCGTCTTTCGCTCGCTCATCGACAGCTCCAACGAACACGCCGCGTCGCGAGGCGCGCAATTCAGCATGACCCTGCCCAACGAGGCGTCGCTGCCCGGCTTCCTCAATTTCGGCGACTGGTGCTACCCCGGCCTGATCCCCCTGACGCTCAAAGTCATCGACGGCGGCGCCATGCTGCGGCCCAAAGTAGGGGGGCTTCTCGCCGGTCTCGTCGGCTGGATGCCGTCGATCGCGTTTCGGCGGTACGCCGACCAATCGGGCATGTCCGACATACTGTGCGAACCGGTCACCACCGCCCCGGCGGATCTTGACGAAGTCTTCGAGGTCTTTGCCCATGACAATGATCGGTTGATGATCCGTCGGACGGCGGCTTACTGGAATTGGAGATACCTCTCTCGGCCGGGCTCCGACTATCGCACGATCCTCGCCCGCCACGCCGGCCGCGTGGTCGGCGCCACGATCACCTCCGTCGGCCGTCGATTTGGTCTGGACGTCGGGCTCATCGCCGACTTCTCGGCCGACGGCGGCGTACCGGTCTTGCGGCAGTTAATCCGCGCGGCCGAGAATGACTTTCGATCCCGCGGCGTCGGCCTGGTGACATGCCAGGCGACGGGCCCGCTCCTGCAGGACGCCCTCGCCGCCGAAGGCTACCGTCGCCCCAACCCGCGCAAACTCCCCAAAAAGTTCCACTTCGTCTACCGCCCGACCGGCGTCACCGGCCTTCGCAAACCCCCCGCCGAAATCGCCGACTGGCACCTGACCTTTGGAGACTCGGACAATATGTAATTTCAGTTCCAATCACTCCAATAATGCGCTCCGAGCCCGCGATGCCATCTTCGCGTGCTCTTTTTTTTTGCGCGAAAAACGTTATGATGTAGGTCGCGTCGAGAGGGTCGGTTTCATGTCACATCCTACCGCGGCCGGTGTTCTTGCCTGTGTGGTTCTGGCATGGACCTCTCATGGAATGGCGCACCCCGGCGCTCATGACGAAGCCCGGGAACTCTCCGATGCCCTCGCCAAAGAGCCCGACAGAATCGACCTGCGCTTGCGACGAGGCGAGTGTTACCGCCAGGAGGGGCGTCTGGCCGATTCCCTCGCCGATTTTGACCGCGTACGTCAGCTCGCCGGGGAAAGTCGCGTCGTGAGTCTGGAACGCGGATTGACCCTTTCCGCGATGCGCCGCGACGAAGAAGCCGAGGCCGAGCTGACCGATTATCTTTCCACTGCCAATCCCAGGGCGATCGCCTACGCCGAGCGCGCTCAAGTCCGGCGGCGTCATCATCGAATCGCCGAGGCCATCGACGACTACGCGTCCGCGATCGCGCTGAGGCCGAATGTCGAATGGTACGTCACGCGCGGCCGCTTGCAGGAGTCGCTGGGAAAGCTCGAGGACGCGGCAAAGGGCTATCGAGACGGCTTGTCGCGCTGTGACGGCGCGGTGGCCATCCGCCTCGAACTCATTCGTCTCGAGTCTTCTCGGAATCACTTCGACGACGCGATCGCGCTGATCGACGGCATCCTCTCCCAGGCGGACGTCAAGACTGACTGGTATCTGCGACGCGCCGAAATCAATGCAGCCGCCGGTCGCCCCGATGACGCCGGTCGCGATCGGGCCCTCGCATGGGCGGAGGCCGACCGGGCCGTCGCCAGGCGACCCACGGCGACCCGCCTCATCGCGCGCGCGAAAGTCGCGATCGCGCTCGATCGTCGAGACCGGGCGGCGGCGGACCTGAAGGCGGCATTGCGAAAGGGTCCGGCTCAAGCCGAGGCGATGGCCCTGTTAAAGTCCATCGAGGATCAGGAGACACCGAAAGGACCGGCGACCCATGCAATTCCTTGAACATCGACCTTCGCCCGGTCAGCGGCAGGTCCCAGGATCGGCACTCTCGGCGGTCCTCATCCTCCTCCTCGTTTCCCCGCTCGCGCTCGCGGTCAACGTCACCTTTCAGGAAGGCGTCGCCGGCTACACGGGCGCCGTCGACTCGTTTCTTCAGCAATCCGCGCCCAACGCCGTCAACGGCGCGCTCGAAGACGCCGAATGGGACAGCGACGATCCCGGCGGAACCGGCCAGGACAACGTCGCACTCATCCGTTTCGACAACATTTTTGGCAACGGCCCCGGACAAGTGCCCCCCGGTTCCCAGATCCTCTCCGCCACGCTCTCCATCGTCGTCTTCGATGCCGGTGATGCCGGTACGGTTCGCGAGGCCGCCGTCGATTGGGTCGAATCAACCACTTGGAACACCTTCGGTCCCGATCCCGGCGTCCAGGCGACTGACTATGGAGTCGTGGTCAACTCCGCCGGCGGTTCCGTGGCCACCCAGAACATCACGGTGACGACCAGCCTGGCCTCGTGGTCCGCCGCGCCGACCGCGAACAAGGGATGGATCATCCTCCCGACCGGCAACAACGGCGTTCAGTTCCGTTCGAGCGAATACGCCGCAAACGTGCTCCTTCGACCCAAACTCAGCCTCAGCTACACCACGCCGCCGCCGCTGGCCCTCGTCCGCCAGCCCTATCTGCAAAAGGGCGCGCCGGATTCCATGACCCTCTGCTGGCGGACGAATCTCTCCACCGACAGCGTTGTTCACTACGGCCCATCCCCGGCAATGCTTGACCAGACCGCCTCCCTGGCAGCGCCGGTGACAAACCATTTCGTCACTCTCACCGGTCTCACGCCGGGCACGACTTATTTCTACGATGTCGGATCGTCCTCGCAGGTTCTCGCGGGCGGCGATGCCCAGCATTATTTCGCCACGTCGCCCACCGTCGGCTCGACTCCGGCCTTCACCATCTGGGTCGTCGGCGATTCGGGAACCGGCGACGCCAATCAAGCCGCCGTGCGAAACGCCATGCTCGCCGCCACGGGCGCCACGCCGCCCGATCTTTACATCCACGTCGGCGACATGGCCTATGACAGCGGGACGGACCAGGAATTCACCGACCACTTTTATGCGCCGTATCAGGCGATCCTCCAGCATACCGTCTGCTGGCCGGCCCTCGGCAATCACGAAGGTGCCTCCTCTGACTCGCAAACCCAGACCGGCCCGTACTATGACGGTTATGTCTTGCCCACCGGCGGCGAGGCGGGGGGGCTGCCCTCCGGCACCGAGGCTTATTACGCTTTCAACTACGCCAATGTCCATTTCATCTGTCTCGATTCCCACGACACACCGCGAACCCCCGGCTCCCCGATGCTCACCTGGCTGGCCGCCGATCTCGCCGCGACCGATCAGGATTGGATCGTCGCCTTTTGGCACCATCCGCCCTACAGCAAGGGCTCCCACGACTCTGACGATGTCGGCGATTCCGGCGGCCGGCTCCGCGACATGCGCGAATACGTGCTCCCCATCCTCGAAGCCGGCGGCGTCGACCTCGTCCTCGCCGGTCATTCGCACATCTATGAACGCTCCTATCTCGTCGATGGCGCCTACGACACGCCCACCACGGCCGCGGGGCACATCGTCGACGCCGGCAACGGTCGGATCGCCGGCGACGGCGCCTATCTCAAACCCTACGGCCTCAGCGCCCACGAAGGCGCCGTCTACGTCGTCAGCGGCCACGGCGGCGGCAGTCTCGGCGGTACCGGCGACCATCCCCTCATGTACTTCAGCGAGCTGGCCTTCGGTTCGACGCTCCTTTCGATCCACGGAAACGTGCTCTCCCTGAAGAACATCCGCTCCGACGGCGCCATCACCGACACCTGCGATCTCATCAAGCCGCCCCCGGGCGACATCGACGCCGACGGCGACGTCGATTTCGTGGATCGAGACCTCTTCGTCGGCGTCCTCCTGGGCCTGGACGCGGACGCCGGCCGAACAGGCCGGTCGGATCTCGATGAGAGCGGCGCGCCCGACGGCAGGGACGTTGCCCCCTTCAGTCAAGCGCTCCTCGGCCCATAGGATCGACATGAGCCGCCGGCGGACTGTCAAATCTCCCTCCTTGGACGAAAAAAAAGTGCCGCTGATTTGGCACTATGCGATGATCGTTCTGGCAGGTTTCATCGTCTACATGCCCTCTTTTCGCGGTGTCTTCCTGCTCGACGACGGCGTTTACATTACCGCGAGTCCAAACGTCAAATCGCTCCAGCCCATTTGGAACCATCTGGCCGACCCCGACCGCGGGCTCGTGCGCCTTTCGCTGGCCGTCAACTACGCCCTCGGCGGTTTGGATCCGACGGGATATCACATCTTCAACCTGGCCGTGCATCTCCTCTCGGCGCTGACTTTGTTTGGTCTCGCCCGTCGGACGCTCTTCAGGGATGCAAACCTCCGCAATCGCGCCGACGGGATCGCCTTCGCCATCGCGCTCGTTTGGGTGATTCATCCACTCGCGACACAGGCCGTGACCTACATCATCCAGCGCGGCGAGTCGATGATGGCCCTTTGCTATCTGCTGACGCTCTATGGCCTCGCGCGCGGCGCGGCGACCGTTCGCGCATGGCCTTGGTCCATCGCGGCCATCGCATCCTGCGCCGCGGGGATGCGCTGCAAGGAAGTCATGATCACCGCGCCCCTCGTTGCGCTGATCTACGATCGCATGTTTCTGGTGGGCTCCTGGCGGGAACTCGCCAGGAAACGCTGGGGCGTTTACGTCGCCCTCGCGGCGACCACGCTGCTGCTGGCCGGCAGCAACGGCATCTCCGGACTCCTGGGCAAAGAGTCCGCCTCGGCTTCGATGGGTTTCCGTTTCCCGGGCGCGACGCCCTGGGAATATTTCCGCTCGCAACCGGCGATCCTCTTGCACTATCTCCGGCTCGTCGTCTGGCCCTATCCCCTTTGCTTCGACCACGACCGGCCGGTCGCCGCGATGTCGGCGGGAACGATGGCCGCCGGTCTCGCCATGGTCGTCCTGCTCATCGCAACGGCGGTCGCGATGTATCGAAAACGGGCCGTTGGTTTTCTCGGCGCGGCGTTCTTCCTCATCCTCGCGCCGACGTCGAGCTTTGTGCCGATCAAGGATCTTGCCGTCGAGCATCGAATGTACCTGCCGCTGGCCGCGATCATCGCGATTCTGGTATTGGCCGCCGACCGGTTGCTGTGGCGAACGACAAAGGCGACCCAGCGCACGATCCTGTGCACCGTCGCTTCCATTCTCGGGGTCCTCACGTTTTGGCGCAACGGCGTCTACGCCGACGCCATCGCGATGTGGAGCAACGTCGTCGCGCAGCGACCCGACAACGCAAGGGCCTGGAGCCACCTCGGCAACGCGCAGTCGGACGCGGGCCAATTCGACGTCGCCATCGCTTCGTATCGCGAGTCGCTTCGCTGCAAGCCCGACTGGGCGGAAATCGAAAACAACCTCGGCGAAGCCCTGGCCAAGGCGAACCGCCTGGAAGAATCCGCAGCCGCCTTCAAGAGCGCGCTGATGCATGGGCCCAACCTGACCCACGTCCATCTGAATCTCGCCCTCGTCCTGCAACAGCTCGGTCATCCGGACGAGGCGATCGAGCATTATCAGATCGGCTTGGCCGCGAGTCCCGGGCAGGTCGGGCCCTGGAACAATCTGGGGATCGCCCTGCGCGACCTGGGACGGCTGGCGGAGGCGGAAGCGGCGCATCGAACCGCACTTCGCCTGGCGCCCACGAATGCGGCGGCACACTATGCCTTGGCGTATGTGCTGGAGAAAGAGGGGAGAACTTCTGAAGCCGTTCAGGAATACCGGGCCACCCTGCGGATCGACCCCGGGAACTCCGGCGCTCGGACGAGGCTGCAATCCCTCGAAACCCGGACCGGCCACCCCTGACCGATTCATTTCGCGGGGGACAGACGAAGACGTTCCGAGTTTTTTGGTGGGCGTCACCGGCCTTCGCAAGCCCCCGGCCGAAATCGCCGACTGGCGCCGGACCTTCGGAGACTCCGACAACATGCAAAATGTCGTCATAGTGGATTCTTCCGACGCAACCCGCGAACCCGCCGTTCGCGGGTTTTTTTGTTGCAGCGATGGACTCACCGGAATGCCACCGCCAACGCACAATCGGCCCCTCGGCAAAAAACTCACGACACCCGCTTGACTTTCCAAACCGCCGCGCTAGCATGTTCGGTTAGTGTTAGGCCTGAGCGGGGTACATCATTGTCCGCGCCATGGGAGGGCCGGCGCCATGATCGCTGACAAACGACGCAAAAATACCGTCTCGGCCCTTTGTGCCCCCGTGCCTCTTACCGGTTTTTTGCGCTTAAGTGCGCTTAATTGCGCATGAAATTGTTGCGGATGGAGGAAAATTGCATGTCGACCGCCACCCGTGATCAAATCCCACAGTCTGAGTCCGACGCCGACCCCTCTACGTCGGAGTCTAGTCGCCGTGGCGACCGTGAGAAACCCTCCCGGCAATGGGACAACAGCCGCTCCTCGCTTTTCGAAAAGCTTCCTCCGGAATTGCGCCGCGCCGTCAACGTCGCCATCATCGAACACTGCCCCGCGAGCTTCAAGGCGATCTGGATGGAATTCGAACTGGGCAAGTACGGCGTCAGCTTCTATTCCCTTTACCGATACGCCCGTCGCCTCCGAGAACGCGTCAACCTCGCTGAAGCTGCCGGTCTCGCCGCCGAAGACGACCCCGGTCTTGACGTGGCCATCGAAAAGCTCGCCGCCCGCCGCCTCTTCGCGCTCCTGCTCGACACCGACGGCGCCGAACTCAACAAGGAAGTCACCGCCCTCCTCGCCGCCCATTCTCGCGCGCTCAAGACCAGGCTCCAGGACCGCCGCGACGCCGACCGCTCCCGCCTCGACTGGGCCCGCCTCGAACAAGACCGCGATCAACTCCGCCTCAAGGCCCAACTCCTCCAGTCCGCCCGGGACGGCGTCCTCAAGCTCCTCGACAACGCGAAGCAGCGACATTCCCCGGCGGCCTCAGCCGCCAAGGCGGACTCGGAATCACGGACGCTGCCCGGCGAGAAAAAATCAGAGCCGCGTCAAAGATCCGCTGCGGCGGAACCGTCAGGGAGCGCCGAGTGATGCCCGGCCACCAGCGCATTCCCGCACCGCGTACTCGGCCCTCGACCACGCTTGCCGGCCTGGCCTTTATGTTCGCAGCGTCGAAGGTCAAGGGTTGGCGAGCCATCCGCAGGGCTCCGGACGTGCGCGTTGTGCGTCTGCGCCCGGCGCTCCCTTACAGTCGCGGCTCTGATCCCAGCACCCGCCGCAGATACTGTCCGGTGTAGCTCCGCTCGTTCCCAGCAATCTCCTCCGGCGTCCCTTCGGCGACGATTCGCCCGCCCGCGTCGCCGCCTTCGGGGCCGAGGTCGATGATCCAGTCGGCCTGCTTGATCACGTCCAGATTGTGCTCGATGACCACGAGGCTGTGACCGGCGACGCAGAGCCGGTTGAGCACGTCGACGAGTTTGTGGATGTCGGCGAAGTGCAGGCCGGTCGTCGGCTCGTCGAGGATGTAGAGCGTGTGACCGACGGCGGACTTGCCCAGTTCGGCGGCGAGCTTGACGCGCTGGGCCTCGCCGCCGGAGATCGTGTTGGACGCCTGGCCCAGGGCGATGTATCCGAGGCCGACGTCGGAGAGGGCGGTGAGAAGTTGCATGATGTTCGCGAAGGGCTCGAAGAAGACCAAGGCCTCCTCGACGCGCATCTCCAGGATGTCGGCGATGGACTTGCCGCGATACTTGATCTCCAGCGTCTCCGGGCTGTAGCGCGTGCCCTTGCACTCCGCGCAGGGGACGAAGATGTCCGGCAGGAAATGCATCTCGATGCGGCGGGTGCCCTGGCCCTGGCACGATTCGCAGCGGCCGCCCTTGATGTTGAAGGAGAAGCGCTGCGGACCGTAACCGCGGACCTTGGCCTCGCGGGTCTTGGCGAAGAGCTGCCGCACGAGGTCGAAGACGCCGGTGTAAGTCGCGGGGTTGGACCGCGGGCTTTTGCCGATGGGCGACTGGTCGATCTCGATGACCTTGTCGATGTGGTTGATGCCGAGGATTTGTTTGTGCTGACCGACCGGCTCGCGGCTGTCGGAAAGCTTTCGCCGCAGGGCCGGGAGGAGTATCTGGCTGACGAGCGACGACTTGCCCGAGCCGGAGACGCCGGTCACACAGCAGAAGATGCCAAGCGGAAAGCGGACGTCGATCGATTTGAGATTATTCTCCGCCGCGCCTTTGATCTCAATGGCCCGTTTCGCGGAGGCGGGGCGGCGCTCGGCCGGCATGGCGATGGACAATTCGCCGCGGAGGTATTGCGCGGTGATGGACTCTTTCGAGGCCATCAAGTCGTCGTGCGGACCGTTGACCAGGATGCGGCCGCCGTGCGAGCCGGCGCCGGGGCCGACGTCGACGATCCAATCGGCGGCCTGGATCGCCTCGACATCGTGCTCGACGACAAGGAGGCTGTTTCCGAGGTCGGTGAGTTGCCGAAGCGAGCGGATCAGCCGGGCGTTGTCGCGTTGATGAAGACCGATGGTCGGCTCATCGAGGACGTAGCAGACGCCGACGAGCCCGCTGCCGACCTGCGTGGCGAGACGGATTCGCTGCGCTTCGCCGCCGGAGAGCGTGGCGGCGCTGCGCGAGAGGGTGAGATAGCCGATGCCGACGTCGATCATGAATTGCAGGCGCTGGCGAATCTCGCGGGTGATCGGCGCGGCGATGGTCGCATCCGGGCCGGTGAACTTCATCGCGGAAAAAACACCGGCCGCCGCGTCAATCGACAATGACGCGATCTCGTCGATGTTCTGGCCGTCGATTCGCACGGCGAGGGCTTCGGGCCGTAGTCGCGCGCCGCTGCACGAGGTACAGGGCCGCTCGGACATGAATTCGTGCAGCCGGGATTTGGTCTCGTCGCTTTCCGCATCGGTCCAGCGGCGTTTGAGGTTCGGGATGACGCCTTCGAAGTGGTGGCCGTGCTTTTTTTCGTCGTCCGGCTTCGTTCCCCAAAGCAGAATCTCACGCAGAGACGCGGAGAGCGCAGAGAACGGAGTTGCAGGTAATACCTTGAACGCTTCGCAGAATTGCTTCAGAAGCTTTGCGTGAACCGGCGTCAATCCCTTTCCGCTTCGGCCCCAGGGCGCGATCGCGCCGCGCTCCAGGGGAAGCGTCGGATCGGGAACGACTGCTCCGGGGTCGAATTCGAGCACAATGCCGAGACCGTCGCACTCCGGGCAGGCGCCGTGCGGTGAGTTGAAGGAGAAAAGTCTCGGCTCCAGCGGCGGCAAGCGTACGTCGCAATCGGGACAGGCAAATTGCTCGCTGTAGGTCGCTTCGTGCCAGTGGTCCGCATCGGTCGGCAATTGCGATGCGACGATCACAATCCCGTCGGAGATCTTGAGACTGGTTTCAATGGATTCGGCGAGGCGCGATCGGACATCGGCGTTGATGATAAGCCGGTCGACGACGGCGTCGATGCGATGGGGCTTGGCCGGGTTCAGCGCGGGGGCATCTTTGGCCTCGACGATCTCTCCATCGATGCGCACGCGCACGAAGCCCTCGCGCTGGATGCGGTTCATGACCGCCTTGTGCTCGCCTTTTAGACCGCGCACCAGCGGGGCGAGGATCATGACTTTTGCCTGCGCCGGCAGGCCCAGAACCGCGTCGACGATCTGCGGCCGCGTTTGCCGGGCGACGGACTTTCCGCAATTGGGGCAAGTCGGCTGGCCCACTCGCGCGAAAAGCAGTCGCAGGAAGTCGTAAAGCTCCGTCGCCGTGGCGACCGTGGATCGCGGGTTGGCGCGGACGCTTTGCTGGGCGATGGCGATCGTCGGCGGCAGGCCGGTGATCTGGTCGACGTCCGGCTTGACCATCTGGCCGAGGAACTGCCGGGCATAGGCGGAGAGCGATTCGACGTACTTACGCTGGCCTTCGGCATAGATCGTGTCGAAGGCGAGGCTGCTCTTGCCGGAGCCGGAGAGACCGGTGACGACGACGAGTTTGTCGCGGGGGATGTCGAGGGATACTTCGCGGAGGTTGTGCGTTCGAGCGCCGCGGATGTGGATGAATTTCTGAGTCGCCTCCACCATGGCGATATCTTACGCGACGGCGACGAATTTGCGGATGTTGCGGATGAGTTCCTCGGCGGTCAGCTTTTTGGAAAGATCGAAGGGCAGAAATGTCCCGTGGTTGTGATCGCTGGCGAGAATGATGAGCCGGTCGTGGAGAAAATCGAAGCCCATCTCCTGCGGCTGGTGACCGACGATGAAGATGTCCACGTCGAGCAACGCCGCGAGCGTGTCGAGTTGCTCCTTTGTTTGGCGGCGGCCCCAGACGAGGTTGAAGATCGATTTGTTGTCCTTCAAGTCGACAAAACTCGGCACGTGTTTGAAAATATCGACGTCGAATTCGCTCATATCCCCCGCGTTGGGCAGGGAGTGCGACATCCAGATGCGGTTTTCCGTCACGATCGCCAGCGGGAAGGACTCGATGAATTCGTTCATCGCCGCCAGGACGTCATCGCCGCGCGACCGGCCGTAGGCCCCGATGACGGCGTTGCTGTAGTCCTGGATGACGAGCCGGCCGTTCTTGGCGATCTGGTAGCCGGTGAGTTGGGCCAGTTCGTGGTTGGATTGGAGGAAGTGGACCTGCTCGGGGTGCCTGCACTTGTACTCGGCGGCGAGGAGCAGGACTTCGTGGGAGTGGTCGATTTCGTCGCCGTGCTTTTCGGCGTGAACCATTTCGTGCAGGATGACGTGGCGCGCGGTCACGCGATCGAGCATCGCGTACTTTTCCAGTTTTTCGAAGTTTTTCTTGTGGCCGTGGATATCGCCGGTCATGACGACCTGGCCGTAGCCGGGCAGGCGGATCCGGGCGCCGTCGCGATAGGGGTCTTCGCGGTTGAACCGCGCGGCCTGGGTAAATGCATCAATGGCGTGCGATGCGTCATATTGCGTGGTGGGTAGGGTCACGTAATCTCCGGTCGGGGTTGTTGGCGTTGCCGCACGTCTAAGCTTCGATCCCATGGCATGATAGAAAAGATGGCGGTGCAGCGTCAAGGATGGCGTTACGAGCGGCACAGCGATTTTTCCGAGGCGGCGATCGCGGAGAGGAACGAATCGGGATCGGTGACCGCGCGGAGTTGAGCCTGCAACTTTCTGTCGATCAGCAGGCGACAAAGACGGCCCAGGTAGAGCAAGTGGTCGACCTGTTCGTGGCAGCAAACAAGGAAAAACAGGTCGGTCATCCCGCCGTCTCGCTGGCCGAACGGAATGGGTTGCGCCGTGCGCATCGCGGCGAGGATCGGACGCTCGGTGTGAAAGGTGCGGGCCGGGTGGGGAACGGCCACGCCGTCCTGGAGGGCGGTCGAGCCCTGGGATTCTCGATTCGTCAACGCCTCGATCAGTGCGGCCGCATCCAGGTCGTGGTGGCTGTCCTGCGCCACTTTGACCAGTTCACGCAGGGCCGACGCCTTCGTCTTTGCTTGAACGTCCAAGGCCACGGAGTATGAATGAAGTGCCGTGGAAATAAGCAAGTCGCCGGTGGGGTGGGGATGTTTGTCTTTTTGGCGGCGCTGCGGGAGGGAGGCGAGATTGGCTTCCACCCAGTTCCAGATCTCACCGGCGCGAAATTGCCACAGTCCTTTGACCCGCAGGCCGGGGAGGATTCGCTGCTCGGCCATGCGGACCACTTCGCGCGTGGACACATGCAGGGCTTCGGCCACCTGCTTGACGCTCATCAAGGAACGGGGCATGGCAAATCTCAGTACGGTTTTATCGACCGACAGGAGCCCCGGTCGCCATCACGCCGGCGGCGATTATTCGATGATTAAACGCGGCTTGGAACCGTCGAAGTCGATGCGGATCGCGGCCTGGCCCTTCAAGAGTCGATCCAGCAGCGTGCCGACGAATTCCCCGCGCCAGCCGGTTCGCAGGGCGATCCGCTTATGACCATCGTTGGATTCGAGGTGGGAATGGACGCAGGCCCGCAATTCGTCCTTATTGGCCAGGAGCGAATAGGCGACGCCGCTGCGTTGGCAGTAGTCGCGCAGGACCGCTCCGACGAGGGTGACGATGGCGTCCTCATCACGGTTGTAATCTTCGTCCGGCGCTTCGGGCCATTGATCGGGCGGCGCGGCTTTGGCCCTGGTGATCGCGGCGGCGAGGCGGTCGAGGTCGGCCCTGGAGAGGTTCATCCCGCGGAGTGTTCGCATTCGTGCGGGATCGGTCCAACCGCGGCGGGCGAGTTCGACGAGGAGATGATCGCGCAGGATGGTTCTTGCCGGTCGGTTATGTCTTGCGGCCAAACTTTCGCGTTCTTCGAGGAGGGCATCGGCGATGGCGAGTTCGTGTCGTCTGAGCGACGAGAGGCCTTTGAGTCGTTTGAGTTGTCGCGGGCCGGCGGCTTCGAAGATCGCGGGGTCGCACATGGCGGCGCACTCCTCGACGACCCACGGCCATCGACCCTTCGACTCCAACCGCTTGCGAAGGTGGTGGTACATTCCCGGCAGGTGGATCACGTCTTCAACGGCGTATGAAAGTTGCTCGTCGTTGAGGGGCCGGCGCCGCCAGTCGGTGAGGGTTTGCGACTTATGGAGTTTGACGCCGATGGTTTCGCGGACCAATCGCGAGAGGCTGGTGGGGTACCCCAGGCCCATGAAGCCGGCGGCGATTTGCAGATCGATGACGGCGGCGGGCGGACGGCCCAGGGTCTTCCAGCAGAGGGCGAGGTCCTCGCTGCCAGCATGGACGAGCGTTTCGAAGGCGGGATCGGCGACCATTTCCCAGAAGGGTTGGACATCAAGACCGGCGAGGGGATCGACGATCGCCTGAAAGGAATCCGTGGCGACCTGGATGAGGCAGACCTGCGGCTGGTAGCTGTCTTCGCCGACAAATTCGGTGTCGAAGGCGAAGCACTCCGCCAGTTTAAGCCGATCGCAAAGCTCCGACAGTCCGGTTTGTGACGTAATGACTTGATGGTTGGTGTCGCCGGACATGCGAAGACGATGATCCCACGCCGATGAAAGGACGCGCGACCGCCGATCACGCATTCGGCCCGATCATTGGAACTGGACAAAGAGTTTACGAGAAAAAGGGAGCGTGGAGAAGGGCGAATTGATCAGCGGCGGCGACGGGGCCGTCGGCAGAACACTCCAGCGGCGAGGAGGAGCGAAAGCACGGCCGGTTCGGGCACATAGAGGTACTCGACTTCGATGTCGAGCCCGACCTGCATGTTGACTTGGGCGTTGGATGAGCCGGCGTTGCTGTAGATGTTGTAGGTGCCCATGCCGTTGACACTGAAGCCGCCGGGAAGGTTACCCATCCCGGTGAAATTCGCGAAGCCGGCGTCCATGTTGCTGAAGGCCACGTTGGCCAGGGTGGCGGTGCGAGGATTCGTCGGCGTGTAAGAAAAGGTCGCGGTATCCGGGCCGACAAAAGAGAACAGCGGACCGTGATCCCAGGGGGCGACCATGGTCGACGTTGGCGGGATGGATTCGCTATGCGAAGTGAAGCCCAGTACCGGGGTAAAGAAGGCCGGGGGCTGGACGGACACGGTCTCCGTTGCGCTGACGGTGATAAACGGACTGGAACTCGTGCTGTTTTCGACTTTGATGAGGGCGTCGTAGCTGGCGGAGATTCGCACGACGGCGTAGCAAAGCATTCCCAACGTCGGATTGAATTGCGGAATCTGGACGAACTGGGGCGAACCGAAGTCGACGAATTTGGGGGCGACGGAACCGGTTTCGATATGAGACAGAGTTGGGAAACATCCGGCGCGCGCTTGATCCGGCGACAGCACGGCGGCTATCGAAAGAAGCGCGATCCAAAGGAAATGTGCCGAGTGCCTTCTCACCGCTTCTCCGTGCGCGGGTGCCGGTGCACCTCGCGCGCAAACTTCCCAGCGCAACCCGTGCGCAATCCCTGCGCAGGGCGGGCGCTGTCCTTGGCGAGTTATTCTACGGTCCGAAATAGGGGTCAGTCAATGGGAAGAGACAAATAGATCAGAAAAAGGTGTGCTGTAGAACATTGATCCAAAAGGAGTTACGGCTGTGTCGCCGCACACGGGACATGGCGGCCAAGGACTATGACGATATTGTGCGTCTATTAATTTGGTAACGATTTTCTCGAAAAAAAACGATGTCTTGGCGGCTTTTCGCAGGCGGCGAATCCTTGTGAAATGGGTTTTGGCGGGGGTTTCCTCTCGCACGGGGAGAGGTCAATGTGATGTCCTCGGATAGAATCGACTGGAATGGCCGAACTGGTACCCGCACCCTTTTCCGACCTTATCCAACGAATCCGGCTGGAATATGCACGGCACGGGGAGATTTTTCACCTTCCGCAGCGGAAATGGTGGATTCCTGACCCGGAGGGGCCGGACCTGTCCGTACGATTTCACGGGCTTCCAGCGGGAACGCCGGTCGGGCCGGCCGCCGGGCCGCAGACGCAGATGGCGCAAAACCTCGTGCTGTCGTGGCTCGCGGGTTCGCGTATTCTTGAACTGAAAACGGTGCAGATCAACGACCGGCTGAAGATTGCCCGGCCGTGCATCGATGCGACGACGATCGGCTACAACATCGAATGGTCGCAGGAGCTGAGGATTGCGGAGGCGCTGCGCGAGTACGTCGCCGGAGCGATGCTAATTCACATGCTCATCGAGGGCGGGATCATCCCCGACTCGCCGATCACGTCGCACGCGACCGAAACGATCTGGGATATGAGCGTGGGGTATGACCTCGCGGGAATTTCGTCCGCGCCGGTGCGGGCGTTCATCGAGCAGATGAAGGAAGCGAGGAAAGAGGTCGAGCGATTGCGGGCCGAGATTCCGCGGGAGCTTGGCCGTCTTCGCAATTTGGATTACCCGACTTGCCTGTCGCGGAGCATCACACTGTCGACGTTTCATGGATGCCCGGCGGACGAGATCGAGAAGATTTGCACGTTTCTGATCACCGAGATGGATTGCGACGTCGTGGTGAAGATGAATCCGCCGATGCTGGGCAAAGAGCGGCTGGAGCATCTGCTGCATGACGTGATGGGGTACACCGAGCTACGCGTCAATCAGGCGGCGTATGCGAGCGGGTTGCAATTCCAGGAGGGCGTGGACCTGTGCAAGCGTCTCATGTCCCTGGCCGCCTCGCGAAAACGCGGGTTCGGCGCGAAATTTTCCAATACGCTGGAAGTCGAGAACCATCGCACGTTTTTCACGCCGGAGAACAAGATTCAGTATCTCTCCGGACAGCCGCTGCACGTGATTACGCTGACGCTGGCGGATGAGTTCCGAAAGGCCGTCGGGCCGGATTTGCCGTTTACGTTTAGCGCCGGTGTCGACCGGCAGAACTTCAGCAACATGATCGCGTGCGGGTTCTGTCCGGTGACGACGTGTACGGATTTGTTGCGGCCGGGGGGATATGGCCGATTACCTGCATATTTGACGACGCTGTCCGGTGAAATGAAGAAGATCGGGGCGCGAACGATCGATGATTATGTTGACCGGGTGCGACCTGGAAGCCAAAGGGACGAATTCGCCGAATCTCCTCGGACAAATGTTAATGCGGCCAAGAATCTGGTCTTGATCGCGGAAGAGACGCGGCTGGATTCGCGTTACTTTGCAGACGCCAATCGCAAGGAGCCCAAGCGGATCGAGTCGCACCTCGATACGTTTGATTGCATTACCTGCGACAAGTGTCTGCCGGTCTGTCCCAATGCGGCAAACTTCGTTTATGTGTGTGAGCCGCAGCGGATTGCGTTTACCGATCTCGTTGTATCGAACGGGCAATTAAAGTCTGGAGAGAAGCGAGAAATCATCGTCGAGAAGGACGCCCAGATCGCTAACTTCGCGGATTTCTGCAACGACTGCGGGAACTGCGATACGTTTTGCCCGGAGTACGACGGGCCGTTCATCAAAAAGCCGAACTTCTTCGGGAGCCATGCGGCGTGGTCGGCGTTTGCGAAGCGCGACGGCTTCTTTGTCGACGCGTCCGGTCCCGTGCCCGTGATACATGGGCGAATCAAAGGACGGACGTATCTCCTGGCGCGCGAAATTGGCTGGGGCGGTTACCGATTCGAGGACGGTGAAGTCTGCGTGTTCCTGCGGGAATCCGATCATGCCGTCGAACGCTGGTTTGCCTTTGGCCCGCACGATGCGACGGGGCACGTAGTGGACCTGACTGCCTATCACACGATGCGGACCCTGCTGTCATCACTTCTGCGAACAGACCGAATTCATCAAGTGAATGCCGGTCTTGCCGCCGCCGAGAGATGAATCCCCAAACAAACAATGGACTATTTCGTTGGTGCGTTTTCAAAGGCAAACGCCGACGGACAGTGCGGGGCGAGCTTGCAACGGTCACAGGCGGGTTTTCGGGCGGAGCAGACCTGGCGGCCGTGGTCGATGAGGGCGTGGCCGACAAAGGTCCAGTCATCGCGGGGGATAATCTCCATCAGGTCCTGCTCGATCTTTACGGCGTCTTTGTCGTCGCGCGATCGCCACGTCAACTTGAGCCGGTGTGCGAGGCGGCCGATGTGCGTGTCGACGACGACGCCCTCGTTTTTTTTGAACCATGTGCCGAGGATGACGTTGGCGGTCTTGCGGGCGACGCCGGGGATTTCGAGCAGCTCTTCCATTGTTCCAGGGACCTTGCCGCCAAATTTCTCGTCGATGACTCGACCTGCGCCGATCAGGCTCTTGGTCTTGTTGCGATAGAAGCCGGTCGATTTGATGATCTCTTCCAGCTCCTCGGGTCTGGCCTTGGCGAAATCTCGGGCGGTCTTGTATTTTCGAAAGACGATTGGCGTGACCATATTGACGCGGACGTCCGTGCACTGGGCCGAGAGGACCGTGGCGACGAGAAGCTCCAGCGCGGATTTTCGATCGAGTGCGCATTCGGCGTCAGGATAAAGCTGGTGCAGGATTTTCAGGATTGCCCTGGCACGTTTGGCGCGGGCGTCGGGAGATTCATTGCACCGGCGTTGGGTTGAGGCCTTCGACGAGGCTTTTTTCTTTGCTGCCTTTTTTACCATCCGTATGCTCCAGCCTCCTTCGCCGCTTCCGCGGCGAGGCCAAGGTGTTACTTCGTCATCCACGGGTTGCAGTCGCCGCGGCGACCTTCGCCCGTGGCTACGATCCAACGCCCCTTCTGGGCAGGAGTCGATTGGGCCATCCCATTTCAATCGTGATGAACAAAAGAACAAAAAGCATTGTCTGCGAGACGCGCACGGCGGTGTTGTGGAAGTCTTGAAACGCGGCGCGAATGGCTTTTTCCGCATCGGGCCGGGCGAGGAGCGGTTGCATATCGATGATCTTTGGCGTGAGGACAGCAACGTTGTAGGTCAACAGCCCGCCGGCGATTACG
This sequence comes from uncultured Planctomycetaceae bacterium, assembly GCA_964414585.1. Taxonomy (GTDB): domain Bacteria; phylum Planctomycetota; class Phycisphaerae; order UBA1845; family UTPLA1; genus DATEMU01. Next base: position 77,643 of record CAYPXR010000047.1, read on the forward strand.
ATCAGGCCGAACCGCAACCAACTGCGCGGGCTACGGTTTTGGGTCGCCAACGAAACGACTTGCCATGACAGCAACGTCGCCGCGCAGCAGATTTGGACGACATCAAACCGGCCGAAATTTTTCGCCATGACCTGCCCGGCGATGGCGTCGGGTTTTTCCACATCGGTCGTTCGCATTACGCCGAAGGTGGTTTGCGCGACAATGGCGACGACGATGATTCCGCCGAGCCAGACGCCGCCGGCGGTGTGGGCGAGGGCACGAAACAGATTCATGAACATGTCGGGTCCACCCATTCGGTCCGGCCATCGGCCCAGATGTTTTTCTTCCAGATCGGAACGTCGGCTTTCACCTCATCGACGATCCAGCGGCAGGCCTCGAAGGCGTCGGTTCGATGCGCGGCGGCGACGGCGACGAGGATGGAGGTCTCGCCCAACTCCAGCAGTCCGAGGCGGTGGGCGACGACGGCATCGAGAATCGCGAAGGCCTTTAACGCCCTTTGCCGGATCGATTCCATCTGTTCGATGGCCATCGCGGTGTAAGAGGCGTAGTCCAGGGCGACGAGCCGCCGGTTCTCCTCGGCGTCGGCGCGGACCGTGCCAAAAAAAGTGGCCAGTGCTCCGGCATCTTTCCTTCGCAGCAGAGCGATTAATGCGCTTTCTTCGATCACGTCGTGCGACAAGAAGACGCGAGGGTCCGGCGCGCCACCAGAGACGGGCGGGATGACGGCGATTTCATCGCCATCGTTCACTGCATGATTAAGTGCGACATAGCCGCGATTGACGGCCAGTCGCAGGCCGAGGGAGGATCCCAGCTTTGGAAAGGCGTCCGCGAGCCGGCCGGCGATCTGCCCGGCGGTTTCGCCCGGCGCGATATCGAGTGTCATGGACTCCCTGCCGGCCAAGTCTTTCGCGGGACCGAAAAATTGAATGGTGACGTTTGGCATTCGTAGACCGCGTTTACTAGTCGACTTCCGTTATGAGGTTGAACAGCTCGCCGTTGTTTTGGAGCCATTGAATTTTTCGAATGAGCGTTTGCAAAAAAAGAAAACCGTCCAGCCCGGCAAATGTACCCGATTTCAAGATTCGGGGGACGGTTTGGGCAATCAGGGCTTCCTGCATGAGAAACGGGACGGCGGCGAGTTCGGCCTTCGACAGGACGTTCATTTCATCGTAGCCGCGCAGAAATCGTTTTGCACGAGCCGTGTCGGTTCGATCCTCCCAGGCGCTGACGTCTCGCCCGCCGGTGACCATGGAGAATTGCAAACATCCATTGCCGACGTCGACGACGCGCGCGGCGATCCGAGCGGCGTCGTAGTCGATCACGGCGGCGACGTGTCCGCGGTCGAAGATCATGTTTCCGGGGTGCCAATCGGAATGGACGATCTGAGTCTGCCATTGGGGCAGGCCCAGCTCGTTGACGGCGCGCGAGGCCGATTTGTAAGCGTCGCGAGTCTGGGTCACGACATGGCTGATTTCGCGGTCGCGCCCGGCCGCCGACGGCAGCTGGGCCAGAATCGGGGGCATTCGGGCAAAGGCGTCGTGTACGCCTTTGGCATCGTGGTAGTGCCCCGGCGGAGGATCCCATTTGGGGTGGTAATCCTGGATCAGTTTGTGATAGAGCCCGAGCGTTTTGCCTGCTTCGTAGGTGGCGACGAGCCCGCCGTCGTAGGGGACTCCTTCGATGAACTCGAAGATTTCGTAGATGGCGTCCTCGATCTTGAGCATCGAGTTATTGCTCTCTTTCGTGCCAATGAGGTGGGGCAGGGGAAAGTGCTTGTCGGCGAGAAAGTTCTGCAGGGCGTGGGCGAAGGCGACTTTGTAGGGGTCTTCTTTGCCTCGCGGGCGACGTTTTAAGAGGTACCGGCCTTTGGTGGTTGTGACCATGACCTTCGCGGCGGCGTGGGAGCCCTTGGGGAATTCCACGATGTCGGTCACGAATCCGATGTCGTAGTGGCTGAGGACGATGGCCAATTCGGCGGAGGAGAATTGTTCGCGAGGCGCCGTCATAGGGATAGTGTAAGGGCCGACGACGGAAAGTGAACGTGGCCCTGGATGATTGACGATACGCCGTCGAGGAGCGATAGTGCATTCGGAATTGGAGCGGCTTTCGTGGCGGAACAAATCATCGGTCTTATCGGCGGCTCTGGACTTGGCCAGGCCCTTCTGCGCGAAGTGAAAGGGCAGGAACGCCGGGTCAACACGCCGTTTGGCGAACCCAGTTCCGCGATCATCCTCGCGGAATGGGAGGGCGCGAAGGTCGCGTTTCTGCCCCGACATGGACCAGGCCATACGCTGCCGCCCACGGCCGTGCCCTATCGAGCCAATCTTTACGCCCTGAAGTCCGTCGGCGTGACGCACATCGTCGCGAGCGGCGCGACCGGAAGCTTACGAGAGGAAATCCGGCCGCGCGATCTCGTGGTCGTGGATCAGGTCATCGATCGCACGACGCGCCGGGCAGGATCGTTTTTCGATGAGCCGGGGATTGCAGCGCATGTGGAATTCTCGGAGCCGTTTTGCCCGGCGCTGCGCCGGGCGATGGTGACGGCGGGCGCAACGCTGGAAATGACCGTCCACGACGGCGGGACGTATGTGTGCATGGAGGGTCCGGCGTTTTCGACGGTGGCCGAGAGCCGCATGCATCGCTCGTGGGGCGGTGATCTGATCGGGATGACCTGCATGCCCGAGGCGAAGCTGGCGCGCGAGGCGGAGATGTGCTACGCGCTGATTGCGCTGCCGACGGATTACGATTGCTGGCGGCCACACGATCCGAACGTCGATAAGCGCGAGCTTCTGGCCGAGATCATTCACAACATGGAGGCCGCGACGGCGAACTCCATCCAATTGATTCGTTCGCTCGTGCGTTCGCTCGCCGCGCTTCCTCCGCAGCCCTGTGCCTGTCAGTCGGCGCTGGAGTCGGCGATCTGGACGAACAAGAAAGCGGCTTCGCCGGCCGCGGTGGCGAAGCTCGGGCCGATTGTCGCGCGTTATTTCGCTGCTTCATGACGGAACAAACTTCGAACGTGAAGGTTCGCACGCCGACCGATCGGCTTCTGCTGTTCGTCGGCTCGTTGGCCTATCTTGGCTTCGTTCCGGTCGCCTCGGGGACCGTCGCCGTGGCGGTGGTGGGGGTGCCGAGCTATCTGCTACTCGTGGGGGTCTTCAAACTTGGGTGGGCGTCATTTCTGATTTGTTCAGTTGTTCTCACGTTTCTTGCCATCTGGGTCGCCGGGCGGACGGACCGTGTATTGGGCGAGCTAGATAGTAAGAAGAACGTCATCGATGAGATCCCCGGCTACTGGATCGCCTTGATCGGGCTTCCCTTGACGTGGCAAATCGTCACGGCGGCGTTTTTTCTGGAGCGTTTTATGGATATTGCGAAGATCTGGCCGGCGAGCTGGGTCGAGCGCAGGCTACCCGGTGGTTGGGGGGTGGTGCTGGATGATGTCGTCGCGGGGCTTTATGCGCTGGCGATTCTTCACGCCGCCGTGCGATGGGTTCCCACCTGGATGGGCGTCGTGGGTTGAGGCGGCCGAAAGCGATCCCACCAATAGGCCAGTTCCGCGGCGGCCATCGCGACGACGAGCGGTTCAATCGGAATTCGGTAACGCACCTGGGAAGTGAAGATGCAGTGTACCAGGGTATGGCAGGCGATCAGGCCGAGGAGCAGCCATTGCGGGCTCGGCCGACGCAACGAGCGCACGGCATTCATTAGAAACAAAATCAGCACGGGGCCGAAGCTGATCGCCATCGCCAGGTTTTCCTTCATCGAGACTCTCGGTGAAAAAATCTTCCAAAGTTGGATGAATTTGATCCCCATGAGTTGGAGGAAACGGCCCGGGTTCTCCATCATCCAATGGCGTGCGGCCTGGCTGTAGAGGTGCGATCGTTCCGCATCGTTTGGATATTTTTCGGCGGGAAAGACCGCTAATCCAACCTCATCGAAGCGCAGGATATCAAAGCTCAGGATGCCGGTTGCGTCGGGGTTTGCGGATTTGTAAAGCTCAGGTCCTTCCTGAGTGGACAGATTGACCCATCGGCCGAATGCTTTTGTGTTTCGCACACTCCAGGGACCGATGACCAGGACGAACGCGAAGAAGATCGTTGCGGCGGCGGCACAGCGTTTTTTCCAGGTTTTCTCCACGAGGAACGGCCAACCGAGAACCGCGGGGGCCAATCCGATGGCGGGACTTCTCACATAGACGGCCGCGGCCCAGACCACTCCGCCCAGGAGCAGGAGCGATCGTCGTCCCTTGTAGTCCTTCAGCACAAGGAAGATGCCGCCGATCAGGGTCGCGCAGATGACGTCCGTCAGCACTTGTCCGGACATGAACACCCAACTGGGCATGATCGTTGCAATGACTGCCGCGATCCAGCCGGCGCGAACCCCGGCCAGATATCGAGACATGGCGAAACAGACCGGGATGACCAACGTACAGAGCGCGCACATGTAAACGCGCGAGGCCACCACTCCGGGGCCCTTGATGAAATACAATATTGAAAGGATTGCGGGTAATCCCGGCATGCGATAGGCGGTGGGCGAGCCGGAGACTTCGGTGAATCCCTGGCCGGTCGCCAATCGTTCGCCCAGCGAGGCATAGCTGACTTCGTCGTAGATGTAAGGCGTGTGGAGGCCGCCGCCGAGCCAATTTGCGACGGCCATGCGGATCAGAAATCCTGTCAGCATGAGACCGACGAGGCCGGGTATAGGGCTGGCGGAGACGGCTGGGCTTTCGGCTGCTTTCATGGTTCAGTTCTCGAACGGGCGGCAACAGGGCCCAAGGCGACTGCCTTATGAATATCGGCGGATCGACTTGGTCGGGTCACGAAGTCTTCGAGAGGGTCGAAGAATTGAATCCTGGAAGGCAAAAAGAAAACCCGCACCGTTTGCACGAGGCGGGTGATCCCAAAGTGAAGTCTTATCTCCGCCGCAATGCCGTTCGGAGGCGGCATTCTTGAACCCTTGCTATCAAGGTGGGCGCTTTGCGGGACGTCTGGACCTCTCCGAGTTTTCGGAGTTCGCCCGGAAATCATTCACCGACCGGCGCCCTGGGTTCAAACGCATCGGTTCAAGACATACGGTGCCTCCGTGTTCGAACATGACAGGGACAAAACTCACTTTGCTTCTCTTTCATATCACATCGACATCGAAAAAGCAACTTTCGGCGCGCAAATACCCCCGTAAAGCCGCGCGCGAAAAAATCGCGCAGCCGATTCATCGGACCCCATGTCGAGGACAATTATTTGCGGCCGGCCGGCGCGGTCTCGAAAATGGACTGCGTCCGGAGGATTCGCCACTCGCCGGGGAAGGCGTGGTAGGCGTGGACGTGCAGCTCCGTGTGCCGCGTCTCGAAGTCAATGAAGGAGAAGGGTTCGAGACCGTTCGTCGTCCACTGGCTGTAGGGGACGTAAAGCCCCTTCTGCTTTGCGTAGCGGACAAGGTCGCGGTAGGTGGTGCGGAAGATGTGCTCGGTCATCTCCTCGACCTGGCTGCTGAAAATGTACCGCATGTTGTCGCTGAAACGATATTGAAAATCGCGTTCGCCGCGGAAGCGGAATTGCGTGACGAGGTTGCGGTCTGTTAAGAGATCGCTGGGCACCGCCGTCAGCTCGGTCACCATGGTTCCGTTGCTTTGGACCGTGACGAGGTGTGAGAGGCCGATGATCCAGATGTCCGCCTGGAAGTTTCCGTATTTAATATGCTTATCGAGATAGATGTGGAAGAGTTCCGGGTGAAGCGCGCGGCGGTAGAGGTAGAAATTCAGATCGGTGCTGCGCTGCTTTGTTAAACCAAGTTCCAACTGTGTTTCCTTCGCCACGAGCTTTTTCTCTTTCCGGCCTTTTTACGTGCGAAATAGCCGTTTCGTTCATTATATCTGGCATGAGAGGGCGGGAGCAACGAAATTGTGGAAATCTCCCCATTTGATAGGGGAATACCTCAATCGGCACGCAATCTATTGTTTACATGAGGATTACGAATGTCCGCAACCTGTGGGAACCCAAGGGGACGGTGGCGCTGAACCCCCAGCCGCGAGATTGCGAGGGGGATCTGGAATGCTAGAATCCGCTGGAAATCCAGGTCTGGAGATCCCCATGCTGTATCAATCGCCGCTTCCTCCAAAATACTCCACAATGAGCGAGGCTGAACTGGGTCGGCAGATTCGTAGTCATAAAGTCTTATTTGGCAATAAATTAGTCATCCTTGGGCACCATTATCAGCAGGACGATGTCATCGAATTCGCTGACATTACCGGTGACAGCCTCAAACTATCACAACTTGCTGCCTCGCAGAAAGATGCGGAATTCGTGATCTTCTGCGGCGTCCATTTTATGGCCGAGTCGGCGGACATCCTGACGTCGGATCGAGTTCAGGTGATCCTTCCCGACCTGACGGCGGGATGCAGCATGGCGGACATGGCGGGGATCGATCAGGTGGAGGAGGCGTGGGACTTCCTCGCCGAGGCCTCCCCCGAGGCGAAAATCGTCCCCATTACCTACGTCAATTCTTCAGCGGCGGTGAAGGCGTTCGTTGGGGGACATGATGGGGCCTGTTGCACCAGTTCCAACGCGCGGCGCGTTCTCGAGTGGGCGCTTGGTGGGGAAACGCCGTCGCATCCTTCGGGACGGCGGAAGGCCGTTTTTCTTCCCGATCAGCACTTGGGGAGAAACACGGCCTATGACATGGGTTGGCCCCTCGACGCGATGGCGGTCTATGACCCCAAGCTGCCGACCGGAGGACTTTCGCCGGAGCAGGCTCGCCAGGCGACGGTGATTTTGTGGAAAGGGCATTGCAGCGTTCATCAGCTATTTACCGCCCGGCAGGTCGATGAGATTCGGGCGATCGATCCCGACTTTCGAGTGATCGTCCATCCCGAATGCGACTGGTCGGTCGTGCAGAAGGCCGATCTCGCGGGGAGCACGGAATACATTATCAAGACGATCGAAGCGGCGCCGCCGGGCAGCAAGTGGGCCGTGGGGACCGAGGTCCATCTTGTTCATCGATTGGCCGAACGATTCGAGGGCGTCCAGACGATTCGTCTCCTGGCGGGAATTCAGTGTTTGTGTACGACGATGTACCGGATTGACCGCAAGCATTTGTTGTGGACGCTGGACGAACTGGCCGCGGGTCGAGTGGTCAATCAGATCCGCGTCGATCCCGAGACCAAGGCGTTGGCGAGGATCGCGCTCGATCGGATGTTAACCCTGGTGGGGACTGGTGAAGCGAAGACCGCCGGCGGCCTGCCCGCGACGGCATCGTCCATCGATTAATACTCCGAAGCCTCAGCCGACCGGATGGGCCGATTTGCCCGCGGTAAGCCGCGCCAACCAACCGCGTTGTTCCTTCGGCGGCGTCCGGCCGGACATCTTCAGGGCCAGATCCGCGATCGCACGATAGACCGGGTTTCGACTGGTGACCGGCGTTCCAAGGTCCATGGCGCTGGAAACGGCTTTGAAGTCGTTGGGAATGACACCGAAGAGTTTCTTGCCCAGATTTTTTTCGATCACATCGGGAGTCAGGGCATGGAAATTCTTGCGGTGGCGATTCAGGACAAACTCGATCTTTTCAAATTCCATGCCCGCGGTGACCAGGGCATCGGACAATCGCTTGGCATTATCGACGGCGGGGACAGTCGCCTGCGTAATGATGAGTGATTTGGAGCATTGTTCGAGGGCGGTGCCGACGACGGCGTCGAGTTTCCGCGGGAGGTCGAGGACGACGAACGGGTAAGCGCCGCGCGCGCTTTGGATAATCATTCCGATCATCGACTCGTCGATGGCGTGGGCCTCTTCGATCTTGCACGGTCGAGAGAGCACCGAAATCCCCCGCGCCAATTCGCAGGTGGCTTTTTTGAGCAGCATCGTATCGACCGTGCCGGAGCCGGCGATGTCGGCGATGGTGAAGCTGGGCGAAAGATCCCAGGCGCGGGCCACGCCGCCGAATTCCAGGTCGAGATCGGCGACGAGGGCGCTGGATTGCAAACCATCGGCCAGGGCCAAGGCCAGGTGACAAGCGACGGTCGTGCCGCCGGCGCCGCCGATGGCGCTGATGACGCCGAAGACCTGGCCGGCCTGATGTGCCTCGGTGACCACATTGAGGCCGCGGCGAATGGCGATGATGAGATCGTTCGGATCGACGGGCTTCGTGGTGAGCTGTTTGCAGCCGGCTCGAATGGCCGCGACCATTGTTTGCGGATTTCCCTGGTCGGTCACGCCGACGATGCAGAGTTCGGACGAAAGCTCGAGCGCGCCGACGATGGCGTCGCTGGCGCGGAGTTCGTCGATGTCCAGGACCAGGACCCGAGGCCGGATCGCCCCCAGTGCCTCGCGCAACTCGTCGCGCGTTCGCGTTCGCGCGACCACCACAAAGCCCGGCAATTCGTAGGAAGCCAAGTCATCGAGGTTATGGAGCACTACCGTATTATCTTTCATCAGAGTCCCTCGTCGTCATCGCCGGTCGGATTACAGAGTCCTTCCATCCCTACGAAAGTTTCTGCGCATCCACCATATCGCCTCGATCCGCGGGCGATTTGAGCAATCGTCGTTATCCGACGCCGGGGGCCCGATCGCCCGGCGACGACGGCTCAACGGGCAATCCGAGCGGCCGGCTCCTCGCCATTTTTTCGGTCTCTCGAATTGAGGGGGAGGTAAATGCGAGATTATCGGTGCGCGTCCGGTGACGACGTCTTTGACCATCGTAATGTCATCCAAAGGGACCGCCGATAGGACAGAGGAAGGGGATCATCCCGGTGAATGCGCAAACGGAAATCATTCTGACAACGCGACAAGAGTGGTGGAAGATCGTCTCGACGTACAGCCGGGCGGAAAAGGAGCCCAAGTATCGGCGAGTGTCGCGGCGCTACACCTGCTCCGGTGAGATCAAGGTGAGCGGCGAGATTGACGACGAGCCGTTCCGGCAGACGTGCACGCTGTTGCAAGTTTCGGCCGAAGGGATCACCGCCCGGGCGCGGCAAGAAATCCCGAACGATGTCGCCATCCTCATTCACTGGCATCGCGATGGGCAGGATCTCGTGGTCCTTGGAAAGGTCGTGCATTGCACCCAGACGATCGGGGGCTATAAGCTCGGCATCCAACTCGAGTTCTCGGCCTGATCGACCCGCCCCTCCACCGCGATTGCGAATCTCAAATCCAAGTCTGCCGCCGATCATGTGTTTGTTGGCTTTGTCGCACCCCACCAATTCCCATGAACTCTTTTCGGACGACGGTGAAACTCGGACGGCGAGATCAGGCCGATTTCCCTGCAAGTTTGCCTGACGGGCGAGTTGCATCGTAGGTTGAAAGTAATCGGTCGAGCGCAGAGGTCGCAGCGACGGAGTCCTTATCGGTACTGGAAAGCAAGGCCATGGGCATTTTGTCACATTTCTTTGGATCGAGCGGAACGGTCGCGGAGAACGGGAGCCTGCTCAGTGCCATCCAGCGGGCGGCGTCGAAGCCGTCGCCGCGGGCGGATCAGGCCGTTCATCAGGCCTTGTTGGCGAGCGATTTGATCATCCCGACGGCGCGTACGGTGGGCGACCCGACCCCACGAGGCCAGCCATCGGCGGACCAGGCTCTGACGGTGCCCATGATCACCATCCGAAACGACGACGGTCAGATTGCGATGCTGGCCTTTACCGATGAAGAGGCACTGCGAGCGTGGTGTTCCCAAGGGTGTGCGTGGAAGGCCTTGCACGGGGCGGACATCTTCGCCATGGCGCTGGAGACGCGCGTCGATCGGGTCATCATCAATCCGGCGGGACCGACGGGCGGGACACTCGATCGGAGACAAATCGCATCCCTGGCGGAAAGCCGCTCTGAACGAAACCCTGGGGACAGGGCGTTCATGCAGGCGGTGCCGGCGGATCAAACGCTGGTGCTTTGCCTGCCGCAAAACGAGATCGATTCCCGACTCCTGAGTCATGTCCGAGAGGCGTTGGGCGACCGGCAGGAAATCGCCGCCGGCTATTTCTTTGAAATGACGATTGGACAGGGCGATCCGCACCTGGGCATCGGCGTGGAATTCGCATGTCCGATGTCGCCGCAGGCGGTGCATGAGACGATGAGCTCCATCTATTCAGAAGTCAAAGGGTATCTTCCGGAGGGTCAGTTTTTTGATTTTCTCCCGCTCGTACGCGACGAGATGCTCAACATGGCGCGCGAGCATGGAACGCAGATCTACCGGCAACTTTGATCGACCGGGACGATTGCGGCGTCACTCCGTGGAAAACCCGGTGGTAGACAATTGCGGCCCGGCGGGAAAGAATCCCCTGTGCCGAGTCGACACCTCAAACCGGTCCCCTGCCTGATCGTCTTCACGAATCTTCTCTTCTGTCCGGCTTCTACGGTTTCCCTTGCGGCAGATTATCACGTCGGCGATGGACAGCCCTACACCTCAATCGGCGCGGCGCCGTGGGCATCGCTCGTGCCGGGCGACACGGTCTGGATTCACTGGCGAGTGGCGCCCTATCACGAGAAATGGGTGATCGGTTTGCAGGGCACGCAGGCCGCGCCGATCGGCGTGCGCGGCGTGGCGGGTCCGGCGGGGCAATTACCGGTCATCGACGGGCAGAATGCGACGACGCCTGCGCCGCTGAACTATTGGAACGAAGGGCGGTCGGTCATCAAGATCGGCGGCTCGAATGTGCCGGACAATGAAATCGCGAAGTGGATTGTCGTGGAGGGGCTCGACGTTCGCGGGGCGCGACCGCCCAATACGTATACCGGGGATGACGGAGGGGTGCATACCTATTCGCAAAACGGCGCGGCGATCCATGTCGAGTGGGGCGAGCACATTACCATTCGCAATTGCATCATCCGCGACAGCGGCAACGGGCTGTTCGTCAGTTCGTTCGATGCCAGCGTGTCCCGCGATATCGCGATCGAGGGCAACTACATTTACGGCAACGGCAACTCCGGCAGCATTTACGAGCACAATACGTACACCGCCGCGATCGGGATTATGTATCAGTACAATCGCTTTGGTCCGCTTCTATCGGGTGCCGGCGGGAACAATTTGAAGGACCGATCGGCGGGACTGGTCGTGCGGTACAACTGGATCGAGGGCGGCAATCGCCAGCTTGATCTCGTGGACGCCGAAGACAGCACGGACATTCGCGACGACCCGGCGTATCATAAGACGGATGTTTACGGCAACGTGCTGATCGAACCGGCCGGCGCGGGAAATCGGCAGATCCTGCACTATGGCGGCGACAGCGGGACGCTCGGCGATTATCGCAAGGGCGTGTTGTACTTTTATCACAATACCGTGGTCTCGACGCGGACGGACCGTACGACGCTCATGCGGCTGTCCACGAACGACGAGCATTGCGACGCGCGGAATAACCTGGTGTATGTCACGACGCCGGGGACGCTGCTGGAGATGCTCGACGACACGGGGGTGCTTGACCTATCTCATAACTGGTTCAAGCCGGGATGGGTGAATTGGTTTTTCGGCGGTTCCGGGACGGTCAACGACGATGGGACGTCAATCGAAACGGCGGCGCCGGGGTTTGTGGACGAGGCCGGGCAGGAGTTCGGGTTGGCGGCGGGCTCGCCATGCGTCGACGCAGCGACCGTGCTGAATCCGGTGGTGCTGCCGAATGCGGCCATCACGCGGCAGTATTTGAAGCATCAATCGAGCGAACCGCGAACGGTCGCAGGGTCGGCGAGCGATGTGGGGGCGTTTGAACGTCAGGGGACGGCATGTGCGGGCGATCTGGACTGCGATGGGGATCGGGACCTGGCAGATGTGCCGGCGTTCGTGTTGGCGCTGATCGATGCGCCGGCATATACGGCCACCTATCCGGGATGCGATCCGATGCGGGCGGATTTGAATGGCGATCAAATGACCGATGGACGCGATATTGGGCAGTTCGTTGCCGTTATAGTGTCAGGCGCATGTCCCTAGCGGCGGCTCTATTCATCGCCGACGAATTAATAGCGGTCACGCCCAGTTCTTCTCCACCCACGCCACGAGTTCCTTGACGTGCGTCACGCTGGCGTCGAAGAGTTTGCTCGTGCCGGATTTACCGACGAGAGTTTGGTGATGGCCGCCGCCGACAAATGGGCTACTGGATAACACAAGAGCAACCGCCCGAAACATGGTTCGCTTACCGAAATCATCGACAGGGGCTCACTTCGATTGTTGAGCGCGTTTGGCGCGCGACTTGACCAAACGGTCCGGATGTTTCTTCTCCGCTTCCTGAAGATGCTCACAGAGGCGTCCCACGTCGTTGTCGAATTTATCAGAGATTGCTTTGCGAATAGCACGAATTTCATCAATGAGCGGATCGGGCGGAATCGTGTCGCGTGCGTCCTGGGCCATTATCAAGCCTCCCATATCATCTCAGGTGTCAGGATTATCGGGGGCGTTAATCCAAACTGGTGACAAACTTGCCGAAGATGTTCAACCTTGTTTGGGTTCGCCAAATGCCTGACATTCCATGATAGCAGGTAATCCAGCGAATTGACAGTAGCGATGGCTACATGAACAGCATCGCCCGCGACGGGCCCCGGCATTACCCGCTCCTGAACCAAGGTATTCGCCACTGCGATTGCATCCGCTGTGATCGGAAGAATGGAAATCTCTTCAATGTGATCCAGGGCTTCGCGACTCTTCTTAAAAGAAGGGTGCGAAAGCTCGGCAATGACTTCCTCAGAAAGAAAAAGATCGTACCGAACTCGGGGGCCTGCCCACCACTCGAGGCTGGCTTGCCTTCGATACAGACTTGCCGAATCCGTGCGATCGGTTACGCAAGCACTTACGAAGCTTGTTTCCAGATAGACCGTGGCCATGGTTTCGACTGAGCTACGCCCAGTTCTTCTCCACCCATGCGACGAGTTCCTTCACGTGCGTCACGCTGGCGTCGAAGAGCTTGCGCTCCTCGCCTTCGAGTTTGAGTTCGATGACCTTTTCCACGCCGTCCTTGCCGAGCATGCAGGGCACGCCGACGAAGTAGCCGCCGACGCCGTATTCGCTCTTGCAATACGCCGCGCAGGGCAGGATGCGCTTCTTGTCCTTGATGATCGCCTCGGCCATCTGCACCGTCGCCGCGGCGGGGGCGTAATAGGCGCTGCCGGTCTTCAGCAGGCTGACGATCTCCGCGCCGCCGTCGCGCGTGCGCTTGACGATCGCGTCGAGCTTGTCCTTGGGGATCAGCTCGGTGACGGGAATGCCGGCGACGCTCGTATAACGCGGCAGCGGGACCATGTCGTCGCCGTGACCGCCCATAAGGACCGCGACGATGTCCTCGACGCTGCAACCGAGTTCCATCGAAAGGAACGCGCGGTAGCGGGCGGTGTCGAGCACGCCGGCCTGACCGACGATCTGTTTGGTGGGCAGGCCCGTCGCCTTCCAGCAGGTCTGCACCATCGCGTCGAGCGGGTTGGAGACGATGATGTAAACGGCCTTGGGGCTTCGCTTAGCGGCCTCCTCGGAGACGCCGCGGACGATCTTCATGTTCGTGGACATCAAGTCGTCGCGGCTCATGCCGGGCTTGCGGGCGATGCCGCTGGTGATGATGACGATGTCGGAGTCCTTGGTGTCGTCGTAGCTGTTGGTGCCAATGATGTTGGCGTCGAATCGCTCGATAGGGCTGGCCTGACGCAGGTCGAGGCCCTTGCCCTGCGGCATGCCCTCGACGATGTCGAGCAGGACGATGTCGCCGAGTTCCTTGGCGGCGGCCCAATGGGCACAGGTCGCGCCGACGTTGCCGGCGCCGATGATGGTGATTTTGGCTCGTTTCATGGTGCTATCTCCTTCGCTGTGAGACAATTACATGACGAGCATCATACTGAGCGCCGCCGACGTTGAAAAGCGTTGATACCTGGCACTCCCGGCGATTTCCTTTATAATGGTTGTCGACTCGCCCGCCTTAGGAGGTTCCCATCATGGCAAGCCGGAATTTCATCATCGCTGGAGCATTGGCTTTCAGTTCGATTGCGCAGGCTGGGATGCCGACTCGAACGGTCGTCATGAAGGGTGATCCGGTCCCTGGGATACCCGAGACGGGAACGTTTACTACGTTTACGTCCTGGTTTCTTAACAGTGAAGGAGCCGTCGCCTTTGGCGCCTTTGTCAGCGGGCCGGGTATCAATTCTTCAAACAGCGAAGGAATTTGGGCGACTTCAAGCTCGGGTTCCATCGACATCGTGGCGCGGCAAGGATGGACAGCACCGGATTCTTTGGGAAGAACATTTTCGCAGTTCTTGTCGCCATTAATGGCCGATTCCGGGCAAGTGTCATTTACTGGAATATTTCCGCTCGGTACCAGCGCTGGAGTTTACTCGTCATCGAACGGCAATATTCGTCGCGTTGCATGTGATGGGGTTCAAGCGCCGGATATGCCCGACGGAGTCTTGTTCCATTATCCTCTAAGTAATAATCAGAATTGGATATCTGATCCCGCGACAAATTCATTGGGGCAGACCGCTTTTTTTTCGTATATGAGCGGTCCGTCTGTACCACTTTCCGTGGGTTTGTGGGCGGAGAGGGCCGGCACGCTTTCGTTGGTGACGCGTCAAGGCGTTTCCGCGCCAGGGACGCCGAGTGGAGTCCAGTTTTCATCGTTTGGTTCTTTGGGATGGAATGGGTTTTGGCCGGCGTTTAATGACCTTGGTCAGACGGCGTTCCTTGGAGGCTTAACGGGTACAGGCGTCAATGCGTTGAACGATTCCGGAATCTGGACCGAGACGACGGGTTCGTTATCGTTGCTTGCTCGTGAAGGAGCGGCCGCGCCGGGCACGGAAGCAGGAGTGGTTTTCGATATCGGCTCTACAAGCCCGCTCATCAACAATCTGGGAAATGTCGTATTCCAAAGCTTCCTGCGAGGTACCGGTATTTCAACGTCAAACAAATATGGAATTTGGTTGGCCGATCCGAACGGAAATGTAAATCTAGTTGCTCGAAGTGGATCACCGGTACCGCCATCGGGCGGGACTATGAATTGGAGCGGCTTCGGCTCCGAATCGATGCTTCTGGGTGGGTCAGGAGCCGTTGTCTTTTCGAGTTCGCTATCCGGATCATCGGTGACGGCCAGCAACAACACCGCAGCATGGGCATTCAATGAGGGCGAGTTCCACTCGATCTTACGAGAAGGCGATCCGGCGCCTGGGCTTCCCGCCGGTGTCCTTATTGGGGATTCGCCGACGCCCTGGGCCGTCAACGCAGAGGATCAAATCATCGTGGGTTCCTACCTGACTGGATCGGGAGTGAATTCGACCAATAGCTTCGCAGTCTGGGCGAGGGATACATCCGGCGTTCTTAGTCTCCTAGTACGAGAAGGAGATTTGGTGGAGGTTCGCCCAGGCATTTTCAAGACCGTGGATTGGATAGCCATGGCCGGCGGGAGCGGCGGTGAAGACGGGCACCTTCAATACCTCAACGATCAAGGCGAATATCTTTACGAACTAGGGTTTACGGATAATACCCGCGGCTTGTTTGTTGCGACGATTCCCGAGCCGGCGACTTTCGCTTTGTTGATTTTCGGCGCGGGTTTGATTCGACGAAGGCGCCGGACCGTCAACACACTCGAGACAGAAGCAGCGTCTGGTCGTCGCCGGCGGGGCCGTGGGCTTGTACGGCGGCCGTGAAGGACTGGTAAAAGTCCGGAAGCGGCTTGTTCGCGTGTTGGGCGATGAGCTGCCTGATTCGATCTTCGCCGAATTGCTCGTCGCGGGCGTTCAGCGTTTCCATGAAACCATCGGTCAACAGAATAAAGACATCACCGATTTCGCATGGCGCCGTCTTGAGGGTGTAAGTCTCGTCGCCGATGACGCCGAGCGGTAGATGGTCGTTGGGCAATTCTTCCACCACGGCGGACTTGCGGCGATAGACGAGGATGGATAGGTGTCCGGCGAGCGTATAGGACACCTTGCCCGACTCCGAGAACCGCAGGCATGAAAAGGTGACGAAGGCTTCCGGGCGCGTCAGGTCGTGGACGACTCGATTGAGGTCGTTGGTGACAGCGTCGAGCGCTCCGCCTTCGCGGAGGCGCATGCGGATCGCGCTTTTGACCATGGCCATGAGCACGCCTGCCGCCACGCCGTGGCCGGAGACGTCGGCGACGAAGAGAGTGGCCGTCTTGCCGTCGGAAACGGCATCGAGCAAATCGCCGCCGACGTTGCTGCTGGCGACGGAACGACCGAAGACTTCGACGTGGGGCGTGCGGAGCGAGATCGGGGGAACGAGCGACTCATGGATGCGCTGGGCGAGGGCCATTTCGATCTGAAGCCGTTCGAGCCGCTCGGCCTCCCGGCGGATGTAGCTGACGATCAAGGAATAGCCCCCGATGAACATGAGTCCGATGGCGACGGCATCGGCGGCATGTCGCGCGCTGAAGCCGCCGCGCACCTGGTACGCCACCGATTGGCGGGGATAAAGGACGTCAAAAGTCATGGGGGCGAGAAAGCTGAAAGGGATCACGAGGAGGAGCCATCGTTTCGACGACTGAAAGGCATGACACCAACCGACGGAGATCAGGCCCGTCATGAGGGTCATGGCGGCGACGCCGAAAACGGGTCGCGAACGAGTCAGGCCTACATCGAAGAGAAGTCCGACAGTGCCGAAAATGAGAAAGACGCCGGCATACAGACGGAGTCTGATCGATAAGGGCACCTTGGGCGTCAGCGATTTTGACTTGTTCATCGGCGGCGGAATTGTATCGAAATCACGGACCGCGAATAGCGGCGAGTGCGGACGGACATCAAAGCAGGTCCAGCCGGGCAATGGCCTTGATGAAATCCGTCAGCGTGATGATGCCTTGCAGGCGGTCGTCCTGCATGACCGGCAGGGAGTGGATGTGTTGGTGGTGCATCTTTTCCAACGCGGCCGAGAGCGGGTCGGAGGAACCGATCGTCTTTACGGGTTTGTGCATGATATCCGCCGCAAAGAGCGGACCGTCAAAGATCCTCGCGGCCTCCTGGGCCTTCATGTCGTGGATTTGCGACAGGCCGAATGACGTCCGGACATCGCGGTCCGAGACGATTCCCAGTAAGTCGGTTCCCGCCGTGATCGGGACATGTCGAAATCGATACCGACGGAACAATCCAACAATGTCCGCAATGGGGCATTTGGGGCCGACGCTGATCACGTGTGACCGCATCTGATCAGAGACCGGCGATGCCAGAAACGTCGCGACCTTTTCGTCTTGTTTTCCCAGTTCTTGCAGGTGTCTGGTCAGATCGGTCTCCGTGACCAGCCCGACCAGGGCCGAACGATTCATGACGGGGATGGCGCTGAATTTTCTTTCAACAAGACAGGCGGCGGCCTCTTTCGCCGTCGCGTCGGCGGTGAGGGTCTCCACCGGTCGCGACATAATCTGTTCCACGCGGCGGGGGCCGACGATCGCCTTGCCGGCGTTGTCCGGGGCGTGGCGTTCAATCTCGAGCATCCATCCCGTGCTGACCAAAATATCGCGGTCGGACAACATTCCGACGACCTTCGCCCCGTCGGTCACGACGAGATGGTGAATGCCGTGTTCTTCCATCAGCGAGATGGCCTGATCGATGGAATCGCCGGGCGCGACCGTACGAACGTTGTGCGTTGCAAACTTCAATATCTGCATCGGGTGTTTCCCTTACCCATCGACCGAACGACTGACCCCTTCAACGAGACGGCCGGAATCATACCAGCGGGAGAAAGTGTGGAAAAGCCGGTCCTGCGAACTCATCGAGTGGATGGGCGACTGCGGCTTGCGTGGTGTGCGAAGGGGCATGTGAAGCAGGCGCGGTTAAGCCGCGTCGGTGCCGCAGCGAAGGCAACCGGCGCCGGTGCAGGGTTCCAGGTGAGCGGTGGCGTCGGCCTCGCCGAGGGCTTTTTCAATGTCGTATTCCAGTGAACTCGCGATGGCATGCCCTTGCTGGATGTTGAGGTTGACGGGGAGCATGATGTGGAAATCGATCCAGTGGTATCGGCCGGTGTGGCGATGGCGGAGTTTGTGGTAGGAGCAGATGCGGGGCGCTTTGCCGGACGGACCGAGGTGGGAGTCGAGAATGTTTTTGATGAGGCGCTCGTCGGCCGCGTCCTGTTCGTCCATGAGACCCGAGAAGGATCGGCGGATCAGCCCGATGCCCAGGAAGCCGATGTAAACCGCAATCAGCAGTGCGGCAATCGGGTCCGCATAAATCCAGCCCGTCAGTTTGACGATCGCCAGTGCGGCCAGCGCGGCGATGGAGGTGACGGCGTCGGAGAGCAGGTGCCTTCCATCGGCTTCGAGGGTCATGGAACCGTACCGGCGACCGAGACGGATGAGGTAGATTCCCGTGGCGCCGTTGCCGAGCATCGCGGCGGCAACGAGCGCTAAACCGCTGCCCAGTTGCTCGATCCTGATTTGATGAAAGAGGAGAGTGTCGAGCGTCTTGAGTCCGATGGCGAGGGCGGCAACGACGATGAGGCCGCCCTCGAAGCCCGCGGACATGAATTCGATTTTGCCGTGGCCGTAGGGGTGTTCCGCGTCGGCGGGTCGATGGGCCAGCAATAGCGAATAAAGGGCGAAAACAGAGGCAAGGACATTGACGATCGATTCCAGGGCATCGCTGAAGATGGCGGACGAACCCGTGAGGACGTAGGCGGCGAACTTCGCCGCCATCAACCCAAACCCGACGACGACGGAGAGAATGGCCGCTCGGCGTTCGATCCGGCTGATCGGTTGGGGAATCTGGGTCATCGTCTGGATCGTATCTCCCGCAAGAGAGGTTTCAACTGCGAGGGACTGGCACAGCTTGATTCAAAGAAAACTGCCGAGGGCGGTCGCCACAGCGAGTCGCCGCGGCGACCTGCTCCACATCGAACGGTACCAGCACCAACTGCGACGGCCGGCTGTCGCGGGAGATGCCGCTTCGCTACACTGGCGTCGTGAGTGAATCAGGGAAAAAGTACGACCTCGCGGGGATCGGATTTATCGTGGGCACGCTCATTGGATGGGCGAGCATCCTGCTTTTTCTCAAGCATCTCGTGCCCTATCTCGACGCCTGGACGACCAACGGCTGGCGGTATGGGATTTCGGCCCTGTTGTGGCTGCCGCTGCTTTTGAACGGAGCGCGAAAAGGGGTTTTGCCCAAGGGCATCTGGCAGCGGGCCATTCCGGCGTCGCTGTTCAATTGCGCCGGGCAGATTCTTTATGCCAGAATGCCTTATTACATCGGCCCGGGCCTTGGAGGATTTCTGATTCGCGTGGCGCTCATCTCCTCGACCATCGGGGCCTTTGTCTTGTTTGCCGATGAGCGCGTGTTATTGAAGAGCCGGTTGTTTTGGGCAGGGATGGCGGCGGTCGTCGCCGGGTCTGTCGGTACGGTGTTCCTCGGCCATGCGCCCATCGGAAATGCGACGGCGACGGGGATCGTTCTTGGAGCGACGTCGGGGGCGTTTTTCGGCCTTTACGGCGTGTGCGTTCGGTACTTCATGCGCGGCATCCCGTCGATGACCTCATTTTCGGTGATTTCCCTTTACACCGCGTCGGTTCTGGTGGCCATCATGCTGATCGTGGGCAAGGATCACGGCGGACAGGTCTTTGAGTTGAGCGCCTTCAACTGGTTTATTCTCGTCGCCTCGGCCTTGATCGGGATCGCGATTTGTCATGTGTCGTATTACGCGGCGATCGCGCGGCTGGGCGTCGCGGTCAGCACGGCGATCGTGCAGCTTGCGCCGTTTCTTTGTGCGATCGGCGCTTATGTTTGGTTCAATGAGGTACTGTCCGGGTTACAATGGGCCAGCGGGTTTGTCATGATGGTTGGCGCGATGATGCTTCTGACGGCGGAGCAGCAGCGGCCGAGGATCGAGAAGTTGGGAGGGGGATTCCCCATTCTCGATGCCGGTCAATTGAGTGAGGCGGTGGCCGCAGCGCCGGCCGAGCCGGTCAAAATATGAAGGAAACCAGACGTGTCGAAACCAAGTATCCTCTTTGTTTGTACGGCCAATTCCTGTCGGTCGCAAATCGCCGAGGGGATGATGCGGCATTTGGGCGGGCATCTCTTTGATGTTTTTTCGGCAGGCACGCATCCGTCGGGGCACGTTCATCCGCTCGCGGAAGCGGCGCTGGCGGAGGCGGGAGTCGGCGTGGATGACCTTCGATCGAAGAGCCTCGATGAATTCGCCGGTCGCACGTTCGACTATGTCGTCACGGTGTGCAGCGACGCGGAAAAGGAGTGCCCGGCGATTCAGGGTAAGACGGCGACGTTTCGCTGGCCGGTGGAGGATCCGGTGCGTTGGGCCGATCAAGGACAGGCGGGGCGGGTGAAGGGGCGGCATGTGCGCGAGATTTTGACGGATAAAATCCTGGCGTTGATCGAGGACGTGAAGTAAGGACGAGATCGTGCGGGGCGATGATGCGATTGCGACGCTGGCGAACTGGCTTCAGGAGTCCAGGCAAGCGGTTGCTTTCACCGGGGCGGGCATCAGCACCGAGAGCGGGATCGACGACTTTCGCAGTCCCGGCGGTCTGTGGACGCGTCATCAGCCGGTGATGTTCGACGATTTTGTCCGCGATTCCGAAGAACGAAAGCGATTCTGGCGGCAGCGGCGGGAGATGATGCCGACGCTGCTCGCGGCAAAGCCCAACGCCGGTCATGCGGCGCTGGCGACGCTGGAATCCGCGGGCCGTCTCCACGGGATCATCACTCAGAACATCGACGAATTGCACCAACGGGCTGGAAGCCGAAATGTGCTGGAGCTGCATGGCACGGCGATGAAAGCTCACTGCCTTTCATGCGACAAGCGGTGGAGCTGCGAGGAGATTCAGCGACGGCTCGACTCCGGCGAGGAGGAGTTGATCTGCGATGCCTGTGACGGTTATCTGAAATCGATGACGATTTCTTTCGGGCAAGCGATGCCGGCGGCGGTCATGATTGAGGCGTCGCAATGGGCGCGGGACTGCGATCTGTTTCTGGCGATCGGCTCAAGCCTCGTTGTCTATCCGGCGGCGGGTTTCCCGGAGGCGGCGAAGCGGTGCGGGGCGAAGCTCGTCATCGTGAATCGGGAGCCCACGCCGCTGGACGAAATGGCCGATCTGGTCATCCGCGCGCCGATCGGAGAAGCGATGGGGCAAGCCCTTCGACAAATCAAGCCCCTTCGGGAATAGGTCGTAGGAAAAATATTCCGTCCCGGCCAAAACCGATCCTCGAAATTTGATATGATTGAGGGAACGAGCACTCTGTTGAGGGGATCCCGGAGGTTTTTATGTGTAGGGAGCGTCCATTGAAGCGTATCGTCCTCGCGGCGTTTTTGGCTGTTGCGTACCTGTTCAGTGCCGCATCTCCTTCCGAAGCGGTCGATAAGGGCGCGGCTCCGACGTCCCCGCACCTTGAAAAAAGGCAGGATCCCTATCTGCCGCCGGCGCAACGGCCTCCGGGTTCCCGAACTTCGAGAAACGCCAATACCGGCATCGGCGTCCAAGTCAACGTCGATGGTTTGGGGCAGAATATCGTCGGTGACGCGGGGAATGAGACGACGCTGGCCATCGACCCGACCAACCCGATGCACATGGCGATCGGTTGGCGGCAGTTTGACACGATTGCCTCCAATTTTCGCCAGGGGGGCTACGCCTACAGCACCGATGGCGGAAACACGTGGACTTTCCCCGGTGTTCTCGAGCCTGGTGTTTTTCGAAGCGATCCGATTCTGGGCGCGGATTCCGCGGGGCGTTTTTTTTACTGTAGTTTGCGAGAGACTTTTTGCATGGATGTGTGGCAATCCGCCAACGCGGGACAGACGTGGCCGACCCAGGTCGCGGCGTTCGGGGGAGACAAGGCCTGGATGGACATCGATCGCACCGGCGGCATTGGCGACGGACACATTTACGCGGCGTGGCAATTCGCGGCAACCTGTTCGGGCGCCGGATTGTTCACTCGTTCGACGAACCACGGGGCCACCTGGATGACGCCCATCGCCATTACGAACAGCCCGAGATTTGGAACCGTAGCGGTCGGACCGGATGGCGCGGTGTACGTTTGCGGCGCGACCTCGGGCTCCCTGGGCACGATGGTGGTATCGAAATCGACCAATGCGCAGAATTCGGCGATAACGCCGACCTGGGCGATGTCGGTCACGGGAAACTTTCTCGGCGGATCGCTCGTCGCAAGCGGCGGTCCAAATCCCGGCGGGCTTTCCGGACAGGTTTGGCTGGCCGTCAATCCCTCGAATGCGTCGCACGTGTATTTGCTGGCGTCGGTCGATCCACCGGGCAGCGATCCGCTCGACATTCGGTTCGCGCGAAGCATTGATGGAGGGCAGACCTGGAGCGCTTCGGTTCGGGTGAACGACGATTCGACGACCAACGGCGCCTGGCAATGGTTCGGCACCATGTCGGTGGCGCCCAACGGTCGCATCGACGTCGTGTGGAACGATACGCGGGACGATGCACAGAATTTGCTTTCGCGCACGTATTATTCTTTTTCGACGGACGAAGGAGTCACGTGGTCGGCCAGTTATCCGTTTACACCCACGTGGAATTCCCTGCTGGGCTTTCCCAGTCAAAACAAGATCGGCGATTACTACCACATGATCTCGGATAACGCGGGCGCGTCTTTGGCCTACGCCGCGACCTTTAACGGGGAACAAGACGTTTACTTTCGAAGGATCGAGCCGAACGACTGCAATTCCAACGGAGTGGGAGATGACGTCGACATCGCCAACCTGACCAGCCAGGATTGCAATTCCAACGGCCTGCCGGACGAATGCGAGATGGATTGCAACAGTGACGGGATCGCCGACGTCTGCCAATTGGCGGGCAACGACTGCAACTCCAACGGCGTCCCGGATGACTGTGAACCCGGGCATGAGGATTGCGACTCCAACGGGACCTTCGATCAATGCGAAGGGTTCGTCGATTGCAACGGCAACGGGCATTCGGATCTTTGCGACATCGCGTCCATGGCGTCACTCGACTGCAACGGCGATGAGGTGCCGGACGAGTGTGAATTGCCTTCCGGCGTGCAGGCGGCGGACATCTGCGTGAATGCCCAATTCATCACGCCGGGGATGGTGTACTTTGGGCAGACGACACCTGCCACGACCACGGACCCCGGCAGCGGTGCGAGTTGCGGCGCCTCCGGCCGCGATGTTTATTATCGATACCGACCCGTGGTCAGCGGGTTGTTGACCGTCAGCATGTGCG
>CAYPXR010000048.1:0-28562 GCA_964414585.1 uncultured Planctomycetaceae bacterium
TCGTTGATTAACGGCTGCGGTTTTGGCCCGCATCTTCACAATAGGGGTTTTTCCCAATAATTGAGTTCGCCTTTTTTCGTTGAATATCGCAAAGTGTCCGGCGTACAATTGAATCACTAGAAAACGCGCGAGATTCATTACGGTCAACATATCTTCTCCGGCGCTGTCCGAACTTCTCCATCGCGCGAGTAAATATTTGTCGGGTTTCATGCTCGGGCACCTGACGAGGGAGAATCCTATGTTCCGAGAGCGACGTCATATTGAAACGGCCCAAGGTCTGTACTCGTCGGATGGGCAATTGAAAGTACGTGTGGCAAGATCGCCAGATGGTATGAGAATCACCGCGCCGGCGACCCGGAACCGCCGATGGCGCCGAAAGCGGCGCCATTCTGGGTTAGATCTGCGAGCCATCCCCATCCAGCGTTTGCAGTTCCTTCCTACCCTTTTCTTCGCTGCATCGTTGTTGGGTCTGATGATGGGTGTGGCTTGCAACCAGCCCGTCATCGTCGGACCAAGCGGCTCTGCCGACACAGCCGATCAGCCGCCGACGGTCGTGGGCAATCAGCCGCTTCCCCCTACCGTCATCACGAATGGCCCGGGCTTCGACATTCTCATCGACGGTTTTGAGATTCTCTTCCTCAATCGCGGACCGATCGTGCCCGGCGGCGTGTTTCCGGGAGGAGACATTCAGTCGTGGAATGGACAGGTTCGAATTCACCTGTCCGGGACGGGAACGTTGGGGGCTTGGCAACGGCACATCATTTTGCCGCTGAATGGGCGCATTGATTCGGCCGCGCGCCCCTACGGGGCGAATGTTCAGTCCTTTTCAGTTGAGCTCTTCTCGTTGCAAGGTCAGATCGGTGGGGACCCGGATTTCGACCTGCTCAAAGTGACGGCGGGTACGCCATGGGGCTTGCCCAGCCCCGGCCATACCACGCTTACAAGGCAAGGGAGCAACTGGAACCTTGACAGCTTCTACGACGTCAACTATCGCGTCGAGTATGTCGGCGCGCCGGGCGGCGCTCTGCCGGGGCAGTCGGGCAATCAGGTTCGGCAGCAGCACATCCAGATCGGCCAACCGCTGACGGGAACACCCCCGCTGGAACTTGTGTTCTCGCCTCCTTTGACGAATGTCCCCGCGCAGGTCAAGATCGAGTTCACGCATACCGACGGCAATGCACGAACCGTGCAGGTTCCGGTAAATCCGGGCGACACTGCTGAACTGAAGCGAGATCAGGCCGTCAACGGTCTAACCCTAGCCGGGGCCGCCGCCGCCCCAAGCGGGCCGGGCCGCTGTTCCGTCAGCAGCGTCGCGGCGGCGTCGATCGTGCGCATGACAGATATGGGATCGAGTGAACCAGCCGATCAGTTGGTTCGCAAAGACACGACTTCCGCCATCGCTGCGTTCCCGGGCATCTTTAACCCATTCGATCCAATCAACCAACCGGCGATCTTCACGGCCGGCATCGTGACCGACGTCGGTGAATTAAGCACTCAAGTGTCCGCGGCGGAGCTGAATTTTCAGACCGACGGCCCGATCATTTGTCAGGCGCTGTTTCAGCGGCTCGCGCCGCGTGCTCCCCAGTACGGAGCTCAGATCAACTATGCGGGTGATCGGTTGGAAATTTACTTCGATCCAGCGTACACGGTCACGCAAGGCGGGATCATCTTTGGAACAACGTCGCCGACGCCCGGCAATTATGGTCAGATCGAGCTCCCGCCTCCCGGCGGCACTTGGAACGAACAGGGCGACGCGCTCGATCTGCTGCCCGGGCAGCATACGTCCGGGACTGGATCGCTTTCGGCCATCAACGGTTCAATCACTGGCCCCAACGACATCGATCTGTATTGCATTCGCATTGATGATCCGCTCCAGTTCCAGGCCTCAACGGTCGGCGGCGCCACTTTCGACACGCAGCTTTTTCTCTTTGACGCCGGTGGCATCGGCGTGACGCACAACGATGATGCTCCCAGCGGTGGGACGCAGTCGCGGCTTACGGGGCAGTTTGTGCCCGGTCCCGGGATCTATTACCTGGGCGTCGGCGTGTACGATCGTGACCCGCTGAATCCTGGAGCAAACTTCATCTGGAACGACTCGCCGTTCAACGTCGAGCGCCAGCCCGACGGTCCGGGCGCGCCTGGGCCGCTGGCCCAGTGGCAGGGAGACACGATCATCAATGGTCCTTACACCATTCAATTGACTGGGTGCGGTTTCTGTGACCCGGGCTTCCCGCCCATCCCGCCTGGCGACGACTGGTGGGCCACCGACCAAGCCCCGGTCGTTCAGTTCGGTGGACCGGAAGTGCCGCCGATACCGGCGAACTTTTTCGAGCCGGGCTCCATGCCGTTCGAGGGCACTGTCCTATTCGGCGGCAGCGCCTTTGCCCCCGGCTTCGGCGACGCGGACACAATCATTCGACGGCGTGACCCCCTTGAACTTCCCGACATCGGATCGACGGATGTGATCTTGACTGAGTTGATCTCGTTGAACTTGGTGAGCGTCGAGCCGATTTCAGCGGCGGGCCATGAATGGAAGGTAGAGTTGACCATTCCACCGCCCCAACCTTACGGCACGATGACGGTCACGAAGACGCACGCCAACGGCGGGACCTTTGACGCCACTCTGCCCGTGAGGCCGGTGTTCGTATTCTCGCGGATCGATGGGGTTGGATCGTCGCTGATTTTCGATGCGGGCGTTACCATCGAGTTAGATGGCCTGCAGTTGAAGTCCTGGTTTGTCGTGCCTCCCCCTTATTTTCAGGGAGGCGGACCAGGATTCTTCCCGTCCTCTCCCGGCGGCTGGCAGTCGCCCGGTGGAATGCAGTTGGGGCTCACTCCGGCCGTGGCCGGCGGTCTGCCGGTGAATTGTCCGCCGCTCGACCCCAACCGCGACAATCACATAAACGGCGGCGATCTCAAAGAGCTGATCGACGCCTATGTCGAGGGTCCGTCCCACCCATACTTCTGCGCCTTTGACGTCAATGCCAATGGGCTGGGGGACTCCGAAGATGTCGACCTCCTGGTCATGGCGATGCTGAACTGGCCCACGGATCCCGTCCCTGCGGGTGACTATGTGAACGTGAAGGCGGAATGCGACTTCAAGCACCACGTCGTGACGGAGTGCGATCCCGCTCCGCCCTTTCGAACCCGGCGCTTCTTGGTCCAGGCGGCCGACAAGGACGGCAACCCCAGTAATTGCGTGGTCAAATTCCGGATTTATAACTGTGAAGGCGTCCCGCTTGGCCCGGCTACTAAGGTGGAGCAAGGTGACCGCGAGTGCGCGACCGTTGATACGAATCGCGGACTGGAGGTCTGGTGCGAGAGTGGCACGGAACCTTGCCGTATCAGTTTCAAGGAGGTGAAACACTGCCCGCCCGAAGATTAATTACCGCTCGATCGAAGTGAGTTCGAAAATGTGGCGCCGGCGATTTCGCGCCGGCGCCCGCTTTTTTCATTCCCTGGAAGAACCGAGACCCGCGACCATCCGGATGCCTTCCTGGGCGAGTGCGTCGCGCACGGCCCGGGCGATGTTCACGGCGTTGGGCGTGTCGCTGTGGACGCAGATCGTTTGCGCCTGCAGGTTCACCATATCGCCGGTGCCTCTTGCAATTCGGACGGCTTGGGCCGCGGCCTGTGCGGGCTCGTCGATCAACGCATTCGCCTCGCCACGGGCTCGCAATGAACCGTCCGATTCGTATCGGCGGTCAGCAAACGCCTCGGCGGCGACGCGAAGCCCCATCGCGCGCCAAATGTCGAGCGCCGGCGCGGCGGCCTGACCGACCAGAATCGCGGATGGAATGACTCGCGTGACGGCGCTTGCGAAAACCTCGGCCGTCTCGGGTCGGCGCATCGCCGCGTGGTACAGGGCCCCATGCGCTTTGACATGGGTCAGCTTGCCGCCGCGGCGATCGATCACTTGAAAAAGCGAGGCGATCTGTGTCGCGATCGAATCTTCGAGTTCCTGCGCGGCCATCTCGCAGGAAATACGCCCGAAGTTCCGGCGATCCGGATAGCCCGGATGCGCGCCCAGAGCGACGTCGCGCTGCATCGCGGCGTCGACCGTGCGAATCATGCTTGGCTCGTCGCCGGCATGTCCGCCGCAGGCGATGTTGGCGGAACTCACGATATCGAGCAATGCCAGGTCAACAGCGATGCCGGTCGCATCGTCGCGCTCTCCGAGGTCGCAGTTGAGATCGATGGTGTTCATGCGATCTCCTTGCCGCGCGTTTCCGGCAACATCAACACGAGCCCCGCGCCGATCACGTAAAGGATGGAGGTCGCGCCCAAGGCAAAACCCAATCCGCGTCGATCCGCCATAGAGCCGATCGCCCACGGGGCCAGCGCGCTGGCGGCGCGACCGGCGTTGTAACAAAACCCCTGCGCCGTGCCGCGCATCGTCGACGGGAACAGTTCCGCGAGCATCGCTCCAAAAAGGCTGAAATAGCCGTGGCCGAGGAACCCCACGACCGGCCCGAGGAGCATCAGCGTGAGTTCGCTACGGGCGCTGGCGCCGTAAATCGGAACGATGGCCGCCGCGCCCAGCACGAATGCGATGAAGGTGGGCTTGCGGCCGAATCGATCCGCCAGAAATCCGAAGCTGGTGTATCCGAAGAAGGCGCCGACCTGCATGGGAATGATCCACGCCGTCGACTTTACGATGCCCAGCCCCGCGCCGCCATCGTGGCTTGACAGGTAGGTCGGGACCCAGGTGAACAGGCCCCAATAGGAAAAGAGCAGGGCCGCCGTCGTCGCCGTCGCGATCAGGACGCGGAATCTCAGCGGCGGTCGTATCAATTGGGTGAAGATGCTCATCGTGCCCGGGCCGGTCGCTGCCACGTTTTTCCAGGCCTGCGGTTCGGGCACGTTGCGCCGGATCCAGATGGTCAGGAGGGCGGGCGCGAAGCCCACCAGGAACATGGGTCGCCATCCCCAGTGTGGGAGGATCAGCGCGCCGATTACGGCGGCCAGGATGTATCCGATCGCCCAGCCGGACTGCATGAGCCCGATGGCCTTTCCGCGATGCCGTGCCGGCCAGGTCTCCGACACCAGCACCGCCCCGGCCGACCATTCGCCGCCCATCCCAAGCCCGACGAGAACGCGCCAAAAGACAAGTTGTGCGAGGCTCTGCGACGTCGCTGTCAGAGCGGTGAAGACGGAATAGATCATCACCGAGACCATCAGCATGCGCACGCGCCCGAATCGGTCAGCGAGAATTCCGCTCACAATGCCGCCGAAGGCCGACGCGAGCAGCGTTCCCGATGCGACCGCGCCGGACTCCGCCTTGCTCAGATGGAACTCGTCGCCGATCGCCCCCAATGCGATGATGTAGATGGTCACATCCAAGGCGTCGAGCATCCAACCCGCGCCAGACGCGGCCAGCGCCCGCCACGCCCGGGAATCGATCTCGTGCCACCAATAAGGCGCGGTCGGCGTGCTCATCGCGGCGGGACCTCCGCGTTGAAGCGACGTTCCTGATCCGCGAACAGCGCGCGGGCCTCCGCGAGACGGACGCGCTCAAACCGAAGCGTCTCCAGCGGGCGAATCTGACCGAGCGCGGCGTGATCGACCGCCGCCACGCAGGCGATGACGGGATAGCCGCCGGTCGTGGGGTGATCGACGGCCAGCACGATGGGCGCGCCGGACTCGGGCACCTGTACGGCGCCCTGCATCATTCCCTCGCTTGGCATCCGGCCGCCCGGCGACGGCGGTTCGATTCGCCCGCTCAATCTCAGGCCGGTGCGATCGGATTGCATCGAGACTTCAAAGGCGGATGCCCAAAAGGACTCGACGGATTTTTCGTCGAAGTTTTTGCCATGCGCGCCCTCGACGGCTCGCAGGCTTCGTCGCGCTAATAACGGCCGGCAGAACTCCCGGGCTCGCTGGGCCATCGACGAGTCCATCGGGTTCCGGACCGGTTTGCCGACGTCGATGCCGTCTCCGGGGCGAAGCGCGCGGCCGTCCACTCCGCCGAACGCACCGCGAAGGTGAGTCGATTTGCTTCCGAGCAAATCCGGGACGAGGATTCCGCCCGCCACGCAAAGATACGTCCGCGCGCCCGATTCCATCGCGCCGACGATCAGTCGCTCTCCCGAATAAATCTCAAAAGGGTTCCCATCGGGGACGGGCCGAGTGGCCTTTCGACCGTCGATTCGCGCCGTCGCGGCGGCGCCTGTCAGGACCGCGATCGCCCCGCGAACAAATTCAAACGTCCCGCCCGTCAGTGTCATTTCCAGCGCGGCCGCGCCGTCCTGGTTGCCGACGAGGCGGTTGCCCGTTCGCAGCGAAAGCGTGTCCGCCGCGCCGCCACGACCCACTCCGATTCCAGTCCAACCGGCGCGTCCAAGGTCCTGGACGGTCGTGAGCATCCCCGACTCGATCACGCGAAAGGCCGCCCGTTTAGTCATGATCGGATCGGCCTCGCAGGTTGGCGTTGAACTCCGCCAGATCGATCGGCACGAAGCGCACCCGATCGCCGGTCGCGAGCAGGGACGGCCGCTCTCGCGCGGCATCGAACAGCGTCAACGTCGTTCGTCCGATCAATCTCCATCCGCCGGCCACCGCCATCGGATAGACGCCGGTATGTTCGCCGGCGATGCCCACGCTCCCCGCGGGCACGCGCACGCGCGGCGTGGCCAGACGCGGCGTCACGAGCCGGCTCGGCAGCCCGCTCAAGTAGCCGAACCCCGGCGCGAAGCCGATAAATTGGACGGTGTATTCCGGCTCGGAGTGCAGTCGGACCAGCGTCGAGATATCCATGCCGTGGAATCGGGCCAGCTCTTCGAGATCGGGCGCGCAAGATGGATCGTAGCAAACGGGGATTTCAAGGGTGGCCGTCCGGGCGCGCCCGGGAAGCTCCACGGCCGTCGCGAGCGCTTGTTGAACGGCTTCGACGATATGCTGTTCGTTGAGTGGATCCGGCGCGAATTCGAGCAGAATCGTCGAAATCGCGGGCGTGACGGCGAGGAGCCCCGGCAAGCGTGCCTGTTCGATCGCCGCCAGTGCCGCAGGCACTCGTGCCGGGCCCTGAGCGGCATCCACCGCGCCAAAGCTGAGCCGCAGGTGACGCTCGCTCGCCCAGCTCAATGCCGCACCCTGGCTTGGGTCAACCATGGTTCGATTCTACCTTCGATGACTCGGAAATGGCGCACGAAAGAGGTCGCCGTTCACCTAAGCTCCTTTCCCGGCCATTAGTTAGCCCGCGCGTCGGTCAGCGTCGGGCAGGAAAAAAGCTCCAGGCGACTCGATCCGCTCGTGTGAAGTTGCAAAACCTACTACGTTTGAAGTAGAGTAGTTACGACAGCAGTAGTAGACTGGGTGAAAGCCGGCCCCCGCAAATTTTTTTGACGATCGATGGGATCCCCGGGCCCGGCTGCGGCGTAGCGTAATCAGGCGCGGCCGCAAACCGGCTGACAAAATCAAGAATCGTGGAGACGCCGTCATGTTTCGACTCCAACCCCGCGGCGGATGGGTTTTTTGCCTGCTGGCCCTCGCTCTTGCACCGGCCCGGGCGGCGGACAACGATCCCAACGGCGCGTCGTTGCTGCAATCTTATTACGCGGCCAACGGATTCCTGCAGCGCGGCCTCTACGAGCTTGCCGCCCCGGAATATCGAAACTTCCTGCGCGATCACGCCGACCATGAGAAGGCTTCCGTCGCGCGCTATGGCCTGGCGGTCTGCTATTTTCGCACCGGCAAGCAGGAAGATGCGGCGGGTGAACTCGAAACCCTCGCCCAAGTGAAGAACTTTGTCTTCGCCGCGGACGTGCTGACCATGCTCGGCCAGTGCAAAATGGCGGCGCAGGACTTCGACGGCGCGGTCATTGTCTTTCAACGGGTGCTCGACGAACACGGCGATCACAAACTTGCGGTGGAGGCCGGTGCGCAGCTTTCCGAGGCCCTGTTCAAGGCTGGAAAAACCCGGGAAGCGTCCGATCGCTGTAAGACGATGTTGGATCGATGGCCTAACGCGCCGCAGATCGAGCGCGTCTGTCTGATTGCGGCGATGGCGGAGATGGCCCGCTCGAAGTATACGGAAGCCGCGCCGTACCTTGAAAAACTGCTGGCGACGTTTCCAAAATCCCCGAACCGGCTGCAAGCGGATTTGCTTCTCGCCCAATGTCTTCACCATCTGGATCGCGCGGACGAGGCCATCGGGAAGTACCGCGAAGTCTTGAAGGCGGAAAGCCCCCTCCGATCGCAGGCGTTGTACGGTTTGGCCCTCCTGCTCCTGACCAAGGGCGATTCCGCCGAGGCCGGACGGCTGTTGGACGAGCTCATTGAAAAAAATCCGGATCGATCTCAACTGGGGGCCGCGCATCTCCTTCGCGGCAGGGCCTGGTACAAGGCGAAGTCGTTCGACGCCGCGGTGAAGTCGTTTGAACTCGCCGCCCAGGCCGCGCCGGATTCGGCGGATGAAGCGACTTACTGGATCGCCAAGTGCGAGCTTCGGCAGGAAAAATTCAAGGCCGCGGCCCGGCGGCTCCAGAAGGCGCTCAAGACGTATCCCCAAAGCACGCTGGTCGCCGAGATGATCTACGATCGGACCGTCGCGCTGGGTCGGGCCGGCGAATTGGAACCGGCGATCGCCGAATTGGAGAAGTTCGTCACGCGATTCGACGACCATCCGCTCCTTCCCGATGCCCTTGTTCTGTTGGCCACATTGCAGCACCAGGCCGGGAAGTACGAGGAGAGCGAGGCCCGGTGCGAGGAGTTCCTGAAGCGGTACGGCTCGGACCGTCGATCGGCGGCCATCGCCTTCGTCGCGGCGGAAGACGAGTTTCTGTTAAAGCGATTCGCCGAGGCGGCGGGGCGGTATCAGAAGTTTCTCGACCAATTCCCCAAGGACGAAAACTCGGCCATGGCCCGCTATCGCCTGGGGATGTCCCTGCAATATGCCGGGAAGACCGACGAGGCTGCTCCGCTTCTTTCGGAAGCTGTAGGGCAGGTCGACTCGGATCCGCGCCTTCGGCCTGCGTTGTACGCGCTGGCCAATGCCGCATTTGACCGCGGCGAGTGGAAGAAGGCCGGGGAGCTATTGGGGCGATACCTTGAAAAGCCCACGGACAAGGCATCCGACGAAGATGCATTGCTCAAGCTCGGCCTGGCCCTGGCGCGGCAGGATCGCGGAGAAGACGCGGTTAAGGCGTTTGACCGGTTGATCGCGGCCTCACCGGAGGGCCCGCAGCGATTGCAGGCCGTCTTTGAGCGCGGCCAGGCGCTGCTGGGCCTGAAACGAGCGTCCGATGCCAGGGCGGCCTTCGAGCAAGTGCTGGCCGAGGGCGGCGATTCGCGTTTTGCCCCCTACGCCCGCAATCATCTGGGGGCCATCGCACTGCAATCGGGCGACGCCGCGCGCGCCGACGAGTTGCTTGCGGAGGCAGTGCAAAACGCACCGACGTCCGCGCTGGCCGCCGAGGCTTTGTTCCATCGCGGCGAGGCCCAGGCATCGTCTCAAAACTTCAAGGCCGCGGCCGCGACCTTTAAGAAATTTCTCGATACCTATCCCGACCACGCGCTCGTCAACGCGGCGACAGCGCAACGAGCCATCGCCTTGTCGCGTGAAAAGCGGGCGAGCGACGCCTTGACGCTCTTTGAGCAGGTTGCCATCGAAAAACTCGATCCCGCCCTGCGATCCGCCGCGTTCTACGAGCAGGCGTGGTGCCTGCGTGAGACGGGCCGGCAATCGGAGGCCGCGGAGGTCTATCGCCGATTGGCCTCTGACCCATCTGCGGGAAACCTTCACCTGCACGCAACGCTGGAGCTTGCCTCGCAGGAGGCCGCCGCGAAGCGATTTGTGCAGGCACTGGAATTGCTCAACGGTCTTCAAGCCGAACTGGGAAGTGCAAGCGACGAAACATCCCGGATTCTACTGGAGCAGGTTTCTTATCGACGGGGCATTTGGCAATTTGAACTCGGCCGGTACGCCGAAGCAGGCGACACGCTGGCGAAATTCGTCGAGACTTTCAAGGACAGCTCGCTTCAGGGGACGGCCAACTACTACGCCGGAGAGGCGTTCTTTCAAACGAAGAAATACGAACGGGCGGCCCATTATCTCGATCGCGCCCTTCACGGCCCATTGGATGTCACGATTCAGCCATCGGCTTTGCTGCGTTATGGCGAGGTCCAGGCGCAGCTTCAGCACTGGGTTCGGAGCGAAGAGACCTTCGACAAATACCTCCATGACTTTGGCGATCGCGAAGGCTGGTACCAGGCGGTCTTTGGACTCGGTTGGGCCCGCGAAAATCAGGGACGGCACGATGAAGCCATGAAGGCCTACCGAGACGTCGTCGCACGGCATAAGGGGCCGACGGCCGCCCGGGCGCAGTTTCAGATCGGCGAATGCCTCTTTGCCCGGAAGAAGTATGAAGAGGCCGTCCGCGAACTGCTCAAGGTCGACATTTTGTACGACTATCCGGAGTGGAGCGCGGCGTCGCTCTATGAGGCGGGTCGCTGTTTTTCGAAACTGGCCAAGTCCGCGGAGGCGCGTTCGCAGTTCAAGACCGTGGTCGACAAGTATGGCGACACGCAGTGGTCGAGGCTGGCGTCGGAGCGGCTGACGGAACTCGCCGCCCCGGTCGTGCCCGGCCATTCGTCGGGTTGAGCGAGTAGGCAATCAATTTGCGTTGGAGTTTTCTCATGCATGTATTTGAAGGTCCGTTGTGCGGAATCCTGCTGGCCCAGGCCCCGGATGCGTCGTTGACGCAGGTCCATTCCGTGTTCGATTTCATCGTCAAAGGCGGGCCGACGATGATCCTGATCTGCGCCTGCTCGCTGGTCGCCCTGGCGGTCATCGTCGAGCGGCTCGTGGTGCTGCGACGCGGCAAGGTGATTCCGCGGGCTTTTCTCGACGGGATCAAGAGCGCCGGGGGCGATCGCGGCCGGGCCCTCGAATTCTGCAAGGACAGCGCGAGCCCCATCGCCAATATTTTCGCCGCCGCCATCAAGCGCCGAGGCGAGCGCGTTGAGGTCATCGAAAAGGCCGTCGGCGAGGCGGGGCGGCGCGAGGTAATCGGGCTTCGCCATCGCATGCGCCTGCTCGGCGCGCTGCCGCAGGTCGCGACGATGCTGGGACTGCTCGGAACCATCTTCGGCATGATCAAGACGTTTCAGTCGGTCGCCGCGTCGGGACAATCGCTGGGCAAGACCGAGTCGCTCGCCAAGGGAATCTATGAAGCCTGGACGAACACCGCCGCCGGACTGCTGGTGGCCATCCCGGTGATCGTCGCCTATCAGATGCTGCTCGGCCGGATTGACGCGCTCATGGTGGAGATGGACCGCATCGCCGTTGACTTCGTCGAGATTCAGGACGATCTCGAAAACGGTCCGCCGACGGCGGGGCGGACGCCCGGACCGTCTGCCGCCATCGACGACCGCGATGTTCTGCCTTCGCTCGATGCCCAGCCGGCCGTGGCCTGAAAGCGGCGACGAGGAGCCTGCCATGTTATTTCAAGAATCCGACTCTGAATCGAACATTCACATCGACTTCGTCCCGATGGTCGACGTGCTCTTTAACCTCCTCATCTTTTTCCTTCTGGCGACGACCATCGCCCAGGTCGAGCGGGAGATGAGGATCGCACTGCCGGCGGCCAGTTCGACCGCGCCGATCAGCGCTTCGCTTCGTGAAATGATTGTCAACGTTCAAAACGACGGACAAATCTTCGTCAGCGGTCGCAGGATGGAGGCCAACGAGCTTCAAACCATCGTCGCGGATGCGGTGAAGCAGAACCCCGAGCAGAAGGTCACCGTGCGGGGCGATCGGAAAACGGCCTACGAAAACATTGTCCGGGTGCTCGATCTCTGCAAGGCCAACGGGATTCAGGAACCGTACATCGATACGGTCATGGAATAACGCGCGGGACGGTCCGTGAAACGAATCCTTATCGTATTGATGATTGTCGTCTCCGCGGTCGCCGCCGGCGCCGGATGGTGGGTCCTGCGCCCGTCGCGCACCACTTTTTTGACGGACGCCGAGACGATCCGTGAGCCCGCGGAGACGGTCTCTCTTCGTGAAGTGCTTTGGCAGCCGCCGGCCCCGGTGCAAAGCGTTGTTGACGAGCAGTCCGACGAGATTGAGCCTCGCCTGACCGCCGACGGCGCGACGTTGTTTTTCGTGCGGGGCAAGCCCGGCCATAACGCGGAGATTTTTGTCTGCACCCGCGAGGGCGACGCTTGGGGCTCGCCGCGTCCGCTCGTCGAAGTCAATTCAAACGACGACGATCTCGGCCCCGCACCGTCGGCGGACGGCCGGTCGCTCTATTTTTACAGCGATCGCTCCGGAAGCGTCGGCGGGTACGATCTTTGGGTTGCCCGAAAAACGGACGACGGATGGACCGCGCCGACGAATCTCGGGTCCGCCGTCAACACGGCGTACAACGAATATGGTCCGGCCGTTTCCCCCGATGGACGATCCCTTTGCTTTTCGTCAAATCGTCCCAAGCCGGGCGAGGCCCCGCCGTCTGACGAAGCATGGCGGGCGACGATCCGCGAGGACCTTTACCGACACGACTACGATCTTTACGCCGCGGCGATCACGGATGCGGGATTTCGGCCCGCCATGTCGATCGACGCCGTGAATTCGCCGAACAATGACGGGGCGCCGGCGTTCAGTCCGATCGGCGACTTTCTTTATTTCTCGTCCGACCGGACCGGCGGGTCGGGCGGCTTCGATCTGTA
This sequence comes from uncultured Planctomycetaceae bacterium, assembly GCA_964414585.1. Taxonomy (GTDB): domain Bacteria; phylum Planctomycetota; class Phycisphaerae; order UBA1845; family UTPLA1; genus DATEMU01. Next base: position 12,673 of record CAYPXR010000048.1, read on the forward strand.
CCGCGCGAGGATCATTCGCGGGACCTTTCAGCCGCCCATCAATCTCGGCGGCGCGGTCAATACCAGGGCCAATGAACTCGATCCCGCGATCGATGTCGGCGGTTATGAATTGCACTTCAGTTCTGATCGGGTCGTGAACGGCGCCGAGCCCTCGTCGAATTCGCCGCCGCCGCGGTATCACCTCTACCGGACGTTTTCACGCGAAGTCTTTCGCGATGTCGAAGTGCGGGAGCCGGTCATCCAATGGGCGGCGCTGTGGAAGCAGATCGGGCCGAACGTGATGTGGGCGATCCTGGCCCTGCTTGTGTTTGGACTCCTTCTGGCATTGATGCGCGACGTGCACCGAAGGCGGCTGAGCCTGTTCGCCCGCTGCCTGATCATTTCGCTCATGGTTCATTCGCTGATCATGTTGTGGTTCAACACGATGAAAGTGACGGCCACGGTCGCCGCGGCGGTTCGACGATCGGGTCCGATTCGAGTGGCGTTGTCGCCCGGCGGACGATCGGGCGATCTATCCCTTCAAATTCGCGGAGGATTGACACATGCGGACGCCCCGCCGGCGAGCCTCCCGAAGTTGGATCGGGCTTCGCCGAGCGTCGCGCCGACGATCTCTGCCGTTCGAGTCGAGGTGCCCATCGAGAAAGCCGCGGCACCGCGAGAAGTCTCCTCAATTCGATTCCAGGCCGTCGACGCCTCACCAACTCCCGCCGCCATGCCGTTGGCCCGCAGCGTCCCCGCCGCCGATGTCCCGCTCGCTTCCGCCGAATACGCGTTGCCGGTCGAGTCGTCGCGATCGAACTCGCCGGAGAAATCGGACGCGGGCCCTCCGGTCGCCGCAGCGATGAAGATCGGCCACCATTATGTTCCAGCGCCGACGTCGCGGCCCGCGGTGGAGACGCAACGAGTGGACCTTTCAGCGGAGATCACCGGGGATGGCGGCCCCGTATTTGAGAGCGTCGCTCGCGGCGGCCCGCTGACGGATGCACGTCCGGCGAGCAACATGTCCCACCTGATGCAGTCGGGTCTCGCCGCCGCGGTATTCGGGACGTCGCCGGATACCGAAGTATCGCTTCCGGTGACCACCGAAGATATTCCTCGCCAGTCCAACGGTGAAACGGCGATGCTTCCGACGGTCGCCGTTGATGATCCGACTCGCACCCTAAGGCCGATGTTGACGCTGCTTGAAACCCGTGGGGGGGCGATTCAGCAGATTCGCCCGGAGGGGAGTGGAATCGCGACGTCGCAGCCAATTCTCGTTGCCATCCGTGGCATCGGGTCGCACGATGCCCAGCCCGGATTCGGCGCGGCGATAGCCGGTATGGCCGGGAGCTCCATCGGATTGGGAACTCCTTTCTCACTCGGCAGCGGCAAGGGAAACAGCAGTGGAATTGATGTCGAACTTCCTTCCGACGGACACGGTCAACGTGTTTCAGCTTCAGAGGAAGGACCGGGGCCGGGCGGTCTCGTCACATCCGGTGCGTCAACGATTCCGTCACGCATGGGGTATTCATTCGTCGGCGGAACGGGTCATACAACGGCCTTTGAGATGGCGGCTGGAACTTCGCAGCCGGGGCCTCCCGGAGGTGAAAGCCTCGTTGCGGGCGGTTCACTGATCGGGGGCGACCGATTCGGAGGGGGAGGAGACGGTGAGACCAGCGGACGTAATTTGATCGGGAACGGGCCGTCGGGATTGCCATCGACGTCATCGATTCCGATCGCGACCGATCCATCCGCCGTTGCGTTGGAATTGCCCGACGAAACCACGCCAGCCCCGAACGAGCAGGTCGCGGCGATTCCGATGAAGCCGACCGCTCCCATCGGCCGAATTAACGGTCGGGTGTACGACTACTCGACCGGCGAGCGGCTGGCCGATGCCCGCATCCAGCTCGACCTGCCCGGCGGCGGTGCCATCGTCGTGGCTTCTGATACGGCAGGGCGTTATGAAATGGCGGTTCCGGAGATGCCCGATTACTTCGCCGTCTCCGCGTCGAAGTCCGGATACCGGCCCAAAACGCGCAACGTCGCCCATCGCGCCGTCGCCGGCCGCTCGATGCGACTCAACTTCACGCTTCGGCCGGAGTCGCTGCAAGTGGTCGCGCTCGAAGACTCGCCCATCGTGCATCATCTGGGCAACGACGCCTATCAGGGGCGCATCAACAGCCAATTCCAGCGGGAGGCCGAGGGTCGCCGGTACACCTTTGAGTTCAATTTGTCGGCGGGCCAACTCGTCGCCGGGCAGGCCGAGGTCGAGTTGCTCGCCAAGGGCGTTCAGTGCCCGCACAAGATCGCGGTCAACGGCCGGTTCCTGGACGACCGGCTCGACGAATCGCCGGAAGACGGGAGCTTCGGCGTGTTTGTGGCGGCCTTTGATGCGGAGTGGCTCCAGGCGGGGGCGAACACCCTCGAGATTCGCGCTGTTTCCTGCAACGGCGATCTCGATGACTTCGAATTCATCAATCCGCAGATCCGCCTGCACGCGCGATCGCATTAGCGCCGCAAAGGCGTGTTGGGGCGGGTTGCCGAGGCTTCAATGTCTGGCGGCGCCGATGGCCGACCAAATCAGGAATGCCGCGTAAGAAGCCAGCAGCAGTCCGCCTTCGATGCGCGACACGGTCTTGCCGAACATGCGGCTAATCGGGATAAAGGCCAGTGAGAGCAGCCCCATGTAGGCCAGCGGCATACTCATTTCGCCCTGGACGCCCGGTGGCGCAATCAGACCGACCAGGCCGAAGATCGCTCCCGCATTGAACAGACAGGACCCGATCGCATTTCCCACCGCCAGATCGGTCTGTCGCTTGCGGACCGCCATGATCCCGGTCACCACTTCGGGAAGCGTCGTTCCGATGGACACGATGGTCACGCCCACGACCGCCGCGGGCACGCCGAGGGAGATTGCAAATCCTGATGCTCCGTCGCTGGCCAGCGATCCCCCGAAAGAGAGCAGGACCAGCCCGCCGATGAAGCAGGTCGCAATCATGATCCAGCCCATCGGCGTTACCACGCGGGTGGGATCGTCGCCGATGGTGTCGGCCGCCGCGGGTGACGTCGCCCGATCGGTCTGACGCAGGGCCGCCATGATGGTCCACATGCTGTAGGCGCCGAAGACGCCCAGCATCAAGCCGGCTTCCCATTTGGCAAATCCCGAGGTCAGACCAAGAAATGCCATGAACACGAGGATCGCCGCGTTCAGCCAGACTTCGACCTTGATGAGCCGCTCCTGGACGACCAGCGGCGTGATCATCGAACAGAGGCCCAGCACCAGCGTGATGTTGCAGATATTCGCGCCCACGACATTTCCCAGGGCAAGATCGCCGCGTCCCTTCGAGGCCGAGATGAGATTGAGCGCCAGTTCAGGGGCGCTGGTTCCCCAGGCCACCAGCGTGAGGCCGACGACCAGCGGGGAGACGCCGAGCCGTTTGGCGGTATCGACGGAAGCGGAAACCAGCAATCGGCCGCCGACCAGGAGCAAGACAAGACCGCCGAAAAACTGAAGTAGATAATGGAGCATTCCACGGAGAAGCATACCCTTTGGAGGAAAATGTCCCAACGAGCATTGGATGCGAGGGATGATTTTTCGGTTTGTGCCGTCGGCGCCATCGACGGGCTCGCCGATGCCGGTATCGAGCCCCGTCGCGCCGCTAGTGCTGTCCCAGGATCCACGTCCTCAACCGGTCAAAGCCCAGGCCGGAACGGGCGTCGGTTCGGAGGATGGCCATTTCGGGATTGAGTCGGCGCAAATCCCGTTCCGCCGATGCGACATCGAAATTGGTATGCGGAAGGAGATCGCACTTGGTGATCAACGTGACGGCTGCGCCGCGAAAGAGCAACGGATATTTTTGAGGCTTATCGTCGCCCTCCGTCACGCTTAGAACGCTGATGCGAAGGTGCTCACCCAAGTCGAAATTGGCCGGACAGATCGGATTGCCCACGTTTTCAACGAACAGCAGCCGGACGCCGTCCAGCCGCAATCGCTCCAAGCCCTGTTGCACGAGGGTCGCGGTCAGGTGGCAGCCGCCTTCCGTCAGGAGCTGGACGACCGGCGTACCCAGCCGGGCGATCCTTTCGGAATCGCGGGTCGTCGCCAAGTCGCCCTCCAGGACAGCGACTTTTGTCGATTCGGAGAGCAGCGGAATCAGTTTCTCCAGCACGGTGGTCTTGCCGCACCCCGCGCCGCCCAGCAGGTTGATACAGGTGATGCCGGCTGCCTTGAATCGGGCCCGATTCTCGTCCGCCGCGAGGTCATTTTTTTGCAGAATTTTGCGAACGACCTCAATTTCCATGACGTATCTTTCGTATTGCGCTGTCGTTGCGGATTCCGGTCATCGCCATGACGCACCACAACTAAATTCCTTGCATTCGTCCGACGGGGACGATGCACGTTTCGATCCATCTTCGTCGAGTTCGACATCGATCCTGGTCATCTCCAATTCGTCCCCGCCGACGACTCTGCTGGAATCGGACGCGCAGGTGGTGCAACGCCCCGTCCAGTCATCGATCCGCGTGCGCCGGCCGCAATTCGGACACTCGACGCTTGTCGGACACGTTTCCAAATGGAGTTGAGCGCCTTCGCAAATGGTCCCTTCGCAGGCTGCGGACCAGGCCTCCCGGATGAGTTGCGCATCGATCATCCTCATCTCCCCGATTCGAACGAAGACAGCATTGACCCGCACGGCGCCGGCGCGCCGGGCTTCTTCACTGGTCACTTCGAGCAGGTCCCTCGCAATGGCGAACTCATGCATGGACCACCTCACGGACGGCTTGCCATCGGCGAACGTCGTCGGTAATCGCTCGCGCGACTGAACGGATGGCTTGGGCGACGGGCGGCGTGACCGACTCGCCGTAGCCGCAGTCGCCGGCAACGATCGCATAGATCCAGGTTTCGGGCGGCAGAATATTCAATTCCCAGGCCAATTCCAAACCGAAGGCCGCGCCCAACGTGTGAGAGTCCGAGCCATTCGAAGCTTTCAGTAGCTCCGAGGGTCCGTGGTATCCGAAGCGCCGCCAGCTCCCTGGGCGATGATTTCGATCCGTTCTCGCGGCATCCACGAAGACGAGCAGCTTGACGCCGTCCAGTTCATTGAAGAGATCTGCCGCCGGCGATTCCGTCAGGACCAATCGGGCGGATTTCAATCCGGTTCGTTGCAACGCCCGCGCGACGAGAAGGCCCGCCTGATCGTCCCGTCGCAGCCAACGGCCGCAACCGACCACGCAAACTTCCTGCAATGACCTGTCATCCGGATTCATCGCCATTCCACCTCGAGGAAATGGGTCGCGCACGAAATGCAGGGGTCGTAGGCGCGGACCAGCATTTCGAGTTGCGAGGTTATTTCCGCCTTTTTTGCACCGTTCTTCACGAGCTGTTGCGTCATGGTTCGCATGTCGGATTCGATGTTGGCCAGGTTCTGACCGGTCGGAATAATCAGATTGGCGCTTTCCACCCGTCCTTTGGAATCGAAGGCATATTCATGGAAGAGCGTGCCGCGCGGGACCTCCGTCGCGCCGACGCCGTGCGAAAATTGCCCGGGCGGCACCAGCGGCTCGCGCTCCAGCCCATTCGTCAGGAGTTCGTCAATCAATTCTATTGAACATTCCAGGCAGTGCACCGTCTCGACGAGCTGCGCGGTGTTGTTATGGAACGGGTTGAAACTGCGTCCGTCGAGGCCCAGCAGACGAGCAACCTTCCGAGCCGCGCCGTGCAGTTGTTCCTGGTTATTGTTGAATCTCGCGAGGGCCCCCACGGCGTAACTTTCCGAATGGGGCGATCGGCAATGTTTGGCGGCCGAGTGGTCGATCACGCTCTCCAGGACTCGTTGACGATAGTCGGCGACCTTCGTCGGTTTGGGGTCCCGGGTCGAGACGATGTCTCCATCGTAAAGGGCGTATTCCCCGTTAGCGCGAGTCTTCAGGGAAACGTATTCCGTCTCGCGATTCAGCACCGGCACCTTCAGTGTCGCGAAAAGCGCCGCCGTTTTTTGGAGATCGTCGCGGGCGGCTTCCAATCGGCGCTTCAGTTCGACCAGTTCCTCCTCGAGCGGGAGGTGCGTGACGCCGCCGGCATGAACCGCAATCGGGTGGATGTGCCGCCCACCGACGGCGCCGCAGATGTCATTGGCCAGTCGTTTAAGCCGCAGCGCCCGTTGCACGACGTCCGGGTGCGTTTTCGCCAATGGAATGACGGACCCGACGCCGAAGAAGTCGGGCACCGCAAGAAAGTAGAGATGCAGCACGTGGCTCTGAATAATCTCGGCGTAGAGCATGAGCTTTCGCAGGCGGACGGTCTGCTCGCTGGGGGTGATGGCGAGGGCGGCTTCGACCGCTTTCACCGCGGCGGTCGCGTGGCCGACGCTGCAGATTCCACAGATTCGACTGGTGATGTGCGGCACTTCCCGCCAGGACCGGCCGCGCAGGAACGCTTCAAAAAAGCGCGGACTCTCGACGATCGCCAATTCCAACCGGGTGATCTGTCCGTCCCGCAGGTCGACGGAAATATTGCCGTGCCCCTCGACCCGCGTGATATGTTTGACATCAATCGTAACGTTGGTCATGGCAGGTCCTTCTCCTGGTATGCCCCGTAAAGTCTGAGCGCCGCCAAAACGTCGTCGGGCGACTCGCTGTGATGTTCGCGGATATTGCGGCCGAGCACTTTGAGGGCCGCGTCGCTCAGGATGCCGCGGCAACCCTCGCACCGGGCTCCGTAGAACGGGCAGATCGCATCACAACCCGCGCGGGTCACCGGTCCCAGGCAAATTTCTCCCCGTTCGTACATGCAAAGAATGCCGCGCTGCTTGCACTCCACGCAGACGGCGAAGTTCGGCGTGTGAAACGGCCTACCGGCGAGAATGCATTTGACGAATCGAAGAAACTCGCCACGGACCAGCGGGCAGCCGGGCAGTTCGTAGTCCACCTTGACGAGCGCGGACAGCGGTCGTGCGTCGGTCGTCGGAAAGCAAAGGGCCTTGTCCCCGTACACATAGCGCCGATATTCGTCCTGTGGCTGATGATGCTTGAGCGTATTGATCCCGCCCAGACAGGCGCAGGAGCCGATGGCCACCAGCGTTTTGCAACATTCGCGAAAACGAACGGCCTCTTCCTCGTCGTGGGGCGTTGAAATGGCCCCGTCTACAAAGCCGATGTCGATGTCCCAATCCCGCTCGCTCATGCCTTCCCGGAAATTCACAATTTCCACGGCGCCGAGGATATCCAATAGCTGATCTTCCAATTCAAGGATGGCCAGCGAACATCCTTCACAACCCGTGAGGCTGAAGATCGCGATGCGGGGCTTTCGCTTGCCTGCCGGACCGTTTGCCGTTGCATCATCGACTGTCAAGACCGGACAAGATAGATCATCATGCGATTTCATTCGATCGCCTCCCGCACGTTTGCGAGTTCCGAATAGGAAAACACGGGACCATCCAGACAGGCGTAGAGGGAATTGATCTGGCAATGGCCGCACTTTCCGATGCCGCATTTCATTCTCCGCTCGAGCGAACAATGGATGTTCTGCTCTGGAATTCGTCGTTCCAGCAATTCGAGCAGGACAAACTTGAACATGACCGGCGGTCCGATCACGGCCACCTGCATCGACTCGGAGTGCAGTCGCGGTAATTCTCTAAACAGCCGGGTCACGACGCCCTGGTGCCCCTGCCATGTGCTGTCGGCCTTGTCGACGGTGACGAGGCACTGAATCGCGGGATCGGTCTGCCACGACGCCAATTCGTCCCTGAATAGCAACTCGGAGGGCGAACGGGCCCCGTAGAGCAGACAAAACTCTCCGAAATTCTCGCGGCGGTCGAGGATGTAATGAATAAGCGAACGCGCCGGAGCGAGCCCGCAGCCGCCGACCACAATCAGCGTATCGCAGCCCTGAAATTTGCGGACATCGAAGCCCCGGCCCAGCGGGCCGCGAATTCCCACGGCGTCGCCCGGCTCCAATCGGTGAATCGCGGACGTGACTTCGCCGGCGCGTCGAATCGTCAATTCGAAGGTCTGCGGGCGCGTGGGCGATGAACAGATCGAGATCGGACACTCGCCGATCCCGAAGAGGGAGACTTGAACGAACTGACCCGGCGAATGGCCCAGCGGCCATCCGCTGTCGAGCTCCAGCTCGTATTGTTTCTCCATCGCTGTGACCGCTCGCACGCTCCGCACGGTCGCCGGTTGCGGCACATAAATACTTTCAGAGATGACTGGTTCCGCTTCAGCAGAGAGCATGGTCCGTCTCCTTGACAGGTTGGGACGGGATTTCCCGATTTCGATCCGATCGTGCGCCGGAGGCGGGTGACATCGGCTCACCGTTCTCGATGGAGCCCGGTCGTCGTCCGCTTTTGCGAACGGGTGCATTTGCACCGGTCGGCGCCGTCGCGTTGACCGGGCGATCAGACTGTGTCGTGGTGACCCGCGTATCGTGGACGGCCGGGCCGCCGTTCGCCGCACCCGCCGCGGGGAATCGGAGGGTGAATTGCGTGCCGCGTCCCGGAGTGGATTGGACGGTGATTCGGCCGCCCGCCTGTTCCACGATGGCGCAGACAATCGCCAGACCCAACCCGGAACCGGGTATCCCGGCGGCCAGGGCATTGTTTCCCCGGCGGTATGCATCGAAGACCGACGCGCCGCCGACATCGGCGCCGGCCAGTGAATCCGCGTCAAACCCGATGCCGGTGTCGTCGACGTGGACGACGATTTGTGGAATCGATGAAGACGACTCGGCCGGTTCCTCGCGCTCCACCGAGACGGAGACCCTGCCGGACGACGGCGTGAATTTGACAGCGTTGTCGACGACATTTCCGATGCAGTCGGCCATGTCCCGCGGATCGACGCCGGCGAACAGATCGACGTGGGGCGGATAGGCGCAGTTCAACGTAACGCCGTGATTGGACGCCGCCGCCTTGAACTGCGCGCAGACATCCGTCGCGACGATTCCGACGTGGACGTGCGAATCCCGGTGGCGTTGCGGATCGGCGTCCTGCACGCGCGCCAGCGTCAGCAACTCCGCGACATGCGTAATGCCCTCGTCGCAGCAACGCGCGATGCGTTCATAGGTCGCGCCGGCGTCCGCGCCTCGAACGACTTCGTCCCGGATTAGTCCGGCCAGCGTTTGAACGGTGGCGAGGGGGCTCTTCAATCGATGGGCGGCGGTCTGCATGAATCGGGATCGCCGGGCCTGCAAATCGCGAATCGCGGTTTGCGATTGTCTGAGTGCCGCGTTGGAAGCCCAAAGCGACTTCTCGCGCGTCCGCAAGCGAGTGGCGACCGTAGCGGTCAGGTAGATCGTTCCGACGACACAGCAGGCCACAGCCGCGAGCGCGACGATCACGTACATCGGGCGGAGATACAGGCTCTCGCGCTCGAGCGTCGGCAGCAACGAATAGTGCGGAGCCAGCGCGCCCGTGAGTTCGCCGAGGGCCACGGCCGCATACAGGGCCATTGCCCACAATCCCTGCGCCAGGGCATAACCCGCCGGAAGCAGCAATGGCCCCAACGCCATGTGGAAGACGTAGAAGATCGCCAGCGGACTCTCGATCCCCCCGGTGTACCGGACGAAGACCGTCAGCACGAGAAGGTCGACGGCAATCTGGGCGTTGGCGAAAAGCAGTTTTGATCGCGAAGAATCAGGCGAAAACACAGAATCCCGCGAGGCCCTGCGCCGAAGCACGATCGCCACGAACCACCAGAGGATATTGGCGGCGAGCAGCGCGATGACGGCGCCATAGACCGCTCGCGGTCGACCGATGCTCGGGAGCGCCAGGCGTTCAATCGCGAGGACGGCGACGCAGGCTCCAATGAAGGCCCAGCGCAGCCGGATGAACCACTCGAGCGGATGCATCGCCCACAACGAATTGAATTCCCCGTCCGCGTCCTCGCTTCCGTCAGGACGAGTGAAGGGCCACCCGGTTGGCTCCCATGGCGTCATGGCGTTTTTACCTTCGATTGAAGTAATTGCTGGACGGTCCGCCGCAGTGAATTCGCGTCGAATGGTTTCTCCAGAAAGGCGTCGGCCGGCACGTAATCGGTGCCGAGTTCGCGCGCGAAGTCCATGCCCATCTTGTGGCCGATGGCCGAAATCATGATGACGGGAATGTCTCGCAGCCGCGGGTCGTCCTTCATTTGGTAGCAGATATGGAAGCCTTCCGAAGGCTTGGCCAGCATGATGTCGAGCAGCAGCAAATCGGGCGGCTCGCGCTGCATCGACTCCCATCCCGACGGGCCGGTGGCGCAACAGGTCAGGCGATACTCCGGCTCGCGAAGGATCGCCCGAACGGCGTGGTGCATGTCGAGGTCATCTTCGATAAGCAAAATGCGGTGTTCTTCGCTGGTCATGTCAACCTCCCGGCGAACTCTTGCTCGCCCCAGTTCCAACGGGCGGCGCGTCCCGATGCTCTTCGGAGAGTTGGTTGAGGATTTCCACCATACTGATCTGCGCCGTGCAGGCGTTTTCACACCGTGCGCAGCCGACGCAACCGCCCAGACCGGTGCGCTGTTCGATCCAGGTCGTTTTGCGATAAATTCGATGACGCAGCCGCTTGGCCGGTTTGGACCGGAAGTTGTGGCCACCGGCCACCAGGGCAAAGTCTCTCAACATGCAGCCGTCCCAGGTCCGTTCCCGCAGGCCGCGCCGTCCGGACAGATCCGCGTCATCACGGATGTCGAAGCAGTAGCAGGTCGGGCAGACCAGATTGCACGACCCGCAGGAATAGCATCGCTGGCTGGTCGCCTCCCATACCAGGGAATCATACGAATCGGCCAGCACGGCGGGGAGCCGCTCGACGCGATTCGTGAGCCGTTTGGGAAAGGCCGAGTGCTTTCGATCCAGAAAGCGCTCGAACCGCCGTTCGTCGTCGACCGTGGGTTCACGGACGGTCCGGCCGTCGGCGCCTTCCAGCCATTTTCGTCCAGCCTCGGTCCCGAATACCACGCCGTAGTCGCCGGTGGCCTGGCGCGGATTGGAGTCCGCCGAAGAAACCCCGGGCGACCGTTGGTCCGCCGAATTCTCGTCCGCTTTCAGCGGATACAGCATCACATCGAAGCCCTGGTCCGCGGAATCCGTGTGCATGTCCCGGCAATACGCTTTCGGGGAACATGAAACGGGGCAGTCCAGTCCCACGATGAGGGTGTTCTGGCGGCGCTTCAGATAGTGCTCGTCGCGGTGATCGCGGGTGAATACTTCGTCGAGCAGCCGCAGGGCGTGCACGTCGCACGGATGAACGCCGATGAGCGCCATGGGCTTGTCATCGATTCGAACGATGGTTTGAAAGTGCCCGTTGGTTCGATCAAACTCAAAAAGCGTCTCGCGCGGCGGAAACAGATTCGCCTTCGGGCTGTACGTGCAGAAAGTAAAATCGAGCGCCAGCGCCTTGGCGGATTTGACGGGCCGATAGAAATATCGAATGGGGGGGGTGCACGCCGGCTCGGCCTGCGCCACCGGTCCCACCAGAGTGCGGGTTTCGCTCAAGGCGTCGATACGCGCGAGCAGGTGTTCGACTTTGATGACGCCGTGAAGCCAGGGGCGGGTGACGGCCGACCACGACCCGCGCCGATAGACCGCGCCGTGACCCTTCCATCCGACGTAGATCACCGCCGCCAGATGGAGAATGGCGAGCACGGCGAAAAGGATGGCGGCCATCGAGAAGCCGATTCCGCGGATGAGATCGGCAGGTCGCCATCCGCCGGACGGCCCCGGCGTCAACCAGGTGCTGATCCCATGTACGCACAACCAGACCAACAGCGGGACGGCGACGATCAGTTGTGGATAGCCGAGCGTCACCAGTAGAATCACGCGGCCGATTCGGCGAATTACTGTTCGAAGACTTGTCGAAGCCATCTCTGCGTCCTTTCACTGCGACCGTCAGCAGATTCTCGGCAGCTCCTCTCCGTAGGGACGTTGAACGATGCGTTGTCCGCCGTGGCGCGTGACGAGTTCAACCAGCGGCGGCCGGTTCCCCGTGATCACGCCGATGCCGGCGGCGTTTCGTCCGAGCGAATCCGACTTCAAAATCGAGATCGCCCTTTCACAATGTTCGCGAGCGACGACAGCAATCACTTTGCCTTCATTCGCAACCGTCAGCGGATCCAGCCCCAGCATCTCGGATGCGTGGCGGGCCACGGAGGTCATCGGAAATCTCTGTTCTTCGATCTCAACGCTCAGACTGCAACCATCGCAGATGTCCGCCAGCACCCCGGCCACGCCTCCGCGAGTCGCGTCGCGAAGAAACTTCACGTCCACGCCGTTGAGCAGACCGGCAATCAGGTGGTTCAAGGGCGCAGCGTCGCTCCGCAACCGGGTCTGGAATGAAAGACCGTCCCGGGCCGACAGGATCGCCAGCCCGTGCTCGGCGATGTTTCCATTCACCAGGACGCAATCACCGACCGCGATTCGGTCCAAGCCCAGTGGCTTGCCCGGGAATCGTCGGCCGATGCCGGCGGTATTGATGAAGAGCCCCGGCGTTTCGCCGCGGCGTTCAATGACTTTGGTGTCGCCGGTGACGATCTCGACGCCGGCTTCCTCCGCCGTGGCCGCGATGGAAGCGACGACCCGGTCCAGAAGCGCCATCGGCAGCCCCTCTTCCAGAATGAACGCGAGCGAAAGGGCCACCGGCCGCGCACCCATCACGGCGAGGTCGTTGACCGTCCCGGCCACGGCCAATCGGCCGATATCGCCGCCGGGGAATTCCAGCGGAGTGACCACGAAGGAGTCCGTCGTGAACACGACATCCGGCGAATCCCAAGCGACGATGGCCCCGTCCGTCAGCGGTGCAAGCCGTTCGTTATTCAGGACCGGCGCGATGTGCCGCTCGATCAGCCGGCGCATCAGTTCGCCGCCGCCGCCATGCGCGAGTTTGACTCGCTCGACGTCCGTACGATGGGTCCGCATTGGAATGTCCGTGTCAATTATCATGGTGACGGCTTCCACCATAGCGATACCAAGCGGCGCAGGTGCCTTCGCTGCTGACCATGCAGGGTCCGATCGGGCTCAGCGGCGTGCACCCGCGATCAAAGAGGGGGCAATCGGCCGGTTCCGCTTTGCCCTGGATCACTTCTCCACACCGACACGCGGGATGGTCTTCGTCTTCGCCGATCTGCAACCCGAAACGAGCCACCGCGTCGTATCTTTTTAGATGCGGCGCCAGATCCAGACCGCTTTTCGGAATCACCTGGAGCGATCGCCAGGGCGTATCGACGGCGACAAATGCTCGACGCATGAGCGAAAGCGCCGTCGCGTTCCCCAGCTCCGACACGACGGCGGGATAGACATTTTCCAACAGGGCCCGTCGCCCCGCGATCTGCCTCAGAAGATGGACGAGGCCGAGGAGCATTTGCAAATATTCAAATCCGGCGACGACGCAGGGCTTGTGATGCAAATGTACGACGGGCCGGTAGGCGCGAGATCCGATGATGACGCTGACGTGACCCGGACACAGAAATCCGTCAATCCGCACGTCACCGGCCTCGAGGAGGGCCAGCATCGCCGGGACCACCAGCTTGTGGCACATCAGGACGGTGAAATTGCGGACGCGGTCCCGATCCGCTTCGAGGACCGTCGCGGCGGTGGCCGGCGCCGTGGTTTCAAAACCGACCGCGAGAAAGGCGACGGTTTGATCGGGATGTTCTCTGGCGTACTTCAGGGCGGTGCGCGCCGAGTTGACGACCAGAATCGAGGCTCCCTGTCCCCGCAGCCACTCAAGACTGCCGTTGCGCCCGGGAACGGTAAGCATGTCTCCGTACGTCGCGATGACGAGGTTGTCCCTCGTCGCCAACTCGAGGGCCGCATCGATATGTCGCTGCGCCGTGACGCAGACCGGACAGCCGGGACCACTGATCAGCCGCAGAGTTTGCGGCAGCAGGGATCGCAGACCGCTTCGAAACGCGGAGACCGTATGGGTTCCGCACACTTCCATGATCCGAACCGGCCGGTCGATGATTCGACACAGCTCGCGCATCTCGCATTGCAAATTCTCAATCCGAGAGTTCATGGGTCAACTCCCCGGTTGCTTCGAGGGTGCCGGAGTCCTGCAGATAGTCCCAGGTTTCGAGGGCGTCGCGCTCTTCGATCTCGGAAATGGCGAACCCGGCATGCACCAGGACCCATTGCCCGGGTTGCGCCAGCGGCGTGAGCACCTTGCTGATGGACAGACGATTGCCCTGCAGTTCGACGACGGCGTCGTCGCCGTCACACTCCACCAGTTTTCCGGGCACTGCAAGACACATGGACGCCATCTCCTTAAACGAAATCTTGAACAGCATTCAGGCCCTGCGCCGTGTTGTGGATCGAAGCGGCAATCACGGCCTGGCCGAGCGCCAGTCCCGCGTCCCCAAAAAGAGCTGGTCGCGGATGGACGACGGTGATGCCCTTGACCGCCAATGTCTCTGTCAATCGCGTTCGCAGCCGGCGGTTCGCGAAGCACCCGCCGCTGATCAGCACGTTGTGAAGATTCAGGCGTTTGACATTCGCAATAACCGCCGTGGCGAGCATTCGAGCAATCGTTTCATGGAATCGCGCGGATAGGAGCCCGAGATGGACTTCGCCGGACAAATCACTGACGATTTCCCGGATCATCGGGGCGATGGACATCAAGTTCACGTCCGGTCGTTCCACTCTCTCGAACGAATAAGGCGGAACGGCACCGTCGATCGCGGCTCGCTCGAGCGCGACGGCGGCCTGTCCCTCCCGTTGATTTTCCCCGCAAAGGCCCAGTAGAAAGCTTACGCCGTCAAACACCCGGCCCAGGCTCGATGTCATCACAAGGGCGAGCCCGCGTTCCATCAAACGGTCCGCGGTCTCGAGTTCTTCGTTGGTGGGATGGCGAATCTTATTGCGATGAGTAAGTTGTACTCGGCAGAACTTCGAGCGCCAGTCGGCGCCGAACGCCTGTCGCAGCAGAGATGCCGCGGGACGCCAGGTTTGAATCGCCGACGTATCGCCGCCAAAAAGGGGAAATGGATCCAGCGTCTCGTATCGAACGCATTTCTCGCGGCTGAAATGCATGATTTCGCAACCCCAGGCGCTGCCGTCCGCCGCAACGCCCAGGCCGTCACAGCAGACTCCGATCGCCGGGCCATCGACCCTGCACTCGGCCGCGACGGCCGCCAAATGGGCGTGATGATGTTGCACGGCGAGGGTAGGCCTGCCCGTTTGAAGCGCGTAAAGGGTTGACAGGTACATCGGATGGCAATCGTGGGCGATCACGTCAGGCGTGAATTGAAACCGGCGCTGGAGCCGATCGATCGTGGCGACAAATTCCCGATAATTCGATGGACCCGTCAAATGGCCGATCGGTGGACTCAGAATCGCCCGGTCGCCGCGGAGAAGACAGACCGCCGATTTCGACTCACCTCCGACGGCAAGGACGTTGCATCGGCTCGACGTGGAAAGTGGAAAGACCTGAATCTCTGCGTCGGAGCCGGCCACGCAATCGGATGTGATTTGCGAAGCGGCTATCATGATTATCACCCATTGCCAGCAAGCACTGCCGCCTGAACTCTTTACTGGCAAGTTCTGTGCCAGCGAATGGGGGCTCCATGGCCCTCGGCAGCCTGTTCGGTCCGGCAATGGGTACAGGAACTGTGGATTTTTCCGCTTTGCAAAGGGTATGGATTTCGGGATTCGAGGCCCGATGAACCAGCGACCTGTCGTCGTGGCAACCGCTCTCTCGAACTGCAATTGAGGGATTTGACTGGAGCCGAAGAGATTTGAACTCCCGACCTGTCGCCGCGGCGACCGCTCGCTCTAACCAATGGTAAGGGTTGAAATGGAGCCGAAGAGATTTGAACTCTCGACCTGTCGCCGTGGCGACCGCTCGCTCAAACCAATGGTAAGGGTTGAAAGGGAGCCGAAGAGATTTGATCACCCGACCTGTCGGCGCGGCGACCGCTCGCTCTAACCAAGGGTAAGGGTT
>CAYPXR010000049.1:0-62482 GCA_964414585.1 uncultured Planctomycetaceae bacterium
AACTGCGCCAATTGGCGTAACTCCCTCTTGTTGGACTGATCATCAAGTCGACGAGCTTTGTTTGTATCAATTGAAAAGCGGGCAGCCGATCTTTCGACCGGCTGCCCGCCTGAGTTCTCGCGAAATTTGCTGACCGCGTCTTACGATCGCGGGTGGCTGTTGTCGTAGTCCTTCTTGAGCTGCGCCGTGGTCACGTGGGTATAGACCTGCGTCGTGCTGATGGACTGGTGTCCGAGGAGTTCCTGGACGCTGCGAAGGTCGGCGCCGTTGTTGAGCATGTGCGTCGCGAAGGTGTGCCGCAGCGTGTGAGGGCTGATCGACGGGTCGAGACCGCACATGATCAGGTACTTGTCGAGCTTGCGGCGGACGCTGCGAGTGGACAACCGCTGACCGTGCTTGTTGACGTAGAGCGGCTGATGGTCGAACGTCGCGCTCCGCGGATCGTTCGCGCGCATTTCCATGTACTTGCGGATTGCCACGAGGGCGGTCGGGCCGATCGGCGTGACGCGCTCTTTGCGACCCTTGCCTCGGATTCGCAGGCATTCGCCCGGAATATCGACGTCGGCAATGTTCAGAGCAACGAGTTCGCTCACGCGGACGCCCGTCGAATAGAGCGTCTCGAGCATCGCGCGGTCGCGAGCGCCGAGGAGCGTCGTGTCGTCGGGGGTCGTCAACAGTTTTTGAATCTGCTCGACCTCGAGGAACTTCGGCAGGCGCTTTTCCTGTTTCGGAGTTCGGATCGAGGCGACCGGGTTCGTCGAAATGTAGCCGCGTCGCAGGCAGAACTTGTAGAAGCTGCGAAGCGTGGCAAGCTTTCGGGCGGCCGTGGCCTTCGAGTACTCGCGTTCGGTCAGGAACGTGAGGAAGGAGCGGATCTGGTTCGCATCGGCGGCCAGGAGCTTCTGGCGAAGCTGCTCGGTGTCGCCTGTTGCGACCGTCGCCGGGGCCATCGCCACCGCCGTGCCGCCACCGATGCCAAAGGAACCGGGCGTGGATCGCTTGACCGGTACGCTAGCCTGAGCGGCAGCCGTCGGGCCACCGACCAGAAACTGGCTGAACTGGTAAAGGTCCGCCGCGTAGCACTTTCCCGTGTGAGGCGAGAAGTGCCGCTCAAAGCGGAGATAGTTGAGAAAGTCTGTTACAAGCGGATGTTCTTGACTCATGTCGCGGAACTCTTCTCGGCGATGGTCTTTCCGTGTCTATCCAACCTGGCTCAGCCGCACTCCTGGCCTTGCCCACCCCATCGAGACACCACACGTTTCGCCGGGTCTAAGGGCGAAACGCCGTCCGAAAGGCCGAAACCTAACGGACGCTACACCTATCGGTCTTACGTCGATCGGGCTTCATCTAACTCTAATTCTATTCTGCGGCCCATCTGATAACTCAGGACCGCCGCGTCAAACCAGTCGAATTCGCTGGCCGCATCGCTGGCCAGGCCCGCGAAGGCAGCAATAACATCGGCCTCGCTGCCCGGCTGATAGCGAAACAGAAACCGGTGCTTTCCCTTGACCAGCGATAATTGCCGAACGGTATCGTTCATGCCGGGCACTCCCAGGGCTCTACTGGCCCCATGCTTGACGGCGGGCTTCGATGCTGGGCCATCAGGCGGCCGATGGCATCGTGCCAGCAGAATCGGATAAACAGCGTTTGGACTTTCAGATACTGCTTCCAGCCCAGGTTTTGATCGCCCTCGCTGCGATGCGCGGCGTATTCCCGCACGGCATCCGTGACGTGCGAATGGCTGGCGTTGTAAACAACCTGAACCTGGCCGATCGGGAGCTGCGCATCGACCATTTCCGACACCGCAGCCGGCCGGGCTTGTCGAGTGGCCTGTACGGCGTTTAATCCTTCCGTCGGCTGCTTCGGAATCTCGTAGATCTGCACCGCCACGCCGACCACGGGGGTATATGCGTCATACTCGGTGATTCCCGCGACGACGATGGCGTCGGCGCCGACCGCCTCCGCGATGGCCAGTGCGTGCGACGGGGATTCGATCTGTTGCTTTCCCTGGGAGGCCAGAACGGCCACCACTCGATTGACCGGCAGCACCGTCACGCCATCCACGAAGGACAGCTCCGAGGCCAGCAAATCCGCGGTCTTGACCGGATCGAGATTGAAGTCGCCGCTGAAATTCAGGATCGGTGCGACGGCCAGCGTAATAGGAACGGGAAACGCGCTGCTGACCCGGACTTCCGACTCCTGGTGAGCGCATCCCGTCAGGACCGCGCCGCACGTCAGCGCGGCGAGCCAGGCCGTGAATCCTCGTGATTTCGGGAAACCTTCGTTCATGGTTCTTTTGTCGGAATCACCTGCGCGGCCTGTCGGTTCACGGTCGGAACCACGTCACCATCATGATCGACGACGGGGCGCAGCGGCCGAAGGCTCCAGATCGACTCCGCCGAGTCGCGCCGTGACGTAAAATAGATGCGACCGTCCGCCGCCCAATAAGGCGAATAGTTCTCCGCCGTGCCGTTTGTCAGCAGCAGCGCCCCGCGACCGTCCGCATCCACAATGCCGATGTCGCTATGGCCCTGGCCGGTCAATCGCGGATCCTCGTGCTCGATCGCCTGGTTTGGACCCGGCAGGACCGAGGCGAATGCAATCTGACGACCGTCCCGCGACCAGGTCGGCGCAATAAAGGCGGCCTGCGGGCTGCTGGCGATCTCCGTCGGAAACAGGGCGTCGTCCTTTTCCAGCGTCAACGTCCAAATGCTGAACCACCGGCTGCCGCGCTGGCGGGCGCGTTGGTAGGCGATCTTGTTTCCCTGCGGCGACCACGTGGGGAACAAGCCCTCGCCGATCAACCGCTTGACGCCGGGATTGTCCAAAGCGCTGATCCACAACTCCCCGCGGCCTTCCCGGGGATTCACGCGCGAATACACGAGGCGCTTTCCGTCCGGCGACCAACTGGGATGCAGCTCCGGCAGCGGGCTCATCGTGATCTGCATCGGATTACGCCCATCGGCGTCGATCACCCAGATGTCCCACTGACCGCTGCGATCGCTGGCAAATGCGATGTGCTTTCCATCTGGCGAGAAAACCGGTTGCGAATCGTTGGCGTTTTCGTCGGTCAATTGAGTACAGGCCGCGCCGTCGGTCGTCTTGACATACAAGTGGCTGTGGCGGGAGTGTCGCGTTGAGGCGAAGACCAGGTTTTTGCCCGTCGGATCCACGTTCGGATCGAAGTCCGCACCTTCGCCGGGGGACGTATGTTGTTCAAGGTTGGTGGCCGAGCGGCCCTCGAATTCGACGTCTCGCGCCATGGCCGTCTGGCCGAAGAGGCGGAGATCGGAATCCGGGCCTTCCATGTTCGCTGCGGCGGCGGGGCGGGGTGCGGAAGCGTTCCGGCCTTGATCCGCGAATTTCAATGATTTGCCGCCCGACAGGGTGCAAGCAATGCTTGCCATGACGACGATCCCAAGGATCCCGAAATAACTTCGTTTGGCTGGAGAGGTCATGGCTTTCCGAGTTCTCCCGCTCGAATGAGCGGCCCAGATGCAGGGCCGTCCGCGTATTCCGTCGAACTAACTTGGTCGGAATCGCGCTGAGGACTTATCGGCTCTCATCTTCGGGTGAATCACGAATCGCCCGAGGCCGTCCGCACGACGATTGTCCGATAAGCCGACGAGAATCTATCGACGTTGATTGAAGGGAGTCTTGAGGAGCGGGGTCGGCGATAAGTGCTGGTTATTATTCAGGTTGCGAACGAGGCCGGGATGAAAAATTGACGCGATTTTCGCGCGTCGACGCGCAAATATTGCCGATCCTTTCGACCAGGATGTATTCGCCTATTCGATGGCATCTCGCAGAGGATCAAGGCGTGCCCGAGACCTTCAATCGCTCTTGAATCTCCGCTTTGAATCTGGCCGCCGCGGCATTCTGGGGATCATCTTTCAGGACTTCGTTGACGTGGTCGATGGCGTCTTGGATGCCCCCCAGTTCCAGTTCGATTTGGGCCTGGAAAATCTTCCAACTGTACTGCTTGGGATCCTTGCTGATCGCCTGCATGGCGAGATCGCGCGCTTCGAGCAGATTGATTCGCCGCTCGACGTCGCCCAGTGCCCGGGTAGCGTCCGCCCGAATATAGAAAGGCTGAGCGTCGTCGGGTTTGGACGCGGAGAGGGCCTTGGCGATACTGATTTTCAATTCATTGCCGTTTTTGAGAAGTTGGTGCTCCGCGCGTTTGTACGGATCGGATCGAAGCTGTCCCATCGTCAACTCGATGGCCCGGTCCGCATAGCGCAAGGCGGAAGGGTAATCCTGGGTATCCAAAGCGGCCTGGCCCAGGTGGAATTGAACGCCGGCGTCGTTCGGCGCGAGTCCTTCCGCTTCTTTCAGGGCCTTGACGGCTTCCTTCGTTCGCTTGAGTTTTTCAAGCACGTTGGCGTACTCGATCATGATCTCCGCGCGGACCGGCTTGCCGTTCACTTCATTCGGCGCCAGTTTCGCTGCGAGTTCATACGGCCGGACCGCCGACATATAGGCGCGCGATCGCTTGTAAATGCCCCCGACGGCGGCAAAACCGCGATAATCCTTCACACCGTAGTCGGGATTCGAGTTGTACTTGTTCAAAGCTTCCAGCGCTTCCGCGGATTTATGGCCCTCGATCAGGTAGAGGCCCTGGATGAGCAGGAGTCGCGGATGGTCAGGCTTCAGTCGGCGGACGCGCTCCACGATCTGGGCGGCTTCCCGAAGGTCTCCGGCATCGAACTGCTTGAGCGCGTTCTCAATCATGTCGTCCGGCGTGATCACCGGAGCGGCGGCCGAGGGAGGGGCCGCGCCTTGTTGTGCGCCGGATCGAACAACACCCAGCGCCAGGAAAATCGAGATTGCCAACAAGACTCGTTGAAGGGGAAGCATGGCAGGTCCTTCCAGAGAATCGAAGACCATAAGGGATTCTCAACAAAACTACGTCGCGTGGTGCGATTCGTTCGCGCCGACCGGCCGCATTCTTGAGATTTCGCGTATTATCGGCGGATAATCGGTATTCGCAAACCCGACTCAGCCGTGAAGGCAAAGCGTTTCTTGTGTGGGCCGCGAGGCCGTTTTTGGATGCGCAGATTCCGATGGCGAATCGCCCTGCCGGACTTTTTCAACGAGCATCCGCCACGTTTCCCGTTGGAATTCGAGTATTCGAAGGGCGTCTTCGATCGCGGCCTCGTCATGTCGCAAATTGGCGTCGACGAGCCGCCAATAGACGAATTGGTAAAGCCCCGCCATCTGCTCGCAGAGTTCGGGCTGCACGTCCGGTCGGAGCCCGGACTTCATCTCGGTGATGATCTTCTGTGCGCGCAGGAGCTTGTCGCAACTCGTATCGAAATCCTTTCGTCGAAGGGCTTCTCCGGCCTGGCGGACAAACCGGATCGCGCCGTCATAGAGCATCAGGTGAAGTTGCTCTTGCGTCGCGGTGAAGACCGCGTTTCGAAGATATTCTTCCGAGGCGCCGTGAGTCATGACTTTTCGACGGGCGAATCCATCCGGTTGCGCGTCCCGCATCGAGACGACGGGAAGGTGTTTTTCGAATGAGCCGGTCGTCGAACCACCGCGACCGCATCGGCACCCCCCTCAGTAGAATCGGAGAAGGAATTGACACGAGTGAGTACAAAGGGACCGGAAAATCGAAGGCGAATTCGGCCGGGTCCGATATGGTGCGAATGAACGATATGAAGGCCTTTCGATGGGTCGGGATGATCCGTGAACGCGATGGATCCCCAGGACTGAGAGCGCTGGGACTCGAACCCAGGACCCACGGCTTAAAAGGCCGATGCTCTACCAACTGAGCTACGCTCTCGCAGGAATCTACACTTTAGCTGCATTCGACCCGCCAGACAACGACGACATTTCACGGACCCGGTCAGGTACGCGCCGGCAAGGCGATCACCTCGCACGGGCGCTCGCCGCTCCCGGTGGCCATTCGCAGAAGCGTTCCGGGCTTGGTGTGGGCGGTCTTCGCATATCCGAGCGCGAGCACCGCGCCGAGGGCCTCGCTGACGCACGAACTGGTCGCCCGCCCGACCGCGCCGGCGTCGTTCTTGATTTCCGTGTTGTGCGGGACGAGCTCATCGCCTTCGACGCGCAGGCCCACCAGTTTTCGGGCCAGAATGCCGTGCGAGCGCATTCGTTCGATGACTTCCTGACCGAGATAGCAGCCTTTGTGATAACTGATGCCCCGTTCGATCTGCCCTGTCTCGGGCGGCACGACGTCTTCGTCGATATCGTCGACGGAAGCGGGGATGCCGGCTTCGATCCGCAAGATATTGATCGTCTCAGGGGACAGCTTCGTCAGTCGTAACTCCGCGGCCAGGTCGCCGATCGCCCGTCGAGCCGCCGAACGTTCATCGCCGAGGACTCCGATGTCGAGCGCCGTCAATCCACCGACGTGGTGCCGGACGAATCGAGCGTCGGCCGAACCGATTTTTCCAGCGACATGTTGCAACGCGCTCATCGACGCGAAGTGGCCCACGCCGAATCGGGCGGCGGCGTCCACGGCACGCGGACCCACGACGGTGTAGCGATCGACCTTCGCCGTCAGATCCGAGAGCTGAACATCCTCGGTGATGATGTATCGGTCGAGATGATTCCGCGCGGTCTCGGCCTGCCGCCGATCAACACCCAGCCAGAGCCGATCTTCGAGGACGAGGACATTGGCGTCGAAAACCACGCGGCCCTTGATATTGGTGGCAAAGGCATAATTGCCCTCGCCCGGTTGCAAGGTCTTGACGACGTTGGTCACCAGATTATTGAGCCACGTCGCCCGGTCCTTGCCGTTCACTTCAATCAGCGCGCGGTCTTCGCGCGTCCAGAGTCCGCCGACGGCGATGGCCGCTTGATATTGCCGCACGATGTCCGGCGAATTGGGCACGATGGTTCCTTGCGCCGCGACCGGCGGAGAATTGTAGCAGGCTCGCCGAAATCACGGGCGAATCCACCACGGAAGCTCAAGGGAATCGAACTGAAGAATCGCGGCGATTCGGGTTATGGATTTCCGCTGGGTTCTTTATCCGAGACCGGGCGGACGGAAGAATCCCCCGCGTCCGGTTCCTTTTCCGGATCGCCCGCAACGGCGCCCTTGGGAAGCTCGGGCTTGAGGTGGCTGTACTGCTCGTCGGTCAACTGTTCGATCCGCGACGCGGCGAACCGTTGGTTCGAGTTGTTGCCATTCTCCTCGGTATCGAGCACCTGATTGTAGAGTTCGATGGACCGGGCGCGATCGTGGCGGCGGAAGTCATAGACCACGGCGCATTGAAACCGCGTGGGATGCGGCGTCTTGGGATCCAGCGCCGCGGCCCACTGGTAATAGCGAACGGACAGTTCGTCGTGAGGATCGTCTTCGCGGAGGTACTCTTTGTAAATTTCGCCGCAATAGAAGGCGCAGTCATCGACCTTGTCGGAGGTGGGGTATTCCTTGAGCACCTGCTTAAACATCCCCAGCGCCTCGCGGGCCTTCTTCTTGTTGCTCGGCAGCACGCCGGCCAGCGGCACCAGCTTGACCTGGTTGTGAATCGCCAGCGCCTTGTTGTAGATGGCGTCCGCTTCGGGGATCGACTCCTGCGGAGAAACCTCGACGCGATGTTCCGGCGGGGCGGCGGTCAGGTAGGGAAACACTTCAACCGCCTCCGTGAGCGCCCGCTGGCGGCGCGCCCAATCGGCTTTGGCGCTGTCACCGGCCTGGAGGTAGAGCCGCTCGAGGTCCCTGAGCTGCGCGAGATAATGCCCGCGCGTTTCCATCATCTCTTCGACCTTGTCGGCAAAGTTGGCGATATCGCCGGATTTGGCCTTGACGATCTCGGCGTCCTCGGCCGGCGGCTTGACATCGACGACGGAGTAATCGTTCTTGCGATTCCATCCTTCGCAGCCGCAAAGCGCGGCGACCACGACGGATGCCAATAGTGAAGTTAATATGCGAGATCGGTTGGAATCCATTTGTCCTATCCCTGGATCATGCCGCGGCAAGTCCGCGGAACCCTCCCTGCCTTCTCGTCCGGTGAGACAGGTTCACCTATTGCACCGGACCGCCTCGCCGCGGTCAAGATGGTCACCCCCAAACCCGATGGTTCAGGTACGCTTTAGGCTGTGACTAGTTCTAATTCACAGGCCTTCCGATTCTCGTTTGGTACGACGATCTGAAGACGCCAGAGGCCGCAAGTCGACGGACTTTGGCTAACCGTCGGAGGCCAAGGCGAGGTCAGGCACCAGAAACCAGTCGGAACAGCAATGTTTTCCCGGCCTACGGCCGATATCGAATGAGCCTGCTCACGGAGCAGGCGCCGCGGGTATAATAATCAAATCATCCTCGCCGGAGTACATACATGCCCCGTCATTGTCGCCTTCTCCTGATCGCGCCCGCGTTTCTCTTGCTATGCCCGTGTGATACCAGGACGGACAGTGCGAGCTTCTACGTGGCCGGCTGCGATAGCGCTGGACTGGTATTCAATTTTTACCAAGGCCACAAGATCACCGGCACGATCACGGACGTCTACAACGTCTACCAGGACATCACAAATCCCGCAAATTCCAACACCCGCAAGGAATACAAAACCATTCTCAAGGCGGTGCTCGACTTGACGATCCTCGAGGATGAGAAGAGCTTTGAAGGCACGGCGACCGTCACCTGGGAGCGGCACGATGTCATTGTCTACCGCCAGAACCCCGGGGTTTGCGCGGACGGCCAGAACATCGACTCCAACGTTCGGACGTGGACGGTCAACATCAAGGGCAAGGCCTACTGCCGCGACGGCACCATTGGCCTGGCCGGCGAGGGGACTCCGGACGGGAGCGCCGTCGCCACGACGCTGCATTATCACGACTACGGCTGCCACACCGGCTGCCCGCCCTGTTACGACGTGATGGAAAATTCCAAGGAACTCACGACCTGGAGTTCGTTCGACGAGCACGGATTCGACGCCAACAGTCTCCAGTTGAAGACCAACATGACAGTGCCGACGCCCTTCCAGGGCGAGTGGTACCACGAGGCATTGATCAACGTCGAATAGCCCCGCCGAGACGGCGACGCATGGCGCATTCTGGCGGGCGCGCTCTGATCTGTCACCACTTCGCTTCTTCAAATGCCCCCCGCCGCGCGACGGGCTTTTGTGGAAGCGCCTTGAGAATCGCCGACGCCAGTACCATGTCGCCCTTGGTCGTGATCTTGATGTTGCGCGGGTCGCCATGCACGCCAACGACGGGATGTCCGGCGGCGGCAACGAGTTGGGCGTCGTCCGTCAGCGGAATCCCCTCGGGGGTGCCGATCGCGCCGGCTTTAAAGTCGTCGTAGGCCGACACCAGCCAATCCTTGCGAAATATCTGCGGCGTCTGGGCCATGTGCAGACCTTCGCGGCTGACCGTCTCCGTGATGACGCCATCCTTGTCGACGCGTTTGAGCGTCGACGTCACCGGGCAGATTGGCGCGGCGGCTCCGCGCTTGACGGCCGCCTCAAAGACCTGGTCGATCCACTCCGTCGCGACACAGACTCGCACGGCGTCGTGCACCGCCACAAATTCGGCCTCTTGGCTCACCGACGCCAGGGCATTCGTGACGGAATCGTGCCGCTCCGCCCCGCCTTCGGCCAGTTGGACCCCCATGAAACCGAGGTTCGGCCCAAACTTGGATTTCATTTGTCCCATGTCCGCCGGGGAGACCACCAGAATCGTCTGGCAGACGTCCTCTCGATTGACGAAGAGCTGAAGGGCCCGCAGGAAGATCGGCTGGCCGTCGAGCTGGGCAAAGACCTTGTTTTCCCCGCCGCCGAACCGCTCTCCGCTCCCGGCGGCGACGACGATCGCACACATCTTGGCCATAGGGCACCTCCTCCTCATCCTATTAGAATAAGGACATCGGGGAAGGACAAGTTCGTACGGCGGAATCATGGAAAAGAGCGAAGACAACCTGGTCGCCTGGATCGCTTCCCGCTTTCCCAAAAACGATCTGCCCATCGGCATCGGCGACGATATGGCCATGGTCCGCGCATCCGGCAGCGACCTGCTTCTGACCTGCGACATGCTCATGGACGGCGTCGATTTCGACACGCGCCGCCACAGTCCAGAACAAATTGGCCGAAAGTCGCTCGCGGTCAGCCTGTCGGACTGTGCCGCGATGGCCGTTCGCCCGCGCTGGGCGCTGGTCAGCGTCGCGCTGCCCAATCCCTGGTCGATGGAAATGGCGCAGCAATTGTTCTCCGGCATCGAAGCGCTCGCGGCCCAGTACGATTGCCGCATTGTTGGCGGCGATACCAATAGTTGGGACCAGCCGCTGGCCATCGATATCACGGTCATTGCCGAGCCGTGGCCGGGCGTACAACCCATCCGACGAAGCGGCATGAAGCCGGACGACCTGCTCATCGTGACCGGCGAACTCGGCGGAAGCCTTGCGGGACATCATCTCGATTTCGAGCCGCGCCTGCGGGAAGCGAAGTGGCTGGCGGAAAAACTAGGAGATTCCCTCCATGCGATGATCGACTTGTCCGACGGTTTGTCCACCGATGCGCATCGACTAGCGAAGGCGTCTCAAGGCGGGATTGCATTCTCTGAGTTGATGGTCGAAGGCGTCGCGTCGCAAGCGGCGATTCCGATGGCCAGACAGGATGGACGGTCCATCATGGACCATGTCCTCAATGATGGTGAAGACTTTGAGCTTCTGTTTGCGGTACAACCCGATGCCTGGATGTCACTGAAAGAATCTCCTGAAGGGCAGAAAATGATCGATGATCGGGTCGTCCCGCGATATCGTGTGATCGGACATGCCGTGAAGGAAAACGGCGTTTGGATGGATCACGACGATCATAGCAAGACGCCCATTGAGCCGCGAGGCTGGCAGCACTTCAAATGACGACGACCAGGCCCAATTTCGAACTGCGATCCTCGTCGCCCGATGAAACCATCCAGATTGGCCGCGACCTCGCCGGCTGTCTGGCCCCGGGCGACGTCGTCGCCCTCGTCGGCCCGCTCGGCGCCGGAAAGACGCAACTCACGAAAGGCATCGCCCTCGGTCTGGGCGTTTCCGATTCGCGCCTCGTCAACAGCCCAACCTTTGTCCTCGTCAACGAATACCAGGGACGACTTCCCATTCATCATCTCGATGCCTATCGCCTTAAAGGCGCCGGCGAACTGGAAGCCCTGGGTTTCGAGGAAATGTGCGCGGGCGACGCCGTGGTGCTCGTCGAATGGGCCGATCGTGTGGTCGACGCGGTTCCGACGAACGCGTTGTGGATCGATTTGACGGTGACGAGCGACCAAGAGCGAACCTTGTCCTTTCGCTCGTCATCGGCCGACCTCGCCGCGCGGCTGGCCAAGATCGCGCGATCGCGGTAACGTACGCGCATGACCAAACGACCCAGCCGCTCCCTCCGATCCGACGGCCGGAAAGCGGATGAACTGCGGCCGATTCGGATTCAACGCGGCTTTACCAGGACGGCTGCCGGCTCCGTTTTGATCAAGGCGGGCGAGACGCACGTTCTTTGCACGGCATCGATCGAAGAGGCCGTTCCGCCTTGGCGCAAGGAGTCCGGTCTCGGCTGGGTCACCGCGGAATACGACATGCTTCCCGCCAGCACCGGCGAGCGCCGCGCCCGCAACCGCGGCAAAGGCACGGACGGTCGTGCCCAGGAGATTCAGCGGCTCGTCGGCCGCTCGCTTCGCGCCATCGTCGACATGAAGAAGCTCGGCGAGCGGACCATCTGGATCGATTGCGACGTCCTCCAGGCCGACGGCGGCACGCGAACCGCGAGCATCACCGGCGCCTATGTTGCTCTGATGGATGCCGTCAACGTGCTTAGAAAAAAAAGGCTGCTCATGGTCAGCCCCATCATCGATTCCGTCGCCGCCATCAGCGTCGGCCTGGTCGAGGGCCGGCCCCTGCTCGACTTGAATTACGTCGAGGACAAGGACGCCGAGGTCGATTTCAACGTCGTCCAGACCGGTCGCGGCAAGTTCATCGAGATCCAGGGCACGGCCGAGGGCAAGGCCTTTTCCCGCGGCCAGCTTTCGCGGATCATCTCGCTCGCGGAGAAAGGCATCCGCCAGTTACGTAACATCCAAGAGAGAACATTGGGAAAACGCCGGACCTAGCGAGCGATCCATGTTGAGACGCGAGTGTTCAAAAAAAATCGCTTGTTGGGCCGCGCCGATGCTGGTCCTCTTGATCGCAGCGTGCAAACAAGAGGATCAGAAGAAGTGGGACGATTTCTGGAAGGTCGATTCGACGGGTCCGTCCCTGTTCGGCAAGCGCGAGGGCGAAACGGAGAACTGGACGATCGAGTGCAACGAATACCGCAGCCCCGACCGCGACGAGCGCGAGCGAATGGCCGACAACATGGCCACGCTCCTGAAGAAGTGTCCGGAGCTTCGAAGCGACGACGTCTGGGTTCAGCACAATGCCGAGCGCAGCCGCGTCTTTTACGGCCACTACCTCCTTAAATATGTCACGGCCAAGACGGACTCGGATTCCCACGCCAAGGGCGAAGTCATCGTCGAACTCGACGCCGAGATTCGCCGCGATCTGGATTTCATCCGCAAGCTGGCCCTCGGCGACAAGTATCCCTTTTTCAGCGCCCGTCCCATCGCCGAACCGACGCAGGACGTGGGGCCGTCCGAGTGGGACCTTCGGAACGCCCGCGGGGTGTACACGTTGAACGTCGGCGTCACCTACAACACTGCCATGCTCCACAATTACAAGGAGGCGGCGGTCGAATGGGTCCGCGACCTTCGTCGACGGGGATATGAAGGCTATTACTATCACGATCCCGAGCGGCCGCTGACGAGTATCTGCGTCGGCACGTTTGGTGACGACGGTCTGGTCGACGACGGCCACGGCGAGACGCGCATGAGCGACGCGGTCCTCGCCCTGCGAAACAAGGAAGAGTTCAAATACAACCTCGAAAACGGGCACATCATCTATCGAACTGCTACGGATGAGAACGGCAAGCGGGTGAGGATCCCCAACTGGTCGTTCCTCGGCAAGATTCCCCGACACGGCGAGACCGGCTCCATGAAGGCGGTGCCGGGCGGCGGCGATGAACGCCCCTGACGCATTGATGCCAGAAAATTCCCGCGACATTTTGATCGCCACGAACAACCCCGGAAAGTTTCGCGAAATCGTCGCCGTGCTCGGTGAAAGGATCGCCGAGTCGGTCGCCGGATGCGAATCGGGCGACATTCGGTGGCATTCCCTGGCCGACCTGCCGCGGCCGATTCCCGAGCCGCGGGAGGATCAGGAGACGTTTCTCGGAAACGCGACGTTGAAGGCCACCTACTACTCAAAGGCCTCCGGGATGTGGGCCCTGGCCGACGATTCCGGCCTCGAAGTGGACGCCCTCAACGGGGAGCCGGGCGTCCATTCGGCCTATTACGCCCGTGAGTCGATGCACCTGCCGCGCGAAGAACGCGACCGGGCCAACAACGCCAAACTGATCGAGGCGTTGGCGAATGTTCCGCCGGAAAAACGCACCGCGCGCTACCGATGCGTTCTCGTCCTCGCCGACGGCGACCATATTGTGGCGACGGCGGATGGAACGTTTGAGGGCCTGATCGTCGATACCCCGCGAGGCAGCGGGGGCTTTGGATATGATCCCTATTTCATCGTTCCGGAATTGGGCAAGGCCGTGGCGGAGTTGCCTGCGGAAGAAAAAAATCGCATCAGTCACCGGGGAAAGGCGTTGCGGGCGATGCGCGGCAGGCTTGCGGAATTGCGAATGGCGAATGGCAAATAGCGAATTGAAAAGACGAGCAAAGAAACCCAAACGATTCCAAGACATGAACGCTGAGGAATTGGCCGCGGCCACGGCCGAGTTCGATCAGGAATTCGTCGCGGAAACTTTCCATCCCATGTCGGACGAGGATCGGGCAGTCTGGAATCGAATGAAACGCAAGCGCGGTCGGCCCCTGATCGGCAACGGGGCCAAGGTGATTGCGGTGAGCGTTGAACGAGGGTTGTTGGCCCGTTGCGATCGGTTGGCGAAGAAGAAGCGCGTCAGCCGGGCGAGCCTGATCGCGCGGGGCTTGAGGGCCGTGCTCGAAATGGAGCGCGCCGGTTAACGCCGATTTCGTCGGCGGAGGCCGAGACAAGCAAGCGCTAAGAGCAGGCACGTCGACGGCTCAGGAATTACGGCTCGCCATGCCTCGTTTTGGCCCAGTGGATTAGCGCCGAAGCCCACGATGGTAAGACCATCCGCGGAAACACCTGTCGCGCGGTAAAGATGCCAACCGGTCAGGTCCAGACCGTAGTCGTTCACCAGCAACTCGCGCAGCGAAACCATGCCTCTCGCCGCTGTCCAGCTAAAAGCCTCGTCATCTCCCGATACACCCTTGCTAGAACCAATGATCACTGAGCCGTCGCTAGAAACTCCGTAGGCTGAACTATTGAAATCTCCGCCCGGAAGATCCCCTAGCGCTACCATTCCGTCACTCGCCGTCCACCGGAACGCCTCGCCATGAATACCCGTTGAAGATCGACCCTCTCCTACTACGACCCTACCGTCAGCAGAGACGGCGTGGGCTTCACTGTAAAAGGCTCCTCCAGCTAAGTCGCCTAAACCGATCATGCCGACCGCTGCCGTCCATCGAAACGCCTCAGAGGAGCCAACTGAGTCCACACGATATCCCACGATGACCGAGCCATCAGCAGAGACGCCTTGAGCAACACTGGAAAACTCACCCGGCAACGCGCCTAGGCTCATCATGCCGCTCGCCTGTGTCCAGCGCATCGCTTGGTTATCACCCGATGCAACCTGGCCATATCCCACAATGACCGAACCGTCAGCTGAAACGCCATTGGCGACGCGGGCAAATCCATCGCCAGGTAAATCGTTGAGGCCCATCATTCCGCCCGAAGACTTCCTGCGAAACGCTTCACTGTACGGTTCCGACGATGTGGAGCTACCCACTCCTACAACAACCGAACCGTCGGCTGAGATACCGTTGGCAGCGCTTCCAAAGAATCCTCCTGATAGATCGCCGAGGCCCATCATGCCGTTCGCCGTCGTCCAAAGAAACGCTTCGCTGTACGGTGCGGATGATGCGGAACTGCCCTGACCCACAACTGCCATCCCGTCGGCAGAGACTCCCGATGCGTAGCTGGAGTTTTCGCCCCCCGGCAAGTCGCCCAGCCCCATGAAACTCGGCGTCGGAAAGGCGATGGCGGGAACGCCAAACATCCCAATCGTCGGGAAGATGATGAACAGTAAGATTCGGAAAGAGTTTGGAATTGCCATAGAAATCATCGCGGTCCTCCTTAACAAGGCGATGCCATTTTATCAAATTCCTTTACGACATGAGAGGAGCCGTGTGAATCACAGAGAGCGGTGCCCTGATGCAGGCAAGTTGCGCTATCGGCCCGCCTCGAAAGCGCTGCGCGGTAACTGTGACTGGCGAATGATGGAAAGCAACGTGCCGATTTTGAGTTCGGAATGAAGCGGCACCGGGACCGTGATGGTCGAGTCACCGATACGCCGTTGCATGATGACGTGGCTGCCGCGTTGGCGATCCTGCTCAAAGCCGTGCAAAGTAAGAATGCGGCAGACTTCGGCCCCGGAAAGGATGCGCAGCTTACCCAACGCCGACCTCGATGGAGGAGACGTAGACTTCGTCCTTTAACCGCTCTTGAATTTCCGCCGGGCTGGCTGTCTCGAAGAAGAGTTCGACCGCCTCGATCAGGTTCTTCCGGGCCTCTTCGATCGTGTCGCCCTGACTGGCGACGTCGACCTCCGGACAGAGGGAGACATACCCGTTTCCTTCCCGTTCGATCAGGATCGTGAGTTTATGAGACTTCGTCATCGGGATGCCTCTCGCTTTGGTGAATCATATCCAGCGCGAGGAGGTATTCCAAGCGTAATCTGAATGCGCTCCCTTCAAAGAAACCGTATGCCCGCCCTTACGCCTTCCCCGCCGGCGCCCCGCCGCCGATTCGTCGAATCCCGCGAAGCCCCATGCCCAGCGCCTCGGGATTCGTCGCCCAGCGAATCGCCTCGGTCCCGCTGATGGCCTGCTCCTGGTACATTTTCAACAGGTGCTGATCGAAGCTTTGCATCTCCGACTCGCCGGTCTCAATG
The DNA here is from genome assembly GCA_964414585.1 of uncultured Planctomycetaceae bacterium. Classification (GTDB taxonomy): domain Bacteria; phylum Planctomycetota; class Phycisphaerae; order UBA1845; family UTPLA1; genus DATEMU01. The sequence continues at coordinate 16,041 of CAYPXR010000049.1, forward strand.
TAGGTCAGCAATTCGCCGAGTCGCTTCTCGCGGATGAATTTCTCGGAGACGGGCGTCCCGCGCAGCACCTCGACCGCCGGCCGGCGCGTTCCGTTGCTGGTGATCACCAATCGCTGCGAGATGATCGCCTCGATCGACCCGCTGAGCTGCGAAAGCAGGGTGTTGTATTCCTCCGGCGGGAACATGGCGATGATTCGCTCGATGGCCTGCGGGGCATTCGCCGAATGCAGCGTCGAAAAGACCTGGTGCCCCGTATCCGCCGCGCGCAGGGCCATCCGCAGCGTTTCCACGTCGCGCATTTCCCCGACGAGGATCACGTCCGGGTCCTGCCGCAGGGCCTGGCGCAGGGCCTGCTCGAAGGACGGCGTATCGGCGCCCACTTCCAGTTGAGACACCAGCGCCTTCTTATTGACGTGGACAAACTCGATCGGGTCCTCAATCGTGATGATCTTGGAACGATAGGTCTCGTTGATCAGGTCGATCATCGACGCCAGCGTCGTGCTCTTTCCGCTGCCCGTGGTGCCGGTGACGAGCGTGAGACCGCGCTGCGACAGGGCGATTTCGTGAATGACGTTCGGCAGCTTGAGGTCGGCGATCACCGGGATCTTGCCCTTGATGACCCGCATGACGATTCCATAGCGGCCCACCTGGCTGAAGGCGCTGCATCGAAATCGGGCCGAGTTGGGGTGCTGATAGGAAAAATCGATCCCGGCGACGATGGCCTGGTCCGCATCCGCCTTGCGGTTTTCAGGCAGCAGGGAGTGGACGAAATTGCGCGCTTCTTCACTGGACAGGGCGGGCGAATTGACAAAGCGCGTTTCACCGGAGATCCGCAGCATCGGCGGCGAGCCCGCCTGGATGTGCAGGTCCGAGGCGTTGTTGTCCACCGCGAATTTGAGAAGTTGGTTGTAGTCCATGATGATCTCGCAGGAAAAAAAGCTGCCCGGTCTACCTCAATTTGAATTGTGCAAGAACGGGATTGTGATCCGATCCGCCGGTTTCGATGCTCCCGTCGATCATGTGATACGACTTGTCCACGTAATGTTTCGCCATGGCCGGGGACACGAAGACGTAATCGATAATGCTTCGGTGCGGATTGGCGTTGTACGAGACGGCGTCTTTCGGGAGGTCCTTCATGAAATCGACGAGGGCCGTCGGCCCGGCGCCGCGCAGGGCCTTGACCGGGTTGCTGTCGAACGTGTCGTTGAAGTCGCCGCAGATGGCGAAGAGCGCGTTCTTGTCCTTTTCAAGTTCCCCGTCGAGGATCTTTCGCGCCTGGCGGCATTCGGCCAGCCGAGTCTTTTCGGATTCCGTCCCGCTGCGCTTACTCTTGAAGTGGACGACAAAGACTTGAAACGACGGACAGTCGGGTGGTTCAATTCGAACCTGCAAAAGATCCCGTTGAAACCACGTCTCACGGCCCGACCCGTCGCTGAAGCGCTCGTATATGTGCGACGTGACCGGTCCCACCGGAAGCCGCGACAGCAGGGCGACGTCGATCCCGCGCTGGTCATTACCCTCGAAGCAGATGACATATTTGTAGCCCATGTCGGGAAGCATGGACGCGACGAATCGCTGCAGATAGAAGCGGTTTTCCACCTCCTCCAGGGCCAGGACGTCGGCGTCGGCCGCGCGAATCCTCGCCGCAACGCGCTCCAACTGATCCTTGGGCTTGGCCGGCGTGCCTTCATCCGAGTGATATGGGTCGTCGTACTCATCGAAGAAGTTCAGGATGTTGAACGCGCCGATGGTCACCGTCCCGTCAAACGTTCGCGACTTTTTTTTGGGGGCCTCCGGGATCGGGAGCTCCTCCGTCAGGATCGTCACTTGATCGGGCCGGGTGATTTCGATCTGCGGCTTGCTTTGATAGGTCGTGATGGTCCCGCTGATTCGCAGGAGCTTGTGCCCGTACATGACGTCGGGTTTCTCGGGAAAATTCTTGTAATTGGACGCGTGGACAATCGCGGTAAATGTCCGGGCCCGATCGAAGTTGAGAAAGCAGATCTTTCCCGTGTTTCGCGCCGCCACGATCCGTCCCTGAACGACGACCTCGTGGTTGACGTGCTTGGAAGCGTCCTTCCAGTCAATCACCGGCAGGCCTGCGTCCTTGGGGAGAATCTGCCCCAGAACGGATCGCGTCAGTACGAAAACGAGCAAAACAGCTCCGGTGTGAATCCTCGATCTGGGCATGGCGACCTCCGCACTTGCGGCGACGGCCTTCCGACCCGTCGCCTGGTATTTCGGATCCCTCGCAAAGTGCCATTGTATTGAGACCTTGCCATCCAAGTAAACGCCGCCCATCCTCGATACAATGCCCGCCGTGCAAACCGCCTTGGAGCCCAACCCGGTTTTCCTGCGTAACATGGCCCAACTCTGGCGGCTCGACGCTCGCCTGGCCCAGCAAATCGACGAATTGCCCCTGGACGCCTCGCTCGACGTCCTCCCGTCCAGGGCCGGCCCCCCGACGGCCCGGGTCACGACCACCGACGGTCGCGCGATTTACCTGCACAGTCGGCACGATCCGGCTCGCGAGGCCCGTGAGTTTTGCCAGACACTGGAAAAAACCGATGCGGCGTGCGTCGTCCTTTGCGGAATGGGGCTGGGTCACCATCTTCTGGCGCTCTTTGACGCCTTCGGGCCCGACGTCATTTACCTCGTCAGCGAGCCCGATCTGATCACGATCAAGACGGCGCTGGAACGGACCGATTTGTCGGCCGTGCTCGCGGCCGGGCGGACCGTCCTGATTACCCGGCTGGACAAGTCCTATCTGCACGAGCGGATCATGCAGTTCAGTACGCTGCTCATGCTCGGCACCCTTTTCGCCGTGCCTCCGGCGGCGCGCGATCACGGCGCGGAGTTTCACACGTCATGCCGCGCGGCCCTGCTGGATTTTGCCGCCTTCGCGAAGATGTCCCTCGTCACGCTCGTGCGCAACGCCTCGATGACCTGCCGCAACGTCGCCGCCAATCTGCCGACGTACGTCTCGACGCCGCCGATCGACCTCCTCCGCGGCCGTTTCACGGGATGCCCCGCCATCCTCGTCGCCGCGGGACCGTCGCTGGCCCGCAACATCGATCAACTGATCGCGCTTCAGGACAAGGCGGTCATCATCGCCGCGCAGACGACGCTGCGAGTGCTCCTGGAGCGCGGCATCCGCCCGCATTTCGTGACGTCGCTGGACTTCAGCGATCTGTCCCGGCAGTTCGTGGAGAACCTGGAGATTCCCGACGATCTTGTTCTCGTGGCGGAGCCGAAGGCCTCCTGGCATGTAGTCGATGCCTTTCGTCACGGCCCCGCCCATCAGCGGCGCGTCATCCTCCTCGACAATTCATTCGCGCGACGTTGTGTCGGCGAATCGCTGGCCAGGCGCTCCTCCCTGGAAGCCGGCGCGACGGTCATGCATCTGGCCTTCTATCTCGCCCAGTGGCTCGGCTGCGACCCCATCATCTTCGTCGGTCAGGACCTGGCCTTCACCGGTCATTGCTATTACACGCCCGGCGTGGCGATGCACCGGACCTGGGGGCCGGAACTAGGCCGGTTTGCGACGCTGGAGATGAAAGAATGGGAGCGCATCGCCCGCCACCGCCCGATTCTGCGCAAGACCACGGACCAGACCGGCCGCGAGATCTATACCGACGAACAGATGTTCACCTATCTCGAGCAGTTTGAACGGGATTTCGGAAAGTCTTCGGCGCGGGTCATCGACGCCACCGAAGGCGGCGCTCGCAAGGCCGGCGCCACAATCATGTCGCTCTCCGATGCCGCGGTCCAGTTTTGCCGAGCGCCGATTGAAGCGGCCCGATTTGATTATTTACGACAACCCTGGGACGACCATCAACGACTGCGAGCTGCGCACGAAGCGATGACTGCCCGGCGGAAAGAGCTGAATGAGTTTGAAGCCTTGTGCCGCGAAACGCGCGACATCCTCCAGGAATTGACCGGGCTTGTGGATAACCCGTCGGCGTTCAATACGCGCATTGCCCGCGTGGACGAGCTGCGCACGTTGGTCCAGAATCACGAACTCATCTTTTCCATGGTCCGCGACGTCGCCCAGCTTGGCGAATTGCAGAAGATCGCCGCCGATCGAAAGGTGCATACGCCCGGCCAGGGCGACACCGCGCGGGCGCAACGTCAACTTCAGCGCGACCGGCAATTTATCGACGCCATGCTCGACGGGTGCCGGGAACTGGGCGGCATCCTGGATCAGTCGCTCGAAAGATTCGACGGCGCCCTGGAGGCCGCGAAATGAGAATCATCGCCGCCATCGCCGTCGATCTGGCCCGCTCGCCGCTGGGGATGCGCTCGCGACTCGCCGACAATCTCGCGGGCACGACGGTCCTTCGCCGCACGATCGAACGCGTTCTGTCAGCCCGGCGGCCGAACGAGATTCATCTGCTGACGCGCCCCGATCAGATTTCCGCCGTCGAACGATTGCTTTCCGGCCTGGCGCTTCAATCGGACGCGACGCGAGAAGACGCTCGAATCAAAATTGATGCAGTGGAGGGTACGCCATCGTATGCCCCGCTCGTCCGCGCCGGTCGCATCTGGGGGCTGGACGGTTGGCGCGGTGGGATCGGCGGCCTTTGCACCTTTGATGAAGACCTCAATGTCGCCGCCGTTGCGGAGGTCGCCCGTCGCGCCAACGCCGACGGCGTCATTTCCATCCCCGCCGCCGCCTGCCTGATCGATCCGGCGATGATCGACGCGATGATTTGGCACTTCGAGACCGTCGCCGCGAGTTTTCGCCTGACTTTCGCCCAGGCGCCGCCCGGCCTTTGCGGCGTGGTCATGAACCGCGAATTGCTCCAGGAGCTCGCGACGGCCCAGCAACCGCCCGGCATGGTCCTGCTCTATCAGCCCGATCGCGCTTTTGCCGATCTGACCGGCAAGGAGCCCTGCTATCGCCCGCCGGCCGAAGTGATTGAGGCAAGGGGGAGATTGCTGGCCGACACGGAGCGTAGCTTCCGGCGGGTCCGAGATTTGATTGAAGCGGGCGGCGATCGATGGGGCGCCGTGCAAATCGGTCGCTGGCTGCTCGATCGCGCGGAGCGTCATGTCGATGCCGTGCCGGAAGAAATCGAGATCGAATTGACGACGACGGACCGTCTGCCGGAATCATCGCTGCTTCATCCACGAGGCGCGGCGGTCGGCCGGCGCGGACCGATGGAAGTAGAGATCGTTCGCGCGATCGTCGAGGCGATCGCGTCGTTCGACGATGTACGCATCGTCCTTGGAGGATTCGGCGATCCCTGTTTGCACCCGCAGTTCGGAACGATCTGCCGGCTGCTTCGAGAATCGACCGCCGCGGCCATCGCCGTGCGCACTTCGGCCCTTGGCGACGATGCCGCGGCCGAAGACGCACTGTTTCAGACGCCGGTCGATGTCATCGAGGTGGCGCTCGACGCCATGACCGCCCAAACCTATGCGAAGGTTAATGGGGTCGACGCCTTCGAGGCCGTCACCGCCCGATTGGAAAAATGGTTCGCGCGTCGCCAGGCGACCGCGTCCGTGCTGCCCTTTGTGGTCCCGTCGTTTGTAAAGGCGGAAGACAATGTTCACGAAATGGAGGCCTTCTACGACCACTGGCAGCGGCGACTGGGGGCCTGTCTCGTTACCGGATACAGCCATCATGCGGAACAACGCCCGCCGCGCGCTGTCACGTCGATGGCTCCGCCCAAACGCACCGTCTGTCGTCGAACGCTCTCCCGCGCCATGATCCTCGCCGACGGCCGCGTCACCACCTGCGACCAGGATTTCGCCGGGCGGCAAACGATTGGCCGACTCGATGAATCGCCGCTCTCGGAACTATGGCACTCGGCTCGATTAAAGGCCATCCGCGAAAATCGTTTTGACCAAGCCCCGCTTTGCCCGAAGTGCGACGAATGGCATCGGCCGTAAGACGAAAATCTCACGCACCCAACGCGACCTTTGGCGCCATCCGAATCGCCAGGTCCTCGACTTCGAAGAAGTCTGTTTTTTGCTTGCCCATCATCTGCGCGACGAGCATCGATGGGAATTGATCGACGAGTGTGTTGAACTCGCGGACGTTGGCGTTGTAGAACCGCCGGGCCGCCGCGATCCGGTCTTCCGTGTTCACCAACTCCTGTTGGAGTTGCAGGAAGTTCGCGCTGGCCTTCAACTCCGGATACGCCTCCGCCCGGGCGAGCAGCGTATTCACCGACCGCACGAGGCGGTTTTCATCTTCGGCCTGCTGCGCCGCGCGGCCGTTGGACGCCGCGGCTCGATCGCGGGCCGCGATCACCTCGGCCAGCACCTCGCGCTCGTGCCTGGCATAGCCGCGGACCGTCTCGACGAGATTGGGGATCAGCTCGTAGCGCCGCTTGAGCACGACGTCGACGTTGGACCAGCTTTCCTTGATGAGATTGCCCAGGCGGACGAAGCGATTGAGCGTCGCGATGAACCATACCAGCGGGATAAGCACGATTGCCGCCATGACGACAAGCCCGACCGGGACGTCGCCCGCCGCCAATGGGATTTGCGCAAACTCAGAGGGGATCGTCGGATTCATGACTCAAGACTTTGCGGCATTCGCCCGCGGGTTTCAAGGGTGTCGCGGGGGATCGGCGAACGGCGCTTCGAAGGAAGCCCTTTTTACGGGGTCTTGGCCTGAGGGGAGACGCCGATATTGAGGCTGGCGCGCTCGCTGACGGCAAGTTTGGCAAAGTCCGTGTCGTCGCAGTTTCGCGTGACCTGATCGTAATAGCGCACGGCCTGTTCGGCGTGACCGGCGTTGGCCAGGGCCCGCGCCAGATGGAGCAGTTTGTTGCATTGGGCCTCGTGCCGGGCCTTCGCTTCCGCCTCTTTGATCAGGGAGTCGAGCATGGGATTGGTTCGCAGCACGGCGATCTTCTTGTCGGCCGCCTTCGAGACATCGTCGCCGCCGAAATCCTCAACGATCTTCTGGAACTCGTGGAGCGCTTCCACGTCCTGCTTCTTGGCGAGAAGGGTGTCGGCCTTGGCCAGTCGATCTTCGCCGTACCGGGTCGCCACGGACTTTTTGACTTTCGGCGGATTTGTCTCCAGCAGCTTTTTCACGTAGGACTCCGCTTCCATCGGGCTGCTGCCCCGATAGACGACCTTGTTTTCGGGATCGATGACGAAGATCGTCGGATACCCGTGAACCTGGAATCCTCCGCGCGCCGCGCCGGCTTCGAGGCCGATGAGGTAGTTGATCCTGGTCGGGGTCGACGTGACCAGACGGGTGACCCTCTCGCTCGACTCATCGGTGAGCGCGAGCAAGACGACGCCTTTGTCCTTATATTTTTCTTGCACCTGAACCAGATGCGGGATGCCGGACCGGCAAGGTCCTCACCACGTTGCCCAGAATTCGAGCATCACTATCTGGCCCTTGAGGTACTCCGGCGGGAGCGTCGTCATCCCTTTGGGCAAATTGGTCCAACTGCCGGCCGCGATCGTGGGGGCCGCGTCGCCGGCGTTTGGACTGGCCCAACCGGGGGTGACAACGCCGCACAGGAGCGCCGTCAGCAAGAGCGTTTTTCGAACCATCGAATCACTTCTCCAACGCGGCCGGGCGTTCGATTTCGCCCCATTGCGCCATCCAAAAAAAGCCCGGCCATGGACGCCTGGTATTGTAATCGAAAGGGCCCCGGCGTGTGCGATTCAACGACGAATGCCCGCCCGGGGGGCGGAGCGGTAGCGACAGGCCCCCAAAGGACTTACCGGACGAGTTGCAGGTCCAGCGCGCGGTCGCGGATCCGCTGAGACGGGCGGGGAATCGACGGTTCCACTTCGGGGGAGGCCAGCGAACCGAGCCGGTCCTTGCCGATGGGGCACGTATCGCCCGGCTCCCCGCCATCGGGGTGAAGGGCTTCGCGCAGGCTCTCCGCCTGGCGGTAAAGGGCGACGAGGCGGCGGCGCTGCGCGCGGGTGTAGATCGTCAAGGCGCGGATGAACCGCGCGGGATCGTCCGGCGACATCCGCTCGGAAATCGCGCCGGGGAGTTCCATGCCCAGCGCGTTCATGAGCTGCTGGCAGAAGACGTTGAGCGGCGGGGCTTTTTCTTCGCGGGCCCGATTCTCCACCAGGGCTTCAATCGCGGCGAGTCGGCGGGCGGTGATTTGAAACTTTCGCCGGAGCTGGATCACGTAGACGGCGGAGATTGTCGCGGCCATGGTGGCCATCAGCGCGAGCGTCCAGGCATCGGCACCGACGCGGTCGCCGAGGTTGAGAAGGGATGACCAGAAGGTGCTTTGCGCAATCACGCGAGGATTATCGACCGCCGCGAGGGCGGGGGTGAGGTATGGCCGCCGCCGGGCCGGGAGGTCCGAAAAGGCGGGGGCCGCGATTTTGGAATTCCCGTCTCGGTGCGGGGCCAACATCTCTTTGCTCCTTACCCCCGGGAGGGGGGGGTGAAACCAGCCGAAACCAGGTGAAAAAACGGATCGAATTATCACTTTGGGCGTCCGTACGCCGCAGGCCTTATGCCAAAAGCCGTAAGCCTTCAGCCGTTGGCCGAGGAGGCGGGCGGTTGGCTGCTTGCCTTTCTTCTATCCAGTACTCTTGCTCAACGCTCCCGTTCGGCGAGGGATTAAGGGATTAAGGGAATGAGGGATTAAGGGGATCGGAGAATACAAGTAGAGACCAGGGCGGGGGTTAGGGAGGGCGGTGCGGTCGGGTATTTTTTTGCGTTGCGCGGGGTCGATGCGGGCGACTATGCTTTTTGTCGGGGTGTGGTGGCGGAGTTGGCGGCGTTGCGGAAGAGCGTGCAGCGCGGGGCGCTGTTTGGAGGAGGGACATGGTCGCAACGAACGGCGGTGCGGTTGGGCCTGAAGGCGAGCGTCCACCCGATCGGGCGGCCCAGAAAGGCCCGAGAGACGTAGATTGCCCCCCTTGCTTCCCGCGGAAGGAACCGAGAAATTCATCCTGACACCTTTTTTCTTCCCGAGAAATTCATCCTGACACCTTTTTTCTTCCTTTTTTCTTCTGACACCTTTTTTCTTCGCACCTTTTTTCTTCGGCTAACAGCGTGTCTCAACAATGCAAGGACTTGAATTGAATGAGAGTTAGTTCTCGACGCCTGGCAAGTATAAGTTGTTGCGTGCTTTCTGCAACTCTGTTGATATGCATAGCGAACGAAACATCGCGGCAACAAAAACAGCCAATAAGCAATTTCGGCTTGTTTTCGCTGCGACCACAAAAAGATGCCCAACACCCTATCCCCCTGCATGATAAGAAGGGCGGACTTTGGTTTCGAAGTCAGGAGAGCGCCTTTCAGTTGGATTGTATAATTCCAGACATGGTTCATCCCTCGCGGGATGTAGATGGGCTTTATGGAGTATCAATTCATCTTCGTGATTCTTGTATAGAATCTCTTGTCTTGTGGTCACGTGAAAGGATTGGCGAGACGGTAGGAATAGTGCTTAATAATGAAGTTCTCAACGTCGCCGAACTGTATACTACGTTACATCAGTCAATTCAATTGCCCGGCACAGAAAGCCAAGATGAGGCAGAGAAAACGATCGAATTGATCAAAGGGGTAATTGTGAACAACCAGTGAGAGAATTTGATGTTCGCATATGGTGTGAACTCGTTTCGGATGGTTTCTTGGGGAGGAAAGGGGTCATTCTACTTTATTGACGCGAGCGGAGTGGGACGGTAGGCTTTGGTCATGCCTCGAACCGCCCGCGCCTCTGTCGGAGGCGTCTGCTATCATGTGATCAATCGCGGCAATGGCCGGGCTCGCGTGTTTCGTAAGGACCGCGATTTTCAAGCGTTCATCGATCTCTTCGAGCCGGCGTGCGAGCGGGTGCCGATGCGGGTGCTGGCGTGGTGCCTGATGCCCGACCATTTTCACCTCGTGCTCTGGCCGCGCGGAGATGGCGACTTGTCGCGCTGGATGCAGTGGCTCCTGACCGCCCACGTGCGGCGGCATCATCGTCAATACCGCTCGAGCGGTCATGTCTGGCAGGGACGGTTCAAGGCATTTCCGATTCAGCAGGACGAGCATTTGCTGACCGTGCTACGCTATGTGGAGCGGAATCCGTTGCGTGCCCGGCTGGTGCGTTCGGCGGAGAATTGGCCGTGGTCGAGCCTGACGAGTTGGCTCGGCGGCGAGCGGCCGGCGTGGCTGGCGGAGGGGCCGGTCGATCGACCGTCGCGCTGGTTGACGTATGTGAACCGGGCGGAGACGTCGGCGGAGTTGGAGGCCTTGCGAAAGAGCGTACAGCGCGGGGCGCCGTATGGAGGAGGGACGTGGTCACAACGAACGGCGGTGCGGTTGGGCCTGGAGGCGAGCGTCCACCCGATCGGGCGGCCCAGAAAGGCCTGAGAAACGTGGAATGTCCCCCCGTTCATCCCGGGGACAACGATGGGGCCGTTGTCGTACTATTGCAGATTGCGCTTTGACGTAGCACGCTGGAAAGGAAGCCGTTCCGGTATTTTACGGCCGGCAGGGGCGCCGGTCGCCAGGGCGACTCGACTGGGCGAGCCGCTACGCGAAGGCGCAATCCACTCTAATATCAAGCGTGCAGTTCGTGGCAGGATCAAGGGCAAGATATCCCCATTCCGCAGCGAAACGGAGCGGGTGCGCGTCTCCGGCTTCCGTCTTGTTCATAGTCGCTCCGCAATCAACTTCTGAATCACGGCCGACTTGCAGATGTTCATGTGATCGACATCCTTTGTCCCCGCCAGGTCGCCCTTTCGCCCCACGGCGATATGCGTCAGCCGCGTATGCGTGTTCCCCGGCTCCAGCCTGGACCGGGGTCCGCTTCGGAACGATAACGTCGGTGGCACGACATAATAATGCACCGCCTCATCGACATTCGCCGGAATCGGGTCCGGTCGGCCCACGTCCAGCAGGACGAGGAGTTGCACGTTCACTCCCTGCTCTTCGAGCTGGTGGGCCATTTTGATCGCGACGACTCCCCCGTGCGAATGCCCGATCAGCACCAGCTTGTCGGGTCGATCGCGTAGAATGGCCTGCTCGACGGCCTTCCATTTCCGATAGGGTTCGACATCCGCGAAGCACCCCTTGTCCTTCAGCGTTGCCGCGAGCGTGTCCATCCCTTCCGACCCGTCCAGATCCCCAAACCCGAGCAGAAGAAAGACGGCTGTCTGCCCCGGCTCCGCAGATCCCGGGTTCCATCGTTGGGCCGATTTGCGGCTGCACCCGGCCGACAGCATCAGCCCGACCAGCAGCACGCTCCCGCAAATCCGCCGGTGGCGAAGAATCGGTTGAATTGTCTTTCGCATGATGGTCATCCCCGTATCCTATCCGCCTGGAATTTTTTCGCCTGGTTTCCGGTGTCTTTTTGCCGGAGCTTCGCGTGAACACAGGAACCAGCGGTACCGTATGCCTTCAAGGTTCAAGTTCGCGGGCGCTGCCATCAGAACAGCGGTCGCCACGGCGACTCGACTGGGCGAGCCGCTACGCAGAGAGCCACGGCCGGCAGAGGCGCCGGTCGCCACGGCGACTCGACTGGGCGAGCCGCTACGCGGAAATGCAATCGGCTCTGATCGGCTACGGGCGCATCTATTCGGTGGGCTTTGGACCGTTGATTAGGGGAACCGAGCCGCGTTCGAACTAATCCAGGTCGACGATGTAGCTGTACCCGTGGCGGGTGAAGCCGAGCGATTCGTAGAAGCGGTGGGCGGCGGTGCGTTTGACGTTCGTGGACAGGGCGAGCTTGTAGCAGCCCTTTTCGCGGGCGAGTTGCATGGCGTATTGCATCATCTGTTTGCCAACGCCCTGGCCACGCCGGTCTTCGTCCACGATGACGTCATCGACGATCGCGGCGGGCGTGGCGAGGTGGAGCAGTTTCTCCATGACGAGCAATGAGAAGGTGCCGACGATTCGACCGCCGTCCAGCGCGACGTAGAGGTGATAGTCGGGGTACCGTTGGAGGCGCTCGAATTTGTTTCGTGCGTCATCGAGCGACAGGGCGCGACCGTCGTCGAAATCGGGCAGGGCATAGAGACGAAGAATATCCGGTAAATCATCCTGCGTGGCCAGGCGAATGATCGGGGACGGCGACATCAAATCTCCTCGTTCGGAGCGGCCACATTGTATCGTCATGGGGGGCCGGCCAACCCATATTCCCGCAACCTATACTCCCGGCGCGGGTCTGGCGAGCGCGTGAAGGAGTATCGACATGACAAGTCCGTTGTTGGAGACCGGCCTGGCGGGATTGGCGTTTGCGCGGCAGGCGACGCTGGGGTTGTTTGAAGAGATCCCCGACACCAAAGTCTGCCATCAACCCTTTGCGGGCGCGAATCATCCCCTGTGGATTCTGGGACACCTCTCCTGTTACGACGAATATTTCATGAAGGAATTGGGCGGCCGGCCGTACAACCAGTATGAGAAGTGGGAAAAGCTGTTTTTCATGGGATCCAGACCGACGCCGAACCCCGGCGACTATCCGCCGATCGCGGAAGTGAAGGCGGCGCTGGATAAGAACCGCCACGATCTACTCGCGTGGCTTCGGTCGCTCAGCGACGCCGAACTGACCAAGCCGATCCATGGCGACCTGTCGCAGTTTGCCGCCAACCGCGGCATGTTGATGTCCACCATTGCCTGGCATGAAGGACTGCACGCCGGGCAATTGACAGTCATCCGAAAGAGCCTGGGCCTCTCGCCGAAGTTCGGGTGATTTTCATCGGCGACGGCGGCGAAGCTTCTGGCACGTCGGACAGAAATGCGTAGATCGGCCCGCCGCGATGATCCGGCGGATCTTCGTGCCGCAGCGCCGGCACGGGAGCCCTTCTCGATCATAGACCCGCAGCATGTTTTGAAACGCGCCTTCACGGCCGTCGGCCCGCCGATAGTCGTTGAGCGTCGAGCCGCCGGATTGGATGGACAATCGCAACACCTTGCGAATGGCGCAGGCCAGTTGGCGGACCTCTTTCTCGGTGAGGCGGTCGGCGCTGGTTAACGGGTGGATGCGGGCGGTGAAGAGCGCTTCGTCGCAATAGATGTTCCCCAGACCGCTGATCCTTTGCTGGTCCATCAAGAGCGCCTTGATCTGTCGTCGCCGCCGGAGCATTTCTCGAAGGACCGGGACGCGGATCGACAGGGCGTCGGGTCCCAGGGGACGCAGGCGCGGGCCGGATTTTTCCTCGGCGGCATCGAAATACCAGAGACCGCCGAAGCGACGGGGGTCGCGGAAGCGCAGTTCGTCCGTCCGACCGGCGAAGGTGAATCGCGCGTGGGTGTGCGGGAGGAGCGGTTCGGGTTTGGGCAGGAGCGTGAGCCGCCCGCTCATGCCGAGATGGACGACCAGCTCGCCGCCGTTGGAAAGACGCAGGATCAGACGCTTGCCGTGTCGGTCGATGGCGTCGATTCGTGTGCCGACCAGTTTTTGGACGAGCCCGCGGGCGCCGTGGCGGACGATGTCGGCGCGATGGAGTTGCACGGACTCGAAGACCGCGCCGGGCAGTGACGCGGCGAGTTGGGCGGCGATGGTTTCGACTTCGGGCAGTTCGGGCACGCCGTAAGGGAAACGTCGAAAAGTCGAAAAGTCAAAACGTCGAATGGGTCCGATCTGTTGACCGATTGGAGGGGGGCGAATAGCGTTTCTTTGGGGCTGCCGGAGCGCGGGCATGTGGTCGATCTTCAGCGGTACGATCGTGAACGTCGCGACCGTCGCCGTCGGATCGACGGTGGGCATCGTCCTTTCCACGAGAATCCCGCAGCGCTATCAACGAATCATATTGGACTGTCTGGGTCTGGTGACGGTGACGCTGGCGATCGACGCGTCGGTCCTGGGCATGGGGCGGGCGGTCTCCAGGTTCACGACGGGCGCGCCGACCTATGGGGCGCGGCTGGGCATGGTCATGGTGGGCTCGTTGATCGTCGGGTCGATCCTCGGAACGGCCCTGCGGCTGCACGAACGAATCGAAGGGCTCGGGCGAGTGATTCATGGCCGCTTCGGCGGCGGGCCGGGCGGTGATGCGGGGGCGGGGAAGTTTGCCGAGGGGCTTCTGTCCGCTAGCGTCATCTTTTGCGTCGGACCGCTGACGCTGCTCGGATGTTTGCAGAACGGCGCCTATGGCGATCCGAGCCTGCTCTATATCAAGTCGTTTCTCGACGGCTTTTGTTCGATGGCGCTGGCGGCGTCGCTCGGGCTTGGCGTGCTGTTCAGCGTTTTGACCGTGCTGATTTTGCAGGGCGGGCTGGCGTGGGCGGCGTACGGATTCGCCGGCGCGATTCCGCCGTTGTCGCTGGAAATGATGAACGTCGTCGGCGGCGTCGTCCTGCTCGCGACGGCGCTGATGATCCTGGAGATCAAGAAGATGCCGGTGGCCAACCTTCTGCCGGCGATTTTTCTGCCGCCGCTGGCCGTCTGGCTCGTCGAGCGAATCTCGTCGGGCACGCTCATCCGTCCGTGAAATCCGAGTCCATGACGGCAATCGCTCTGGACCAAACGGCCCTCGTCGGTTTAACTGCGCACTCGAATCAGGAGTCGCGCCGACGCAATGAATTGGCAAGGTTGGTTTACCCTCGCGCTGCTCGTGGTCATGCTCTACGGGCTGACGCGCCGCGCGCACCTGGCGGACATCATTTTTCTCGGCGGTCTTACGCTCCTATCACTGGTGGGCATCATCACGCCGACCGAGGCGCTGTCCGGCTTCTCCAACCCCGGCATGTTGACGGTCGCGGCGCTCTTCGTCGTTGCCACGGGGTTGCGAGAAAGCGGGGCGCTGGACGGGATGGGACGAAAAATCCTGGGTGAACCGCACAACGAACGACGTGTGCTGGCACGATTGTTGGCGCCGATCGCGCTCATGTCGGCGGTCCTCAACAACACGACCATCGTGGCGATGGGGATGCCGGTGGTCATCGACTGGTGCCGCAAGCATCGCAAATCCGCGTCGCGGTTTCTGATGCCGCTCAGCCATGCCACGGTCGCGGGCGGGCTCTGCACGCTCATCGGCACCAGTACCAACCTCGTCGTCCACGGTCTCATGCTCGACAATGCCGAGACCCGGCACGTCGGGATGGGATTCTTCGAGGTCGGTTATGTGGGCCTGCCGATCACGATCGTGACACTACTCTACCTCGTCTTTATCGCCCCGAAATTGCTGCCGCATCGTCAGGAGCTGATGGAGCAACTCGGTGAATCGCGGCGGGAATACATGATCGAGATGCTGGTCGAGCCGACCTGTCCTTTTGTCGGGCAGTCGGTCCAGGCGGCCGGGCTTCGGCAGTTGCCGGGATTGTTTCTGGTGGAAATTGAACGCGAGGGCAAGGTCCTGTCCCCCGTGGGGCCGGACGAGCTTCTCGAAATCGGTGATCGCCTCGTCTTCGTCGGCGTCGTGAGCACCATCGTCGATCTGCAGAAGACCAAGGGACTTGTGCCGATCGCGGAAGAGGCATCGGCGTCGTTGATCGAACGCATCGATCGTCGGCTTTGCGAGGCGGTCATCAGCCCCGCCAGTCCGCTGGTGGGGCGCGGCATCCGGGAATCCAATTTTCGAACGGTGTACGACGCGGCGGTTATCGCCGTGCATCGCAGCGGCGGACGGCTGAAGGGAAAGATCGGCGACATCGTTCTCCGGCCCGGCGACACGCTCCTGCTGCAAACGGCGACCGGCTTTTTGCGGGCCCACCGAAACAACCCCGATTTCTATCTGGTCAGCGAAGTCGTCGAAGCCACGCCGGTCCGCCATGAAAAGGCGACCCTGGCGATCGCCATCCTCATCGCGATGATCGTCATGATGGGTTTGCCCGACGTGTTCGATTGGCTGGGCGTCAGCGGGACTTTGGTCACGACGCTGGATCGCTGCCGCGTATTCTTCGCCTTCGGAGCGGCCGGGCTGATGGTGGTCGTTCGGTGCGTCGCACCGTCGACGGCCCGGCGCAACATCCATTGGGACGTCCTGTACGTCATCGCGGCGTCGTTCGGGATTTCACGGGCGCTGGAAAAGTCGGGGGCGGCCGGTTTCATCGTCGATCTGTTCATGCCGCTGGTCACGCCGTTCGGGCCGATTGCCGCACTCGTCGTGATCTACCTCATTGCCAATCTGCTCACCGAATTGCTGACCAACAACGCCGCGGCGGCGCTGGTGTTTCCCATCGCCATTGCGACCGCCCACAAGCTCGGGATCGACCCGCGCCCGCTGGTCATCGCCGTGACGATCGCCGCGTCGGCCGCCTTTTCGACTCCGATCGGCTATCAGACCAACATGATGATCTTCGGCCCCGGCGGGTACCGCTTCACGGATTTCGTGAAAGTCGGCGTGCCATTGAACATTCTTTGTTTTGTTGTGAGCATGCTGTTGATCCCGCTCATCTGGCACTTTCACTGACCGTCCGGCCCCGGGGCGATACGCCGATGGCGAGCGAAATCACCGCAGAAAGCTCCTTTCATCAAACTGCCAGGGCGATCGGCCTTGCCGTTGTCCTTTTGACCCTGCGACTCGTCTACCTTCAACATCCGTACCCGGTGCATGGCGATGAGACCGGGTTCATCCACGCCATCGGTTTTCCGGCGCCATATCCGGTGCATCATCCCGGCTATCCGTTGTGGGTGGCGATGGGGACGGCGCTTTATGCACTCGGATTCTCACCGTATGCGTGTTATCAGGCGTGGTCGGTGGCGGCTTCCGTGTTGGTTCCCGTGCTGGTCTACGTCGCGCTGGCCAGGGGAGTGCGCGATTCGATGGCGTGGTGGATCGCCGCGGCTTTCGGCGTCTCTCCCTTGCTTTGGTTCACCGGGACGACCGCCCTGAACTATCCGGCGGGATGCGCGGTCGGATGGATCGTCGTCGTGCTGTGCCATCGGGCGCTGACCGAAGGCCGTTCGCGACCGCTGCTTGCGGCGGCTTTATTGGCCGGCATCGGGCTTTGCCTTCGTGCCGATATCCTGCTCACGACGGGGGCGATCATCGCATTTGTCGCCTGGCGGCTTCGAGCGGTCGGCGGGCTCAAGGCCTTGTTGATCCTGGCGGCCGGAATCATCCTCATGGCCAGTACCATGGCCGTCGTTTATGGCCGGGCCGATACGAATCTGCCGACGCCCCAACTGAGGCACACTCTTCATGTCATTCTGGATACCAGCGTGTTTCGATTGGGGCTCATTGACGGCTTGGCGCGCAATGCGGTCAAGCTTGGAATGAACCTCACCTGGCATTTGGGCGCGGCGGTCTTTTTGCTGCCGTTTGCCTTGCTTTATCACGCCCGTGGAGCAAAGTGCGATACGAGGATCCTCCTGTTGCTCTGGTGGGCGCCGACGACGGCGTTTTTGCTGCTGATTCACATGACGGAGCCCGGACACATGCTCTCGCTTCTGCCCGTTGCGTACGTCTTGATCGCGCTCTGGGTCCATGATCGATTCAAACCGGCGGTGGCGGTGAAGATCGCCGCGGCGATCGCGGTCTTCTCGGCGGCGCAGTTCGTGTTTTATCCCTGGTCGACCTCGGACACGGGATTCAAACGGCTGTTGGACGCCAAGATCGCCTACGTGAGCGGTCAGGGACTCCGGCAGATCGACCGCCGGAGCGACATCCATCATCCCGGCGACTATTGGCCGACCGTCGTGCATCATGTGCCGCAGACCAGCGCTCCGGCGAAGGACGGGGGACGATGAACGGCTTTCTGGCCATCCTGTTGAAGGAGTTTTCGCACATCCGGCGCGACCGGGGGACGATCTTTTTCGCGTTTGTCGTTCCGGCGCTGCAGCTCACGATCTTCGGCTATGCCATCGAGGTGACGATCGAGAATATCCCGCTGGTCGTGTTCGATCTCGACGGTCATCAGGAAAGCCGGCGGCTGGTGGAGGCGATGGAGGCGTCGCGCACATTTCGGCTGACGGAGAAAGTGACCGACGCGGACGCCTTTCGGCGGGCGCTGACCTCCGGGCGGGCGAAGGCCGGCGTGCTGATTCCCGCGAATTACACCGAGCGATTGCTTCGCCGCGAGCAGGCACAGGTGCAGGTGCTGATCGACGGCAGCGACTCCCAGGTCGCCACGACGGCGCTCAACACGGTGAACCTCCTCGCCCTGCAGCTTTCGATCGGCAAGGCCAAGGCGATGGGCGAGTCGGTTCAGATCGGCCCGGCGCGGAACGAGCGGGGCCAATTCGCCTTGCCGGTCGAAGCGAGATCGCGGCTGCTTTTCAACCCCAACCTGGAAAGTTCGCACTTTTTCGTGCCCGGGCTGATCGCGATCATCATGCAACTGGTGCTCGTTTTTCTGACCAGCTTCTCAATCGTCAAGGAGCGCGAGCATGGGACGCTGGAGCAGCTCTTCGTCACGCCGGTCGGCCGGGCGGGGCTGATGTTCGGCAAGCTCGTCCCGTATGCGCTCATGGCGTTCGGGGAGTTGCTGCTGGTGCTGACGGTGATGACGGCGGTCTTCGGCGTGCCGATCCACGGAAGCCTCACGATGCTGCTCGCCTTGTCGTGGATATTCATTGTGACGGCGCTGGGGCTGGGGCTGCTTCTTTCGACGCTGGCCAGGACGCAGCTCCAGGCGATGCAGTTTTCATTTCTGGTCATGCTGCCGTCGGTGCTGCTCTCGGGGTTCATGTTCCCGCGCTCGGAAATGCCGACGATTCTGTACCTGGTGGGCTTCCTTTTGCCGGTGACTTATTTCATTGAGATCCTGCGCGGTGTGATCCTGCGGGCTGCGGATTTCATTGATTTGATTCCACACATTATCGGATTAACGGTCATCGGCGCGGCGATTCTCACGGCCAGCGTGTTACGATTCCGTAAACAGCTGGATTAGTGCGGTTCCCATAGCTGTAACCGATTCGAGCCGCAACCGTCAGGGAGTAGCTTCTAGACAAACAGATTGACGTTCGAGGTCGACGCCGCATCGAGATAGGAGCCGACGCCGCCGATTTCGATGCCGTCGATCAATTCCTCCCGGCGGATTCCCATGACATCCATCGACATCGCGCAGGCGACGAAATGAACGCCGCCGGCCATCGCTGACTTCAGCAGTTCGGCCGGAGCGGCGACCTGCTTGTCGTGCATCGTCTTTTTCATCATTGCCGTGCCCATGCCGGCCATGTTCATTTTGGAGAGCGAAAGCTTCTCGATTCCGGCGGGCATCATTCGCCCGAACAGTCGGTCGAGCAGGGGCTTGCCGGCCGCCGCCGCGTGCGGTTTGCGGAGCACATTGAGGCCCCAGAACGTGAAGAAGAGCGTCACCTTCTGACCCATCGAGGCCGCACCGTTGGCGATGATGAGCGCCGCCATGACGCGGTCGAGGTCGCTGGAGAAGACGACTATCGTTTTGTCATTGGCGGCCGTTGACGAGCGGTTGGTCGCCGACGGTTGAGCGGTGGGCGTGTGTTTTCGAATCGTGGCGAGGTAGTGGCCGTTTTCGGGGCGGACTTCGATCAATTCGTGACCCGTCTGGCGGCACCAGGCCGGGGCGTCCGTGACAAAACCGGGGTCCGAGGCGCGGACGGTCAGCACCTCTCCGTCGCGAAGCGATTTGAGGGTGTCGCACAGCGCGACGATCGGGCCGGGGCATTGCTGGCCGCGGACGTCGAGTTCTTTTGTCGCGGAGGTCACCGCATTGCTCGGCGCGACGGCGCGGGCGGCGGAGTCGGGGCCCGGCGTTGTAGGTTTCGGCATGCCCGGCGGGGTTGGATGGAAGGCTTTGTAGGTTTTGTAGCCGCCGGAAAGGTTGGCGACGTCGTATCCGAGTTGCGCCAACGCTCGCGCGGCGGTGTAGCCGCGCTGGCCGACCGCGCAATAGGTGACGATCGGCTTGCCGGCGGGCAATTCGTCGTGACGTCGGCGAAGTTCGTCGATGGGAATGTGCAGAGAGCCGGGGATGGCGCCGGCGCGATGCTCTTCCAGCGTGCGGACATCGAGCAGAACGCCACTGGGGATATGGTCGGCGTGGGCGATCTTCACGTCGCCGCGCAGGACGTTCGCCGCGATGAAACCGGCCATGTTGATCGGGTCCTTGGCCGCGCCGAACTGCGGGGCGTAGGCCAGTTCCATTTCTTCCAGATCGAAGACGCTCATGCGGGCCTGGATGGCCGTCGCCAGGACGTCGATCCGCTTGTCCACGCCGTCGCCTCCGGTGATCTGCGCGCCGAGGATTCGACCGTCCGGCCTGGCGAAGTGGAACTTGATCGACATTTGCTGCGCGCCGGGGAAATAGCCGACGTGGTGCGACGGATGGAGATAGACTTTTTCGTAGTCGATGCCCGCCTTGCGCAGGGTCTTTTCGCTTGCGCCGGTCATGCCGACGACAAGGTCGAAGACGCGGACGATGCTGGTGCCCTGCGAGCCGCGATAGGCGCTGTCGCGGCCGAAGATGTGGTCGGCGGCGATGCGCCCCTGGCGATTCGCGGGACCGGCGAGCGGGATGATCGTATCGGCGCTGGTGACGTAGTCTTTGGTGATGACCGCGTCGCCGACCGCGTAGATGTCGAGATCGCTGGTTCGAAGGTGCTTGTCGACGACGATTCCGCCGCGCTCGCCGATGGTGAGCCCGGCGTTTTTCGCGAGATTGGATTCTGGGCGGACGCCAATGGAGAGGACGACGAAGTCGGCGGTGAGCGACGCTCCGCTCTTGAGCTTCGCCGTGACGGCTCCGGAGGCGTCCGCGAAGGATTCGACGGCGTCGGACAGGTGGAGGTCGACGCCGTGGAGCGCGAGTTGATCGACCGCGCCGGACGCCATTTCCTTGTCGAGCGGCGGCATGACCTGATCGAGCATCTCGACGAGATGGACGGTCAATCCCTTTCGGCGGAGGTTCTCCGCCATTTCCAGACCGATGAATCCGCCGCCGATGACGATGGCGGATCGGGCATTGTCGGCGGCCGCCTTGATGCGATCCATGTCAGGCACGTTGCGCAGAGTGAAAATCTTCGGATGGTCGATGCCCGGCAGCGGTGGGCGAATCGGCGCGGCGCCGGTGGCGAGGATGAGCTTGTCGTAAGGTTCGTCGTATTCGCGGCCATCGTCGACGCATCGGACCCGCACTTTCTTGAGCGGGCGGTCGATGGCCACGACCTCCGTGCGCACGCGGACGTCGAGGTGGTGCCGGGCTTTCAGGCTTTCGGGCGTTTGCAGCAGCAGCTTGGCGCGGTCGGCGATCTCGCCGCCGATGTGATAGGGCAGCCCGCAGTTGGCGAAGGAGACGTAGGGGCCGCGCTCAAAGACAACGATTTTCGCGGACTCGGAAAGCCGCCGGGCACGGGCCGCCGCGGTCGCGCCGCCGGCGACGCCGCCGATGATGACGAGTTTTTGGGTGGGGGGCATGTTGAATCTCCTTGCAGTCGCATCGCTGGTTACATTTCGTGGTCTCGGATGCAGTCAATAATGGTGATGGCGCTGCGGTTGGCGACGCGGTAGTAGACGATTTTTCCATCGCGCTCGGCGGCCAGAAGGCCGTGGACGCGCATGAGATTGAGATGCTGGCTGCACGCGGCCTGGGGCAGGTCGAGTCGTTTGGCGAGATCGCCGACAGACAGCCGCCGATGGGCGAGAAGCTCGACGATTCTCAGCCGGTGCGGATGGGCCAGAACGCGGAAGGCGGCGGCACAGCGGGCCAGGACGACGTGGGGGATGGGGGCCTTACTCTTCATACTATCATTATATCATGATTTTATGATATGTCAAGCGGTCCGCCGCAACCCCGGACGCCCGCGGAGCTTGCGCGGAATCCGGTCGGGTCGCGATTAGAACAGCGGATAGATGAACGGCGCTGCGCCGGTGGTGCCGAGGGCGATGAGGACGCCGATGCCGACGATGGCCAGCAGGATCGGCAGGAGCCACCACTTCTTGTTGTGCTTGAGGAAATCCCAGAATTCGGAGACCAGTCCGGTGCGGCCGGCGCCGGCTTCCTGGGCGAAATCGTTTTGATCTTTGTTGTCGTTGGCGGCCATGGGCATCCTCAAGTTCAACGGCGGGCTTGGCCCACCCTGCGAATTCTACGGCCGGCACGGGGGCCGGCCGCTACTAAAACTGCCGGAAGTACCGCTTCACGTCCGTCGTCGGTCGGCGCTCGACCCAGTATGTTGATAGATTATCGTCAAATTGCCGGGTCATGGTATCGCGGCCGATGATTTTGAAGAGAATCGCGACCGGGAAAAAAACCAGATAAAAGATTGCGGCCATGACGATCGGGCCGACGACCAGGCCGATGGGGAACGTGGCGACGAGGGCGACCAGATAGACGGGGCGGATGAGTTCGGAGGCGCCGATCGCGCCAAGGGCGAAGAAGGCGGCGAGACCGACGAAGGCCCAGCGATGGGGGCCGAGCACGTGCGAATATATGCCGAGGGCCAGGGCGGCAAAGACGAACGCGCCGATGACGCCGTATTTCTTTTGTTGTTTTGGGACGCTTTTAAGCGTCGTGCCGATCAGGCTCAGGACGGCGGCGGCGGCGAGGAGTTGCCAGGAGAGGAATCGATCGGCGTAATGAACGATCGCGGGGATGTCGGCGACCTTGCCGACGGCGAGGAGGCCGAAGACGATCATGCCGATCGTGCCGAAGACGCGGAGGTCTTTCTTCTGGACGTTCCAATTGGTTTCGATGATCGCCATATCCGTTAATCCAGCTCGAATTCTTTCAAATAATCGTCGAAGTCCACTTCCTTGGCGCCCGGCTGTTCTTCCTTGAGCAGCACGATGTTCTCCATGACCAGCACGTCCATGTTGGTGAACTTGAAGCAGCGGTAGGCGTTCTCCGGATAGCAGACGATCGGCTCGCTGCGGACGTTGAAGCTGGTATTGATGATGACCGGGCAGCCGGTCTTGTCCTTGAAGCGCTTCATGATGTGGTAGAGCCGGCCGTGGCGCTCTTCGTCGACCGTTTGCACACGGGCGGAGTAGTCCACGTGGGTGATCGCGGGGACGACGGAGCGGATCTGGTTGAGCTTGTCGATTCCGAAGAGGCCGTTGTCGTTATGCGGGGTGCGTTTGTCCTCGCGGACCGGCGCGACGAGGAGCATGTAGGGGCTGTCTTCGTTGGGCCGCATCTCGAAATATTCGTGGACGTGTTCGCGGAGCACGCAGGGCGCGAACGGGCGGAAGCTCTCGCGGAACTTGATCTTCAGGTTCATGATCGCCTGCATCTTGGTCGAGCGGGCATCGCCGACGATGCTGCGGCAGCCGAGGGCGCGCGGGCCGAATTCCATGCGCCCCTGGAAGAGGCCGATGACCTTTTCCTGGGCCATGAGTTCGGCGACTCGATCGAGCAGTTCAGTCTCGTTCTTATAGTGGTGATACTTCGCGCCGATCGAATCGAGGTATTTCATGATCTCGGCGTCGGTGAAGCGCGGGCCGAGCAGGCTGCCGCTCTGTTTGTCGCGGCGGTTGTCGCTCTCGCGTTTGTTGTTGAGCAGTTGGTACCAGACGAAGAGGGCCGAGCCGAGCGCGCCGCCCGCGTCGCCCGCCGCCGGTTGGATGAAGATATTGTCGAAGCAGCCGTCACGGAGGATCTCGCCGTTGCCGACGCAGTTGAGCGCGACGCCGCCGGCGAGGCAGAGGTTTTTCATGCCGGTCCGCTTTTGCACGTGACGGGAGATCTTGAGCATGATCTCTTCGGTGACGACCTGCACGCTTCGCGCGAGGTCCATTTCTCGCTGGGTGATCTTGCCCTTTTCCGATTCGCGGGCCGGACCGCCGAAGAGCCGGGCGAACTTGTCGTTCGTCATGGTCAGGCCTTCGCAGTAGTTGAAGTAGTCCATGTTCATCCGGAAGGAGCCGTCGTCCTTGATGTGGACGAGGTGCTTGCGGATGAGATCGACGTAAGTGGGTTCGCCGTAGGGGGCCAGGCCCATGAGCTTGTATTCGCCGGAGTTAACCTTGAAGCCGGTGAAATAGGTGAAGGCGGAGTAGAGCATGCCCAGCGAGTGCGGGAAATGCAGCTCGTGGGTGAGTTCGATCTTGTTGCCGCGACCGGCGCCGAAGCTGGCGGTGGCCCATTCGCCGACGCCGTCGAGCGTGATGATGGCGGCTTCCTCAAAGGGCGACGGGAAGAAGGCGCTGGCGGCGTGGGACTCGTGGTGTTCGGTGAAGAGGTAACGGCCCTTGTAGGCGCCCTTCAGGGCATGATCCATTTCGCGAGGGAGGTGCAGCTTCTGTTTGATCCAGAGCGGCATCGCCTCGCGGAAAGAGGCAAAGCCGCGAGGGGCATAGGCCAGGTAAGTTTCCAGGAGCCGTTCGAACTTGAGCAGTGGCTTGTCATAGAACACGACGTGGTCGAGTTCGTCGGCGCGGATGCCGCCTTCTTTCAGGCAGTAGTCGACCGCATGGGTCGGGAAACGATAGTCGTGTTTTTTCCGCGTGAAGCGCTCTTCCTGCGCGGCGGCGACGATCCGGCCGTCCCGGACCAGGCAGGCGGCGCTGTCGTGATAGAAGGCGGAAATGCCGAGGATGTTCATTGGTCCATCCGCTCCATCGCGGTTCATTCATACGGCCGTACGGTTGGAGCGCTAGGCCCCTGAGAGATGCAGATTATATGTCAAGCCGGAGGACAGAACCAGTCTGGCGGAGTTGTGGCCTGCTGACCTGCTCCCCGAAACTTGATCCAGATGATATGAGAGTCTTTACTGCCCGGATTGGCAAGGAAATTTTCGATGAAGCGGAAGCGTCGTGACCCGGACCAACGCGGCGCTATTCCGAGAGGTTCTCCTTCGAGTTCTGGCCTACGCCATTCGGCGTTAGCCGAACCGTTGCAGAGCAAATTGGTATCCGTTCGGCCAAACACACGGAGCATGGTGCCAAAGTCGAGCACAGAATTAAAGACGGGGTTGGCCGGACGGTTACGCAAAATGTTGTTAACAGAGCAAAACCGGTTCTAATATGGGCTGGGATCGAGCGCGTACATGAGCGGGCCTATCGGGATGTGCTCATCATCAAATGTCCGGCCGTCAATTGTCTGATAAAGATCGCCGCAATCAAAGACGCTCTCAAACTCGTCCGAAACATCATCAAACCAATACACCCAGGCCGCATTTCGGCAAGGGCTCGACGAGGCTGGATGAAAATCTAATCCTGGCGCATCGACAAACACTGGGTTCGCAATCGATGACGAGCAGCACAGTTCCGTATAGGAGCAAGCACTGGACGTGGTTGTGTAATACTGACTTAACTCTGCGGGCAGGAAGAACTCGACATGATCGCAGGAGCCCTCAACGCTTTCATAGTGGATGTTCTTATCTATTACCATATTGGCGAGCGCGGCATCCCGGCAAACGTTGATATGGTAATCACGGTCGCAATAATCAGTCACCAAACATAAACATTGTCCACCGCAACCGCCCGCGCCACAACTCGGATAATCTTCGCAGGATGTGCATTCTCCGCATGTGCCATCTTGATTCGCATCCAGCATCACGTTGTTTACCAAAACGGTCGACGTATAATCGGTGATATCCTGTACTTCCGAATCATAACAATATTGCGCAAATCCCCTCTGGCACTTGTAAAGCGTATTATTAAGGTATGTCCCCTGAACAAGTGCGGTTTGAACAATCCCATACCCGACATTACCCGAAGTTGAGCCGAACGGTTGAATGTGATAAAGCACATTTCCAACGCAGTACACTTTGGAATCGCCCACAACGAGATCATCATCTTCATATACTAAATTGTTGTCGATACGAATTCCGTTTATAGAGTCGTAACACTCATTGTACAAGAACCAGATATTGTCAGAGTATGGACGCGTCGTTGTGGGATTATTATTGACCACTAGCAGGACGCTGCCGGTGCTAGACTCGGATGGGCGAACGCGATATCCGACGTTGTGTGAAACAACAACTTTCTCTCCTAGTTTCACAGCGATACAGTTTTCCTTCATATGGTGGATGTGATTACCGCCAATATAGACGGATTGAGGCTCCAGTTGATTGCACAAGGCGTTCGGCCGGGCCGCGCCTGTTCCGTTTCCCTCAAGGTGGTGAAGTAATGAATCCAGGCACCAAATATTTTGTGTATTCGCATTAATGCCACAGCCTCCGAGATCATCCTCGCGACATGAGTCCCACTCGCCCCAATCTCGTACAGAAATATCATAGGCGACACAGTATTTAATCAAATCGGTATTCGTATCGGGTGAGCAAGCCGCATGCCGCACACCAAAAAATACAGCCGCAACGCCACCAGGTTGGTTCGTTGGGTAATCCCTAAAAAGACAGTGCCTCACGGCAACGTGGCTGTAAGTCTCCCACGTTGATTCACCGATGACCTTGTCGGTCACGGCGAAGACACTGGGGAGGATGGATTCGTACGGGCAGGGCGCCGGAACTGAAGGGGCTTCGGACGCATCGAACTCAAGGTTCTCCACGATCACGTAATCAGCTTCGATCTTCATAGAGCACTTAATAATGGGCCTCGACGCAGGATCTCCATTTTCGTCACGCAGCGCACCACGGATGAAAATGGGACGTGTCGGGTTAGATGTAGTACTACGGGTAATAACAAGCGCGCCGTTGTCCCCAGACTGGCTGCCATGGACCTCAACGATACTCCCAGGTTTCAAGCTTGTTGGAATAGATGACAGCGGATTTTCGGGGGTGCCGTATGGCAGGACCAAGTCGTCGCCAAGATCGAAATCAACATAATGCGTGTATGGGCCATCGTTGGAAGTATGATAGCTCTCATTACCGCTTCCGTAGTTATATTGGTAACCGGAACCAGGCGCGAACATGGTGTGCGAGTCGGTAATTCCAAAGTCCGGCGCGCAAATCCCCTGCGGCGGCGTGTAGGAATCGCTAACCGCGATGGTGACCGTTCCGGTATCCAAGTCCTCGCCGGAAGACGCGGTAAACTCGAACGTATCTGTCCCCGTGAAATCGACGCCGGGAACATATACGTAGTCATAATCATACTCGCCCGAGGCCGTTGCTATAAGTTCACCATTAGAGGGTGCGGTCACGATTTCGTATTCAAAACCGTCCGGGTCATCGACATCAGATCCATCAGGAGTGTGAAATGCTCGAAGACCGATGAATCGTTGCTGGTTTTTCATGCACTGATACTTGTCGCTGAACGCGACCATCGTCCCGGCAATCGCGATGCCTGCGCCGAGTGTCTGCGCAGTCAAACACAAGACCAGCCCGCCGACAATCCTTTTTCTCTTCATGGTCTAGCTCCTTAATTTGAAGGGAATTCTTCAGTGCCCAGAATAGGCATTGAAAACTGCTTCGGAGAAATGAGTAAATGATGCATCATCCCGCCGGCCCCTGACATCAGCCGCAAGCATATCTAGTTCCCCCGGGCAATTCAAGATAAATCTAGCCTTCTTTATCTCAGTTTATACCTCAAGTAATCTCATGGATTTCCCACTCAAATTACATGGCTGCCCCCCCCCCGGCAAGGAATTATCGCCTTGCAGTATAATCTATTGACAGGTGCCCATAAACTTATGTAATGACAAATGTTCCGGTTGCCAGCCCTTTGAAATTGCGAACGTGACTGAGCGGCATCGCGCCCTTACAGCATTTACAGGTCGCTGAACTAGGTAAACAGAATGAAGCACTAGCGTATGAAATGATCGCTACGAAAACATTCAGGCAACGCAACTTTGCTGGGATAGATCGGGACAGGGATATGCAAATTGCTATTTAAGCATGCATGTGGATATCCCCGCTCGTGTAATTCGGCGTGAGACGGAATTTGAGATAGGGGTCAAACTGGGAATGGGCGGCGAGGAAAATATTGAAGCGGCTGTCAAAGTCGCAAAGAATCCGAAGGGCGATCTCACCTCCGGCCAGGAGCAGCACGACGCATAGAAGAGCAATCCGTCCCCAGCGCCGGCGTCGCCTGGCCGGAGGGGCCGATTCGGACGGGGCGGCATTCCTGGACGGTTGTTCACTCATGGCCGACCGACTCCGGGCCGTCAACAAGACTGGATCTAATTTAGTCGAAATGGGTCGGTTGGGCCAAACCCCGTAAGGCCGCCGTTCTTGCGGAGTGTCGGAAGGACAGGCATGATGTCGCGCATGACCAACAGGGGATTCGTCCGCCGGAGACGAAAATCAAGCGCGATCGGCCGTGGGCTCTGCGTGTTATTCCTGGTGGCCGCTTCGTCCCATCGCACGGCCGCCTTTCAAACGGCGTCCACCCGTCCCAGCCAGCGCCGGCTTCCCAGTGGCTTCGTCTCGAGATCGCTGAAACTGCCAAAGGGCGAGGAGCGAAAATATGCGGTGTTCGTTCCGCCGCAATATGCCAGCCATCCCGATCATCGCTGGCCCGTCATCATCTTTTTGCACGGCAGCGGCGAAGGCGGTACCGACGGCATGAAGCAAACGACGATCGGACTTCCCGTCCTGGTCACCAAACGCGCGACCCGCTTTCCGTTCATCGTCGTCATGCCCCAGGCGCACCAGATGTGGTTTCGCGGGTCCGAGGCGGCGGCGGTGTGGGCCATCCTCGACGACGTGGACCGAAACTATCGCGTCGATCACGACCGGATTTATTTGACGGGATTGTCGATGGGCGGGTTCGGCACCTGGGAACTGGCGGTGCTGAGGCCCGACATCTTCGCGGCGATCGTGCCGGTGTGCGGCGCGGCGCCGAAGGAGTACCTTTCCAATATCAAGAATCTACCGATCTGGGCCTTTCACGGTGCCCTGGACCAGAACGTCTCGGTCTCCGGTTCGAGGGACGCCATTGCGGCGTTGCGCCGACTCGGCGCGAATCCGAAATACACGGAATACAAGGACCTCTCGCACGCCTGCTGGGACCGCGCCTATGCCGAGCCCGAGTTGTTCAAGTGGCTTTTGCAGCAGCGCCGTCCGGCGCCGCCGAAGGTCGTGGACTATCGTTTTCCAGGCGGGTTGTCGCGGGCCTGGTGGCTGGCGGCGGAGGCCCAGACGGGTGCGAAGATGCCCGCGCGAATCCTTGGCGAGATCGGCGAAGGCGGGCGCGTCACGCTGACGAGCGAAGGCGTCGCAGGCTGGGGGATTATTTCAAACGGTCCGCCATTGCCTCCGGAGACCGAAATCACCGTGATGTGGAACGGCAAGGAGGCGTATCAGGGGCCCTTCCACGGGGTACTCACGATGGAGCCGAAGGAGGCGACCACGCAGCCGGCCGAGAAGGATCCGAAGCCGCCGGCGGGTCCGTCGTCGGCGATTCCGTAGTCTGTATCCCGCGCTTGCCACATAAGAGCGCGACGCTTACGTCATCCATCACGATCGCCTCGAATCCAAACGTTGACTGGATGAAGCGAAATGTCCGGGGAGAATAAAAAGCCACGTGGGTCGGATCGCGGACGTACCACCAGTCTTTCATCGAATCCGCGCCGGGATGGAACCTCGTCATGATCGCCAGGCAGCCGCCCGGGGTGAGGCAGGACGCCATGCGCCGGAGCTCCGTGCCGGGTTCGGCGAAATGTTCGAAGGTTTCGACGGAGACGATGACATCGAAAGTATGCGAGAGGTCCGCGTTGGGTGCGAAGATCGGGTCGTATCCAACGGCGTCGTAACCGGCGCGTCGAAGCAGTTCGACGAAGACCGGCGCGGGGCCGCAGCCGTAGTCGAGCACGCGGCGGGCCCCGGGGACGTGTTCGCGAATGAGTTCGATCAGCCGGTGAAACCGCCCGACGTAGCCGGCGTTGTCGATGGTGTTTTCGTGGAGGAGGTATCGGGCGCGTTCTTCGTCGCGCGAGAGATGCCATTGTCGTGGCACCACGATCAGATCGCATCGCGGACAATGTCGAAAAGGGCGGTCGCCTGCCGGCGCCAATGGATGCGAAGGGCCGGCGCAGAGTGGGCAGGGCTCGATGCGCTCCGGGGGTTCTGCGGCGTCTGGCGGCATGGGCGTTCTCCTGAACCTAAACGAGAGTACGAGTCCTGAAAGGCTGAAAAATTAACAATTTCGAAAACACGAAGAAAACCGGGCCTTTTTCGGACCCAAAATCGGTCGGGTACAACGCAAGCCGCGAAAGCCACAGAGGTTGCGGGAGAATACGTCCGAAAACGCCATAATTGCTCGGGTTTATTGCTAAGAGAATGGTTCTCCGAAAGTTAGCTACCTACAATATTTTGTGAAGAATTTGTTGACACATACAAGATGTTGGGGTATTACTTTGCTTGTCCTCAAGAATCACTTGGGGATGACCCGAAATTGCTTACGACAGTACCCGTCAGCGGGGCCGCCAACGGCCTAGGCAGGATTGCCGCCGCTCCGGGCTTCGTTTTGCGATTTAGGCGTGGACGGACTCGAATTTAGTGACGCGGCGCGAGTCGAGTCCCGAGGCGCATAAGAGCCGCGAAGTGGCGCAGCCGACGGTTGATGACCGGCGGCCCTTCTCAGGAGCTTGGTGTGGCGATGGTCACGGCATTGACGGATCGACTGACCGGTCTCGACAAGGATGTCGAAGTCTCGGCCCGGCGCGATGCGCAGGGGCTGACGGATAACGCGCTGCGGGTATTGCGCGCGCGCTATCTGGAAAAAGACGAATCAGGCCGTCCAACGGAGACGCCGGACGATCTGTTCGAGCGCGTGGCCCGCGTCATCGCGGACGTCGAATTGATGTACGGCGCGAACGAGGCTTGCCGCGGCGAGTGGAAGGCTCGGTTCAAGCGGTTGATGACCTCGCGAGAGTTTGTTCCCAACAGCCCGACGCTGATGAACGCCGGGCGATCGATGGGCATGCTCAGTGCGTGCTTCGTGCTGCCGGTGCCGGATTCGATCGAGGGCATCTTTGATTCGATCAAGCACACGGCGCTGATTCAAAAGGCCGGCGGCGGCACAGGCTTTGCCTTTGACGCGCTTCGGCCGACCGGCGACTACATCAAGTCCAGCGGCGGGACGACCAGCGGGCCGATTTCCTTCTGGCGGGCCTTCAGCGAGGCGACCAACGCGATCCAGCAAGGCGCGTTCCGGCGCGGGGCGAACATGGGGATGATGTATGTGCATCATCCCGACATCGTGAAGTTCCTCTACGCCAAGCAGGACCTCGGCCAGTTCACGAATTACAACATCTCCGTGAAGATCACGGACGAGTGGATGGAAGGCTTCCTCCGCGAGCCGGATGGGCCTCATGTGACGCGAAATCCCCGCAACGGACAGGAGTTTTACGTTCCCAAAGACGTCGCCATCGGCGCCTACACGGTCAAGGATTTGATCCCGACGTCGCGCTACGACGGCAAGACGCCGGTCTATACGCGCCGCGACATCTGGGACATCATCATCAAGCACGCCTGGCAGACCGGCGAACCGGGCGTCGTCTTCATCGATCGCATCAATGAGGCGAATCCGACGCCGCACGTCGGCCGGATCGAGGCGACGAACCCCTGCGGCGAGCAGCCGTTGCTACCCTACGAGGCGTGCAACCTCGGCAGCATCAACCTCGGACTGTTCGTGAAGAACGATTGCACGCCGCAGGCGGAGGTCGATTGGGACGCCCTGCGCGATTGCATCCACGATTCCACGCGCTTCCTCGACAACGTCATCGACGCCAACAACTACCCGCTCCCGCAGATCGACGACGTCTGCAAGGCCAATCGCAAGATCGGCCTCGGCGTGATGGGCTTCGCCGACGCGCTGTACAAGCTCGGTGTCGCCTACAACAGCGACGAAGGCGTCGCCTGGGGCGAGCGCTTCATGAAGTTCGTGAACGACGAAGCCCACAACTACTCGGAGAAGCTCGCGCTGGAACGCGGCAACTTCCCGAACTGGGCCAACAGCATCTGGGACACGAAGTACCACCGCCCGATGCGAAACAGTTGCTCGACGACGGTCGCTCCGACCGGGACGATCAGCATCATCGCCGATTGCTCCGGCGGCGTGGAGCCGATGTTCAGCCTGGCCTTCTTCCGCAACGTCCTCAAGGGACAGGACGAGGGCAAGGCCCCGATGATCGAGATCAACGAAACGTTTGAGCATGTGGCGAAGCGCCGCGGCTTTTACAGCGAGGGACTGATGGAACAGATCGCCAGGGAAGGCACCCTCGCTCATATTGACAGCGTGCCGGAAGACGTGAAGAACGTCTTCGTGTGCGCGCATGACATCGAGCCGGCCTGGCACATCAAGATGCAGGCGGCGTTTCAAAAGCACTGTGACTCGTCGATCAGCAAGACGATCAATTTCCCGACCGAGGCGAACGCCGCCGACGTCGAGACGATCTACCGGCTGGCCTACGCCCTGCGTTGCAAGGGAGTCACCGTGTATCGCGACGGCTGCCGCGCGAGCCAGCCGATGGCGCTGTCGGGCTCGGAAAAGAAGCACGAGTCGATGACCGCGGCGCCGAAGGAGGAGGTTGTCGTGAAAACAGAGGACTCCGCCCCGCGGATCAAGACGGAGACGAATCTCTTCGGCGAGCGCATCACTGAAGTGAAACCGTCGCAGGTGCTCGAACCGCGCGAACTGCCGGCGATCACCAGCGGCATCCGCATCCGCCAGCAGACGCCCTTCGGCAACATGCACATTCAGATCACCGTCGACCCGCGCGAAGAGCGCGAGATGGAAGTCTTCGCCCAACTCGGCAAGGGCGGCGATCTGGCCAACAGCGATCTGGAAGCCATCTGCCGGATGATCAGCCTGTGGCTCCGCGCCGGTGGGCGGCTCAACCACGTGATCAAGCAATTGTCGGGCATCGGCTCGACGCTTCAGATCCCGACGCGCGACGGAAAGATCATGTCGCTCGGCGACGGGCTGGCCAAGGCGCTGAAGCGATACGTCCGTGCGAAAGAACGGCACGGACTCAAGGCGCTGCTCCTGGGCGAAGTCGATCCGTCGGAGGTCGAAAGCTACCCGTCCGGCGGAACGAACGGCCATGGCGCCAACGGCAAAAACGGCAACGGTCACGACGACGTGACGCTCTCAGCGGCGAACCGGCTGGTCGAACCGGCCCCGCGGATGCGCGACATGGGCACGTCGTATCGCCTGAAGTGTCCGGAGTGCGGAAGCGACCTGGATATGGGCGAGGGTTGCATGAAATGTCACGGCTGCGGTTACGCGCAGTGCTAGGAGAGATTATTCCCTGAGGCTTGGCCATCAAGCCGACGGTTACGAGGAGCCGGGTCTGAGGCACGGCTTCTTTCCCCTCCGGAAAGCGTCGGGTGATCCCTAGCGGTGCTCGGCGCTTTCTTTTTTTGTCGGGCTGCCTGCCATCGGGTAAGTTGCGCGGATGCCGCCGGTCACACCGTCCATGCGTCGCGCTTCGCTTCTCGGCTGGCTGGCGGCAGTCACCATTGCCGCCGTCGGCGTCGGCCTGGAGTGGCGGCGAATCCCCGCCGTTTTCACGACCAGCGGGGTCATCTTCATCGATCCCGACGACGACATGCGGCTTTGCCGCGTGCGCTCGATCATCGAAGGCGGACCGGCGATCCTTCGACACGACGCCGAGGTCAACTGGCCGCGCGGCGTGGAGATGCACTGGACCGCGCCGCTGGATTATGTTCTCGTCGGGGCGGTCACGCTCTTCGGCGGGCTAACCAAAGAAACGGACCGTATCGCCGGCGTGGCCGCGTGGGCGCCGCTCTGGATGGGGCTGGCGTACAGCCTGGTGATGATGGCGATGATCCGCCGGGCGTGCGGATGGGGACCGGCGCTGCTGGCGGGGCTGATGATTGTCCTGTCGCCGGCCTATCATCGCGTCTTTCCGTTCGGTCATCCCGATCATCAGTGTCTGTTGGAATTGCTTTTTGCGATCGCGGTTTCCGCCTGGGTCCCTTGGCGCGACGAATCGGAGATGCCGCGCATCCCGTCGCGTCGGTGCGTGATTCTGGGAGGCGCGGCGATCGGGCTGGCGCTCTGGACCGCCTCGCAGGCACTGCCGATCTGGGGGGCGATTTTGGTCGGCGCGACTTACGCGTCGTTTCACGCCTCGCCGGAATGCCGCGCGACGTGGGCGGCGCGGCGGCGGGAATGGAGCCTCGCGGTCCTCGCCGTCGTCGTCTGCGGGTATTTCATCGAGAACAAGCCCAACCTCGGCGAAATCGCCATCGACAAGATCAGCCTCTTTTATGTCGCGTTGGCAATCCTCTCGTTGTTCGTGCCCTCCGGCGGACCGGGGCCTTCGGCGAAGGTGCGATGGGCGACGTTCGTGATTGCCGCGGCGATCGTTGTCGGCGGGTCGATCGCCGAAAAGGAAACCCTATTTCGATATGTCAGCGGCGACGCGCTCTTTCGCTGGTGGTCCATCGTCGCGGAATTGCTCCCACTCTACACGCACGTCAATGGGCGGTGGTCGCTTGTCCCTCTGCAACAACATCTGGGTTATGAGGTTTACGCGCTTCCCGTGCTGTTGCTGTTTTTTGTTCGAAGCAAAACGATGCCGTGCGGGGCGAAGTTCATGTTCGCGCTGATGGCCCTGGGCATGACCGGCTGCGTCATTTATCAGCGGCGATGGCTGGATCATGTGAATCTCGGCGTCGTGCCGGTGACGGTGGTCGGCGCGTGGGAGATGATTCGAGTCGTAGGCACACGAAGAAGCTCCAAGACCGGTGAGAGGATCGGCCCGCCCCCCTGGGAACGGTTCCTGGCTACGGCGGTCGTGATTGGAATCTTGTGTTACCCCTGCGCGGCCGGTTTCGTGCGTGCCCCGATTTCGGACACGGATATTCAGGGCGCCCGCGCGGCTTTCGTGGCGGAACGGATTGACGCGTACGAGTCGGCGCATCCGACGAAGAACCCGTCGCGGCGGGCCATCCTTTGCGACGAAGGAATCGGGCCGATGCTGCACTATCGCACGCGATTGCCGGTCGTCGCGGTGCCCTATCATCGGGCGATCGACGGAATCGTCGCGGCGGCGAAGTTTTTCGCCGAGCGCGACCCGTTGGCGGCGCGACGGATGCTGGACGCGCTGGGCGTTCGCTACGTCGTCGTGCCGTATCGGCCGCACGAGCAGTTGATCAACTTCGAGCGCATCGCCTTCGGGGAGCTGAAGTCGTATGACCCGCCGGAGCAAAGCCTCGACGAACAGGGCAACGTCCGCGAGCGATTGAAATACCGGCCGGAAATCACGGAGACGGCGATCTATCGGCTGACGCTGCACGGCGGCGGGGGGATTCCGGGGTTGGAGTTGATCGAATCGGTCGCCGAAGGGGCCACGACGCCGGACGGCAAGTCGGGATTATTATATGTCGTGAAGGACCTCAACGGAGACGCGCGGTGAGCACGCCGGCCAGGGAAATCGAGCAGCTTCGCGAGCAGATTCGCCATCACGATTATCTCTATTACGTCGAGGCGCGGCCGGAGATATCGGATCGGGAATACGACAAGCTCTTCGCGCGGCTGAAGGAGCTGGAGGCGGCGCACCCGGAGCTGATCACGCCGGATTCGCCGACGCAGCGTGTGGGCGACGCGCCGATGGAAGGCTTCGAACACGTCCGTCACGCCGTCCCGATGATGTCGATCGACAACACCTACAACGAGGCCGAGGTTCGCGATTTCGACGGCCGCGTGGCGAAGGGGCTGGAAGGCAAGCCCTACGAATACCTGGTCGACCCCAAGGTGGACGGTGTTTCGGCGACGCTGCGTTTTGAGAAGGGGCGGCTGGTGCTCGGGGCGACGCGCGGCGACGGGAAGACCGGCGACGACATCACGGCGAATGTGCGGACGATCCGCGCGGTGCCGCTCACGCTTCGCGGCAAGGGCTGGCCGGCGGTGCTGGAAGTGCGCGGCGAAGTTTATTGGCCGAGAAAGGCCTTCGACCGGCATAACGAGCGGCGGGAGAAGGAGGGCGAGGAGCCATTTGCGAATCCGCGAAACGCCACGGCCGGCACGCTCAAATCGCTCGATTCGCGGGCCATCGCCGATCGCGGGCTGTCGTTCGTTGCGCACGGCAATGGCGAGATCGTCGGCGAGGACTTCAAAACCGCCGAGGAGATGTTTAAGACGTTCAAGTCGTGGGGGATTCCCGTCAGCCCGCACCAGCGGGTGTGCAAATCCATCGACGAGGTGATCGAGTTTATCAACGAATGGGAGCCGAAGCGGCACAAGCTGGATTACGAGACGGACGGCCTGGTCGTGAAGGTGAACCGCATCGACCAGCGGGAAATTCTCGGCGTGACCAGCCGCTATCCCCGATGGTGCATCGCCTATAAGTACGCCGCCGAGCAGGCCGAGAGCAAACTGCTCAACGTCGATTTCCAGGTCGGCAAGCTCGGGACGATCACGCCGCGCGCGGTCATGGAGCCGATGCAACTCTCCGGCACGATCGTCCGCCACGCCACGCTGCACAACTTCGACCAGGTCGAGCGCCTCGGCGAAGGACACGACGGCTTGCGAATCGGCGACACGGTCCTCGTCGAAAAGGCTGGCGAGATCATCCCGCAGGTCTTGAAAATTACCAGGGAAGGCAAGCCGCGCGGCGCGCGGGTCCGCCCGCCGACGAAGTGCCCGGTGTGCAAAGGCGAGGTCGTCAAGGACGAGGGCGGGGTCTACATCCGCTGCATCAATCCGTCGTGCGACGCGCAGATCAAGGAGCGACTGCGCTATTTCTGCGGTCGGGATCAGATGGATATCGAGGGACTTGGGGACATTTGGATCGACCGACTGGTCGACACAAAATTGGTTAGAACCTTCGCCGATCTTTATGCTCTAGATCAGCGCGAACAAGAGCTGGCGAACTTGAGTACCGAGAGCGAATTCGGAACAGAAAACACCGAAGCATTGATCGCTGACATCGAAACGGCAAAGAAACTGGGGCTGGAAAGTCTTGCAAGCGTTGCTTCAAAGTTCCAAAAGGTTCCCTCGAAAGCACGAATCCCGCTAACAATACGCGCCGTCCACCGGTTGCGAGTTTCTGGCTTGTCACTGGAGTCATTCCTTTGTGCATCTAAGAAGACAATTGATTCCGCACTTGGTCGCGATCACGATCCCGACGAAGTTGAACGCATCAAAAAATTCTTGTATCCAACCAACGAAAGTGACGCCGCAAGAAATATTTCCGCGTTGGTGGAAAAGGCCGTTATTCCCTTAGACGCCATCGGAAGGACAACGGTAGAGCGGTTAGTCAAGGCAGGCCTTATCAGTCGCCCTGCGGACTTGTTTGGATTGCGAGATCGACAAGCCCAATTGGCCACGCTGAAGCTGCCGCGGGCATTCGGTTCAAAAAACGCTCACGCCGTAATTATGTCCATCATCAAGAGCAAAAAAAATCCTTTGTCACGTGTACTTGCTGCTCTCAATATTCGGCATGTTGGCTCAGCGACGGCGGAAGTGATTGCCGAGAAATTCGAGACGATGGAGGCGATTGCGGCGGCAGCCGAGGCAAAAACGACCCCGCTGGCTCATTTGAACGAATCGCAGGTTGCGAATAAGGCGAAAAGGAAATCAACACGGCTCAATACTGAAGACTCGGAGCGAACGCTTTTTGATGCGGACGAGGATGGCGATCCGTTGCAGGCAGTCGAAGGGGTTGGCTCTGAAGTAGCCGCGTCGATTCGGGAGTTTTTTGTGAGCGAATCGGGCCGCAGGACGTGGGAGGCGTTGCGCGATGCTGGTGTGAACATGAGAGAACCGAAGCGGCATGCGGTCGGGCCGCAACCTCTGGCGGGCAAGACGCTTGTGGTGACAGGAACGCTGGAAAAGTTCAGCCGTAGCGAAATAGAGAAGAGAATAAGGGAGCTTGGTGGAAAAGTTGCAAGCAGCGTTAGCAAGACAACAGATTATCTCGTAGTGGGACAAGACGCCGGTAGCAAATTGGACAAAGCCAGGGCTCTGGGTGTCGAAACGATACAGGAACGAGAATTTTTGGATATGATACAATAATACATCGTTCTAATTTTGGGCAATTGCAACTGAATCGGAGTGGGCTCGCCCCGATCTATGAAAATCTTGGCCCTTGATTTTGAGACTGCCAATAGAAATCGAACAAGCGTCTGTGCGCTTGGTCTGTCAGTAATTGGAGAAGGAAAAATCGCCTCCAGGAAATCCTGGCTTGTGAAACCTCGCCCCTTTTTCTTTGATTGGTTTACAACGAAGAAACACGGGATCAAAAAGGAGCACGTTGAGGACGAGCCGGAGTTCAACGAGATTTGGCAAGAGGCAAAGGACTATTTCGGTGATGCTGTTTTGCTCGCTCACAACACTGAATTTGATATTGACGTGTTATGTAAAACTCTGGCGATCTTTTCAATCCCTGTTCCCACAAATCAATATTATTGCACGTTACAAATATCGCGGCTTGTCTGGCCACAACTGCCAAGGCACGATTTAGAAACAGTTGCGAATTACTTAGGTATTTCGTTTCGTCATCACAACCCTGAAGATGACGCAGTCGCTTGCGCCGAAGTATTCTTGAAGGCGTGCGAAATTAAAGGGGCGATTGAACCGCATAAGCTTGCTCAAATGATCGGAATCGCTCCTCACACTATTTCAGCGGACGTGCACAAACGAAGCGATTCAGCGCAGCTTAAAGGAAAAGTGGTTTCTAGGCAACGTGGACTTCGGATTGAGTTTACTGTTGGCTTGGGTGGGCCCGCAAAGTACGTTTCTGAAGAGACATCCAGCTTGGTGGCCAAGCTGTTGAAAGGTGGGAGACAACCGCTCGCGGGCAAGACGCTCGTCGTGACGGGCACGCTGGAAAAATTCAGCCGCAGCGAAATCGAGAAGCTCATCAAGGACCTCGGCGGCAAGGCGGCGGGGAGCGTCAGCAAAAAGACGGACTACCTCGTCTGCGGTGAGGACGCCGGGAGCAAGTTGGAAAAGGCGAAGGAATTGGGCGTGAAGGTACTGAGCGAAGGGGAGTTTCTAAAGCTGGTGGGTAGAAAATAGGCCCCTATGCCTCGACGTAATCGCAAATGCTGGTGGGTTCGGGAACCGCAATCCCGTCTTCTTCGAGCCCTTCAAGGTGAAAGCGGATCACCCCGGCAATCTCGTTTTCAACCTCCTCGATTGAATCGCCGGTCGCGACACAGCCAGGCAGGTCGGGGACGTAGGCCGAGTGGTCATTTGGTCTTTTCTCGATGACGATACCGTATCGCTTCATGGTTGCCCCTTGAGCTGCGCTTTGCCACCTATTCTTTGTTTTTCTCGCGTTCAATTTGTTGAAGGTCTGTAATCGCGTCCCGTACCGCATCGAGCTTCAATGCCAAATCGCGAGCGTATTCGCTCGCGTATGAAATAAAGATCCCGCCCATAAAAAACACAGAACCGAGCAACATCACAAGTACTCCGACGGCCTCTTGAAAGATCGCTTTCGCCGCTAAAAACACAGCCATTCCAGAAGCGCCGATGAGCAATCCGAGAAGAAAAAATGCGATGGACAGAAACGTGGGCCATGCGGTTGCGATTCGCAATCGGGCACGGTGGACTTTTTCGTTAATTTCCTTCTGTAAGTGTTTGTTGGCATCGCGTTCTTTTTTTTCTCTAGCAAGTTCCTCGCGAACTGCTTCTTGATGTAGCCGGAGCCGTGCGCGCTCAGCTTCTACAGCCGTTCTCTTTTCCTCCCGCTCGCGGCGTTTTGCCTCCTTCGCAGCGGCGGCACGATCTTCTAGCATCTTTGCCAGCGGCTCATAGGCCGTGAAGTCGATTGGCTCGCCGCATTTCGCACAACTGTATGCGCCATCGAGCATGGCGGCCGTCACAACAATTACTTCGTTGCAACTAGCACAAAGGATGGGTACTCCATTCTTTGGCGGCGACTTTACTGAACGACTTTCGGACATAGCCCTGTCCTCTTGTTACCTCTATCCTACAGGTGGCTGTCTCAGTTAACCAGGTCGGCGGTCTCTAAACTTCGATGCAGAGACGCGATTCTGTCTTAGGTTGAGTAGGACCGATATGATGCCGTGATGTGGGAATTATCGGGCTACCGCCCCGATCTCACGGTTCAAGAAATCGAGCTAAGCAGTTTCGCCGCTACGGTTGAAACACGCTCATCGCCGAGCCGATGAATCCCGCGTCGTTGCCGAGTTCGGCGAGGCGGATTTCCGGGGGGTCGCCGAGCATTTTCGATTCGAGTTCGGCGATGAATTGACGGACGGGGCGCAGGAGCGAGTCGCCCGCCTTGCTCATTCCGCCGGCCAGAACGATTCGCTGCGGATTCAGGATGTGGTGGATGTTGATGCAGGCGATCGCGAGGTAGCGGCACGTTTGCATCCACGCTTCACGGGCCACGGCATCGCCTTCATCGGCGGCCTTCACGATATCTTCGCTTTCCAATTCGCGGCCGGACTTGATGATTTTTTGCAATATCGATTCGCGACCCTGGGCCATGAGTTCCCGCGCCGTGGTCACCGTCGCCGTCGCCGAGGCCAGGGCTTCGAGGCAGCCGAGCTGGCCGCAGCCGCAGCGGCGACCGCCGGTCTGGACGATCATGTGGCCCAGCTCGCCGGCGTTTTCCAGGGCGCCGCCCCAGAGACGGCCTCCGGCAATGATCCCGCCGCCGACGCCGGTGCCGAGCGTCAGCATGACCATGTCCTGGACGCCGCGGCCCGCGCCGCAGAGAAATTCGCCGAACGCGGCGTTGTTGGCGTCGTTGTCCAGCCGGACCGGCAGGCCCGTCGCCGCAGTGAGCCGGTCGACGATGGGGACGTTTTTCCATCCGGGCAGGTTGGGCGGCGAGATGACGATGCCGCGCTTGCGGCTGAGCGTGCCGGGGACGCCGATCCCGACGCCGACGACGCTACGAGTTTGAGATTCGGCGGCGGCGCGGAGCTTCTTGACGACGTCCGCGAGCCGGTCCAGAACGTGATCGACGCCGCGCGAGGCTTCGGTGGGGACCTCGAGGGCTTGGAGCACGGCGCCGCGCTCTTCGACGAGACCGGCCTTCACGGCGGTCCCGCCGACATCCACGCCGATCGACAGTTTGTTCGCGGGGTCGTTCATCCGGCCTTATCCGTTGGGCAGACCGAAATATCGCCGGGTATTGGCGTCGGTGACGGCGATCAATTGTTCAAGGGTCATCCCGCGCGCCGCGGCGATGCAGCGGGCGGTGTGCGGGAGATACGACGGTTCGTTGGGACGGGCACTGCGCACCGGCTCGGGCGACAAGTAAGGCGAGTCCGTTTCGATCATCAGCCGGTCCTCGGGGATCATCGCCGCCACGCGTCTCAGTTCGTCGGATCGCTTGAAGGTGACCACGCCGGTCAGCGAGATCCAGTAGCCGCGCTCCAGGATTTGCTCCGCCTCCCGCGCGCTGCCGGTAAAGCAGTGGAATACCACGTTCGGCACCGGACCGCAACCGGCCAGCGTTTGGAGCACGTCGTCGTGTGCCTCGCGGCAGTGGATGACGACGGGTTTCTTCACGTCGGCGGCGATTTCGAGCTGGCGCGTGAAAACGCGGCGCTGCGAGTCGCGATCGGAAAAATCGTAGTGGTAATCGAGCCCCATCTCGCCGACGCCGTGGACGTCCTCGCGCCGGGCGATTGCGAACAGACGCTTATCCCAGCCTTCACAAACCTTTCCGGCCTGGTGGGGATGGATGCCGCAGACGACGTGGACATTCGGAAACTGCGCCGAGAGATCGAGGGCCTTGCGGGCGTCGTCGAGGTCGGTGGCGATGGTGACGAAATCGGTTACGCCGACGGCGGCGGCGCGCTGAAGGACCTCGGGGATTTGCGACGAGAGTTCGTCGTACGTGAGATGGCAGTGGGAGTCGATCATGAGGTCGCCGAGAGCCTTCGAGTATTCTACGGCCGGCAGAGGCGCCGGTCGCCTCGGCGACTCGACGTGGCGAGCCGCTACGCATTCTACCGCGTCGGCGTGAAGGCTTCGACGATGTGGCGGATTTCCGGTTCGCCGACGGGCGGGATCACGACGCTGATCGCGTCGAAACGATAGGCACAGTCCGGCTGACGGTGCGCCGCGAGCCAGAAGCGGGCGGCCTGGATCAGGTGGCGCTGCTTGGTCGGCGTGATGTTCGCCTCGGGCGGGGCGGCGGCGTCGCTCGCGCGGCTCTTGACCTCGAAGAAGACGATGCATCCATCGCGAAAACCGATCAGGTCGATCTCGCCGGCCGGGCACTCATAATTCGCCGCGAGGATTTTGAAGCCCTGCTTCTTAAGAAACCGCCGGGCGACTTTCTCGCCGGTCTGGCCGAGCTGCTGAGTGGTCGTGCGCACGGAACTATTGTGCAGAAGACGGGGACAGAGTCAAAACCGGCGTTTCACGGCCGGCGGTGGCACCGTCCGCTGCGAAAGGGAACAGCGGTAAATCAGCAATAATCTAGACCGGGACGGCGACTTGCGCGCCGCGAGCAGATTTTGGAGTTGGCGCCTCCGCGCCTTCGGATGCGCCGGAAGACTCTTCCGATTTTTCGCCGCCGCGGCGTTCGCGGAGCTTGCGGGACTTGCCGACGCGGTCGCGGAGGTAGTAGAGCTTGCTGCGGCGGACCTTGCCGTGGCGGATCACTTCAACGCCGACAATGCGCGGCGACTGGACCGGGAAGATGCGCTCGACGCCTTCGTTGTTGACGATGCGCCGGACGGTGAAGGTCTCGTTCATGCCGCGACCCTGGCGGGCGACGACGACGCCGGTGTAGGGCTGGACGCGCTCCTTGGAGCCTTCAATGATCCGCACGCCCACGGAGACGGTATCGCCGATGTCGAAGGACAGCGCGTCCTTTCGGAGTTGCCCCTTCTCGATGCTGTCGATGAATTTGTTTCGCATGATACGTCTCCTGACCCAATCAATGTCGGCATTCCGGGGTGTCGGTCTTCGTCAACCTGCCAGCCACCAAGTCCGGGCGTCTTTCCACCGTTCGCTGGAGGGCCTGTTCGGCTCGCCACGCCCTGATTTTCGCGTGGTCGCCGCAGAGCAGGACCTCCGGGACTTCCAACTCTCTGAACACCCGAGGGCGGGTGTATTGCGGATACTCCAGATACGACTCGTCGCCGTCCGCTGCGTTTTCCGCGGGCGACGGCCGCGTGGAAAACGATTCTTCCTGCGTCGAGGTCTCGTCGCCGAGGACGCCCGGCAGGAGCCGGACGATCGCATCGACCACGACCATCGCCGCCGCTTCCCCGCCGGAAAGCACGTAGTCGCCGATGGAAATTTCCACCGGGTTCAGACACTCTCGAATCCGCTCGTCGAAGCCTTCGTAATGGCCGGCGACGAGGAGCAATCTTTTTTTCGCCGACAACTCCTCAACGCATCGTTGATCGAGTCGTCGTCCCTGCGGCGTCAGAAGCACGCGCGTCGCGTTCTCCTCGGCCAGTTTCTCCACGGCTTCGACCGCGTCGACGACCGGCTGACACATCATCACCATTCCGGGTCCGCCGCCGAAGGGTCGATCGTCGACCTTTCGATGAGGGTCGGTGGTGTAATCCCGGATGTTGTGACAATTGATCGTCACTCGGCCCGATCGTCGGGCCCAGCCAAGGACGCTTGCCTCAAAGAAAGGCTCGCAGGCCTCCGGGAAAAGTGTCAGCACGTCGATCCGCATGATGCGAAACCTGCCGGGCGATCGGCGTGCGACGGAGCGAACCGTCAGGCTAACTCGCGCTCTTCGCGCCGATGCCGTGCTTTTTGAGCAGGGTCCGTACCGTTGCGGACGCCGTGGCTCCGTTTTTTAGCCAATGTTCGATGCGCTCCTTTTTCAGAACGACCTGCTTGCTTTGATCTTTTTCAATGGGATCCACATGTCCCAGTTCTTCAAGGAAACGACCGCCGGTCGGGTCTCGGCGATCTGACACCCGAAGGCGAAAGAACGACCGATTGCGGCGGCCAAGTCGAACGAGTCTCAAGATGACCATGGTTGCCTCTGAAGGAAAACACCTACGCCGCTCAAACGACGAAGAGCCCCGAATGATACCACAAAGACCTATTTCGGCAACCCATTGTTCGCCGCAGCCGGGCGGGCTGTCGTGCCCGGGGCTTGCTGCGGTATAATGGGGTCGGAACAGGGGTTACGTCCGTGTCCGATAACCACTTACATCAACTTATCGATGTCGCCGCCGGCCGCCGACCGGCGGATTTGCTCCTCAAAAACTCCAAAATCGTCAACGTCGTGTCCCACGAAATCCAGGCGGGCGACATCGCTATTGTAGGCGAGCGGATCGCCGGAATCGGCAATTATCAGGCGGAAAGGACAATCGATTTGAAGGGGCGGTACGTCTGCCCGGGCTTCATCGACGCGCACGTTCATATCGAATCGTCGTTGCTTTCCGTACCGGAGTTCGCGCGGGTGGTTGCGGCGCATGGGACGACGGCGGTCGTCGCCGATCCGCACGAATTCGCCAACGTCATGGGGGCCGAGGGAATCTCCTACGTCCTGCGCGAGGCGAAGTACGCGCCGATCGACGTCTATGTGATGCTGAGTTCGTGCGTGCCGGCGAGCCCGTTGGAGACGGCGGGCGCGCAGTTGACGGCGGAGGATCTCGCGCCGTTTCTGTCCAACCCGTGGGTGCTCGGTCTGGCGAAGATGATGAACTATCCGGGTGTGATCGGCGCGCGGCAGGAGGTGCTCGACAAGATCGCCATGTGCCGCGACCGCGTGGTCGACGGTCACGCGCCGGCGGTGACAGGTCAGGCGCTGACCGCGTATGCCGCCGCGGGGATCATGAGCGATCACGAATGCACCGGCGCGGACGAGGCGAAGGAGAAATTGCGGCGCGGGCTCTCGATTATGATCCGCGAAGGATCGCAGACGCGCAACCTTGCGGCGCTGCTCCCGGCGATCACGCCGGCGACGGCGGATCGATTCATG
Organism: uncultured Planctomycetaceae bacterium; assembly: GCA_964414585.1. Classification (GTDB taxonomy): domain Bacteria; phylum Planctomycetota; class Phycisphaerae; order UBA1845; family UTPLA1; genus DATEMU01. The sequence goes on from CAYPXR010000049.1 coordinate 60,550, forward strand.
TTCTGCACCGACGACAAGGACGTGCGCGACCTGCTCGACGAGGGGCAGATCGACTACATGGTGCGGACGGCGATCGCGAGCGGTATCGATCCGATCCTGGCGGTCCGCCTGGCGACCTGGAACACCGCGAGGTACTTCGGACTGCGGCAGTCGGGAGCGGTGTTGCCGGGCTATCGCGCGGATTTGGCCGTGCTGGAGGATTTGAAGGGCTGCTGCGTGACGCAGACGTTTCATCGCGGGCGGCTCGTCGCGGAGGAGGGTCAGTGCATCGTCGAACGAACGGCCCCACTGGGGCGACAGGCGCTTCGCAGCAGCATCGACGTCCACTGGATCGAGCCGAAGGACTTTGTCGTGCCGGCGCCGTCAGATGCGCCGCCGAAAATTCACGTCATGCACGTTTTGGAGAACCGGATCGACACCGAGCGAAGCATCGAGCCGGCGGCGGTGGTGCATGGTCAACTCGTCGCCGATCCGTCGCGCGATCTGGCCAAGCTCGTGGTCATCGAGCGGCACCGGGCCAGCGGCGAAGTCAGCCATGCGTTCGTGAAAGGATTTCACCTGCAACGCGGGGCGATGGCGTCGTCCGTCGCGCACGATGCGCACAACATCATCGTCGTCGGGACGTCAGACGAAGACATGATGGCGGCGGCGGTGCGGCTGGTGAAGATGCGCGGCGGACAGGTCGTCGCGGCGGGGGGGCAGATTCTGGCGGAAGTGCCGCTGCCGATTGCCGGGCTGGTCAGCGACGAACCGGCGGAGACCGTGGCGAACAAGTTGCGCGAGGTTTGCGCCGCGGCGCGTCAGTTGGGGTGCCCGCTGGAGCAGCCGTTTATGGCGCTGTCGTTTTTGAGCCTGTCGGTGATCGGGAAATTGAAGCTGACCAACCTCGGGTTGATTGACGTGGAGCAGTTCAAGGTGATTCCGTTGGTTTCGAATTAGCAGTATTCGCCGTTGGAGATTGTTCAAAGTAGTGAATAGAATACCATGTTGATCGCATGAAATTTGGAATCTCGGAGTTATCGGTCCGAGAGTTCTTAGGGGTCACACATCATGTCTATCGAGGAACTGATGGAACAGGCCGACGCGTTATCGCCGGAGGATCAATCTCGTTTTGCCGCCGAGTTGACGCGAAAAGTGCTAAGGAACAAGCTCGCCGAGGACGTCTCGAAACCGGACGCCCCATTACCCCTGACCGATGGTGAGATTGATCAGCTTGTTCATGAAGCCCGCCGTAAGACTCTTCGTGCGAGTGGTCTTTGATGTCAATATTCTGATTCTTGTTTGACTCACGGCCCGAAGATCATGCGACTCATGTGCTTCAGACCACGAAAAGACCGGTCAATATTTTCATGGTACGTTTTTCGAGTTCTCGTGAAATGATGGTGATCAGAGGTGTCGAATAAGAATAGAGAGTGCCACCGGCCATAGTCCAAATCCAGCAAACGAAACACTGGTGGGCACTGCAATTCTGACAAGCCGTGGGGATTCCATCAATCGGGGAGTAAAGCGACGACAAGTCAATAACAGAAACGCTGACGCGATCCCATTTAGCAACACAATCCCGAGTTCAAAGGTGTAACTTGAGGCCTGGCAAGCTGATTTCAAGTGATCTGAGACCAGTACAAATCGATCGAAGTTGAAAAAACCGACAACCATGAATGCGAAGACCGTGCCGATCGCGCCGGCAAATGGCGCATACACGTCGTCGCCACTTAACATTCGAGATCGCGTGACAATACCGGCAACCAGGAGTGAAGAAAAGTAGCCGACAGCAAATGAAACGATTAGGGGTACTGGTCTTCCCCACTAGGAGTGGACACCTAGAAGCGAGATAATGGATCTCGCGGGAGGTGTTCGATGAGTCAAGGGAAGACGGGTCGGCGGTATGACAAGGCGTTTAAATCACAGGCCGTGGAACTGAGCGGCCAGCCGG
>CAYPXR010000050.1:0-34497 GCA_964414585.1 uncultured Planctomycetaceae bacterium
GCTCAGTTCACCGTTGGCGTTGTAGGTCAGTTCGAGCACGCGTCCGGCCGCATCCACGACCTTCCATAGCTTGCCCGACGGCCCATGCGAGCCATCGGAGTAGATGCAATTCACCCGATTCAGCGGCAGATCATTTTCATCCAGCCCGGTCGTCGCGTCCGCGATCCAGTCGAGGTATCTGAAGAATGGCGTATGACGCCGCCCGCTTCCGCTCCCGCGCCGGCGTCATTGTCGAGGGAGATATGCAATTTTCGGACCACGGCGGCTATAAAAAGTGTCCAGACTCCGAAATGACGATTGCACTTGCGTTTATGACCGGGAACATGCCGGTGGAACGGAAGAACACGTCATACCGACGTTGCGGAACAATCCGCGAGTTGCGGGAAAATCCGCAGTGGACCGCCGCGGGCGATTCGGCCCTTTGAAATCCCCGCGCAAAAATATCCCGAAAAATTATGTTGCATAAAGGTGCATACTATGCAATAATGAGTTCATGGTCGCCAAAGCCGATCGCTGGGACGTCATTCGCCGGCTCGTCGAGAGCGAGGACGTCGGCACCCAGGACGACATCCGCCGGGCCCTCCGGCGAAAGGGGTTGGCCGTCGATCAATCGACGCTCAGCCGGGACCTGGTCGAGCTGGGCATCCGCAAGGCCGCCGGCCGCTATGTCGTCGAGCCGGCCAGATCGTCGGCAGAGTCCGAGGTCGATTACTCCGCCGTCGTGGAGAGTTTCACGACCTGCGGCCCGCACCAGATCATCCTGCGGACGACAACGGGGCAGGCCCAGCCGGTCGGCGTCGCGATCGATGAGAAGAACGAACCGGCGATCGCCGCCACGTTGGCCGGCGACGACACGGTGCTGATTTTGACAAAAACCCGCCGCTCGCAGGTCGTTGCCCTGCGGCGGCTGGAGCAATGGTTCGGAGACAAGCATGAAAGATAACAAGCGTTGCGTGCTCGCCTTTTCCGGCGGGCTGGACACCACGACCATCGTCACCTGGCTGAAACAGCGCGGCTATGAAATCCACGCCGTGCTCGTCGACGTCGGTCAGCAAGAGGATTTGACCGCCCATCTCGAAAAGGCCCTGCGCCTCGGCGCGAAGTCCGCCGTCATCGCCGACGCTCAACCGGCGATGCTCGACACCGTCATCCCCAAGGCCATCGGCCTGGCCGCGACCTACGAGGGCAACTATCGCCTCGGCACCGCCCTGGCCCGGCCCTTCATCGCCGCCGAGCAGGTCCGCCTCGCCAGGAAGCTCGGTGGGGCGACGCTCGTCCACGGCGCGACCGGCAAGGGCAACGACCAGATCCGCTTCGAGTTTGCCTACCAATCCCTCGCGCCCGAGTGCCCGGTCCTGGCCCCGTGGAAGGTCTGGGACCTTCGCGGCCGTCGCGACATGATCGACTTTCTGCAAAAGGCCGGCGTCTATGACGACTTCGCCGTGACGAAGGACTACAGCATGGACGAAAACCTCTGGCACCTCAGTGTCGAAGGCAGCGACCTGGAAGACCCGACCGCCTCGCTCGACATCGACGAAGTCCTTGCCGCCGTGGCCGACCGCTTCGCCGGCGGTGTGGATCAGCCTGCCGGACCGGCAAGTGTCCGCGTGACCTTTGCCAACGGCGTCCCCGTCGCCCTCGGCGGTCGCGAGATGCCGCTGCAAGACCTCATCGCGACGCTCAATGCGCTCTACCGCTCGGCCCCCTGGGCATGGGACCTCGTCATTGAAAACCGCTTCACCGGCGTCAAGTCGCGCGGCGTCTATATCAACCCCGCGGCGAAGCTGCTGCACTGGGCCGTCGACGGCCTCGCCCGCTGCACGATGAACAAGCCGGTCTACGAGCAATACTGCGAAATGGGCCGCCAGTATGGTACGATGATCTATCGAGGGGAGTATTTCTCCGACCAGCGCGTGCTGCTCGACGCCGCCGCGGCCGTCGCGATGTCGCACTTGAACGGAGAAGTGACGGTGCGGCTCTCGCCGACGCCCTATGTCTCACAGGTCCGCGCGAGCGAGCCGATCTTCCGAAAGGACCTGTCCACCTTCGAGAAGAGCGATTTCTCCCATCAGGACGCGGCCGGGTTCATCCGCCTCAGTTGGCTCGCCAACGTCGGGCGGAGTTTCGCAGAGGTTCAAAATGGCGACATTGTGGAAGCAGGAAACGAAACTGCATCCGACGTTCGACTCGATCAACCGGTGTCTGGCCGACGACTGGTTCCTGCTTCCGTTTGAACTGCAACTTCAACGGGCCCACGCCGCGGCCCTGGCCGCGGCCGGCATCCTCAACAAAAGCGAACACGCAGCGCTTTGCGATGGCTTGGAGGCCATCGAAAAGCAGCACGGCGGCAGCGGCGTCCCGACGACGCAGGCGGAAGATATCCACACGTGGCTGGAAGAGACGATGACGCAGCTCGCCGGCGAGGCGGGCCGAAAGATTCACACCGCCCGTTCGCGCAACGATCAGGTCGCCACGCTTCTGGTGATGTACGTCATGGACGTCGGTCGAACGCTCGACGCCAGACTGCGGCAGTTGATCCCGCTGTTCTGCCGCCGTGCGACGGATTGGAGCGATTTGGCCTACCCGTTGCAGACCCATACACAGTTCGCCGCGCCCGGCACGATCGGGTTCTGGGCGCTGCGCTACGCCGTCGCGCTCGATCGAATTCGCCGCCATACGCGGCTACTCGTCAGCCTGTGGCGCGAGTCGTGCCCGCTCGGCAGCGGGGCGGTCGCCGGTTCCTCGATCCCGATCGACCGTCGAGTGCAGGCGAAGAAATTGGGCTTCGACGGCCCGTCGAAAAACGCGCTGGCGTCGACCTCCTGTCGTGACGAAGTATTGGAGTATCTGGCGATCGCCGCCCAGACGGCGTTGCAATTGCAATCCTTCGCCGCCGACATCGTCGCCTTCTCGCAAACATCACTGGGCTGGACCGTTTATCCCAAGGCCTTTGCGACCGGCTCCTCGATGATGCCGAACAAGTCCAATCCGGATGCCATGGAGTTGTTGCGCGGCGAATGCTGCAAGATCGCCTCGGCCCACGGTCAGGCGATCCTGCTGCTGAAGGGCTTGCCCAGCGGATACAACCGCGACCTGCAATCCCTTAAGCCGCTGCTGCGGGACACCGCGGAATCGTTGACGCGTATGCTCGAAATGACCGCCGCCTTCGTCGAGGGGCTCGATTTCGACAAGGCCAAACTGGCCGAATCGTTGAAGCTCGGCCAAATCGACGCAACGCTTCGTATGGAGCAAAAGGTAAAGAACGGCTTGCCTCTTCGCGAGGCTCACCACGCGATCGCGTCCGAATTGTCGGATCGCGGCGGGACAACCGATTCGGACGGCGCGAAGCTCGTCGTGCAGTATCAGACCATCGGCAGCGCAAGCCCGGCCGAAACCCGGCGCGTGGCAAGGGAATTGCTCGCGGCCGTCGAAAAGGAGCGCGATCTTTGATCATGGAGGCAGCGTCCAACGGTAACGGAAAGCGAAAGCTCGGCCGCATCAAACGCGTCGTCGTCAAAGTCGGCAGCGCGGTCATCGCCGGCCAGGGAAAGCCGCGCCCCAAGGTCATCGAGAACCTGGCCTATGACGTGACGGTCCTCCGCCATCAAGGCTACGAAGTTGTCATGGTCGTCTCCGGGGCCGTCGCCGCGGGATTCGCACTGATGGGGCTCGACGCGCCGCCCTCGGTCGTCGTCGAACGTCAGGCGGCCGCCTCCGTCGGTCAGCACCGCCTCATGGGCCTCTTCGCCAAGGCCTTCGAACGTCACCGCCTGCACGTCGCGCAGCTTCTCATGACCGCCGACGACATCGAAAACCGCCGGCGCTTCCTCTCCGCCCGTCACACGCTTCAAACGCTCCTGGCCAAAGGGATCATTCCCATCATCAACGAAAACGACGCCCTCTCTGACGACGAAACCAAGGTCGGCGACAACGACCATCTCGCCGCTTTGGTGACGAATGTCGTCTCGGCCCAGCTCCTCGTCATGCTCAGCCGCGCCAAAGGCGTCCAGGCCAACGGCGACGGAAGCATCATCTCGCAAGTCGAGGTCGGCTCCTCCGTCGAAGAGCACGTCACCACGGCCCTCAGCGAAACCGGCGTCGGCGGGATGATCGCCAAGGTCTCCGCCGCCAAACTAGCCGGCCACGGCGGCGTGCCATCGATCATCGCCGACGGTCTCGAACCCGGCCTGCTCCCGCGCATCGTCAAGGGCGAGGACATCGGCACGCTCTTCCTGCCTCGCGAAAGCAAGCTGACCTCGCGCAAGCGATGGATCGCCCTGCGCAGCCGTTCGCTCGGCGTCATCCGCGTCGACGACGGCGCGAAGCGCGCGATCGTCGAAACCGGCGCAAGCCTGCTCCCGACCGGCATCCGCTCGGTGCAAGGCCAGTTTCAGATGGGCGCACGGGTGGAGCTTCAGGACGAAGGCGGCCACGCCTTCGCCGTGGGTCTGGTTTCCTACTCAGCAAGCGACATCCGCCGCCTGCAAGGCCGCAAGCGCAGCGAGTTCAAGGAAATCCTCGGCTACGAATACGTCAAGGAAATCGTCAACCGCGACGACATGGTGGTGATGGAGGAATGACGAATTTCGAATGACGAAAGGAAGACGCACGCCGTGCTCTTTTTTTCGTAATTCGTAATTCGTCATTCGTAATTTTCAAATGAGCGATGTACATAAAATGGAGAATCTCGCCCGCGGCTCCCGCCAAGCCGCCGCCGATCTCGCGCGCCTTCCGACCGCCGTCAAGAACGAGGTGCTGACCCATCTCGCCGAGCAGATCGAACAATCCGCACCGCCGATCCAACGAGCCAATGAAAAAGACCTCGCCGCCGCAAAGTCGTCGGGCCTCGGCGACGCCAAAACCCGCCGCCTCGAACTGACCGATTCATTGATCCATCAAATGGCCGTCGGTCTCCGCCAGGTCGCCGCCCTCGACGATCCCGTCGGCAAGATCACTCGGCAATACAACGCTCCCAACGGCCTCGTCGTGCGGAAAATCCGCTGCCCGATCGGCGTGGTGATGATGATTTACGAGGCTCGGCCCAACGTGACCATCGACGCCCTCGCCCTCTGCTTCAAGTCCGGCAACGCCTGCATCCTCAAGGGTGGTCGCGAGGCGCTGCACTCCAATCAGGTGCTCATGGACCTCGCGCGAAAATCTCTCACCGCTAACAACGTGACGCCGGACGCCGCCGTGCTGCTGACGACCTCGGACCGCGAGGAGCTCAAGTCCCTGCTCAAGCTCGACCAATACATCGACCTCGTCATCCCCCGCGGCGGGACGGAGTTGATCCGCTTTGTCCACGAGCATTCGCGCATCCCGATGGTCCAGCACTTCCACGGCGTCTGCCACATCGTCGTCGACGCCTCGGCGAACCTCGATCGGGCGGTGGATATTTGCGCGATGGCCAAGACCGGCGCCCCGGCGACCTGCAATGCCGTGGAATGTTTGCTGGTGCATGAAAAGATCGCCCCGGCGTTCATTCCGAAGTTGGCCGAGCGATTGAAAACAGACGGCGTCGAACTGCGCGGTGACGCGTCGGTCTGCCGCCTCGCCCCAGGCGCGACGCCGGCCACCGACGACGACTGGGGTCGCGAGTTTCTCGACCTGATCCTCGCCTGCAAAGTCGTGCCCGATCTCGACGCGGCGATCGCCCACATCCATCGGTACGGGTCTAATCACACCGACGCGATTTTGAGCAGCGACGAGGCGAATCAAAGGGCCTTCGTCGAACGGGTCCAATCCTCCTGCACCCTCATCAACGCCTCCACGCGTTTCAACGACGGCTTCCAGCTCGGTCTCGGCGCCGAGATCGGCATTAGCACCTCAAAAATCCACGCCTACGGTCCGATGGGTCTCGAAGAACTGACCACCCAGCGCTACGTCGTCGAAGGTCAGTGGCAGACGCGTTAATCTCCGGTCCACTCGACGCGCCAGAGCGGGTTTGCTAGGATAAGAATGAAAGGCGGATTCCAATGGGCTATACGGTCATTCTGGAGCGTGAATCCGACGGGGGCTATGTGGTAAGCGTGCCAGCGCTGCCCGGCTGCATCAGTCAGGGAGATTCTCGCCAGGAGGCGCTCGACAACATCCGCGAAGCCATCGACTTGTATGTCGAAGATTGCATCGCGGCGGGCGATCCCGTTCCAGTGGAAGCTGGTAAGGAATTCGTGGAAGTCAGGGCGGCTTCCTGATGGCCAAGGTGCCAACGGATCTCTCCGGTCGGCAACTTCGCGCCGCTTTGGAACGAATCGGCTTTGTTTTTCGTCGCCAGACCGGCAGTCACATGATTTTGCGCCGCGATCAGCCTTATGCGCGGGCCATCATTCCGGATCATAAACATCTTCGTGTGGGAACGCTTCGCAAGATTCTGCATGAAGCGGGATTGTCGGTCGAGGATCTTCTGAAACTCCTTTGAACGGCCGCACTCTGCTCCAGGTCGTCCGCGGCCAGTGGCAGACCCGCTGATTTTCCGTCACGATGGGCGCCCGAATGGTCCGGAGAACGTCGCATTGAACCCGCCGATTGCACGTCCTGCCTCTGCTCCGATTCCCTTCGACTTGCCTTGTACGGGCTGCCATTACAATCTTCGCGCTCTCACGATTGACGCGATCTGCCCCGAATGTGCTTTGCCGCTCAGACGCATCCTCGATCACCGCTGGCTGTTTCTTTCCGATCCCCATTGGCTCACGCGACTTCGCAGCGGCATGGGTCTTCTACTGGCCGCGTGCCTGGCCGGCATCCTCGGATTTGTTGCCATTATCACTTATGTGGTGTTCTCGGCCGGATCCAATGAAGGGCCCAATGAAAAGATCCTGACCGCGATCGTCTGGACCACGGGGCTGAGCGTGACGGTACTGTGGATGATGGGGGTGTGGCGATTGACGTCTCCCGAATCTCAGGCCGGCTCCATGGGCTGGCCATCAAGGCTTGAAAACTGGATTCGAAAGCTGCACCTCCTCGTGCTCAACCTTTGGCTGCTACAGACCGTGCTCGCGATATTTTTCCACGACGAAATCCCAATAAATAGTGTCTCATCCAGGCTGATTCTCGTTTTCGTCGCGCTGAGTTCGTCCATCGCCATGACGGCGCTCATGTTGCTGCTCATCCATTTGCGCCGCTTGTCCCGACGCATCATTAAGCCGACCCTGACTAAATTGATATCCTTTGAAATATGGGGTGGAGTGTTGCTGGCGTTTGTGACGGCATCGATGGTCGTACTGGCTCTCAGCTTTGCATTTAATGTCATAACGATGCCGGGCATGACGACGACCACCGGTCCGGCGTCCTCCTCGGTGGCAACCGTTCGCTATTCCGCGTCGGGAGTCGTGATGACCGCGAAGACTACGCCCACGACAACGTCTGCCTCGTCGTCGTCGCCGACTTCAGGACCGGCGGGTACGACCTCCACTGAGCCGGCCGTCGTCCCTGGCCCAATGGCCTCCGGCATGATCATGGCGCCAATCGCATTCTTGATTTTTGACCTCGTCCTGTTGGCGTGGGGCGCGGGTTGGCTCCTGGCTCTCATTTCGTTTTTTCGGGCATTGAAGGAAGCCGTCCATCAAAGCCTCTTCACCGACTACACACAATGGTCATCGGCGTCGTCGTCCTGAATATCCGCACCGTCCGCGTTCTCCGCGCCTCTGCGTGAAATTCTTTTCTCTGTAGAATCCCCCCATGCCCAAGCCGCCCGTCTCCATCGTTGTCCCGACCTACGGTGAGGCGCAGAACATTCCCCTCCTCGCTCGGCGGGTTTTTGAAACCCTGCGGGCCGCCGAGATCCCCGCCGAAATGATCTTCGTTGACGACAACAGCCGGGATGGGACGGAAGAAGCCGTCGCCGAACTCGCCCGTGAGTTTCCCGTCCGGCTGATCGCTCGAACCAACGAGCGCGGCCTCTCCTCGGCCGTCGTTCGCGGCTTCTCAGAGGCCAGGTACGACATCCTGCTCTGCATGGACGCCGATTTGTCACACCCGCCGGAGGCCCTGCCGAGTGTCATCGCACCGATCGCGGACGGCCGCGCCGACTTCTGCATCGGCTCGCGCTACACCGCCGGTGGCAGGACCAAGGATGATTGGGGCCTCCTTCGCCAGATCAACTCACAAGTGGCGACGCTGCTTGCAAGGCCGCTAACCTCAATCAAGGATCCGATGGCGGGCTTCTTCTGCCTCGGCCGCGCAACGCTCGCCAAGGCTCAGGCCGCCGGCCTCAACCCCATCGGCTACAAGATCGGTCTCGAAATCCTGATCAAAGCGCGCTGCAAAAAGGCGACAGAAGTGCCGATCGAATTTTCCGACCGCCTGCACGGCAGGAGCAAACTGACATTCAAACAGCAGGTCGAATATCTCCGCCATCTCTGGCGGCTTTACCGTTTCCGATGGCCGTTGGCGCTCCCTTTGGGGATCGTGGCGGTGATTTTCGGCGTAGTTGCACCGCTGGTCTACAAATTTCTACGCTGAGGCACTCCGGGCCGCCGATGCTTACCTTATGTCATGCGGAAGGTTACGGACAAGCATGGTTGTTATTGACGCCGGTTTGACATTTCATCCGATTTTAATCTTGAATGGGGGGGGCCATTCGATATCTTCTAAAACCCGGCCAGGGCTTCGGCGCCCCGCGTGTTTCCCCCCAGCACGCACCCGAACCCTGGCCCTTTTTCTTTTTCAAAGTCGGTGAATTTCCACTTGCAATGCCCAATCCGTATCTCCGGGGTGACGATACAAACCGCACGAACGATACAAGTTGGCCATCTCAACGCCCTCGGGCCGCTCCGTTTCGCGGTTGTGAATTGCGCCGCTGGCTCGTGCGAACCCGTTGAACTATCCTAGCAACCCAATGGAAACCAAACCGATGGATGCGCGCGCGCGGTCACAGGCGAAAGACGAATTCAACTCCAACCTGCGCCCGACGCCGGCTTTCTCAAAACAACTGACGGAGATCAAACGACCCTTGGTGCTCGGCCACGTCACCCCCGACGCCGATTGTCTCGGCGCGTCGTTGGGCCTGGCGACCGCCTTTCGCGAGCATGGCATCGAGGCCGCCGTCGGGCTTCCAGCGAATTGCGTGGCCAAGCGCCTGGGATTCATGCTGGAGCTGGCACCCTCGACCCCGCGGTCTCTCGATTGGTCGGCGGACGGTCGCTACGACAGCCTGGTCATCGTCGATACGGCGAGTGAAAAGCGAATCAACATCCAGCCCGCGCCGCCGCTTGCCGGCCCTGTGCCGACTTTCAACATCGACCACCATATCACCAACACCGATTTCGGCCGGCACAACTGGGTCAATCCCCACGCCAGCAGCACCTGCGAGATGATCGCCTTGCTGCTGGACGGTTTGAAATGGATCCCCACGGCCCCGGTCGCGTCCCTGCTCTATGCCGGGATCCACGGCGACACGGCCGGTTTCAGCCTGCCCTCGACGACCTCGGATTCGTTGCACATCGCCGCCGACCTCGTCCGCGCCGGGGCCGACGTTTCACACATCGGCGAACAGCTCTGCCGCTCGCAGGGCCGCAACGATTTCGAATTGCTGCGCCGAGTTTACGACCATACCACCGTCGTCGCCGGTGGCCGGATCGCGTTCAGCCATCTGACGTTCCAGGACATCACCGAATCCGGCTGCACCGCCGACGACATCGACGACCAGGTCTCGATCCCCCGCGCCCTAAAAGGCGTGGCCATCGCCATGCTGTTTTCCGAGGGCGAGCCCGGCGTGATCCGCATCAATCTCCGCGGCGAAGGCAAGGTGCACGTCTTGGAATTGGCTCAACAATTCGGCGGTGGCGGGCATCAACAATCCGCCGGTGTCCGCGTCAAGAACAAGCCGATGGAACAGGTCATCGCCGAAACGACAGCCGCCGCCGAACAGCATCTTCAAAAAATTGGCCTGCGGTAACAGACTTGCTCGGCCGCGGATCGTTCAACGTCGCGTCTGCTGGTAGGCCGCGAATTGTTCGCGGTAAAACTGGGCCTCTTCACGCCGGCCTCGGCGATCCATGTCTTTTGCAAGGTCCTCCATGACGGGCTCCCGCGTGATGTAGGTTCCCCATCGACCGGGGAAAAGGGTACGCCGATCCGGCGCGACGTCCCCCCGGCAAAAGGTGAGGGCGTCCTCCGCCAGTTGCTTCGAGCTCACCGGGCCGAGATAAATGACCTGAAGCCGGTTCGAGGCGTCGATGAGCAGGCTCGTCGGCAGAGGCCAGCGGGATTCCTGTCCGCGGACGTGTTGGATGATGACCTCGAACGCATCGAGCAGTCCTTCCTTCGGTACGACGGGGAGGAGCACGTCCAGCGAGGGATTGGAAGCGGTCGCCTCCTTGAAAACGGCATCGACCTGCTGCGGCTTGTCGATCCCATCGACGCAGACCGCGCCGATTCGCAGGCCCATCTCGCGAAGTTTGCCCGCGTCACGGCTGAATTCCAAAAGCTCCTTCCGGCACGGAGCGCACCAGGTGGCCCAGAAATTGACCAGCATCGGCGTCGGAGCGGGGTCATGTGCGAAGACCGATGACACCATCGACGGCGGCAGAAGCAGGGGCGCACGGAGCACGATCTTGATGGCGTCGGATTCCGGCGTGGCAGGCGGCGGCGGCTGCGGGAGCGACTTCAAATTTCGAGGCGGCAAGACCTCGACGTCGGAGCTGTCTTGAACGATGCGACAACGGCGGTCGATCTTGACTCCCGCGACTTCCTGCGTTTTTCCGCCGGGCCAGCGAATCGTGACGCGATCGATCTTGTCCGCGGTCCCCAGACCGAAGTGCAGGACCTTGCTCGATTGCGCGAGATTGCCCTCTCCGGCGAGCAGCGCCTTGCGGAATCGCTTGCCCCCGGCATACACATCCACAAAGGCCCCGATCGCGTCTCGATTGCAGGTCTTGCCGGTCAGGCCGATCTGCACCCAGTGTTGTCCCGGCGCGCCGGAGTTTTCCAGGTAGCGGAGTTGCGGGCCGCTGCGACTTCGCAGCCAAAGATCCAAATCGCCGTCGCCGTCCCAGTCGGTCAGCGCCAGCGCGCGCCCATCTTCATTGAAATCGACACCCGTCAGGGCCGAGGCGTCGATGAAGGTCCCGTCCTTGAGATTGACGTAACAGCACTTTCGCTCGCGCCCGCTCCAGGAACCGCCCTCGTTAATCAACTGTCGGATCGCGGCCCAGCCTTGAAGGTAGGTGTTTCGACGCCCGGCGAGACTCGTGACGTCCATTTGCTTTGCCGGTGTTTGCGACGCGACGCGCCGCCAGAAGAAACTTCACAAATCGTCCTTGGATGGACCCGTGATGAACCCATTGGGGATGACCATGTCGTCGTAGCCGTCGTTGTTGATGTCGACGAACATCCCGCCCCACGCCCAGCGGCCCATCACGATTCCGGCGTGCTCGCTTTGATCGACATAGGTCCCGTCGCCGCGCCCCTTAAGCAGCGTATTGCCCAGTGCCAATCGCTGTAGCGCCTGACGCTCCGACTCCGGCGCGTCGGCCATTGAGCGCGGTTGATAGGTGACTCGCCGGCCGGCCGACGAGAACATGTTGCTGATGAGAACGTCGAAGCGCCCGTCGAGGTCGTAATCCGACCAGCTGATGCCCATCCCCGAGGCCTGATCCTCCACGCCGGCGTCGCCCGCGACGTCCACAAATTTCCCGTGGTCGTTTCGGTAAAGATTGTTGCGGCCGAAGTCGTTGGCCACGTAAAGATCCTCGTCGCCGTCTTCGTCGTAGTCGAACCACGTCGCCACGACGCTGAATCGCCGGTTGTTCGTGTCCAGACCGACCTCGTTGGTCACGTCCTTGATGCCGGCCTTGCCGTCGTTTCGCAGCAGGTGATTGCTCGGCCCGTTGTTTGCGTCGTAGTAAGGCTCGGGCGGATAGACGCCATAGCCCGCTTTTTGATAGCGGCAGCAGTAAATGTCGAGATCGCCGTCGTTGTCGAAATCCGCGGCGGTCAAACTGTAAAACGGACCGAGGTTTCCCGGCGGCATGATATACCGGCGCCTCGGAGTGAAGACGCCGTGTCCGTCGTTCTCCAGGAAGCCGATCGTCGCCTCCATCGCCAGAACCAGGTCCTGGTCGCCGTCGTTATCCATGTCCACGAGAAGCACGCCGCGACAATCATCCAGCCAGGCGACGTTTGCTTCGAGCGCCTTGTCGACGACCGAACCGTCCGCTTGTTGAATCAGCAGCTTGTTGGGAAGGCCCCCCGCCATGCAGACATAGAGATCGTCGAGCCCGTCGCCGTTCACGTCGCCGACGGCGATCCCCTCGCTGCCGATGACCGAGATTCCGCCGAGATAATCGATCCGGCCCGACCACCAGTCGGTGCCGTGCTCGAGCTGCGGTGACCAGACCTCGTCGTCGCGGATCACGCTCCGCGTGCGATCCGTGAATTGCTTCGCCTGGGCATATCCCTCATTCATCTTCACCGGCGTGATCCCGGCGATTTGCAGGGAATGGCCGTCCCTGGCTTTTTTCCAAGCCACGTCCCACTCGGCATTCTGCTGAACGCGGTCCTTCCCACCCTTGGAAGACGACAATTCAACGTAGAGCCCGGTCGAAAACCGCTCGTCGTCCTTGGGTGTGACGTTCACCACCTTCAGGAAGACTCGCAAGTCGTCGGCATCGCCGTGCGGCGAGAATAATTCGCGCAGGGCCGCGTCCGGAGCGAGTGACGGCTTCAAATCTTTGCAATCGAACCGAATCGCCCGAAGCCCCGAGACGTCCGTCTCCTGGTGCTTCTCCGGCCGCAGGCTCGGTAACTGACAGTTGTCGACGAAGAATGGGGCCAGGTCCTTGGCGGACGGCTTCCGATTCGCCTTGAGGACGGCGACCACGGCCTCCAGGGCATGCTTGGCGTCGTCCGCCTGGACCTCCGTCCGCCAGTCATCCGCCCCCGGCAGGGCCAGTTGCTTGACCGCATCGACCGCCTTCTCGTCCGGCGTAATGGCGCTTCGACATCGAACCTGATAAGTTTCTTCGTCCGCCGTGGGGGTCGACTTCGCCTTGGCCGAGGCGTGTTCATCGGTCGCGGTCTGCGCGCGGACGATCGGGCTCCCTCCGCACAAGCAGAGAAGAAGCGCCCCCACGCAGTTGATCCCACCCACTGGTCGCAAGGTTTGCACTCCACCAACCACGGATCATCAGAGATGAGACGCCTGCCAGTATAACAAATCGGCGAATGATTAACGAGAGGTCGACGCCGCGCGCCGCAAAAGTGCAAAAATCCACCCTGATCCGACGCCTGACCTACCGGCGCCGCCTGCGACGGTGGGAGCTGCCGTTTCCGCGGCTCGTCGCCAGCGGCTCCACGGCGGTGATGTGCAACAAAGAAAGATGCGCTGCGTGTTCCGGCACTTCATCGCCGCGGCCGCCGTACGCCAACATCAGTCCGTGGCGATAGAGAACGGCGTTTTCGGGGTGCCGCACGTCATAGGTCTCGCCGCTGGAAGCGACGATTCGAAATGGGGCGAAGGGGCGGCGAGAGATGAACTCCTTCAACGTATCGATGGTCATAGGTGGAATTATAGAATGGCGGTGAAACGCCATCCAAGGCGGAGGATACCTCCGCGTTGCGAGAAAAATACCCCCAAGGAGATTCGAACTCCTGTCGCCGACATGAAAAGCCGGTGTCCTAGTCCACTAGACGATGGGGGCGAACCCTTAAAGACAGGGGAGTATGAGGCACGATCCGGTGAAATGTCAACTTCGACCCCGCTCCTTGAAAAAAATAATGGCGCTGCACGGCAAGCGTGGGCTTGCCGGCGCAGCGCCATCTTGCCGCGATCGAGTGGGCACTCGACCGCAGCGGGGCATTGAGGGCTGGGCTGGGCGCCCAACCTTGCGGGGGGTCACACTCAGGGGTGAGTCGGCGAAGCCGGCGCGATCAAGAAAGGAGCCGAACAAATCGTCGGTCGCGCGGGGTCCCACCGAACACCCATTAGTAATACGCACCGTCACTGCCGGGAGTCAATCGCTTCTTGAATGACGTCCCCCCGCACGCCCCAACGCCGATCTTTTCGGCGGAAATTCGCCCT
Organism: uncultured Planctomycetaceae bacterium; assembly: GCA_964414585.1. GTDB lineage: Bacteria > Planctomycetota > Phycisphaerae > UBA1845 > UTPLA1 > DATEMU01. The sequence continues at coordinate 14,021 of CAYPXR010000050.1, forward strand.
TATCGGCGTCGAGAAATGCCGATTCCGGGCCGATAAACGGGCCGCAATTCATGCACGTCGCTCTTCGCGACTCCCGCTACAATTCGCCCCATGGATCCGCTTCCCTGGCTGGAGGAATACCGCTGGACGATCGCCGGCGTCGCGGTCGCCTTCCTCTTCCTCGTGGTCGTCCTCAAGCGCCTCTCGGCGGCGCTGCGCCGGCGACGACCGTCCGCTCCGCTTCATCCCCATCTCGCGAAATACGCCGGCGTCAGCGAGGCCGATATCGCCCGCCAGCGCGAAGACGCCGCGAAGATCATCGCCACCAGTTCCAGCGACCGCATCGCCGGCTATGAGATCGTCCGCCAGATCGAGACCGTCTTCGTCGAAGGTTATCGCACGTCCGAAGAAGCGCTGCTCGCCCTCAAGGCCGCCGCCGGAAAGCTCGGCGCCAACGCCGTGATGAATCTCTCCCAGCAGCGCACCGCCGCCGGCCGCTGTTCCGCCCAGGGCGATTCGGTCCTGGTCAAACCGCTCGCGCCCGGTCCGGGATCGGCCGCCTAACGTATTGCACGACCGCGGGTCTAATGATTTGCGAGGGCGTCCTTTTTGCGCCGCACCGTGAGGGACCCCGTGCGCGGAGTCTGCGTCATGAAATTCGACGGGGTTCGTCGCTTTTTACTGTTGATGTCGTTCTTGTTTCTCTTCGCCATCGTCGGATGTGACGACAACGGCTCGGACGTGGACGGCATCCTGGCCATCATCTACGCCGTCGGCGATCTGGTCATTGGGATCATCCGCACCGCGACGTGATCTGGCGGATTTCAACTTTTCGCCGACCCGATGCGATGACCGATTTCCGTCGATGGTGCCGGGTTAGGCGAAGGCGTCGTCGGGCGTCTGATCGGCGGAATCCACGTCCCCCTTCACGCTTCCTCCTCGGGCGCGTTCAGCGTCCAGGTCGGCGCGCGGGTCCCAGATCGAGCCGTTCTTGGCGGCGGTGAAGCGAGAGGTGTCGGTGCTGTCCATCCACGTGTTGTCGTTCATGTCCCCGCGACCGCAGGACTCGCGGATGCGCGGCCGACCGTAGGCGTCGTAGGTCATACCCTTGACGCGACAGCAAACGCCGGGCGTTTGCCCGCGAAGCGTGGCGACGTCGTCGCCTGTCGTGTCAAGGGCAGGTCGCTCGACGATGGCCCCGGCCCGGTCGATAAGCATCCTCACGTTGTTCATGCGGTCCACCACGTAGTAGAACGGCCGGGACAGGCTGTCGCTGTACATCATCAGCCGCTCGTCGATGTAGCTGACGCCATGCACATAATAGCGCTGGCGCGTGCCGGACTGATTATCCTCGACGATCTCGTTGACGCCGTCGTAGTAGTATCGCGTGGTGCCGGCCGTAGGCGTCGTAGGCATACCGCTCGACGATGGCCCCGGCCCGGTCGATCAACATTCGGACGTTATTCATGCGGTCCACCACGTAGTAGAACGGCCGGGACAGGCTGTCGCTGTACATCATCAGCCGTTCGTCGATGTAACTGACGCCATGCACATAGTGGCGCAAGCATTTGTCAATCCATTCTTCCTGACACCTTTGATCCTCCCTTCAACAGAGCTATGGGGCCAATGCTCAAAAGGCTCCGAATATCATATCGGTCAAATACCAAGCGACAATTTGAGAAACGGTCAATAGTATTGGCGGTAAAGATAAACGCTGTTGGCCATACGAACTAAATATATGTCGCATAACCAATACAGTAAGGATGCACCCGAATATTAGAAACACCGTAGAAATCACAAGTGCGTATAGCGTGAAATAAAACTTCGACGAATACTGGTGAGCTAATACATATGTGGCCCAGGAGCACGCGGAAGCTGTCAACGAGAGAATGGTAATTAACCGCAGAGGAAACCCCGCATTACGCTGTTCACGCGCCGCATAGTCAATCACTGGGACAATATCGTCGATTTCGCGCAAGTCCTTCATATTGTGAATTCTTGAATCTCTGCTTGACTCCGGTTCCTAAGTACGGTATATGTTAGGTATTAAGGTTTTCGAGGAGTCCAAACCATGATACCGAACGCCTGCCCGGATCGTCGCAAACGGCCTTTGCCGAAAGTCCTGAGCATCGCCGAGTTTATCGAGCATTTCGGCGAAGAGGCTGCCTGCCTGGAACACCTTCGCAACATCCGCTGGGGACCGCGCTTGGAGCGGTTTCGCTGTCCGCGTTGCGGGCAGGGTCGGGGCTGGTGGCTGGCGCGGCGACAACTGGTCGAGTGCTGCGCGTGTCATCATCAGGCCAGCGTGACGGCCGGCACGGTCTTCCACCGCCAGCGCAGCCCGCTGTGGAAGTGGTTCTGGGCGGTGTACCAGTTGGCCCAGGACAAGAAGGGCGTGGCGGCGTTGGAACTGGCCAAGCAGATCGGGGTGTGCTACGGCACCGCGTGGCTGATGTTGCACAAGCTGCGTCGGGCGATGCGTCGGGCCAACCAGGCGGCGATCTTGGAGGGCCTGGTCGAAGTCGATGAGACCTACGTCGGCGGCAGCGCCGAGGACAGCGGGACCGTCGGACGCGGTTCGGCCAATAAGACGCCGGTGGCCATCGCCGTGGAATTGGATCAGGGCCGACCGCGGCGGGTGGCCTTGCGGCGCCTGGAGCGGGTCGATGGCCACTGCCTGCGGCGCTTCGCCCGCGCGGCGATCCGGCGGGGTTCGACGCTGCGGACGGATGGCTGGGGCAGCTACCGGCGCGTCGTCGAAGCCGGCTATGACCATGAAGCGATCGTCACCGGAGGCGGGAAGAAGGCGATCGTGCGCTTCCCGTGGCTGCACACGTTCGTCGGCAATCTCAAGCGGATGATCCTGGGCACGTACCATAGCGCCTCGCCCCAACACCTGGACGGCTACCTGGCGGAGTTCGCCTTCCGAGCCAACCATCGCTGGCAGGAGGCCAGCCTGTTCGACTGCCTCCTTCGCGCCGCCACGAACGACAAGGCCGTCACGTACCGACAGTTAGTGACCGGAAACAGCTAGAGATTCAAGTTCGGTTATAGCTCAAGGAGTTCTGACAGAATACATTCTGTTATCATCTACGATTACTCTCATCGTATTGTAGCTGCCAGGAAGATCTCCTGTTGACTCGACTCTCGCAACATATATTCCTGGTTCTGGAAACTCCACTACTTGCCCATCTGATGTTTCAAACAGGACCGCACCGCCAGCTCCGCTGTTCTGGAGCACGCCTTTATATTCAATTGGGACCTGAGCATCCGATGCTACTTCTACGAAAAGATACTGAGGCCGCGCAGGCATCGTGCGTCCTAAGGTCTCTTCTTTCAAATGATAGGTCGGCTTGCCATTTGAAATACCCGAAAGTTTGAGACGGCGTAGCATATCCCGATAAAGCTCTAGCGATAAGTTCCGAACGACACTTCCGGTATTCTTGATATTTGCATTGACATGAATTTCATATCCTCGCCTGCCCTCAATAGCATTAAGCAAAATGATAATTTCGCCCGATAAAAGAATTTCGGGAGCTGAAGGGTGTTGGGCTCTCGCAGACATCAAATTCCAATCACGACCTGATTTTTTGCAACGGCTTCCTACGAGTATTGTCGGATAATCGGAGACGTGTTCGGGGCAATCGGTGACTCGCTGTAACGAGTCTGAATGAATGTGGTCGCATGATTTTGGCGAGGAGTGGCAACCCAGCTGCGAAAGTAAGCAGATCACAAGAATTGATTCATATCCGAGAAAAGAAATAACTGCCTCAAAGCAAGTGACCTTCCATCTTAATAGATGAACATTTTCTGAAATGATCATATAATCCACCCTTTAGTCCGTATAATAATCCACAGTCAGCATTCGAATAATGCAAATTTTCCTTCGATTTAGGGCGGAAAAAAGGTGTCAGGAAAAAAGGTGTCAGGAAGAATTTAGAACGCCCTCCGCGGACGGCCGCGCCGGTTCAGGCCGACGCCGGAGCGATCTTCATCAGCCGCCGAAGTCCACGACTTTAACGAACGACGCCAAGCGAGGGTCCTCAATGACACCCTCGAGCGGCCGGACCGCGACCGACGTTGCACGCTCGCCTTGCAAAGCATAGTCGCCCGCACCGGCCCCGCGCAACGCAAAAAAATTCCCAATCACGACCACAATCATAACCCCCGCCCCGGTCGTTACTTGTTGCCTCCGCTCCCCTTAATCCCTCAATCCCTTAGTCCCTTAATCCCTCGCCAACGGGAGCACTGAGCAAGCTTCCTGGGTAGGGCAGCGTCGAGAGAAGCGAGACCTGCCGCGAAACGGAATGACCGTCACGCACGGTCGAGCGGAGTTTCCACGCGCATGGGACAGCCGACATGAAATTTCAAGTTTTTCAAGCAATTTCAACCCCAAAAATTCCGGCCGCCCGGTCTTCAAATCTGCCGCCGTGGGTTAACGGCCACCAGTCTGGTCTGTACCAACTTGTTCGACCAACAGGCCCCCAACCCTTTCCCGTCTCTGCGTCGCGGCGCCTCTGTGGTGAATCTTCCCCATCCACGGGCCGTTTTGACACCACGCGTTTCACCGCTACGATGTTTCAAATCCCGGCCCGATCGCCGGACTTTGGAGCCACCGCATGACGAACGTTCGTACCTTTGGTGATCTGGTTTGGCCGCGCACGGTCCGAAGCGTCAAAATCGCCCGCGATGTCGGCCTCGTCCTGATCGGCAGCCTGCTCATCGCCGTTGGGGCGAAGCTGACCGTGCCGCTCCTGCCGGTCCCCGTGACCTTTCAAGGCTTCGCCGTCGTATTCGTCGCGGCCCTGCTCGGCCGCCGTCGGGGCACGCTTGCCGCCCTGACCTATCTCGCCGAGGGCGCGGTCGGTCTGCCCGTCTTTGCCTTGCCCGTGGCCGGACCGGCCTATTTCTTTGGCCCGACGGCCGGTTACCTGCTCGCGTTTCCGATCGCCGCATGGGTCGTTGGCGCCCTGACCGAGCGAGGTTGGGACCGCCGTTTCGTCGCGGCGATTTGTGCGCTGGCGATCGGACAAGCCCTGATCCTCGCCGGCGGCTTCCTCTGGCTCTCCAAGTCGGTCGGCGTTTCGGCCGCTTTTGCGACCGGCGTCGCGCCGTTCCTGATCGGCGACCTGCTCAAATCCGCCCTGGCGGCATTGGCCCTGCCCGCCGGTTGGCGATGGGTCGGTCGCCATTCCCACCGAACCTGAACTCTCGTGAAGCGGACCTGCTGCATCGCCCTGTTTCTGCTCGTCTGGACCGGCTGCCACCGAAGCAACGTGATAGAGGTCGATCTGACGACGCCCCCGCCGCGTTTTGTGATCGATCATCACGGCTGGCCCGCGCCGTTTCGCTGGCCCCGAGTGACCGATTTCGCCATCGCCAGCGACGAAGACGGCGCGGTCTGGGAGCTACGATCGGAAAAGATGGAGGGTGTCCCGGCGCGAATGCTCGCGATCATCTACGGCGAACTTCCGCCCGGCTTTTTGCAGGTCACGCCGGCGAAGGGGGCGCGTGCCAGGCCGCTGGTCCCCGGTCGCACCTATTACGTCGGGGCGGTCGGCCCGAGTTCCGTCTACCGGATTGTTTTTGCGCTGCCGGTCGGCTACTGGGAGCCGATGCCATCCCATCCGACCAGCATGCCAAACGGCTTTGCCCCGTGGCCGGCGGCGGCCGATCCTGCACCCGCGGGGGCAACGAGTGCGCCCTCCGAGTAGCGCGCGGGCCGTGATTCCGTCGCGCGGCGAATCCCGCCTCAAAATCTTTTTCGAACCAACGCCTTGATTCTCGCGGTCTTACGAACAATTCCGCGCCGGCGCGCGCCCGGCGCGCGCGCTCCGGCACGGCGATTGCCTGAGCCGACGCGAACGATCGACAAAACGCCGCGCCTTGCGCGTGCGAGAGTTGCGCGGCGACGCGCAAGGATGGAGCCAGCATGAGAAATCGAACGGCACCTGTGCGAATCGAGCGAAAATCGGCCGATGCTCATCGTGTCACGCTTCCGGACTGGAGCGCGCTCGGCGCGCGGATTCGCCGGATGGCGTTGACGGCGACGACGCTTCACCTGGCGAACCGCGCTGAGGAGAAGCGGGACGCAGTGAATGTGAAGGGCTGATTTCGATGGTGTACGGTTTATGGCAATCCGCCGCGGGCCTGCAATCGCAGGACTACCGACAGGCGATCATCGCCAACAACCTGGCGAATGTGGATACGCCCGGCTTCAAGCCGGACCGCATCTCCTTCGCCGAGCGGTTGTCCGCCGCGACGGCGGGCGCCCCGCGGCCCACGCGCCATCCCGTGCTCGACGCGCTGCCCGGCGGACTGTTCGAGACGCCGATTCACACCGACTACTCCCAGGGGGCGATCGAATCGTCCACCAATCCGTTGGACGTCTCCATCGATGGAGAGGGCTTCCTGACGGTGCAGACGCCCGACGGCCCGCGCTACACGCGCGACGGACGGATGACGATGAACCGCGCCGGGGAATTGCGGCATGTGGCGAGCGGCTATCCGGTCGTCGACCGGGACGGCAAGCCGATCCTGCTCGACCCGTCGCAAATGAACAACCTCAAAATCGACGAGCTGGGGCAGATCAAGCAGGGCGAACGGGCCGCCGGACGACTGGCGCTCGTGGACTTCGCCGATCGGAGCGGGATCGAAAAGACCGGTCAAAACCTGTTTGCAGCGGATCGTGCCCGGCCGATCAACGCGTCGGGCACGGTCCGGCAATTTTCGACGGAAGCGTCCGGCGCCAACCCGGTCACCTCGCTGGTCGAGATGATCGACGCGACGCGGGCGTACCAGATGAACGCGACGATGTTGACGCTCCAGGACGAATCGCTGGGTCGCGTCGTGAACGAAATGGGAAAAATCGGCTAGCGCCTAGAGATTAGCGATGGGCATACAAGCACTCAATACCGCCGCCACCGGCATGAAGGCGATGGACACCAAGCTCAACGTGGTGGCCAACAACCTCGCCAACATCGAAACGGTCGCGTTCAAGAAATCGCGGGTGAACTTCGAGGACATCTTTTACCAGAGGCTTCAGGAGCCGGGACTGCGAAATGCGCTGGAGCAGCCGCTGCCGCTCGGCCAACTGGTCGGTCTGGGCGTTCAGCTTTCCAGCACGCAGCTCGACTTCGAGCAGGGCTCGCTCGACAACACCGCCAACCCGCTCGATCTGGCCATCGAGGGCGACGGATTTTTCCAGGTGCAGGCGTTCATCGACGGGCAGGAACAAACCGTCTACACGCGGGCCGGCAATTTCACGAAGAACGCCAACGGCGAAATCGTGCTGGGGAATTCGATCGGCGCGCGACTCGAACCGCAATTGAGCATCCCCCAGGACGCCGTGGAGATCCAAGTCGGGCAGAACGGCCTCGTGGCGGTGCGGTCGCAGGGCTCCTTGGAATTTCAGGACGTCGGCCAGATTGAACTTGCCCGGTTCATCAATCCCGCCGGCCTCACGCAGATCGGAAAGAACCTCTACAAGCAAAACGACGCCTCCGGCCCGCCGATCACCGGCAATCCGGCCCAGGACGGACTGGGCACGGTGTTGCAATCGAACCTGGAACTGTCCAACGTCGATCCGGTCCGCGAGTTGGTGGAGTTGATCAAGACTCAGCGGGCCTTTGAGCTGAATTCGCAGTCGATCCAGAGCGCCGATCAGACCATGCAGACCCTTAACAACCTGAAGAGATTCTAACGGGACCATTAGCGCGGTAGGGACGGCGGAGACGTCACGATGATGACAAGCGAACATGGATGTCGGGCCTGGATGGCGGCGCTTGCGGCGTTGGCCGTCGCGAGCGGGTTCGCCCGGGCAGGCGATATTCGCGTTTGGCCGACGGCGACGGTCTCGGGCGACTCCGTTCAGTTGGAAGAGATCGCCGAACTGCGGGGATTCGACGAAGCGACGACCCAGCGGCTGGGGCAAATCAAAGTCTATAGCGCGCCGTCGGTCGGCGGCGAATTGCTGGTACGGGCGGACGACGTTCGAACGGCCCTGACCGAGGCGGAAGAAGACCTTTCGTCCATCACCCTGTTAGGCTCGTCGCGTTGCAAAGTTTCCAAGCCGATGCCGCCGCGCGAACGGCGGGAGCCCGTCGTTCAACACAAGCCGCCGCGGCCGAATACCAAGACCCCTCGACCCGTCCATACGCCGCACGGGACGCCGCCGCCGTCCACTTCGACACCGACACCGGCAACCGCCTCACCGGATTCTCTGGAATCCGCGATCCGCGAATATGTCCGGGCGAGCTTTCCGCAAAACGACGCAAAGCTGGAGATTCGATTCAGTCCGGCCAAGGAAGTCGACCTGAAGATGTCCGGACCGAATGTCAAATTCGAGGTTCGTTCGCGCGACGAGAAAAAGCTGGGCCTCCGGAGCTTCGAGGTCGTCGTCCACCGAGCCGGCGAGGAAGATCGAACGATCCCCGTCGTCGGGGAAGTCACGCTGATCAAGGAAGTCGTGGTGGCCCGGCGCGCAATCAACCGGGGCGAGACGATTGAAGGACGCGTACTGAAACTGGAAGAACGACGCTTCACCGACGTCGCCGCCATCGGCCTGACGGATCTCTCCGCGGCGATCGGTCAGCAGTGCCGCAGTTTTCTGCGTCCCGGGGAAATGATTTCCGCGGAATCGGTCGAGCAGCGTCCGGTCGTCGTGCGCGGCCAGCCGGTGACCATCTGGATGCGGCAGGGAACGCTGGCGATTCGCACGACGGGCAAGGCGCAGCAAGCCGGCGCGCTCGGCGATCGTATTGAAGTCCTTCGGGACGGATCCAGGCGTAAACAAGATTTGATCGAGGCGATCGTGACCGGCCCGGCGACGGTGAGCATGGGCGCGTCCGATCAATTGGCGTTGCAGTGAGCATGAGCGGAATCATGAGAAAGTCGCTTTTGATCCTGGTCGTCGGATTCTGCCCCGTGGCCGCGGCGCTGGGCCAGAGTTCGTCCTTGTTCTTGCAAGGTCAGGAGATGCAGGCCCGTCAAATGGCGGCCTCGACGCAGCCGTCGGCCAACGGCACTTTGAGATCCAACGCGGGGACGATGACGACGCCGGCGCCGTTTCGAAACGTCATGCTCGCCCAATTGTCGCTGACGGCCATTCCGCCGTCCGAGCCGCGGATCATCCAACCCAACGATCTGATCACCGTCATCGTGCGGCACCGGCTGCGCTATCAAACGGATACGCGAATGCAACAGCAGAGCCGGTGGGACCTCAAGTCCAAGTTGAATGCGTTTTTCCGGATCCACGATGACAAATGGGTGCAGCAGGATTTTGAAGGCGGTACACCGGAGGTGGATTTCAAGAACCAGAACGATCTCAAGAATCAAGGCCGGGCCGATCGCAAGGACCTTTTTGAGACGCGCGTGATGTCGAAGGTGATCGACGTCAAGCCGAACGGCAACCTCATGATCGTCGGATACGCCCATGTGAAAATCGACGAGGAAGATCAACTCATCCGGCTGACCGGCGAATGCAACAAGGAAGACATCGCGCCGGACCGCAGCATCTTGAGCGACAAGGTCTTTGGGCTGGATGTTCAGACGGAGAATGCGGGGGCGATGAAGGACGCGGCGAAACGCGGCTGGTTGAAGGGACTGCTGGATACGGCGAAGCCGTTCTAGGGATACGTGATGACGTTGGCGGACTCCAAGACGATTCGGCGTGCGGCGCTCAGCCTCCTGGCAGCGTTCACGCTGTTGGTCTGCGCGCAGGCCGTTTACGCGACGCGGATCGCCGACGTGACGCATTTGCAGGGACGGCGAAACAATCAAATCGTCGGATACGGTCTCGTGGTCGGATTGCAGGGTACCGGCGACGGCGGAAAGTATGCGGCCTCCATTCTCCAGCTCCAGACGATGCTCTCGAAATTCGAGATTCCCGTGCCCGCATCGGCGCTGGCGGACACCAAAAACGTCGCCATCGTGATGGTCGAGGCGACGATCCCGGACAACGGCGTCCGCGAAGGCGACAAGATCGACGTGCGCGTCAATTCCAGCGGCGCGGCGAAGAGCCTGGCGGGCGGGCACCTCGTACCGACGCCGCTCCAGGGGCCGGGCCTCAACAAGATCTTCGCCCTGGCCAGCGGACCGATTCGGCTGACCGATCCGAAAATCCGGACAAACGGCATCATCTCCGGCGGAGCGACGATGGAAGCCGACGTCATTCACAATTACATCAACGAAGACTGGCAGGTCACGCTCGTCCTGGAGGACGTTCACGCGAGTCATGCCCTGTCGTCGGTCATCGCGCAGATGATCAACGAAGGGGCGTCGGAAATCGGCCAGGTGCAGCGGATCGCCCTGGCGATGGGCCCGAAGAACGTCGTCGTCGAAATCCCCGAGGCCGAGCGGGACAACCCCGCGGACTTCATCGCGCGGGTGGAGAACACCGAGCTGCTCATGCCTCCCGGCGAAGCCCGCGTGGTGATCAACCGTCAGACGGGGACCATCGTCATTGACGAAGACGTGGAGATCGGCCCGGCGGTGATCTCGCACAATGGAATGTCGATCTCGACGACACCGCCGCCGGCGGGCGCGGCCGGTGAACCGCCGGTCCCGGAGACGAAATACGCGGCCGCCATCGAGGCGCCGAAGTCCGATCATGGCGGCGCGCGCCTGCGGCAACTGGTCGACGCGCTGAATCAACTCAATGTCCCGTCGAAAGACATCATTGAAATCGTCGAAAGCCTGCACCGGCTCGGCAAGGTCAAGGGCAAGCTGGTCATCGTGGAGTGAGCACGTGAGTATTTCGGCCATTCAATCCGGTAGTTCGCCGTCCGCGTCGCACGTGGAGGGAAAGGCCGCCGCGCTTCGCCGCTCGACCGGCGAATTTGTCGGCGACATCTTTTACGGAACGTTGTTGCGCCAGATGCAGAAGTCCGGCTTCAAGACGAAGTACATGAGCGGCGGCCGCGCGGAAGAGGCCTTTCAGGGACAGCTCGCGCAAGTGCTGGCGAAGAAGATCGGCCGTTCGGGCAACGATCCCGTCACCAATAGTCTCTTCAAGTCCATCCGTCACCGGTTGGGCCTGACCGAGGACGCTCAAAGTCCCGGCGCCGGCACGGAAATGCCGGTAGACGTCGGAGGTGCCGCATGAGCGCCGCGACGGTCACAACGTTGGTGGATCGATTGGCGGAGCTGTTGGAAGACTTGTCCGCGCGTCAGGCGTCGCTGCACGAGGTGATTCGCGGCAAGCTCGAGGCCATGCGCCGCGCGGACGTGGAGGGAATGATCGCGGCGACGCATCGTGAGGGCGAATTGACGAATGAAGTGACCGCCCTCGACGGCCGGCGCCGGGACATTGCCGGAAAGTTGTCGGAGGCCCTGTCGCGCTCGCCTTCGGAACGCGGTCGAGGCCTGTCATTGAGGAACCTCGCCGGGCGATTGGACGCCTCGCAGCGCCCACGGATCTTGACGCTGGCGGACACGCTTCGCCGGCGCATGCTGGACGTCGCCGAGGCCAACCGCGTCGTTGAACTGGTCAGCCGCGAGATGCTGGCATTTTTCAAAGAGGTCTTTTCGGCAATGGTTCGGGACGACAAAACGCCGTTGACGTACTCCGCCGGTGGAGCGGTCGGCGCGGCGTCCGGCGCCCGGGTCCTGGACGCAGTTGGATAAAAAAATAGGAGGTCGCCCAGGCGACTCAACGAATGGGACTTTCTTCGGCACTGGGAATCGGACAATCGGCACTGGCGGCCTATCAAGCCGCCTTGCAGATCGTCGGCCAGAACATCGCCAACGCGGGCACGCCGGGCTACACGCGCGGTTCGCCGGCACTGTCGTCCGTCGCGGGCGCCGGCACCACCAACGGCCAGTTTGGCGGCGGCGTTTTGCTCAACGCGATCCGACGCAACGTCAGTGAATCGCTCCAGGCTCGGCTGCGTCTGGCGACTTCGGATCGCCAGTCCGCTGACACGCTGCGATCGACGCTGTCCCGGGTGGAGGACATCTTCAATCCGCTCGGCGACAGCAATCTGGGCTCGTTACTCGGCGAGTTTTTCAAATCGATCGGCAATCTGCAAAACACCCCGGAAAGCGCCCCGGCCCGCAGCCTGGTGGTCAATTCCGCGCAGGCGCTGGCGGGCCGAATTCGCGACATTCGCAGCGGAATCCTCGGGCTGCGGGACGACCTCAATTCGCAGATCTCGACGGCCGTCGACCAGGCCGATCAGATCGCGTCCAAGATCGCCGAATTGAATACCCGGATCACGGTCGCGGAGTCGGCCTCCGGGGCCGGTACGTCGCAACTCCGCGATCAACGCGACCAGTTGCTCTCCCAGCTTTCAGAAATCGTTTCCATCACGACGCGCGAGCAGCCCACGGGCGCCGTCAACATCTTCGTCGGAAACAACCCGCTGGTCCAATTCGGAACCTCCTTCGGCCTCAAGGCCGTGACGGAGTACGGCAGCGACGGCCTGGCCAATACCGTTGTGCGCTTCAAACAGGACAACGGCCCCGTCACCACGGCCAGCGGCACCATCGCGGGCTTGATCGAATCCCGCGATCAACAGACGACGTCGCAGCTCACCCGGCTGGATCAATTGGCGTCGGCCCTGATCAGCGAAGTCAACAAGATTCACGCGGGCGGCAAGGGCCTGGTCGGCTTTTCGAGCGTGACGGGCTTGACCTCCGTCACGGACCCCTCTCTGGCGTTATCGACGACGAATAATGGCGTCGCGTTCTTGCCCAAGACGGGCTCATTCTTCATCGACGTCAAGGATTCGGCCACGGGCGCCGTGACGCGTCATCAGATTCACGTCGATCTTGACGGCATTGGCGCCGATTCTTCGCTCAACTCCGTCGCCGCGGACATCTCCGCGAACGTGCCCGGCGTCACGGCGACGGTGACCGGAGACGGACGGCTGCAACTGACGGCGGCGAGCGGTTCGACATTCAGCTTCGCCGACGACACGTCGAACCTTCTGGCCTCGCTGGGAATCAACACCTTGTTGACCGGCACGAGCAGCCGGGACATCGGCATTAACACGCTGGTCTCGGCGGATCCGTCGCTGCTCGCGGCGGCGCAGAGCGATTTCACGGGGGACGGCAGCAACGCCACGGCGCTGGCCGGTCTGAAGGACCATGTCATCGCGAGTCTCGGCGGCGTCTCCTTGAACGATTTCTACTCGACGACGACGTCGAACATCGCGGTCAGTGTCTCCGGCGCGCAGAGCAAACTCGACGCGGGAGACGTGATTCTCGATTCGCTGACGTCGCAGCGGGAGAGCCTGTCGGGCGTGAATCTCGATGAAGAGGCCGTCCACATGATTACGTACCAGCGCGCCTACGAAGGCGCGGCCCAGTACATGCGCGTTGTCAACGAAATGTTGCAGACCCTGTTGACTCTGGTGAGTTAACGGTTAGGACGAACATGGCCGGAACGAGCGGAAGTATCAGTCGCGTATCGCAGGGCATGCAGACCCTCAACATGCTGCGCCAGCTCCGCCAGAATACGCTGCGCCTGTATAACGAGCAGTCGCGGATCGCCAGCGGGCAGCAGATTCTGTCCGTCGGCGACGACCCCCTGTCCGCGACCCAGATCGGAAAGCTCCGGCAGTTACTGGGCAATCAGGATCAGATCCTGGCGAATCTGAAGCACGCCGACGGTCAACTCTCCTCGGCGGATTCGGCCATCACCGATTTTTCCGACTTGATCAACCAGGCCTCCACGATCGCGAGTGAGCAGGCCGGCAGTCTCCAAGGCGCCGAAGAGCGGTCCAGCCAGGCCACGGTGGTCGACGGCATCATCAACCAACTGCTGTCCATCGGGAACCGCGAGTACCAGGGAACGTACTTGTTCGGCGGTCGCAATGTAAAGATTCCGCCCCTGAATACGAGTCTCGGGCGAGTGACCAGCGCCGGAGATTACGGCGAACGGCGAACGCTGGTGGATTTGGATTCGACGCTGGCGTTCAACGTCGCCGCCGCGGACTTGTTCGGTCTCCGGCAGGCGACGATCGGCGGGGCGGTGAATTTCAACGTTCAATTATCCTCCAACGCCCGTATCTCCGAATTGAACGGCGCGCTGGGGCAGGGCGTTCGGCTTGGCGCGATTTCGGTGACCGAGTCGGGGCCGGGCATCACCTTTTCGGTCGACCTCACCGGGGCCGACACGATCGGCGATGCGATTGCGAAGTTCAACGACGCCGCCGCGACGGCCGGAAGCTCGTTGACGCTCGGCATCAATCCCGCCGATGGCACGACCCTTCGCATTTCCACGGTTCCCGGTAGCGGAGTGACCGTGGCCGATGTCGGCTCGGGCTCGACCGCGGCGGACCTGGGAATCAAGAAGACGACAGGCGCGGGAGTCGATCTTAACGGCGACAACGTCAACCGGCTGGTCCAATTGACGACGGCGCTGGCGGATCTTTCCTCCGGCGGAATCTCCCTGCCGAACGGCGTCAACATCACCAATGGCGCGAAATCCGCGACCGTGACCTTTACCGGCGCGACGACGGTGCAAGACGTCTTAAACCGGCTCAACGGCGCGGGCGTCGGCATCCGCGCGTCGATCAACAGCACCGGCACGGGCTTCGTCGTGGAAAATTTGATCGCGGGAACGCCGCTGGTCATTGGCGAGAACGGCGGGTCCGACGCGGCGACGCTGGGCATCAAGACGCTCGATAACAGCATCCCGCTTTCACGCCTCAACGGTTTCCGAGGCATTCATCCCGTCACGGGCGATGACTTGCAGATCACCAATTCCAACGGTGTTTCGTTCACCGTCGATTTAAGCAACGCCCAGACGATCGGCGACGCGATCCAGGCGATCAACACGGCCTCCACCGGCGCCGGCGCGGGGATTACCGCGGGCATTTCCGACGCCGGCGCGGGGCTTCGACTGACCGGTCCGGCGGGGCCCGGCACGATCACGGTCGCGAGTCTCAATCTGTCGCCGGTCGCACAGGAACTCGGGCTTCTCGGGAGCGGGTCGGCGACGGTCTTCGAAGGCGAAAACGTCGGGCAGTTCTATCAATCGGGGATCTTCAGCGCGCTCTATCGCCTGCGCGACGCCCTCCTGGCGAACAATACATCGGAAATCACCGAGGCCGGCGCGCAGATCCGCGCGGTGCAGCAGGACATGTCCGTCGTCGTCGGTCAGGTCGGCGCGCGGTCGCAGGCGATGCAGTCGCGCCTTCAGCAAACCCAGGAGGCCTCCAGCGCCACGTCGCTGCTGTTGTCGCAGTTGACGGATGTGGACTACGCCCAGGCCGTGACGAAATTCCAACAGGCCCAGACGGCCCTGCAGGCCAGCCTGTTGTCGGGATCGAAATTACAGAATCTGTCGTTGTTGGACTTCCTGCAATGATTGGACGTATTGCGGGCAACGACGGGTTCGAGGATGGATCGCGCGAGCATCGGCAACGCCGGGCCGAACCGTGCGATCAAACTAGCGGCGTCAAGAGCGACGCCGGGGAGCGAGACGTGATGGTCATTGAGACGTCGCGATTTGGCGGAATCGAGGTCGACGATCAGCGATTCCTGAACTTTCCCAAGGGACTCCTGGGGTTCCCGGACGACCGGGAGTATGCCCTGATCCAGACCGGCGAGAACAGCGCGTTCTACTGGATGCAGGCGATCCATCGGCCCGAGCTGGCCTTTGTCGTGTGCGATCCGCGGATGTTCGTGACGGACTACCGGGTCGTCATCAAGTCGGAGGACCTCGCGCACATCGGTCTGACGGACACGCACGGGTCGCAGGTCTTCGTGATCGTCAACAAGTATGAGGAACAACTGACGGCGAATTTGCAGGGCCCGTTGGTGCTCAACATCGCGACGCGCGTCGGCAAGCAACTCGTCTTGTCGGACAAGCGCTACTCCACGCGACATGCGTTAATGAATCTGCCGATTCGGCGAGCGGCGGTCAGCAAATCGGCGTAGGGAATCGGGACAAGGGCACGACGATGGGTACCGGTCTATCATTCAATAGGGACGCGTTCCCGCTCTTGCGGGGAGAGACTCGTCCGAATGAGGGCCGATTTGCCCGGTCACTGACCACCGCCGGCGGCATGAGGCCGCCCGAACGTGGCGAATAAGGAGCCAAAAGGATGTTGGTTCTATCACGTCAACGCGACGAGACGATCATGATCGGCGACGACATCGAGATCACGATCGTCGACATCCGGGGCGACAAGGTGCGCCTCGGCATTACGGCGCCATCGCACGTTCCCGTGCATCGCAAGGAAGTGTACGACGCGATTCAACGGGAGAACCGAGCGGCGGCGAATATCAAACCCGAGGATCTTCCGCCGGAGAACGGCGGATCGACGGGGCATGGGCCCCGACGCCCGGGCGGACCGAGGACCAGTTAAGGATCGTTCGCCGGCGCCGCAAAGGTTTCTTTGCGACGGCGACGAGAGCGCTCGACAGGGCAGTTGCGAGAAGGCCGTCGAGCTTGTCAGGGAGGTTGTTGTCATGGCTCGCATCAATACGAACACAGCTTCGATCGTTGCCGGTCGCCAGCTCACCCGCGCTCATAGCGCGTTGCAGACGTCGTTGGAGCGGTTGTCCAGCGGCCTGCGGATCAATCGCGGCGCCGACGACCCGGCGGGGTTGATTATTTCCCAGCAGCTCCGGGCGGAGATCGAAGGCGTCCACCAGGCCGTGGCCAATTCGCAGCGGGCGGCCAACGTCGTCGCGACGACCGAGGGCGCCCTCAGCGAAGTCTCCTCTCTGCTCAACGACATTCAGGCCAAGATTGTCGAGGCGGCGAACGTCGGGGCCGTGTCAGAGGACGAAATCCAGGCCAATCAGCTTCAGATTGACTCGGCCATTGAGTCCATCACGCGGATTGCCAATACCACGACCTTTGGCGGGCGAAAGCTGCTCAACGGTTCGCTGGGATACGTCACCAGCGGCATCAACGCCGCGCAGCTCGCCGATACGAGAATCAACGGCGTCTCGTTCGGCACGGCGAGTTATATTCCCGTCAATGTCAACGTCATCCAGTCCGCGCAGCACGGCCGGCTCGAGTTTCGGGCCTCGGCGATCACCGGCAACGTCACCATCGAGCTGGCCGGATCCAACGGCGTCACGTCGATCGCGCTGCTCTCGGGAACGACCGCCAGCGCAATCCTGGCGGCGGTCAATCTCGTACGAGATGCCACCGGCGTCAGCGCGTCGCTGATCAATCCGGCCTTCGCCAACAGCGGCATCGTGCTGTCGTCGACGGGCTACGGCAGCGACGCCTTTGTGCAGGTTTCAGAACTTGGCAGCACGTCGCCGGTGTTCAATACCGTCGATTCCGGCGGCCTCACCACGCGACGCGACATCGGCCGCGACGTCTCCGTGACCGTCAACGGGGCCAACGCCCTGGGCAAGGGGCTCGACGTCTTCCTGAACACGACCGGACTTGGAATCGAGATGCGCATCCAGGAGGCGTTCAACAAGACCGGCTCGTCCTCCTTCGCCATCACCGGCGGCGGGGCGGTCTTCCAGCTCGGCGCCGGCGTCGATTCCAATCAGCAGGTGAACTTCGGCATGCAATCGATCGCCGGCACGCGATTGGGAAATGGATCGGTCGGATATCTCTCCGACGTGACCAGCGGCGGGGCCTACAGCCTGGTCAATGGCCAGGCCTCGCAAGCCGCCAAGGTCATCTCCGAGGCGATCCGCCAGGTCTCCGTGATGCGCGGCCGGCTCGGCGCGTTCGAGAAGGACACGCTCGACACCAACGTCAATCAATTGCAGGTCACGCTGGAGAACCTCACCGCGGCGGAATCGAGCATCCGCGATCTGGACTTTGCCCAGGAGACCAGCAACTTGACGCGCTCGCAGATCCTTGTCAGCGCCGGCACGAGCATCCTGGCCATCGCCAACCAGACGCCGCAATCGGTCCTGTCGCTGTTGCGAGGATAGTCGGTTCGGTTCGGCGACCGGTGAATCTCATCGGCGCCGCATTCGTCTCGGCAGCAAAGGGTGGAGTCGCGAGGATCCATCACCCCCCTGATTCGTAGGGCGGGACCGTCGGGCTTTCGTCGTCGCGCGTCAGCGATGCTCGGGCACCGGCGGCCCAAGCGCCTGCAATTCTGCCGCCATCGCCGCGAACTGCGCATCCATCGGCGTCTCGCACGACGGTCCCCAGCATTGCCCGGCGGACCATTCGTAAAACGCCTCCCACGCTTCCGGAGCACAGCCGCCCTCGGCTGTGGACCCCTCCCCAGCATCACCGCCACTCATCATCGACGAACCGCTACCCATCAGGCTCTCTTCCTCGCACTCGTCGGGCCACGTTGCAGACCGGGTGATCTCGCTTCTCCGCCCCGCTAAGTCGGTGTATTGAACGGTTTGTTCGCCGTCCGGGCCGGTCTCGGCAAACGAGATTACGAGGCCATTTTGTTCCGATCACAAATGTCAATAATTCAACCTGACACCTTTGATCCGGCCTAGGAGGTCAACACTACTTCGAAGGTTCTCCCACGGCGCATTTTGCGAATCATCACACGAATACTGTCCACCGTGTACGTGTCTCCGGTGCGAGGCGCCGGAACCTGGGTCGCAATCCAGTCGCAGAGGGTCGTCCGGTCGGGCAATGAGGGCGCAATGTGTGGGTTGTGTAGAACGCCGCGCAACTGTGCCAGAGTGGCACCACCACCGACAATCCACTTTCGCCCCGCCGGGACTAGGGTCTTGGGCAAGCGATCAAACTCATCTTGGATGTCACCTACGACCTCCTCTAGGATATCCTCGACAGTAAGCATGCCATGAACAACGCCGTCAGCATCGCGAACCAGCGCCAAATGGGCGTGTTCACTCATCATGCGGGCGAACGCATCGCCGATGAGCGCGTCGGGGGGAATTTCGAACATCGCTCGAGTGATCTCTCGAACACTGGGGTTGTCGGGATGTGTCTTCGCCAGGAAGAACAAGTCTTTGACGTTGACGTAACCGATGATCCCTTGGGGGTCGCCCCGTTTGGTAGTTACGGGAAAGCGCGTGTGTGCGTCGAGGTGTACCCGCACCAAGTGCTCGATGAGTTGGTCGTCGGCATTGAGAAGTTTGATGTCGTGCGCCGGAACAACGATCTCCTGGACCCGAACGCTCGAAAGACGCCCTGCCCCGATGATAACGCGTTCTTGTTGGGGACTTAGAATTCTCGTCGTGCGCAGGGCTTTGGCGTGAGCCAAAAACTCGTGCAATCCGCCGATTTCGTTGGGAAGTCGCCCACGCTCCACGTTGCGTTCAAGAACGCCGACTACGGTCTTGGTCATCCATTCAATGGCAACGACGATCGGGTTGACGGCCGCGGCGAAGAGCTTCATGGGAGGGCTCAGCTTCAGACAGACCCATTCGGCGTTCTTGATGGCGAACGATTTGGGAATCAATTCGCCCAAAATGATCATCACGCC
Organism: uncultured Planctomycetaceae bacterium; assembly: GCA_964414585.1. Classification (GTDB taxonomy): domain Bacteria; phylum Planctomycetota; class Phycisphaerae; order UBA1845; family UTPLA1; genus DATEMU01. Next base: position 33,355 of record CAYPXR010000050.1, read on the forward strand.
GGAAAGGGGTACGACGACCAACACTAGAGCGAAAAACTCAGCGACACCTTCACCCACGCCGAGCCTTCCTTGCAACCAGGGCGCGACGCCCTCATCGGCCCCCGCCCCGCCGACTGCGGCGGCTATGGCTCCGACCAGCGTAATGCCGAGTTGAATCACGGCAAGACTCGCTTCCATCCGCCCTTTCATTGCAAGCGCGGCCTCACCGCCAGTGCTGCGCTTTTCAGCGAGTATCGCGATTTGCTGCAGGCTAACCGACGCCAACGCGAGTTCGTAGGCCGCGAATAAGGCATTGATCGCGAGCATGACAACGATGATCGTGACCGCAAGGAGACCCATCGAGTTCTCTCCAAGTACGACGGGTATCGTCGCAGGAGTCGTCCGCGTGTCAACGCGCGAGCGACAACTTGGGCGGCGAATCGAGATACAACGAAGGCGGTGAGCCTAATGATGATCAATGAAGAAGGCGGCCGGTGCCAACCGTCCCGCTCACCGGCTATGCCGGTCGCTGGGCGTTGTGGGTCTTTGCGAGCTTCTGCTCGCACCAAGTGTAAAGGGCGTCGTAGAGCACTAGAGCGGTTTTCATACGCTCGTAGCGTTGTAGCCGCAGTGTGTGAAGAAGCCGTGCGCGTCTTGAGGGGTGATGGCGCCCATCGCCGTGGCAATGGCCGCTTCGAGGTCTTCGATCGAGCGTCGGCCCAGTTTGCGCAGAACGGACTTCATCTTTGAGATCGCGTTCTCGATCGGATTGAAGTCAGGTGAGTACGGCGGCAGACGCAAGACACGGGCTCCGACCGACTCGACGGGCAAAAAAGGGGCAAAAAAGGTGTCACAAAAAAGGTGTCACAAAAAAGGTGTCACAAAAAAGGTGTCACAAAAAAGGTGTCAGGAAGAATTTTGAACACCCTCCGCGAACGGCCGCGCAGGTCCAGGTCGACGCCGAAGCGAACTTCATCAGCCGCCGAAGTCCACGCCTTTAACGAACGACGCCAAGCGAGGGTCCTCAATGATACCCTCGAGCGGCCGGACCGCGACCAACCTTGCACGCTCGCCTTGCAAAGCATAATCGTCTGCACCGACCCCGCGCAACGGCGAAAAATTTCCGGCGACAGGCGGCCGAACCTAACCCCAGCCCCGGCCGCC
>CAYPXR010000051.1:0-3834 GCA_964414585.1 uncultured Planctomycetaceae bacterium
GTCATCTCCTCGATCGCGTATCGCACGCCTTCGCGCCCGAGCCCGCTGTCTTTTACGCCGCCGTACGGCATGTTGTCCACCCGGAAGGCCGGTACGTCGTTGACGATGACGCCGCCGACCTCCAATTCATTAAAGGCGAAGAACGCTGCATCGAGGTTCCGTGTGAAGATGCCCGCCTGCAAGCCGTAGCGGCCGGCGTTCACTCGACGACACGCATCGGCAAAGGAATCGAACGGCTCCAGGATGGCCACTGGCCCGAAGGCCTCCTGACAAGAAAGCGGCAGATCGTCCGGCACGCCCTCCAGCAATGTGGCATCGTAAAAGCTTCCGCTGCGCCGCCCCCCGCAAATCAATTTCGCGCCACGCCCGACGGCCTGTTGGACCCAGGTTTCGATTCGCCTGGCGTCGCCTTCGGTAATCATTGGGCCGAGAAACGTCGTTTCCTCCAGCGGATCGCCTGCCGTCAGCGTTACCGCCTCCGCCAGGAGCTTTGATTTCAACGGCTCGTAAACCGACCGGTGCGCCAGGATTCGTTGCACGCTGATGCACGACTGCCCCGATTGATAGAACGCACCGACGATCAGCCGGTTCACGGCGTAATCCAGATCGGCATCCCGGTCGACGATGCACGCGGCATTCCCGCCCAGTTCGAGCACGACTTTTTTCTTGCCCGCCTTCGCTTTCAGCGCCCAGCCGACCTCCGGCGATCCGGTAAATGACAACAACTTGATACGTTGGTCGGTCGTGAAAAGATCGCCGGCTTCCCGTTTGCACGGAAGAATGCTGAACGCCCCGCGCGGCCAGTCCGTCTCCGCCAGTATCTCACCGAGCACCAGCCCCGAGATGGGCGTCAACGACGCCGGCTTGAGCACCCATGGACAACCCGCCGCGATCGCCGGAGCGATCTTGTGCGCCGCGAGATTGAGCGGAAAATTGAACGGCGCGATGAAAGAACACACTCCGACCGGCACGCGCTTGCAGATCGCCTCGCATCCTTCGGCCCTCGGCGAGATATCCAGCGGCAGATATTCGCCGGTCATCCGCGTCGCCTCCTCGGCGGCGATCCGAAACGTGTCAATGGCCCGCGAAACTTCGCCCCGCGCATCGCGAATGGTTTTACCGACTTCGACGACCAGGATTCGAGCGATCTCTTCTGCCCGCTGGCCCAAATGCTTGACCATGTGATGCAACACGGCGGCGCGAGCATGGCTGGGCATCTTTCGACAGGCTTCCCCCGTGTCGTGAGCGAGCGTGATCGCCCGATCGATGACCGTGGAATCGGCGAGTGCGACGCGCGTGCAGACTTGTCCGGAGAACTTGTCCAAGACAGCCAGATCAACGTTTGCCGCGACGGCCTCGCCGCCCAGATAGTAGGGGTAGCTGGTCTTGAGCTTGATTCTCTCCATACTCGCCTATGCTACCTTCCCGGCCCAATGGCCACGCCAGTTCAATTGATCTTCCAAGTGCCATATTGACAGGGCATCCCGCCTTTGGGCCATCCTCCCTGCCAAATTCGCCGCCAGATCAGGTGTCAACCGCCTGTTAGTTTCTTATGGCAACTCCCGTAATTGACGATATTACATAGCTTTACAATCAACATTCGCCACGGACGATTATTAACACCTGCTGGCATATCCCTTGCCCTAGTCCCCAAGGGCGATCGTGCGCCCCCGGATAAATTCAGATGGTCATCGATACCGCAAACCGCTGGAATGTCATGATCGCCCATGGGCCTTCAAACCCCTGGGTGACGGGCTTGGCCGGCTTTCTGGCCGAGCGGCCCGTCGATCTGCACTGGTCCCGGTCGGAGGCGGAGGCGATCTGCCTCGTGTCCGAAAAACCGGTGCATCTGGCCGTCGTCGATGACCAGACGCCGTCGATCGGCGGTCTCGCGTTGTTGCGACGGATTCGTCGGCTGGGCCTGGCTTTTCCGGCGTTGCTGGTGTCGCACCAGCCGGACCCGCGGCTGCTCCGCGAGGCCCTGGAATTGGACGTCTTTTCCGTGGTGGACGAAGGCGCCGCCCAGGCGGCGTTGGTGCCACAGATCCTTAAAGTGTTTCAACGTTTGTATCACGTGGATTGGCCGATGACCGGTTGCGGGTCCGCTGAGACGGAAAACCGGAACTGATCGCCATAAATCGTAGTCTATTGGAAAGTACGAAAGTAAGGAGTCGAAGAATGTCGGTGACAAAGATGAAGATTCGCCCGCTGGGCGACAAGGTGTTGGTCAAGCGGATCGAGGCGGAAGCCGTGACGGCCGGCGGGATCGTCCTGCCCGACAGCGCCAAGGAAAAGCCCAAGCGCGGCCGCATCCAGGCCGTCGGCGACGGCAAGCTGCTGGACACCGGCGAGCGCGCCAAGCTCCAGGTGAAAAAGGGCGACGAAGTCCTCTTCACCAGCTACGCCGGCACCGAAGTGAAGGTCAGCGGCGAGGAGCTGATCATCATGGACGAGTCGGACATCCTGGCGATCCTGGAATAATCCCCCGGCAAAGCGCCGTTAGCCGTGAGCTAATGGCTGAAGACCAGCGGCTAAAGGCCTATTGATGAAATCGAAATTGTTTGAAACCGCGTTGGATGAGGCGATCAAGTTCGGCCCGGCGGCCCGGCTGGTGCTCACGTTCCCCGGCAACGAGGACGCGATGCACATCCACCCGCTGGCCTACAAGAAAATCGAAGAGGGCGCCTTTCGCGTCGAGATTCGCGTGTCGAAATTCGACGACGCCGACGTGGTGGACGATGTGGTTTTTGTCGACTCGGAGTCGATCGAGACCGTCGAGCTACAGATCAAGCAGCAGGGCAGCGTCTGGCAGGACGAGCCTTTTCAGGGCATTGACGAAGAAGGAGACGACCAATGACCGATCGAGGACCCGCTCTGGCGGAAGCCCCCGTATCCCCAACGACGCCCGCGCTGAAGCAGGCGAAGATGAAACCCTGCTGTCTGGCCATCAGCGCCGAGGCGGCGCAAGGCATCGGCGATCAATCGCACACGCGCAAGTGGCGCGTGCTTTCGCTCGACGATCAGTCGGAACTCGCCTCCGGCCACATCGATGCCTCGTTCGACGACCTGCTCATGATCGTCCGCGAAAAGGCGGCGACGGCGGCCCGCGGCATCGGCTACGACCCGCAGCAGTTCATTCTGGATCAGTAACGAATCGGGCGGCGACGCGCCGGCCCGCGAAAGAAAATGTAGCTCAGCCGCCCACGGCTGAGATGGTCAAACGAAAGCAGCCGAGGGCGGCTGCTCTCCATGAGAGCGATAGGGAGAAAAAGGAAATGGCAGCGAAGAATATTGCATTTGAAATGGAAGCCCGGGAGGCGATTCGCAGCGGCGTCAATCAGCTCGCCCGAGCCGTCAAGGTCACCCTCGGCCCGTGCGGCCGAAACGTCGTGCTGGAAAAATCCTTCGGTTCGCCGACCGTCACCAAGGACGGCGTCACCGTCGCCAAGGAGATCGAACTCGACGACCCGTATGAAAACATGGGCGCCCAGATGGTCAAGGAAGTCGCCAGCAAGACCTCCAACGACACCGGCGACGGCACCACGACCGCGACGGTCTATGTCGAATCCATCTTCAACGAGGGGCTCAAGAACGTCGCCGCCGGCGCCAACGTGATGGAGCTCAAGCGCGGCGTCGATATCGCCGTCGAGGCGATTGTCGAGGAGTACAAGCGGATCAGCCGCCCGGTGAAAGAGTCCAAGCAGATTGCCCAGGTCGGCACCTGCGCCGCCAACCACGACGCCGAGATCGGCAAGAAGATCGCCGAAGCGATGGACAAGGTCGGCAAGGACGGCGTCATCACCGTCGAGGAGGGCCAGGGCCTGGAGACCACCG
>CAYPXR010000052.1:0-22393 GCA_964414585.1 uncultured Planctomycetaceae bacterium
CGTCGAAGATGACGACGGGCCCCACGAGGCGAAACGGGCTCCTTTGGGTATTAACGAGCCGCCCGGAAATATTTCTCGCGATTCATACCCCCGGATACACTTTGAAAATGTTGACCCCGGTCGATTCGAAGCAGACAAACCCCATTCCGGTGATAGCGGGGACGCTCGCCTTGGCCCACGTTGTCTTATCGCGTCTGGCTTGGTCCAACGTCCCATTACAGACCGATACCGGCATCTGGGCCTACTTTGCGGGCCGAATGCTGGAGGGCGCCCGCCTTTATCGTGATCTATGGGAGAGCAAGCCCCCCGGAATTTTCCTCACCTTCGCCGGGATTGAGTGGATTTTCGGCGTTGGCGGCGATCGAGCCCTGCTTTGGCTCGATGCCGTGGTCACAGTGGCGGGCTGCCTGGTCACCTATGCCGTGGCCCGAAGATTTGCGTCACGGGGGCGGGCAACGGTCGCCGTTTGTTTCCTAAGCGTGGTGATGTGCCATCGGGTGATCGCGGATTGGGGCGACAATCTCGAAAAATTCGTCGCCTTTTTCGAGATGACGGCGCTATGGCTCATTTTGTCGGGCAGTTCGTGTCGCCGTTGGCTTTGGATCGGCGTGTGTTGTGGAATGGCTGCCGTGTTCAAGCAAACGGGAATGCTGCTGTTCGCGATATTGATCGTCGGAGGTGCACTGGATTGGCGCGAACTGAGAATTCGCGAGCGCCGGGGACGAGCTTTGGGATTCTTGATTGCCGGCGCATCGATCCCCTGGATTTTGGTTTTTCTTTGGCTTTGGGCAAACGGGGCTGTCACCGATTTTTGGCGGCAAGTCGTCGTCCACGACCTCGGCCGGGCCACGACGGACCCGTCGGAACGAATTGAACCGCTTACCTGGGCGCATTGGACCAACGTTGGTCAGCACCTGGCCTTGACGATGATCATCATGGGCCCGGCGCTCGCGGCCCTTCCGGCGTTGGGAATCCGGCGGCGTGGGAAAAGAGATCATCAAGGCGAACGACAGGGACTGGGACTTGTCGCCGTCTATGCGATTTCAGCGACGCTGGTATTCGTCCTCGCGCCCAACGGTTACGGGCATTATCTGTTGCAAGCGGCGCCGCCGGCCGCCGTGCTGACGGCATGGGTGTTCTCGTTTGAGTGGAACCCGCGACATCGAACACTGACGATGATCGTCCTGTTCGCCGGGCTGGCCGTGGGGATTTGGCAGCTAAAGGACCATGTGACGTTCATATTAGATTCGGACTACGGCCCGCGCCGCGCCTACGCAAGTATTCGCGATCGGAAAACGGCCCTGACGAAAGTGGTGCGTGGACAGCGTGGTCCGGACCCGTCGGTGATGCTTTGGCCCGCCGATCATGCCGTCAATTATTATGCCCAACGACGAACGCCGTTGGAGATTTGCCAGGCGATTGACATTTTCGGCGGACGAATAAAACTCTTGAATCCACCCATTTCAAGCGTCATTGAACGATTGCAGTCAATGCCGCCGGACGTGATTATCGACTGGACGTCGATCAGCGTCGGGCACGCCGACCCGAACAATCCAAATTCTCCGCCGGTGATATTGATACCGACCGACGGTTTTTCGCTGGCGGAGGAACCGAATCCGGATCACGAGCGACTGGAGGGTCGTCTCTTGGCCCCATTGAAGGCGTGGATTCGGCGCGACTACGGCGGACAAGTGCGATATGACCAACGATGCACGGCCTATTTTCGCAGTGCCGCTTGGCGTGATGTGTGGGACTATCTTCGCCGGGATCATGTCCGGCGCATCGACTGAGATTTGATCATGTCGAACCCAATTCAAACGCCGGAAAACGCGCCGCCGGCTCCGACGGTACGACGTCCGCCGCTGTATGCGAAGCTGGCGCTTGGACTGCTGAGCGTCTCGCTGGTGTTTGCCGGATTTTCCGCGTGGGTATGGCTGCGTGCAGACGGCGATGTCCAGTATCGACGCGGCTATTCGCCGCTGACCGCGGAATGGCAGAACTCGCATGACTGGACCGCCGACCCGTACATCGGGAAGACCCTTCGCTGCGATGTCGACATGACGGCGGCGAACGAATTGGGGCGGAGCTATTCCTACAAAGCCCAGCCGATCGGCGCTCACGGCGAATGTTTTCGAGATCATCCCACGCACGAGCCCGTCTTCGCCGTCGCCGTTGGTGACAGTTTCGTCTTCGGTCACAAAGTCGCTTTGGAGGCCGTCTGGACCGAGCGACTCGAGAAAGCCGTCGGCCGCGACGTTGTTAACCTGGGGCTATCGGCCTCGGGGCCGACTCAATACCTGCGCACTTTTGAAGTTCATGGGGCACGCCTCAAGCCTCGCATTGTCATCATGGTCACCTTTGTCAACGATTGGCTGGACGAGGCCTGTTTCCAGGCGTGGTGGGAGGCCCGCCAAAAGCTCGGACCGCAAATCGACTATCCGCGCTCCAACGCATTCTACGAAGCCGTTCACAAAAACGCTTATCGCCTCCCGCCGGATTGGCGGCACCCTCCGCTGGGCGGCAGTGAGGAACTCAAGATCGGTGACGAGACCTATCTTTTCGATGCCAGCGCCTATGCCGCGCAGGACGCACGAAGCCCGACCATCGCCGGCGGCAAGGCGTCGGAGGAAAAGACCATTGTCGAATTGCGCGAGATGGCGGCCGCTGCCGGGGCGAAATTGATCGTTGTCGTGATCCCCGCCAAGGAATTCGTCTACCACGAGCAGATCAAGGCACTTATTCCCTATTCGAAAAACATGCCGCCGGATACGTTTTGCAATGCGATCACGGACTGGTGCAGAAAGAACGGCATCCTCTGCGTGAATATGTTGCCGATTTTTCGCCGGCGCGCCGAGGCGGGTGAACACCCCTTCTTCCCACGGGATGGCCACCTCCGCGAGGAGGGCAATCAAATGGTCGCTGACGAGCTTTACCGCGTCTTGAGTGAGAACCGGCTGCTGCCGGCTCAAGAATAAATCTTGATGATCTGATCGAGGAACTTCAACGCCTCGTTGCGCTTGCGCTGGAAGGTGTTGCGGCCGATGATGGAGCCGAAGCCGCCGCCGTCGCGGATGGCCTTGCACTCCTCGAAGACCTCGGCGTCGTTGTCCTTCTTGGCGCCGCCGCTGAAGATGACGATCCGGCGGCCGTTAAAGGCGCACTGGGTGACGTGCTTCACGCGCTCGGCCATGGTGCCGATCGCGATCTTTTCTTTCTCATAGACCTTTCGGGCGGCGTCCTGCTCGATATGGGCGGAAGGCAGCTTCACTTTTACGATGTGCGCGCCCATCTGGCAGGCAATCTGCGCCGCGTAACCGGCGACGTCGATCGCCGTCTCGCCCTCTTTGGAAAGCGAGCTGCCGCGCGGATAGCTCCACACGATGACGGCCAGACCGGCGGCCTTGGCTTCCTGGGCGTATTCCCGAAGTTCTTCGTACATCTGCTTTCGCAGCGTGGAGCCGGGGTAAATCGTCAGACCGACGCCGCAGCAACCGAGCCGCTGGGCGTCCTTGACGGAAGCGGTCAGCGCCTGCCAGGAGTCTTTCTCGTCCGCAAGTGAGTCGTGGTTGTTCGCTTTAAGGATCAGGGGGACCTCGCCCGCGAAGTCGGCGGCGCCGGCCTCCAAGAAGCCGAGCGGCGCGGCGTAGGCGTTCAAGCCGGCTTCGATCGCGATCTTGAAATGGTAGTGGGGGTCATAGCCCGCGTCGTTGGGGCCGAAGCTACGAGCAGGGCCGTGCTCCCAGCCTTGGTCGACCGGCAGGATGACCATTCGGCCGATCCCCGCAAGGCGGCCGTGATTCAGCATCCGTGCCAGATTGGTCAGGACCCCTGGATTTTCCCCTTTGTACCAACTCAAAATCTCGCGAACTCGCTCGGTCATCGGACGGCTCCTTCAAAAAGCATCGATTCAAGCGTCTATGAAGGTACCATTTAGGGCGGCTGAGTCAAGCATCGCGCGAATCGGCGGCTTCCATCGGATCAATTTTTTGCCGCGAGCCTGACCGGGTCCACCTGGATTTCCCGCCAACGCTCGTCGCCGTCGATGTATTCCCAAAATCGGCCATAGCCCGCATCCTCCAACCGGCAACGGAGAACCGCATAAGCGAATTGGCCGACGACGACGGCAATCGTGTCATCGGGATGTCGCTTCAGGATCTTTCGAAGGGCGTCGATGAGCCGGCGTGCGGCGACGAGGATGGATTCGCCTTCGGGCGGTTCGACCGTGGTCGGCTCGGCCCGCCATTGACGATCGACCTTGGGGAATCGATCGCGGAATTCCTCGATGGTCAGGCCCTCCCAATGCCCCAGGTCCATCTCGCGGAGCTCCTTGATCGCGCGAAAACGAATTCCGATCTCATGCGCAATGACGGCGGCGGTTTGTTTCGTCGCCTGTTCGGGCCCGCAGCGGCAGATCGTCGGCTTGAGCAGTGAAACGGCGCCGCCATCGACGATGGCTTGCTGATGGCCGGCCTGGTTGAGCGGCAAATCGGTGTCGCCGGACAATCGACCTTGCATGCGCCAATCCGTTTGAGCCGAAGCGATCAGGATAATTCGGGTCATGGTGGGTGCGCCGACGAATCGGCCCTTCAGGCTTCGTCCAGAATCTCTATGGTTGCAAACGGCTTTCCTTCTAGAAATTCGAGGCTCGCACCGCCGCCGGTCGAAATGTGCGTCATTCTATCCGCCAGGCCCGCCGCCTCCACGGCCGCCGCCGAATCGCCGCCGCCGATGATCGTCGTCGCGCCCTTCGCCGTCGCGTCCGCCAGGGCGTTGGCTACCGCAAGCGTCCCGCGATCGAATGGAGATGTCTCGAACGCGCCCATGGGCCCGTTCCAGACGACGGTCTTGGCCCTCGAAATCGCCTCTCGATAGGCCGCCGACGTCGCCGGGCCGATATCCAGACCCATGAGTTCGTCCGCGATGTCTCCCGCGACGACTTTTGTTGAAACGCTTGATTCCAGCCTGGCGGCGCACACGCTGTCGCTGGGAAGCTGAATCTTGTTTCCGGCTTTGGAGAGCAGGTCGCGCGCGAGATCAATCTTGTCTTTTTCGCATAGGCTCTTGCCCACGCGGATGCCCTTCGCCGCGAAAAATGTGTAGGTCATTGCGCCGCCGATCAAGATTGTGTCCACCTTCGGCAGCAGGCTCTCAATGACATTGATCTTATCGCTGACCTTCGCGCCGCCGAGGATGGCGACAAAGGGCCGGTCGGGGCTGGCCAGGGCGTCGCCGAGAAATCGCAGTTCTTTTTGCACCAAATGGCCGCAGACGCGTTTTCCGGGTCCCAGCAGCAACGGGACATCGTACATGCTCACGTGCTTGCGATGGCAGGTTCCGAAGGCGTCGTTGCAATAAAGGTCGGCATGGCGCGCGAGTCCTTTCGCGAAAGAATTGATCTGCGACTTCTGCTCGGCCGTCGGTTTCTTGTCCGGATTTTTCTTGGCGGAATCGATGAGCGTTTCCGCGGCATGAAATCGCAAGTTCTCCAGCACCGCGACGTCTCCGGACTTCAACTCCGACACGACCCGGTCGGCCTTTTCAGCGACGCAATCCTCGGCAAAGCGAACCGGTTTTGACAAGAGCGTTGCCAAATGATTCGCCACAGGCCGTAGACTGAACGCTGTTTCATAGCCTTTGCCGGAGGGTCGGCCGAGATGGCTCATCAAAATCAATTTGCCGCCGCGATCCAGAACGCTGCGAATCGACGGCAGCGCCTGAACCACTCGCCGGTCATCGGTGATCGTTCCGCCGTCGAGCGGCACGTTGAAATCGACGCGCATCAGAATGCGACGATCGCGGACGTCGATCTCATCGATCGTTTTTTTCGCCACCGTCGGGCTCCTCGTCCATCATGGATTCACGCATCACGTGTTCGAGCCGGAATCCCGCCGGCCCCGGGTCATCGCTTCGCAAGTTGTCGCCGATTTGCGAGACATCCTCCAGGCCGAAATCGCAATCAGGTCCGGCGGACACGAAGACCGGTCGGCCGTTATTCGCCATCACGTAGGGCGAATTTGACGTCTCAGAAAAATACTTGAGCGGCGTGCCCCACGGATCGACCAGCACCCGTCGGCCGGGACCCTGCCAGACGGAGGGCGGCAGTTTTTCCAGGGTTCGGCGCGTCCGGTCAAAGTCGAGCAGCGCCGCGGTCACCCAGTTGGCCGCGTTGGGCTCGGGAGATTTCGGAAAGCGATCGTTCGCACGATGGTATTGTGCCAGGGCCTTGTCGAGTTCGGAAAGCAGGCGCACGGCGAGGTTTCGGCGCTCGGCGGCCTGAAGATCGCGCGTCCAGCCCACGAGGAGGAACAGCCCCGCCCCGATGATCAGTACGGCGATGGCCATTTCGACCAGCGTCATGGCGGACCGTCGGCGAGGCGCGGCGCCGGACAAATCCATCTGAAGAAATCGAGGTGCTCGCATGGTCCGTTCTTCCTCGATGTTATGAGAACGCAAACGGGGGTCAAGGAGACGCCCGAAGCCGCCCAATTGCTGGATGAAACCGGATAATCGGCCTCTTCTGTAACTTGTCAGGGCTCCGTCAGGCATCAATAATCCATTGGTCCGCGCCGTCGTGAGTCGAAAAGCATCGATGGGATGAGTACGCATGGCGATTTCCGTCACCTGCAAATGCGGCAAGCAGATGAAAGTCAAGGACGAGCTGGCCGGCAAGGCCGTTCGTTGTCCGGATTGCAAAGCGCCGCTGCGCATCCCCGGAGCGCCGTCGACGGCCGTCGCCTCCGGCAAGTCGTCTGCCGGTCGAGGTTCGACTCCGAAGGTGGATGAGCAAGCCGCCTTGATGAAGTTTCAGGATGCGCAGAAGAAAAAACAGCTTTCAGCGGAAGAAGAGGCCAAGTACCGCGCGGAACAGAACAAACTGATCGAAAGCTACGATCAACTCAGCGGACGAGGAGGCGGAGGCAAGGACGACAAGGACAAGAAAAAAGGACAATTCGCCGAGGGGAAGCCGAAAAAGCCCACGATCTTCACGAAAATCGCCGACGTATTCGGGACGATGTTTGGCACGTTTGCCTTCAAGTACGTAATGATTTTCGTTCTCGCGGGAATCGGAGTGACCGGCAGCGTGCTGATCGTGAAATACGTCACGAGTTACATGCACAAAGAGACCAACGTGGGCGTCCCCAATAAGGACCGGGCCCGCCAGCTGCTCAAAGACGTCAAACAAGACATTGCCGACAAGAACTGGGAGGTCGCCAAAAACAAGCTCGACGAGATGATCCGTCTCGACAAGACCCTGGGCATCCATCGGGATTACCAACAGATGCGGAAACAAGTCGAAAAGGCCCTGGCCGCACAGAAGAAGCCCAAATAAGGCGGCGTTTGTACCACTGGATTCTTTTCTCCAACCGCCGCTAAACTCCGTCAATTCCTTATGCCCCAGATCGAAGTGGATTCTCTTTGCAAGACCTTTCGCGTGCCCGAGCGCGAGGGCGGGATGCTGGCGTCCATCGGCAGCGTTTTTCGGCGGAAGTATCGACAGGTTAACGCCGTCGACCGGGTCAGCTTTTCCGTTGAGCAGGGCGAAATTGTCGGCTTCCTCGGCCCCAACGGCGCCGGCAAGACGACGACGCTCAAGATGCTTTCGGGCCTGCTGCACCCGACGTCGGGCGTCGCCCGCGTCATGGATCACGTTCCCTGGCGGCGCGAAGCCGATTATCTGCGGCGCATCAGCATGTTGATGGGCCAGCGCTCACAGATGCAATGGGACCTTCCCGCGATCGATTCCTTCATGGTTCACGGGGCGGTTTACAACATCCCCAAACCGCAATACCAGGAGACGCTTGACGAACTCGTGGAACTGCTCGACCTCGGCTCCATCCTCAAAAAACAGGTGCGGACGCTCTCGCTTGGCGAGCGGATGAAGTGCGAAATCTGCGTCTCGCTGCTTCATCGGCCCGCAGTCCTTTTCCTCGACGAGCCGACGATCGGGGTCGACGTGACGATGCAGGCGCGTATTCGCGAGTTCATCGCCAATTACAACAAACGCCGAGGCGCGACCATCATCCTGACCAGCCATTACATGGCGGACGTCGTCGCTCTTTGCAAGCGCATTATCGTCATCCACCACGGCCGCCTGCTCTTTGACGGGCCGCTCGAAGCGCTTTCCGCGAAGCTCGCGCCGTTCAAGGTCATCAAGATTGATTTGAATCGCGAGTTGGACGGCTACGACTTTGCCTCGCTCGGCGAGGTGCTCCTCCAGGAGGCCCGCAAGGTGGAACTCCGGGTGCCCAAGCGAGAGGCGCCGGCCATCACGGAGCGGCTTCTCAATGATTTGCCGGTTCTCGACCTGACCATCGAGGACCCGCCGATTGAAGACGTGATCAAAAGGGCCTTCAGCGATCAGTTGCCCGCGTCGGAGGAGACGGGCAGCACGCTGCAACCCGCCGGAGAAAATCGGGCGTGACGACGATCTTGCGGGCATTTCCGGCGTTTCTTCGCGTCTATATCGGCGTGATGCTTCAGTATCGCGCGGAGATCATCCTCTGGGCGATCTGGGGCCTGGTGAATCCGGCGGTGCTCTATGCGATGTGGAGCGCGGCCGCCGCGAGTCAGCCGAGCAACCAAATCGCGGGCTTCTCCACCGCCCAATTGGCCGGGTACTACTTCTCCATCATGATCATCGGCCATATCACCACGGCGTGGGATACCTATGAAATGGGCTACCGGGTTCGCAGCGGCGAGCTTTCGTCGAAGCTGCTTCGACCGATCCTGCCGATCTGGGAGGCCATGGCGAACAACATGGCCTACAAGATCGCGACGCTGTGGTTCCTGGGGCCGATGTGGGCCATCTGTTTTTATTTTTACGCGCCCGAGTTCCGTGCGCCGCCCTGGCAGATCCTGCTCGGGATTCTCTCCATCGGCCTGGCCGGTGCGCTGAATTTCGTCCTTGGTTACGTCGTGGCGCTGATCGCCTTCTGGACGCCCAAACTCGACGCCGTCGGCGAAGTTTATTTCGGGTTGAGCATGTTTCTCGGCGGGCGATTCTCCCCGTTGGAAGCGCTGCCGGGCCCGGTCTATTGGGCGGCGCGATTCATGCCGTTTCGATGGATGTTCGCGTACCCCGCGGAATTGGTGTCGGGGAAACTGACCGATCATTCGCAGATCGTCAGCGGTTTGGCCATGCAATTGACATGGCTTGCGGCCCTGATCGTCGTCTTTCGAATCAGTTGGGGAGCGGCGGTCAAGCGATATTCCGCCGTCAGCGGGTGACGCCATGCCATGGTCCCGACCCTTCAAATTGGCGACGCTCTTTGCCCGCGTGAGCATTCAGAATGTCGCGGCCTATCGCTTCGACATGCTCATGCGGATCGTCGTGTCGATCATGCACATGTCCAGCGAATTGCTCATGGTCTATACGATCTTCCACAACACCAATTCCATCGGAGGTTGGCACTGGCAGCACATGCTGGTGCTTATCGGCGTCTATCGAATGGTGGCGGGGGGGCTGCGCATTTCTATTCTGCCGAACATGCACAAGCTACTGGAAGACATCCAACAAGGCACGCTGGATTTTGTGCTGCTTCGCCCGATCAATTCGCAGCTCCTGGTGAGCATCCGGGAGATCGTCGTTTATCGCCTCGTCGATGTCCTTCTCGGCGCGACGATTGCCGTCATCGGCTGCATGAAGCTACAAGGAACGGTGGCTCTGCCGGACCTGTTCATGTTTGTCACGATGATTGCGGCGGCCTACGTCATCATCTACAGCATCTGGTTGATGTTGGCGACGATGTGTTTCTGGTTCGTCCGCGTGCAAAACATCGAGATGGTATTCTGGAACGTCTTCGAGGCCGGGCGGTACCCGATCGCGATTTATCCGCAATGGTTGCAGTGGTCCTTGACCTATCTCCTTCCGCTGGCGTTCATCACGACCGTCCCGGCGGCGACTTTTTTTGGAGACGTATCAAAAATGCCGGCGGCGCCGATTTGGGCCGCGGCCCTGGCGCCGGCGATTTTCATCCTATCGAATCGGTTTTGGAAATTCGGCCTGCGCCACTACAGTGGGGCGTCGGCGTAGTTTTTTTTCACTTCGACCGGGGATTAGTGAACAATGATCACGGGAATCACCGCGGCCGGAGGCTGCGGATTGGGAAGGAATCCCGGCAAATAAGTGATGACGGGAAAGGGCGTGGAGCCTCCCGGCGGTTGGGCCGCCGTGGCCGGACCGGCCGCCCGTGCAAAGACGTCTCCATTCGGCACCGTGAATCCAGTGAATGCCGTTCCGCAACCGGTGGAAGCGGCAAGTAGTAGGTTCAATAGTATCAACGCAAACAGGGGCTTTCTGGACATGCTTCGCCTCCATCGCAAGTAGGCTCTGGGCGTCACCCCTCCGATGAATTATAGGCCCCTTCGGCGGAATCTGCGCATGGGTAACAATGGCACCCTTGCTGACCTGTGAGATGAATTGGCGGGCACTACGGGTAGATGGGGTCCGTGCCGTTCAGGATGACGACCGCGGGGATCACGCCCGGCGAAGTCGTCGGGATGGTCGTGTGAAATACGTTGAAGTTGGTACTCGTCGAACCCGGTGCCTGTGGCGCGCTCGGCGCTGCGGGGAAGAGACTACCGCCGGCAGCGGTGAGGCCGCTGGTTCCATCGCATGCGCCGGCGACAAGGGCGATCGCCGCCAGCCAACATGCCAGGATGAAGGGTCTTTTCATCGTGGACACGTTTCGCCCTCACTGCGAGGAGGGTCAAACAGTAATGGCTCGTGTCACGATTTTACAAAAAACGCCCTATCGATTGGAAGGGTTTTCGGCGGGAATCTGGTCAGGCAATCGGGCCGATTTGGTTTTCCACGGTCGAAAGGAGTTCCTGACGGCGTACGATGGCAAGGGCCGTCCGAATATCCTCGCCGAGGGCCCGGTCGTTCTCGGCATGGGAAATCGATTTCCGAAGGGTTTCCAGTGCGATTCGTGGACCGACACCGGGCTTGGTCGGAAGGCGGTAATCAAGAGCCTGACCGGCACAGAGCATCTCGATTGCCAGAACCGTCTCGGCATTTTCGATGATCTGCCAGCACTTCAGCGCGCTGGTCGCGCCCATGGAGACGTGGTCTTCCTGCCCAAGGCTGGACGGGATCGAATCGACGCACGCCGGATGGGCAAGCGTCTTGCATTCATTCACCAGCGCCGCGGCGGTGTATTGCGGCATCATGAAGCCACTGTTGAGACCGGTGTTTTGCAGGAGCAGCGTCGGTAATCCGTCGTGCCCGAGGGTCAAAAGGTAGGTTCGTCGTTCGGAGATGCTGGCCCACTCCGTCAATGCCATGGCGAGATAGTCCAGTGCGAGTGCCAGCGGCTCGCCGTGGAAGTTTCCGCCGCTGATCACGTCGCCATCGACGAGGACTGGGTTGTCCGTCACCGACCGAAGCTCCAGCAACACGGTTTGGGTGGCATGACGCAGCGCATCCCGGCAGGCGCCGTGGACCTGCGGCACACAACGAAGGCTGTAGGGATCTTGTACCTTGTCGCAGTTGGCGTGCGAGACGAGGATTTCGCTATCCGCCATGAGCCGTCGCACGTTTTGGCCGACCTCGATCGCGCCGGCGTGCGGGCGAAGGGCGATTAACCTCTCGTCAAACGGTTTGAGGCTGCCGCGAAGCGCTTCGAGCGACATGGTGGCAAAGAGATCGGCGTGCCTGGCCAGCCGCCGCGCCCGAACGCAGATGGCCGCGGCATATGCGAGCATCATCTGCGTGCCGTTGATGAGGGCGAGGCCGTCTTTCGCCTTGAGCTTGACTGTCCTGATCTTTCGTTCTTTCAGGGCGGCGGCCGCAGGCAGGACTTTGTCGCCGATCGACACCTCTCCCCGGCCAATCATGGGCAAAACCATGTGTGCCAACGGGGCGAGGTCGCCGCTTGCCCCTAGCGATCCCCGAGTGGGCGCGACCGGCAGGCAGTCGGCGTTGAGCATGGTCGTAAGGCATTCAACAACCTCGGGTTGGACGCCGCTGGCACCGGCGGACAGGGCGACGATCTTGAAGAGCATCATGAAGCGGACAAGTTCCGGCGGGATCGGCGGTCCGACACCGACGGCATGGGAGACGATCAGGTTTTCCTGGAGCTGTTCAACTTCATCGGGAGCAATCCGCTTGTTGCAGAGCTTGCCGAAACCGGTGTTGACTCCGTAAATGACCTCGCCGCTTGCCAGGTGCTTTTCGACTCTTGTCCGGGCATCGCGGATCTTCCACCAGACGTCATCTGTGAGCGTGACCTTGAGCGGGCGACCGAACGCGGCGTCGACTTGCTCGAGCGTGAGCGGCGACCCGTCCAGCGTGATCGCTTGGGGCTGTTGAGCGGTCTGTGAGTTTGTCTTCACGGCCCAAATATATCCGTCCCCGTCCGGCTTGGCGATGCCTTCGCGCTTTTGGATGGCTCCCGTGCCGAAGCTCGATATAATCGTGGGGCTTCGGAGATGAAGGCGACCGCGTCGGGAGCCTGGATGGCGAAAGAATGCCCAAGCGCGACGACATCCACACGATCATGCTCATCGGGTCCGGGCCGATTGTCATCGGGCAAGGCTGCGAGTTCGACTACAGCGGTACGCAAGCGTGCAAAGCGCTCAAGGCCGAGGGCTACCGCGTCGTCCTGCTGAATTCCAATCCCGCGACAATCATGACCGATCCGGAATTCGCGGATCGGACCTACATCGAGCCCATTACTCCGGCATTCATCGAAAAAATTCTGGAGACGGAGCAGGCTCGCGGCCCGCGTGTCGATGCGCTGCTCCCCACGCTTGGCGGTCAGACGGGTTTGAATTGCGCCATGGAATCGTACGAGCAGGGCATTCTCGCGCGTTATGGCGTGGAGATGATCGGCGCGTCGCCGGAGGCCATCGCCAAGGCGGAAGATCGCACCCAGTTCAAAGAGGCGATGATTCGTATCGGTCTCGACGTGCCCAGGAGCGGGACCGCGCATTCCATGGACGAGGCCCACGACGTATTGCAAAGCGTCGGTTTCCCGTGTTGCATCCGACCGGCCTACACGCTCGGCGGCGAGGGCGGCGGCTTTTGCGAGACGATGGAAGAGTTCAACGTCATCGCAGCTCGCGGGCTGAAGTGTTCTCGCATCAACGAAATCCTTATCGAAGAGAGCCTCTACGGTTGGAAAGAATACGAGCTGGAGGTCATCCGCGACCGCAATGACAATGTGGTCGTCGTCTGCTCCATTGAAAACATCGATCCCATGGGTGTTCACACGGGCGATTCGATCACCGTCGCCCCGGCGCAGACGCTCACGGACCGCGAGTATCAGCAGATGCGCGACGCCGCCAAGGCGATCATGCGCGAGATCGGCGTCGATACCGGCGGCAGCAACGTGCAATTCGCCGTCGACCCGAAAACGGGGCGGCAATGCATCATCGAGATGAATCCGCGGGTCTCCCGCTCCAGCGCCCTGGCCAGCAAGGCGACGGGTTACCCGATCGCCAAAGTCGCCGCCAAGCTCGCGGTCGGCTACACCCTCGACGAAATTCCCAACGACATCACCAAGACGACGCCGGCGAGTTTTGAGCCGGTCATCGACTATTGCGTGGTCAAGATTCCGCGTTGGACCTTTGAAAAGTTTCCCGAGGCGGACGAGACGCTCACGACGCAAATGAAAAGCGTCGGCGAGGCGATGGCGATCGGGCGCACGTTCAAGGAAGCTTTCCAAAAGTGCATTCGCAGCATGGAGATTCAGCGACCGGGCTTCGGCCTGGACAATAACGATCGCTGGCTCCGTGCCGCCCACCGTAAGCACGCCGATGGTGAGACCAACGCTTATCGCAGCCTCGAACGCCGGGAGGACGATGAAGAAGCGGAGTTGGTCGGCGCAGGTGTAGTGGCGTCATCCGGTGGCTCCTCAGGCCTCAAGCCCCAAGCCTCAAGCCTTCTTCTCGGCAGCCGTCTCGGTGAAGCGCCGCCCGACGTGGACGAATCCTCCGCGACACATTGGCCGATCGATCCCAAAGCCCTTCGACAGAAGCTCGAAAAACCCTGCCAGGGACGTCCCTATTACATTCGTTACGCATTCAAACTCGGCTGGACCATCGAACAAATCCACGAACTCACGAAAATCGATCCCTGGTTCCTGGATCAGATGAAGGAATTGGTCGAGTTCGAGGGCGAATTGCTCTCCCATTCACCGCAGGTCCGCTCGGCGGCCACGCACGGCGGCGTCGGACTGGGCGCGGATCTGCTCAAGCGCAGTCGCATGCTCGGATACAGTCATCAACAACTTGCTCACGCCTTGCAGGCCCAGGAAATCGCACGGCCCGCCCTGAACGACCGCGACGATGGCGGAGCCTTTCGGATGGTTGATACCTGCGCCGCCGAGTTTGAGGCGGCCACGCCCTATTACTACTCAAGTTGTGAGGAGACCGTGATTCGGATTGAAAATGGCCGGGCTGTTTCTTCACAGGAGCAGGAGCTGCGCATCGACGCCAAGCCGCACGTCGTGGTGCTCGGCGGCGGGCCCAATCGCATAGGCCAGGGAATCGAGTTCGACTACTGCTGCGTCCATGCAGCCCTTGAAGCCCGGCGGCTTGGCTTCCGGACCGTCATGATCAACTCCAATCCCGAGACGGTCAGCACCGACTACGACACGTCGGACGTCCTTTTTTTTGAGCCGCTGACCCACGGCGACGTGGTACGCGTCTTGCGCGGGATCGCGGAGAGAGGTCAAATTCAAGGCGTCATTGTGCAATTCGGCGGGCAGACGCCGCTCAATCTGGCCGAAGGACTCAAGCGGGCCGGCGCGCCGATCATCGGAACTCCGCCCGAATCCATCCACATGGCGGAAGACCGCGACGAATTTCAAAAGATCCTCAGCGACCTCGGTCTTCGCCAGCCGGCCAGCGCGGCGGCGCGCGACGTCAGCGAAGCGCGGCAGATCGCGGCGAAGCTCGGCTACCCCGTCCTGATTCGCCCAAGCTACGTTTTGGGCGGCCGGGGCATGGAACTCTGCAACAACGAAAACGATCTCAATCGCTACGTCGAAAAGGCGTTCGCCGCGACCGATCGGATCGCCGCCGGTTCAGCGGTCCATCCCGTCCTCATTGACAAATTCATCCTCGACGCGACGGAGATCGACGTTGATGCGGTTGCCGACTACCGCCATCCCAACGACCCGCGCGGCGATTGCGTCGTCTGCGGGATCATGGAGCACATCGAGCAGGCCGGCATCCACAGCGGCGACAGTTCCTGCGCCATACCGCCGCACTCGATCTCGCCGGAGATCATTCGCGAACTCGAGCGCCAGACGCTGCTCCTCGCCAAACGGCTGGGCGTCTGCGGTCTGATGAACGTGCAGTTCGCCATCACGGAAGAGTGCGTTTACGTCCTTGAAGTCAACCCAAGGGCGTCGCGCACCGTGCCCTTTGTCAGCAAGGCGACCGGCGTGCCATGGGCGAAAGTCGCTACGGCGGTCATGCTCGGCCGGACGCTTCGCGATGTGCTCTGGGACCGCGGCGTCGGGCGGCACGTCCGTCCGATGATGACGGCCATCAAGGCCCCGGTCTTTCCGTTCAACAAGTTTCCCGGCGTCGATGCGACGCTCGGACCGGAGATGCGCAGCACCGGCGAAGTGATGGGCATCGACGATTCCTTCGGCCTGGCCTACGCCAAGGCGGCGATCGCCACGCGTTTGTCCCTTCCGACGTCCGGCAACGCGCTCGTCAGCGTCAACGACCCCGACAAACCCCGCGTCATTCCCGTTGCCCGCGAGTTGCGGGAGTTGGGGTTCAAGCTCTTTTCCACTGTCGGCACGCACAAGATGCTCAAGGACGCGGGGATCGCGTCGGTGGTCGTCTCCAAACAAGCGGGCGCGCCGGAAGGCTTCCTTCTCGATCTCATCAACAACGGCGTGCTCGATCTTCTGATCAACACGCCAGTTCACTATGGAGCGGCGGTGGAAGAAGGCCGTTGGCGAGCGGCGGCCGTCGCTCGAAACGTCCCGCTCATCACCACGCTGGCCGGCGCACAGGCCGCCGTTGCGGCGATCCGCGCGATGAAGGCGCGAGGTCCGCAAAAGGCGCTGAACGTCCGGGCCCTTCAAGACTACGCGGCGGGGATTCGATGACCAAGACGAAATGTTATCTAGGGCTTGAAGACGGCACGGTCTTTGCCGGTGACTCCTTTGGCGCGACCGGCACCACCCAGGGCGAGGTGGTCTTCAATACGGCGATGTCGGGCTATCAGGAAATCCTTACCGATCCTTCCTATTGCGGCCAGATCGTCACGATGACCGCGCCTCAAATCGGCAATTACGGCGTCAATGCTGAGGATATCGAATCGTCCAAACAGTACCTCTCCGGTTTCGTCGTGAAGGAGCTGTCCCGTCGCTACAGCAATCAGCGCGCGACGGGTAGCCTGCATGAGTACCTGCAGGCATCGGGCGTCATCGGCCTCGCCGGTGTAGACACTCGTGCGTTGACGAAGCGGCTGCGCGAGCGTGGGGCGCTTCGCGGCGTGATTTCCACGGAAATTGCCGACCCGGCTCAACTCGTTGCCAGGGCGCGCACGGCCAGTCCGATGGAAGGACAGAACCTGGTGAAGCAGGTGATGCCCGATGGCGAAAGCGTCTGGAGCCAGGAGGGCGCTCAAGGCCGCCTGCCCGTCGTGGCGATGGACTGCGGGATTAAGTCGAACATCCTTCGGGAACTCACGTCGGCGGGATGTTCGGTTCGCGTCGTGCCGCCCACGACCTCCGCCGAGAAAATCCTCTCAACGAATCCTCGTGGCCTGCTCGTTGGAAACGGCCCGGGCGACCCCGCTGCCGTCACGGACGCCGTCGCGACGATTCGCCAACTCATCGGTCGTTTGCCAATCTTCGGAATCTGCCTCGGACATCAACTTCTTTCGCTCGCTTTGGGCGCCAAGACCTACAAACTCAAATTCGGCCACCACGGAGCGAATCATCCGGTCCTCAATGTCGACACCGGCCGCGTCGAAATCACCAGCCAGAATCACGGATTCGCCGTGGACATTTCCAGCCTGGAAGCCGTCGGTGGCCGCGTCACGCACATCAACCTCTACGACCGTAGCCTGGAAGGATTCGCCCACCCTGACCAGGGCATCTTCGCGGTGCAATACCACCCCGAAGCCGCCCCGGGCCCGCACGATTCGGGGTATCTCTTCGATCAATTCGTCGGAATGATGAGGTAGGGCCGTTCGGAAAGGCGTTTCAACAGATATTAGACAAAATGTCTAGTTTAGACTTGACTTTTTTTGCCGATTAGACAAAATGTCTATGTGCGGGTCATCAGTCTGAAACGCTTGCGAGAGTTTTGGGACCTGCACCCCGATGCGGAATTGCCGCTTCGCCATTGGTACAAGACGACGTTGAAGGCCGATTGGAGAAACTTGTCAGAGGTCCGGCAGACGTACTCCCATGCGGACGGCGTGCGGTCCAAGTCGGGTGAGACCCTGACGGTATTTAATATTGCTGGAAATAAGTACCGATTAATCGCTCGCATCCGATACGAATTCAGATTGGTGAACGTCCGTTGCGTCCTGACCCATCGGGCTTACGACGAAGGCAAGTGGAAGGAATAAGACCGATGCCGGTTGCTCGACAGGTTCAAAAGGCAAGTCTGCCCGGCCGTTTCGAAGATTTGGTCCGGCTGTTGCCTCCCCAGGCCATCATGGACGATGTTCAATACGAGAACACTTTGGAGACCATTGATCGTTTGCTGGCGATCGAGAAATTGACGACCGGCCAATCACTCTATTTGGAGACGCTCGTCGAACTCATCGAGGCGTATGAGGCGGCGCATCATGCCATCGACACGCAATGCATCAGTGGACTGGCCACATTGAAGCACCTCTTGGCCGAGCACGAGATGACCGCGACCGACCTTGCTCGATTGCTGGGCAGTCATCCCAGCATGGGTTCGAAGATCCTCAAGGGCCATCGATCCCTGACCATTGATCACTTAAAAAAGCTATCGGCGCGATTCAAAATCAACCCCGAAATTTTCATCGACTGGCGAGGTGCCACGAGGCGTTCCAAACCGGTCCGCCGTCGGCCCCGACGACCGAAGAGATAAATGCTACGGGTATTTCTTCTTGCTGTTGGGTTCTTTGCGGTGTCCACTTCTCTTTGCAAAAACTGCGATGAAGCAAAACATTCCAGCAAACGGCCCCAATCCAACTCCGCAGATTCCACACCCGGGAGCTACTTGTGGTGGAGGTGGGGACAATGACTGAATGGAGCCCCGATCAGAACTACCGAAATCGCTTTTTGCGCAGCCCTTGACGATTCGTACCCAGTAAAAGTATTCGGTACCGGGATTGAGATTATCTTGATCGTAATAAGGAACCGAAGCGGACTCGCCGATTTTCTGTGCCTTCGTTGGATCGTCGCTCTCAGCGCGCCAGATTTCACTGGTATCCGCCGGGCCATCAACGGCCCAAGTGATGGCGATTTGGAAGGGAGATTCGTCGTCGGATGCACTCACCGCTTTGCTCAAGGAGGGCTTTGGACACAATTGGTTGAGCGCAGCCATTCCGTCAAGCTGACCATACCCGTACATGTTGTCGAAACCGAGAGTGCCTCGATCAATGACACCGGCTGCCAAGGCGGCCCTGATCTGAGCCGGCGACACTGACTTATTCGCAGCTTCCAAGAGCAATCCGGCGATTGCTGCGACGTGGGGCGCGGACGCGGACGTACCGAAGAACGGCGAGGAAAAGCCACCTGCTCCCGAGACAGATACTCCATCAATCCCAGTTAAAAAGGGAGTTTGTCGTATCACTGGATTGGGGAATGAGATTGTTGAGGGTCCTCGGCTACTGTAGGCGGCGAGTACACCAGTATTTGCTTGAGAGGCGTTGATCGTTCCGCATGAGATGACTTCCGGGATGGCGGGGTGGCCAAATATGCTGTCCGCACAATTAGCATTTACAACTTGGATATCGAGATTGGTGAATAGTTCGAGTACGCGTGGTGCGGCAAGCCCCTGATAATTCTCTATGATGATTCCAACTGTACGGGGCAAGCCAGTTGTATTTTCGTAACTCGCGTTTTCAATTGGGTCGACATCGCCGTTTTGTACTGAAGTCCCCGGTACACCAAGAACAGCGCCTGTGATTGGGTTCACAATTCCAAGGTCGTAATCATTTTGACTTGCTTGAAACGGGTCGTTCCATTGCAACCGCACGGTAAGAGTGACCCCAGGAGGCATGTCGACGAGTAGGAACTTGCTGACTCCCACCCCAGAATCAAAATCGTGGAGGTGGCTTGGTCCGGCGCCGTCGAAGTCTTCAAAGAGCCCTTGATAGTGTTTTCTGCAATCATTACCGGCGGCGGTCACGTAGACCCGATTGTCTATCAAGACGGCGCTCTGAGCAGCCATCGCTACTGGTCCGTCAGCAAAAAAAGGCTCGTTGAAAAATCCTAAGTCGTCGACGATCACATCTACACTCTGTGCAACAAGCCAATTGATCGCCTGCACCATCTCGGCGGATGTCTGCGGGCCCGAGAAAAAGAGGCTCGCATTCGGCGCGAGATCGTGAATGATCTCCATCATTGCTGTTCCTTCTTCGCCGGTTCCGGGCATCTGCGGGTTCACGACAACAGAATCAGGTAGATTACCGTTTGCGATTGCGGCGGAACGAGAAATCGCGCCGTTCGAAATAACGCCGATTTTGATGCCGGTGCCCATGTATCCTTGCGATCGTAGCTGATCGGCTTTCAGAAGTGAGTCCGCCTCAGTGCAAACAGAACCCACGCACCGAGAAACACCGTAGTCAGGCGCTCGGATTTTTTTGACAAAGGAGAGTTTCGCGATTGACTCAAAGGAATCAGGCAGAAGCCAACCTTGGGCGACTTTCATTTCTGGGACTGCAATATCCAAGCGAAAGCCAATTTGTACCAGTGCTTGAACGTTTGATTCAGAGTACGGCTCCAGGTAGACATAACACTGCACCTCGCGTTGAGGGCTTATTCTCAGTACGGCGGCATCGCCGAGTACGGATGCGTCTTGCTGGCTCCCGGTAGGTAGAGTGCGAAGGCTGGTTCGCGCAGCGATAAGTACCGCATCAACTTTGTCTTCGAGGGTCCCCGGCAGTGGTTTCGAGAGATTATCGAAGGGGAAAAGGTTTATCGTTCTTATTTGGCTGGCTGCTGTTTTTTCAGGAGTTGTCTGACCGTACGAACAAGGTTGTAGAAGACACACCGCGAGCGCATCCACGAGAAGATAGCGCCCAAGAATGCGCCGATACGATCCCACTTCGCCACCTCCTTCGGACAGAAAGAACTTCGTAATGATACTGTATTCGTTACCTCGCCGTCAATTTTGGAGGCTCGCATTCACGCTGAAGACAGCGTTTTTTGAAGCCAAGAGGATGTCTGAGACGCTCTATTGAATCATATCTATTCAGGACCGCCAAAAGTTGTCTATAATGAAACTTGTGTCCGACACGACTCACGGCAGTCTGCTCTTGCGCGTTCGCGACCCTCGCGACGAAGAGGGGTGGCGGACCTTCTATGACATTTATTCGCCGCTCATCCTTCGATATGCGCAGGCCCGCGGCCTCCGCCCGGCGGATGCAGAGGAGATTCTGCAGGAGTGCATGACCGCGCTGGCCCGGAGCATGCGAACCTTTGAGTATTCTCCCGACAAGGGGCGGTTCAAAGGCTGGCTTCGGTCAATGGTCAACCACCAGGTGGTCAGCCTCTTTCGTCGGCGACGCGATCGGAACGCCGGAGAAGATCAGCTCTCGATCCTTCCGGACACCGATCCCAGTGTCAGCGCCGTCTGGGACAAGTCCTGGCGCGTCCAGCGATTGACCTATTGCCTGGAGCAGGTCCGTTCCGAAGTCGCGCCCAAGACCTACGACGCCTTCTGCCGGTACGTCCTGGATGAATGGCCGGTGACGCGCGTCGCGGAAGAACTCGGCGTCACCGCCAACGACGTCTATTTGGCCAAGAGCCGTATCACCAAGCGCCTCAAGGAAAAGATGCTCGAACTCCTGGGCGACGACTCATGAGCTCCGCGACGCCGAAATCGTGCTTGAGCGAGGCGGAGATGGAGGACCTCGCCGCCGGGCGGTTGCCTCCGGATCGCGAAACGCTTTTCAAAAAACATCTCGACGATTGCTCTTCATGTCAGATTCGCTGGACCGAGCTTCGCGAAGACGAACAAATCTTCAAAGATCTCCGTGACGCCCGGCAAATCCCGAAGGACGAGCCGGTCACGCGCACGAATGTTTCCCCGTCGCGCCCCAGTTCAACCTCGGCGGCCGGACCGGAGCCCGCCGTCGTCATCGAGGGCTATACCATCACGCGCGAAATCGGCCGCGGCGGCATGGGTGTCGTGTACGAGGCGATCCAGCAGCGCCTCAGTCGAAAAGTTGCGTTGAAAATTCTGCCGGGCATCGCGGCCATGCGCGATCACGACGCCGTCAACCGCTTCCGGCGCGAGGCAACCGCCGCCGCGCGGCTGCATCACACCCACATTGTGCCTGTCTACGACTTCGGTCAATCCGGCGGTGCGCATTACTACGCGATGGAACTCGTCGAAGGGCGGCCCCTCACTGAAATGATCCGTCGGCTGGCGGCGTCGAACGCGGTGTCGGCGACCCAGGAGCGACTGGACCAGATCCTCCGCAATGCGACCGACGTCGAGACGCCGGGCTCCAGCGCGACGTTTCACAAGGCGGACTCCTTCGCGGGCTCCGGTTCCGGCATCGGGTCTTCCTCGACGGCCCGGGGGCGCGCCTATTTCCGTCACGTCGCCCGATGGATGGCCGACGCCGCTGACGCGCTGAGCTATGCCCACGACCAGGGAATCATTCATCGCGACATCAAGCCGAGCAATCTGCTCTTGGCTCGCGACGGGCGGATCATGATCCTCGACTTCGGTCTGGCCAAGAGCCAGGGCGATTTCTCCGTGACGATGACCGGCGCGATCGTCGGCACACTGCGCTACATGAGCCCCGAACAGGCGATGGCCAAGCGGATGAAGGTCGATCACCGCACGGACATCTACTCGCTCGGCGCGACGATGTACGAGTTGCTCGCCTTCCAGCCCGCCTTCGCCGGTCACGACGACAAGGAAACGCTGGGGATGATCATTACGCGCGATCCGACCTCGCCGCGCAAGATCAGCTCGGCCGTCCCGCGGGAGTTGGAGACGATCTGCCTCAAGTCGTTGGAGAAAGACCCCGCTGCCCGCTATCCCACGGCCAGGGAACTGGCCGACGATCTCCGCCGGTTCATCAACGACCTGCCCATCTCCGCCAAACCGCCGGGCCCGATCGGACGCGCGGTGAAATACATGCGCCGGCGAAGAGCGGCGACGGTGGCGGCGTCGGCGACGCTGCTCTTGATCCTCTCGATTATTGCGGTGTTTTGGACGCTCAGAGGATTGAAGAGGGCGCATGAAGAGCAGG
>CAYPXR010000053.1:0-32950 GCA_964414585.1 uncultured Planctomycetaceae bacterium
CCGCCAGGCTGATTGTCGAAAAGCGCTCCCACCACTACCGTGTCATCCGAAACGGCGACCGACCAGCCGAAGTCATCGCTGAAGGCAGCGTCCGAGGCGGTGAGTTTGGCCTGTTCAATCCAAGTGCCGCCGGTTCGGACAAAAACGTAAGCGGACCCGGCATCCGAGCCGCCGGCATGATCGTCGCGGTAGGCGCCAATAACGACCGTGTCGCCGGCGATGGCGACGGACCATCCGAAATAATCGTCCGTGGCCGCGTCCGACGCGGTGAGTTTGGCCTGTTGAGTCCATACGCCTGCCGCGCGGACGAAAACGTAGGCCGAGCCGGCATTGGTCAGACCGGCAAAGTCGTCAAAGTAGGCGCCGACGACCGCGGTATCGCCCGAAATCGCGACTGAGTTGCCGAAAAGGTCGGCGGCGCCTGCGTCAGCCGCTGTGAGTTTAGCCGCCTGTTGAGGGGTACATTGGGCTGGCACATTGGCCGCGGGGAGGCTGAGAAACATGAAGAAGGCGGCCACTCGCTCAATCCTCCAGCGACGACCATCGTCTCCGAAGGCTGTCGGCCTTCGATGTTCCCGCCCCAACCTTGGCAAGCTCGCAACTGAAATTTCGTCACTATTGGGCAAGTTCATTTCTATCCTCCCGCCGCGCTCTTGCGGCCAGGCAAACGTCGTTACAAGGGAATGTGCGACAACAAACGTGCCGGATTCACGGCGACCCTTAACTTTTTGGCGCCAAGCGGATAGACCGACCTATCCCAAATGAGCTTTTCAGGCTCCGCCGGCTGGCGGTTCTTCGCGTTGGTCTCAGTGCCCCCTGTACAGTCCCCTGTTTCTTGGGATTTTACGTTCTGGAGGGCTGAGGCGGCCCGCCCAGTGCGTGCCAGGGTGCCGTTTCGGCCTCGTTCCCTGGGCTCGGCACATGCCGATGTAGAGAGTGGAGGCAAGCGAGCGGCTTGGGCTTCCTCCGACCGGAGCGTAACGATGCTGGCCAGTCTTTCTGCGGCGATGTTAGGGATGATCTTTGCCCCCGTTGAGAAAAACGTGGTGCCGGATCCCGTGGCGTGGCAGGTTGCGCTGGATCGCGCCGGCTTCTCCCCTGGGATCATTGATGGCGGAATGGGGCCGAAGACGCAGACTGCGTTGAAGGCGTTTCAGGCTTTTTCCAAGCTGCCGGTCACGGGTAACCCGGATGCCGCCACGCGTGCCGCCTTGGGCGTCGATTCGCAGGCCGCGGTCACTCGATACGTCATTACCGCCGCCGATGCCGACGACATCGCTCCCCCACCGGAGGATTGGATCGCCAAGAGCAAGGCTGGGCGGCTTCGTTACGCCTCGCTCGCCGCTCTCGTCGCCGAGCGCGGGCATTGCAGCCGATGGCTGATCGCCCGACTCAATCCGAAGGTCAAACTCGACCGCCTGGTTATCGGAGACGGATTGCTGATTCCCGATGTGGGCAGCCCCTCCCCCGCCGTGCGGGCCACTCGGCTGGACATCGATTTTGACGAGAAGACGATCTCCGTCATCGACAAGGCGGGGCGGGTTGCGGCGCTCTTCCATTGCTCGATTGCCAAGCACAAATGGAAACGGCCGAGCGGGTCCTGCAAGGTCGTCGTGGTCCGCAGGAACCCCGATTATCTCTTCGACCCGAAGATGTGGCCGGAAGTCAAGGATGTGAAAAAGAAATTGGTTATTCCGCCAGGTCCGCGCAATCCCGTGGGACTCTGCTGGATCGGTCTGTCGCTCGACGGGTTCGGGATTCATGGCACGCCCGAGCCGGAGATGATCGGCAAAACGGGCTCGCACGGGTGCTTTCGGTTGACCAACTGGGACGCCGTTCGACTGGGGCAGATGGTCCGGGCGGGCACGCCGGTGCGGTTTACCGAGTCGACGCCGGCGCTGGCGGAACGTACGCCTCCACCCGTGCGATTGCATCCAAAACGTCGATAAGTCCGGCGCGGACTAAGTCCGGGGATGACTGCTCAAGCCTGATCGCATGGTCGACGTGAAAAGGCCCGACGGCCTCGCGGCACAACTTTTCGCATATGGCCCCGCAGGAAAGCGCTTCGCCGAGATCGCGGGCGATGGAGCGAATGTAGGTTCCTCGTCCGCAGGTGATGTCGAGCGTGAGTAACGGCCAGGAATACTCGCGGACGGAGATTTGGTAGATCGTGATCGGCCGCGGCTCGAGCGGCGCGGCTTTGCCCCGTTTGGCGAGCTTGTAGCTCAGGACGCCGCCGACTCGCATCGCGCTAAAGACCGGCGGGCGTTGTTCAATCTTGCCGACCATCGATTGCAGGACCGCATCGATGGCCTCGCGCATTGCCGGCGTTGCCCCATTGACTGGTGTTGCCGCGCGCTCGGTGTCGAAGGTCTCATTGGTCACGCCCAGGCGCATCGTGGTGATGTAGCGCTTGGGCAGTTCCATGAGTCGCTCGACGAGCCGGGTGCCTTTGCCGATGCAGGCGAGCAGCACGCCGTCGGCGAAGGGGTCGAGCGTGCCGGCGTGTCCAACCTTGCGCAGGCCGAAGATGGGCCGGAGGCGATAGACGTAGTTCGCCGAACTTTTGCCCACGGGTTTGTAGAGAATCACGATCCCGGCGGGCTCGGCGGAGATTTCAGCGGAGGGCAGTTTCACGTCGCATTTTCCTCAGGGCCGACAGTCCGGGTCGCCGGTACTATAATGGCGGAACAAACAAAGCGACGGCTGTCAGGGACAACGCGTTTCGTTCGATTGTCGCGCGACGCTCCTTTACAGTCGCGGCTCTGATCGGAGCAGCCTTACTCGATACCCACCATGAAAGATCATGTCATCATAGCCGGATACGGGGTCGGCGGGCGATTCATCGCCGAGTTTCTCAAGGAGCATCGGATCCCGTTTGTGATCGTGGAGACCAACCCGGAGACCTGCGCGACGCAACGGGCGCTGGGAATTGAGACGATCCTCGGCGACATCACCGACGAACGGGTTCTTCGTCAGGCCGGCGTTGAAAGCGCCAACGTGCTCGCGCTGGCGATGCCGGACGAAGCGGCGGCGCTTCGTGCGACGGAGTTGGCGAACCGCATTTGTCCCGAGATTCACATCATCGCGGCCACGCGCTACACGTCGACCGGATTGGCGGCGTTGCAGCACGGCGCGGACGAGGTCATTGTCGCCGAACAAGCCGTGGCTCACGAGTTTTACCGCCGGATCGCCGCCTTTATGACCCATCGAGTGTCGGCGACTTCGTAACACCCCGAACGAGCCCCCTGCCATGATCCTGACGATTCGCTGTCCTCATGCCCCTTGTCGCGGTCGGGTCCGCCTGCCATTCGATCGGGCGGGCGAGATGACGGGCGATTGCCCCCGCTGCGGTGCGACGGCGAAGGTGATCGTGGACGAGAAGCTGATGCGCGGAAGCGTCGATCGTTGCGCGGCTTGTGGAGGCGTGGAGTTTTTCATCCGCAAGGATTTTCCCCAACGACTCGGCTTGAGCCTGGTCATCGTCTTCGGCCTGGTCGCATCCGTCTTCTATTATTTCGAGAACATCCTGGCGACGTTCGGTTCGCTCTTCGCACTGGTCGTGATCGATGCGGCGATCTACTGGTTCGTCGGCCGAGTCACCGTCTGCTATCGCTGTCGTGCCGAATATCGCGGCGTCGTCTATAATCCCGACCATCACGGTTTCGATCTGGCGACCTCGGAGAAATACGACCCCGCATCGATGGGATTGGAGCACCGATGACCGAGTACCGGCCCCCTGAAAAACCGATGGATCAGAAGAAAATCGCCGCCGCGATCCGCGAGATCCTCGTCGCCATCGGCGAAAACCCGGAGCGAGAAGGATTGAAAGGCACGCCGGACCGCGTCGCGCGGATGTACGCGGAGATGTTTGCGGGCATGCGGATCGATCCGCGCGAGCACTTGAAGACTTCCTTCAAGGAAAAATACGATGAGATGGTCGTCCTCCGGGATGTTCCGTTTTATTCCATGTGCGAGCATCATCTGCTGCCATTTGAAGGGAAGGCACACATCGCCTATTTGCCCGACGGTCGTGTCGCGGGGCTCTCCAAGCTGGCGCGAGTTGTGGATGCCTTTGCTCATCGGCCGCAGGTTCAAGAACGGCTGACGACGCAGATCGCCGACGTGCTCATGGAAGAATTGAATGCCAAAGGCGTGGCCGTCGTGATGGAGGCCGTGCATAGCTGCATGACCTGCCGCGGAGTGAAAAAGCCCGGCAGCGTCATGGTGACGTCGGCCCTTCGCGGCGAGTGTGGCAACGTCGCCACGCGATCGGAGATCATGAGCCTGCTGCTCAAGTCCTGATCACTTCGCCCCCTTGAGTTCGTATTGTGTGACGGTGATTCGCCATTTCGGGTGCTTGAATTTCGGATCGAGCCGGTCCTTCCATTCCGCGTCGGCGTCTCTCAAATAGGATCGTTCACCGACCTTGCGATAAATCGGCCCCAGGGCATTTTCAAGCCGGTTCCAATCGGGGGCATCCGCATACTCCGCGCCGCGGATGGTCGCCAGTCGCAAGGGTTTTGACGTTTGGAGCTTTTCGACCATGGAGTCCGGTGTGGCCGCCGCTTCGGAACTCGCTTCATCGCGCGTCGGGGGAATGGCAAAGCGGCGCCAGACTTCCGGACGAAGCGCGCCGTTCGGCTCGACGCGACGAGCCATCCTGCAACCATAATAATATCTTGCACCCGGCTGACTGATGATCCAATTGGTCGGCGCGGGCGCTGCGGGATCGTCGGCGAGTTCGTCGAGGGCCCGCTGATTGGGATCCAACCAGCGTTGACTGGACCAGTGCCGTTCGGTCACGAGATTGACGCAGCAACTGAGCCAGGCCAATGACAACGAAATCGCGGCCATCCGCCTTGCCCAGGCCGTCCGGGATCCATCGAACGCGGGGCGCGTTGGAAGCCAAGCCGCCGCCAACAGAATGCAAACCGGACCGCTAAAGGTCATGATGTATTTGTCGGTGATGGCACGCGAAACGATTCCGGCGATGATGCAAAAAAAGATGACCATGCCCAGTGCACCGGGACGAAGTCGCATCCCTTTGATGGACTCGATCTGCAAAACCAAAGAGCTGAGGAACACAAGAAAAAACAACCACACCCACCAGGCCGTCCATGAAGCCAGATTTCCCGATGCCAGCGCCACGAAAATACGCAACGCCGCGCTGCCGATGTGCCCGATCGTCAAGGCCGCTTGCGGAAAATCGGTCGCCTGATGCCAAAAAGCCGGAAGCCAAATCGCATAGATGAGCAGAAAGCCCGCAGCCGGCATGAACCATCGTCGCGGATCCGCATGACGAGTTGCCGAGACGATCCAAAGGAGCGCGACCACCACGACGCCAAAGTAATTTGTGTAACAGACAGCGGCAGCGGCGAGGGACCAGGCAAACTTTGTGCCTCGTTTCGAGGTTGGCTCGCGAGATAATCGTCCCGTCACAAAGAAGAGAATCGCAACTGCGAGGAACATCGTGCTATACCATCGCCCCGCGAAGCCGAGAAGCAGGTGCGCCGGGTGCGCTGCGGCGATCAACATCGCGAGGCGACCGGTCTTTTCGTCGTACCACTCTATCGCGGCGAGACGAATGAAGACCAGGCCGGCGAGGAACATGATAATGGACAGGCTGCGCAAACCGAGCGGTCCGACGCCGAAGAGATGCACCCAGACGTTCTGGAGAACGTAATAGAGCGGCGGGTCGGGCTCTTCGCCGCGCCAGAGCGCCGATACCATTTCGACCATGGGCAGGGAGTAGCGCCGGCAACTGAAGCCCTCATCGTCAAAGACCGTGTAATGGCCCGCGCCCCAGACCATGAACGTGCCGACGCCGAGCAGGATCAGAATCGTCCAGCCATCGAACAGCCTTCCGGTCACGAGAGAAGTGCGTTCGTTCATGCGTCAGGGGGTCGCCTTTTGCATAGCCTGGAGGGCGGCTTTCGCGCCGGCGTTTTGAGGATCGAGCGTCAGGGCCGCCTGAAACGCCTTTTCCGCGTCCTTTAGTTTTCCCAGCTTCTGAAACGCGAGACCCATGTTGTAGACCGTCTTGATCAGAACGTCATGTTTCTCCGGCGGCATGATTGAGACGGCAGAACGATAAGCAGAAAGGGCTTCCTGAGAGCGGCCCAGTTCATCCAGGGTTAAGCCCAGATTGACCATGGCTTCGACATAACGCGGATTCACCTGAAGGGCCTGCTGATAAACGCCTACCGCCGTTTCTCGACGGCCGGCGAGCCGAAGGGCGTTGCCGAGGTTGTAATAGGCATCGGCCCGTTGCGGGTCGCGGCTGATCGTCTCCTGGAAGGCTTTGATCGCTTCGTTGAATTGCCGCGATTCCAGCAAGGCGGCGCCATAGAAGAAATAGATGCGAGCCCCCAGTCCGTTCGGGCTGATCTTGAGCCCCCTGGCAAAAGCGTCGGCGGCTTCGGCATATCGGCGCTGCCTCAAATAGGCCTCGCCCATGTTGGCGTAAGCCCCTGCATTCTGTGGATCGAGCCGCAAGACTTCTTCAAATTGCTCCATCGCGCCGGCAAAGTTTCCGCGCAACAGCATCGCGTAACCCAGAGCGTTGTGCGGTCGTGGATGGTGCGGAGCCTTTGCAACGGTATCCTGCCACAAGGCGACCGGGTCCGCATAGAGTTCGTTTCGCTTCCACGTCAATATTGAAAAAGCGATGACCGTCAGGCATACGAGACCTGCTCCGGCGCGACGAACAGAAAAGCGAAGGAAAACGGCTGATAGGCCTATCGCCGCCGCCGTCAAGACCGCCGCGAGAGGCAGATACATTCGATGTTCAAAGGCCAGATCGCGGATGGGAATGAAGCTCGACGTCGGCAGCAGGATCAAAAAGAAGGCCGCACCGAGGAAACCGATTTTCTTTTGACGGATGAGCGCCCACGAAGATGTAACGATGATTGCGCCGATGACGATGGACGGGACCACGATCGCCCACATTCCTTTTGCGACCGGCCAACCGTAATCGAGACAGAGCCGCAGTGGCCAAAACGAAAGCGCGAGGTAATGGAGAAGGACTCCCGGCTGGGTCTGCAGATACTCCAACGGCGTGACGCCTTTATAGCCGAATCCGACGGAGGGCGCTTCGGGTTTTGGGATATCGAGCACGCCACCGACGACGCCAAGGGCGACGAGGACGAACCATGTCGCGGCCATCCCGAGGTAGAGACTCCATCGCCGTCGAAGGGCCCCTGCAAAAGTGCCTGCAATGAAGCAGCGGTCGTAAATCAGCACGACCACAGGCGCGGTCACCATGACCGCCTTGCTGGCCATGCCCGCGGCGCAGGCGATGACACAAAGGACATACCAAGCTGCACCGCGCCCGGACGTCATTCCCCGGATCGCAGCGTAGAGCGTCAGGAGGTAGAAAAGGCCCATCAGCGATTCGCTGCGCTGGATTAGATAAGTCACGCTCTCGGTTTGGATTGGGTGCACCACCCAGATCGCCGCGATGGCAAATGCCAGCCTCCCTCCGGCCAGCGCGTCGTTCCCATTGGCACCGGTCATCATCGTTCGGCGCAGGACGCCGAAGAGCGTCAAGGCCCCCAGCAGGTGAATGGCGACATTGACGAGGTGATAACCCCAGGGATTCACGTTGCCGGCGGCGTAATTGAGTGCCAGCGAAAAATCAACAAGGGGTTGTGATGATTCCAGAAAATGCCCGAGGGGAACGATCTGGCGGATAGCGGGATTGTCGACGATTCCCACGAAGTCGTCCATGACGAATGCCCCTCTGAAGCCTGGGACATAGGCAACCATCGCGACCCCAACGATACCGAGCCCATAGATTGCATTCATGCGGTTCGTTGAACGTGACGCCGGCGATGACGACGCGGGTTTACTTCGCGAACTGCGGTCCGGGTGGTATTGCGCCTTCTTAGCCACGAAATCGCCGTCCTCCAGATTACGGCGACGAGTGTCGTCGGAAACAGGCCGCGTAGCAAAGCGCCGCGCCGGCGATCCATGCCGCGCCGATGATCGCGGCCTGTCGAAGCGACGGGTCGCAAAAGGCCCCGATCAAAACGCCCGTCTCGCCCAGTACGAACAGGGCCGGAACGACCGGGTATCCGGGCACGCGCACGGATCGCGGCGCATCGGGCCGCTTCGAACGTAGGACGAATACGGCCAGGCCCGTGAAGATGAAAAAGACGCTGTCGATAAAGACGGCCCCGTTCAAAATCTTGTCCACGGCTTTTTGACCGGCAACCAATAGCAAAACGATTGACATTCCGCCGAGGAGAAGAATAGCCGCCGCGGGCGTTTGAAAGCGGGAATGGACTTCACGAAATGGCGCGAAGAATCGGCCGTCCATGGCCATGCCATAGAGCAGCCGCGGACCGGTGAGAAGCTGAACGTTGAGAACTCCAAAGGCCGACAGCGCAACGGCAAGGGCAATCGCTCGACGGCCTCCCGCAGGCCATCCGACTGCCGCCGCGTCCGCCGCGAGCGTGTTGCTATTTGCGACGGCCGAATAGCCCAACAGATGCAGATAGGCCCAATTAATCAGCAGATATGCGGCGATAACGAGTATCACTCCGCCGATTATTGCGCGGGGAATGTTCCTGGCCGGATCGCGGATTTCGCCGGCGATCCAGAGCGCGCTCTGCCAACCACCGAAAGAGAAGAGCACCGGCACCAGGGCAGCAAAGAGACCGGCGCCTGATCCCATCTCCGTCGGAACACTGGTCGCCGGCGAGCCTCGAACAAATACAGCCAGCAGCGTCACTACGATCATCGCCGCCAGTTTGGTAATAGTCGTGATGTTTTGAATCGTCGCTCCCCATCTCACGCCGACCAGGTTCGCAAGCGTCAGCAACACGATGAGAAGAAGCGCCCCCAGGAGACGGACCGTTGCATCCGGCGGCGAACCGACCGCCGCCACCGACAGATTTGCCATACAAGTATCGGCGATAATAGCGATCGCGCCGGCCTGGATAGCGGTTGCATTGCAGAAAACGAAGAGGAACGCGGGCAAGGGACCGTAGGCGTCGCGAAGAACTTCGTATTGCCCGCCGGATCGGTGATAGAGTCCGCCCAACTCCGCGAAGGTCAACGCGCCGACCAGCGCGATCGCTCCGCCGATGGCCCAGGCGAGGAGCGAATACTGGGCTGATCCGGCGACCCGGGCGACGCCGCTCGGCGTAAAGAAGATCCCGACGCCGATGATGGCCCCGACGACGATGCAACCGGCGTCGAACGGGCCCAAAACGCGGCGAAGTTCGGGGTGTTCCATGCGGGTCAACCGTCTCGCTTTTCCTACCGATGGGATTGATATAGTCTATCGGCCAAGCGTCCGCGGAGCTGCCCGTTTCAACCCATCCCGGAGAATACGAAGATGCGAAGGATCGTCACGTTTGTCGTCGCGGCCTGTTTGTTTCAAAGCTCGCCGTCACAGGCACAAGTGCCGCCCGGAAAGCAGCTTCTTGACTATTACCCTCCCATCGAACCGTATCACACGGATTTTCTCAAGGTCGACGACCTGCACGAGATTTATTATGAAGAATCGGGCAACCCCGCCCGTGACACGGTGTTCGTGCTGCACGGCGGCCCCGGCGGCGGGAGCTATCCGGAGCTGCGCCGCTATCACAATCCCGAGTCGTATCACATCATCACCTACGACCAGCGCGGGGCGGGCAAGAGCAAGCCGTATAACGAACTAAAGGAAAACGATACACCGAATCTTGTCGAGGATATTGAGAAGCTTCGCAAGCACCTCAAGCTCGACAAGATTCACATCTTTGGCGGCTCCTGGGGTTCCACGCTGGCTCTCGCCTACGCTGAAAAATATCCGCAGAAAGTTTCATCGCTCGTTCTTCGCGGCGTTTTCCTGGGCACACAACGGGAGATCGACCACTTTTATCACGGAGAGGTGGGCCAATATTTTCCGCAGGTCTATGCCAAACTTCAAGCGGTGTTGCCGAATCCAAAGAAGCTGAATTACCCGCAGCAATTCCTGGATCTGCTGACCGGCAAAGATGAAACACGCAAGAAGGAGGCGGCCCGCGCCTGGGCGGCCTATGAAACCAAAGTCGGGGCCCTGGAGACGGCCGACGAGGAAGTGAATTCAATCCTCGACCACTGGGACCCGTACAACTTCTCGCTGATCGAAAATTACTACATGGCCCACCACTGCTTCCTGGAAGAAGGGCAGCTCCTGCGCGATGCGGGCAAGCTTGCCGGCATTCCCACCATCATCGTGAACGGACGATATGACGTCATCTGCCCCCCGGTGACGGCGTTTGCGCTGAATCAGGCGATTCCGGGTTCGAGATTGGTGATCGTCGAGTCGGCCGGACACAGCGGCGGCGCGTTGTTGATGCGATCGGCACTCCTAGAAGCCGTTCATTCGCTGAACGCGAAGTCGATGTCCAAACAACGTGAGTCTTCCGGCCTGCGGTAGATTTCGCAATCGCATAGCTAGGCCACTCCGACGTTCGCCCTTGCGGAAAGCGAGAGATCGTCGGCATGTCCGCGCGACAGCCGGTGGAAACCCAGCGCGGCGATCATGGCGGCGTTGTCCGTGCAGTACTTCATGGGGGTGAGGTGCAAGGCCAGCCCCTCGGCGTCGCACCGCGCTCCCAACCGCTCTCGAAGCATTGAGTTGGCCGCCACCCCCCCACCGACGACGACGGTCTTCACGCCGGCTTTCCGCACGGCCATCGACGTTTTGTCGACCAAAACATCGACGACCGCGGCCGAGAATGAGGCGCAAAGATCGTTGATTTCCTGTTCACTCAGCCGCTCCAACCCACCGGAAGTTCGCCCGGGGCCGTGAACGTGATAGAGAACGGCGGTCTTGAGGCCGCTGAAAGAAAAATCGAGTGAGCCGGACTTCAGCATCGTTCTTGGCAGTGCGACCGCCCCCGCATTTCCGAGACGCGCCTTCTTATCGACGATCGGTCCGCCGGGGAAGCCCAGCCCGAGAATCATGGCGACTTTGTCAAACGCTTCGCCGGCGGCATCGTCGATGGTGGAACCGAGAAGGGTAATGTCGTCGTAGTCCCGAACGAGATAGAGTGACGTATGTCCGCCCGATACAACGAGCGCGACGGCCGGCCAGGGGTCGTGTTGCAAATCGATCGCCGCACTGGTGGCGTGGGCGTGAATATGATTGACGCCTATTAGAGGCTTGCCCCAACTCCACGCAAGCGTCTTGGCCGCCGTCACTCCGACGAGGAGCGAGCCGATCAAGCCCGGAGCGTAGGTCACGGCGATCGCATCGATGTCCGCCACTTTGCCGGACGTTTGTTGCAACGCCTCGTCCACCATGCAATCGAGCGTTTGAAGGTGAGCCCGCGAGGCGATTTCAGGGACGACGCCGCCGTACTTGGCATGCAAGTCGAATTGGGTCGCGATGAGGTTGCAAAGTACCCCGTGGCCGTCATCCACGAGGGCGACCGACGTTTCGTCGCAGGATGTTTCAATTCCCAGGAGGCGGGTCATTTCAATTGACGGCGGCCGTTGGTTTGGCGGCGGCAGGCTTTGCCGGCGTTTTCGGAAGGATCTCGTTTTGCAAATACTCCAGCGCCGTGCGGAGTTGAAGATCTCCCGCGATTACCTTTTGGGCGGCGGCCTCTCGTTCCGGATCGTCGCCGAAATCGTCGGCCGGGGCGGGCGAGGTTTCGGGTGTGATCTCACGGCCGATCTCCCGCCACGTCGCCAGCCATTGGGCGCGCTGCTCGTCGGTCAGCGGCACCGAAATCGTCGGCGTGACGCCCCAGTCCTTTTTCGCGCCTTCCATCGTGGATCGATTAATGCACTGGCCGTTTGGCAGATAGTAATACGCGGTCGTGAGCTTGATCGCTCCGTTTTTTCGGTCGAGCTCAATCACTTCCTGCACACTACCCTTGCCGTACGACCTTTCTCCGATGACGGCGGCGCGATGGTGATCGCGCAGCGCGCCCGCCACAATCTCGGCGGCGCTGGCGGTCGAGCCGTTGATCAGCACCACCATCGGGAATGGAGGATACGTTCCGTCGCGCATCGCGAACCAGCTTTTTTCATCCACCTTTCGCCCGGCGACCCGGACGATCAGGCCGCTTTCCAGGAAGCGATCGGCAACCTCGCGGGCGCTGTCGAGCAGGCCCCCGGTGTTTTCCCGGAGGTCCAGAATAAGCCCTCGAAGCGGGCTGCGCAGGAGACGGTCCATACGGGCGTCCAGCTCCGCCGCCACGTCGTGAGTGAATTTGGTCAACCGGACATAGGCAATCTGATTCTTGGGATCGAGCACGAACCGCCAATCGCCCGATGGCGATCGGGACCAGCCGCGGACGGGGTCCAGGTGGATCATGGCCCGCTGCAGAACGAGTTGTTCGGGGACTTTCGAGGCCGACCGAATGACCGTCAGCCTCACGTCCGTCCCCGGCGGGCCGTTGAGAAAGTTGTTCACGGCCTCCACCAGCGTCAGGCGATTGGTCGGCAGTCCGTCCACTTGGGTAATGACGTCGCCGGGGCGCAGGTCCGCCTCCGCCGCGGGGGATCTCGGCGCTCGATTAATGATTTCCAATCCGTTCGGCGTCGCCCAGACGTCAACGCCAATCCCGCCAAAGACCCCTTCCGCGCGATTCTTGAAGCGATCGTACTCGGCCTGGTTGAAATAGATGGCGTAAGGATCGTGCAGTTTTTCCACCATCGCGCGGATGCCGGCCCGGACCGCTGCCCCGGTCAATTCCGAATCATCGACCTCATCCACGAAACGCTTTCGGATCTGTGCCCGTACGTCGGCCAATGGGCCGAAGGCCTTGTAAACGGCGTCGCGCCCGGCGATCGTCTGCGGCAACTGCCACATCAACAAGGTGATCATCGCGATCACGAGAATCCAAGCGAGATTTCTCTTTGGCATTTGCATCCTCGAACGCGGGCGCATGAGGGGGATTCGATGAATCTTGCATTCTGCCCCGCCGCTTCGAGAGCGTCAAGCAGGAGGTGTTGGGGTGCGCCGATGCCGCCCACGCGATGAACGCTCGCTGGATTTGCGACCTCAAGCGGCGAAAAGTTGACTCGGGAAGATTCACGGACAAGATAGTTGCCTGCGACCGCCGGCGCGTGCATAATTTCAGGGAGAAATCGTGCTCGTAAGGATGCGGCCCGGGGAGGACAGGCAATGAGTGCAGAATTTGACGCCCACTGCGACGACTTTCATACGGCCACCCGCCTGTTTCTCAAGCTCGATCTGGGCCTGGAGCGCGAGACGGTCCTGCATTTTTTTGACAGTGTGAAGCGAGAATTTCCCACGCTTCGCAAGCTCCGCCGCCGAGAAGATGGCAGCATCCTGTTGGAAGAGGATGAGACGGAAGACGGCTCCCGGCGATGGCTGCGATTGGAGAATTCCGCCCTCCGTCTGGGTCATTACAATCCTCCGTCGCTGGAAGAGGCGATGCGATTCGGCCAAGTCGTATTGAAAATGGCGCCCTACCATCTGACGCTCGGAGAGTTGGATTACGATCACCTCGAAGTGGTGTTTGGCTTTGACCTCGAATATCGCGGCAACCACGACCAGCTCGTCGCCGACACGCTCTTCGCGGACGGTCCGCTGGCGGGGCTGCTCAATCACGACGGCGTGCTGCACGCGATCGACTCCCAGCCGTTTCTGGGGGTTTCCCTGACGGACAGTTGCGACACGCAGATGTACCTGGAGATCAAGAGCCGCACGTCCACCTACGAGGTTCGCACCCAGCAGTTCGAGCCGCAGCCCCTTTCAGTTTTTCTGACTCTTCGACGCTACTGGGGATTCGACGAATCGGATTCGCTTCTCGACGCCCACCGGGACCTGTCCGAACGCGCCGAGGAATGGGCCGGGTCCAAGATCGTTCCCCTGGTCGTGAGCCCGCTCGCCCATGCCATCGCCTCACGGCCATAGGCCTGACGAAATCGCCGCTTCAACAGACGCATTCACCTGTTTGCGCGCCACCCACACTACGGCGGATCGGCTATCACTCTTCTCGAGCATTCTCGTAGCCATCGCTTCGGCGACGATTGCCTGGAATTCGGCGAAGCATCTCGACATGCTCTGGGACGAGCAGGTCGATCACGACATCGCGGCCGCCCTCGCGGCGCATGCCATTACCGGTGGCGATCAAACGCTCGATGCTTCGCAATTGCGGCTGCCGATGTATCTCTGCGCCGCGGCGTTTAAGCTGACTAACAGCGACGATCTTGCCGTTGCACGCGCCGTCAGCGTCGTGCTTGGCGCAATCACCATCATTGCGGCCGCCGGCGTTGCCAGGATTTGCTTCGGTCCCCTCGTTGCGATCCTGGCGAGCCTTCTTCTGGCATTTGCACCCTACTTCTTGGCATTCGAACGGATTTCGATGACCGAGGGCGACGTCGCGCCGGCCTGTTTCATGACACTCTCGCTCTGGTTTTTCCTCCGCTACCAGCGTGAGCCAACGGCACGTCGATGGCTGGTCGCCGCCATTTTTCTCGGATTGGCGGTCGGAGCGAAAGTCTTCGCGGGAGTTCTGATCTTCGTGTTCGCGATTATGGTGAAATCATCGGTTATGAGGGGCGCTCCATCGACTACGGATCGTTCGCCGAATGTCCGACGCCTCCACCAGTTACTCGCGCTGGGCCTTGTCCTTGTTGCGGCCACCGCCGCCGTCGCAATTCGATCTCGCTCGCTTGCCGTCCTGGGATGGGTCGCCCTCTTCATCCTTTGGGTCTCAACGATCGTCTTCGTTTGTCGCCGTCGCCCGGTCTCCACGGACCCATACGCCCGTTTCATCGCGCTCCTCGTCCTCGCCGTTCTCACCTTTTTCGCCGTCATGCCGGTTCACCTGACGGATCACCAGATCGTCCGTGACTTGGCCCGGCGGATGTTCCATTGGGGGGATGCGCCTTCCGCCATCTCCTGGCGAGACCATCTTCGCCTTTACTCCGGCATTCTACTCATCAAACTGACCATCCCTTTCGGGATTCTGACCTGTTTGGCGTTGGTCTACGCAGCGATTCGCGAACGAAAAGACCCGCGTTGGCGACCCTTCATCTACTGCTTCGTTTTCTACGTCGTGGGAGTATGCCTCCTTCCGCTTCGACAGACGTTCTACCTGATGGGTGTCTACCCGCTCGTCAACGTTATCACCGCCGCCTTTGTTGTTGAGATGGGCATGCGGGTCAAAAGACTCTCGCCGATCGCCCCCTCGCTCTGGTCCCTCCTGATCCTGATTTTGCTCTGCCACCTGGGCATTCGCGTGGCGAATGCCTACCCCAGCTACAACCTCTACGGGTATGACCGGGTCGGTGACCGTTGGCTGGGGGCCGAGTCTCGTGGGTACCGCAACCTGATACAGACCCCCAGTGACGGCGTGGCGGAATTGATCCACTGGTGCAACACCGACCCCCATGTCCATCGGGGTGACCGGGTGGTCAGCTACCTCTGGGAGGACCGTATCATTGACCAACTAATGCCGAGAAACCCTCATTTTGAGCTTATCCGCAGGGGTATCCCTCCTGACAGCTTTGCCGTCCCCCCTGCCCCGTCGATCAACGGCGCGGACTATGTCCTGGTTCACATCAACAACCTTTTGGGCTACGGCGACCTTCCTCCCGACTGGCCACCGGGAGATATCCTTTCGCGCCGGTTCGAGGCGATCTACACCGTCCGCCGAGGACCGCTGGCGGTCGCGTGGGTCTATGGTCGTCGAAATTAATGTTGTCGGCAGTTTC
This sequence comes from uncultured Planctomycetaceae bacterium, assembly GCA_964414585.1. GTDB lineage: Bacteria > Planctomycetota > Phycisphaerae > UBA1845 > UTPLA1 > DATEMU01. The sequence continues at coordinate 15,676 of CAYPXR010000053.1, forward strand.
AAAAAACCCTTGAAAAATGGGCATAATCACTTGCATTCCCCGGCGGCTGTGATAGATTGCCCAGCAAATGAGCCTTATGGAAGAGGCTCGAACAAGGCAATTTTGCACCAAGGAGATTCGATGGCAGCATCAAAATCGATGAGCAAGTCCGCCCTGATCAGCCACCTCGCCGAGAGCAACGAGATGACGCGAAAGCAAGTCATCGCGTTCATGGAGAGCCTGGTCGAGACCGCCTACAAGCAGGCGAAGAACAGCTTCACGTTGCCGGGCATCGGCAAGCTCGTTCTCGTCAATCGCAAGGCGCGCATGGGCCGCAACCCGGCGACGGGCGAAGCGATCAAGATTCCGGCGAAGCGCGTGGTGAAGTTCCGCGTGGCCAAGGCCGCGAAAGATGCGATCCTCACCGGCCGCAAGTAATCTTCGAGTCGGAAATTTTTGAGAACAGAAGCGCCCCGACGACGCATGACGTCGAAGGGGCGTTTTTCTTTGCGCGGCCGCCACGAATGATCAGACAAACCTGCAGGGTCGCTTCAAGGCGGCGGACAATTTTCGAAGATAATCGTCGCGCGAAATCTCCACGCATCCAAACCGCTTCAGGTGTTCCGTCGAATATTGAGTGTCGAGCAGGCCGTAGCCACGCTCTTTCATCCGCCGCACGAGGGCGACGAGGGCGATCTTGCTCGCGTCGCGGGCGCGGTGAAACATGCTTTCCCCAAAAAACGCACCGCCGAGGGCGACGCCGTAGAGACCGCCAACCAGCGCGCCGCCTTTCCAGGCTTCGACGCTGTGGCCAAAGCCCATTTCATGGAGTGTGACGTAATTGCGAATAATCGCCGGCGTAATCCACGTCCCCTCGCCGCGGTCGGCGCATTGCCGCATGACCTCGGCGAAGGCGGTGTTGATGCGGATTTCGAAGTGGCCCTTGCGATAGGTCGCCATCAAGGTTTTGGACGCATGGAATCCATCCAGCGGAAGAATCGCCCGTGGATCGGGGGAGAACCAGCGAATCCGCCCGGCGACGCCCATGGGAAAAGCGCCCTGGGCGTAGGCGGAGATAAGAAGTTCCGGGGTGAGTTTGGGCATTGGGCCCACGATCATATCCGCGCCGCCGCTCGATCGTCATCCATGGACGACCCGAGCCCGGCGGCCGGTCGATACGGACCCCTAATTACGGGCAACCCTCATTCAAGAGGCAGTCAACAAAATTCGGTATGTCATCTTCGTCGATTTGATCGTCCGGCACGGCTTCGACATCGCCGGCGCATTTTTCCACGGCAATCCCGCCGCCGGCGATCAGCAGATCGGTGAATTTTTGAGCGTCGAGACCATCCACCTTGCTGTCCCGATTGACGTCTGCCTTCAGGCAGGTCACCGTGACGTTGAATCCGCCCGGCAACGTGGCGGTCTGGGAATCCGGATTGGTGACTTCGACGTCCCAGGCACCGATCTCGGCCACACCGGTCAGATCGAATGTGCAGTTGATTTTGATGTCGTTTACAACCGACACGCCGGTCGCCACGATGTCTGGTTGTCCGGTGCGCTTGAGCTTGACCACCGTCGTGCCGCTCAACTGAAAGTTCGTCCCCAACAGTTCCGAGATCGGCACTACGGTTTCGGCATCGCCCGAGTTCGGTGAAATCGACGAAAGCGTCGGGGCGGGCAGCATGGAGGAAACCGAACCCGTCACCACCAATGCAAAGCCCTGCGGTCCGGTCGTATTTACCGTCGGGGCGTTAACTTGCACCGTATAGCTCCCCACCGCCGGCGTGTTGAGGAGCACTTGTTCCACGTTGTTCTTGGTGTCCGCCGCGCCTCCGGTCGTGGACTGTCCGCCGGAAAAGACGTTGCCAAGATAAGTGCCACCTGGTCCGGTCACTACGAGGTTCAAGTCGTTGATATAAACCGGATTCGCGTTAACGGTGGCTTCCTTTTCCGTCCAGACAAGCGTCACTTTGAAAGATTCACCGTTGCCATTGACGTTGACGTTGTAAACCGGCGAAGACTGGCCAGTGGTGAGGCCATTGGCGTTCCAAATGTCGGCAAGGACGATCAGATTCCTGGCGTCGCCGCTGAAGTAGAGTGCATTGTCCAGCAGCACACGACCCCATCCTTCGCTATTGGACGGAAAGCCGGCAATGCCGGTCATATCCACGGACGAATTGAGGAGGGTCGCTTTGATCAAGGCGCCAGACGGCGTAAATTGATCAGCAAGGGTCGCCACGCCGCTTGGATAAAAGCCATCCATGTAATACTGCCGCACCAGAATACCGGAGCCCGCAACGGCGGGACACGCCATCGACGTGCCGGTCCAGCCACTCCCGCTGAACGTGCAGGTGGCGCCCGACGTGGACGACGAGATGGTACTGCAACCCGGCGCGACAATCTCCGGCTTTCGTCGGCCATCGGCGGTCGGCCCCGCCGAGATCGAACCGCAGGCATTTCCCTGGCTCGGCGTATCTGAACCTCGATTGACCGCAAGGCAGTTTTTCGCGTTTTCCGGGGTATAGACGACACCGCCCGTATTCGTCACCGCGAAGCAGACCAAATTTTCCTCGAGATCATACGAAAACTTGTCCACGTCGCGGCACCAGGTGGTGTAGAGCGTGGTTCCGTCCGTCCCCCAGCTATTGCTGTGAACTCGAGCGCCGGCGTTGTAATCCTGTAGGAATTTGGAATAAAGATTCGCCGTCGTGACCGTACCCAGGTTTGTGAACGCGACTTTGGCGAGGTAGGCCATACCCCGATAGGTGGCCGCTCCTCCGGCGGGAACGGGGTCGCCAAAGAATGTTCCCGCTGTATGGGTCCCATGCGCATCGTCGCCGGTTCCGCCGAAATAGGCGATGACTTTGCGATGCGTCGGACCCGGCGTGGCCACTGAGGGATCGCGAAACGCGCAATGATCATAGTTCAAGCCATTGCTGCCGTTTCCGTCAATGTGACCGGCAATCTGGTTCTCCCCATGAATTCCGTGATCCCAGACGGGCGTCTGTGCGCTGACGTTGCTTTGAAGAATCCACTTATTCGTGTCGTTGCGGAGAACGATTTCACCGGCCTCTTCAATCCACTGGACGGAGGAATCGTCGGCCAGTTGCGTGACGGTCTCCCTTGGAACCGTCAATTCCACCGTGGCGTCTTCACCTGCCCTGGCGACATCCGTAATCACCGCCCCGGGGAGCGCGGCGAGCCGGTTGGTCGCGGCTTGTTCGTCCTCTCCCTCAAAAAGCGAAACGGTGAGCTTCACAACTTGTTGAATCTGAAGCGACTGGCGTTCGGAGGACTGGAAATTCCGTTGGCCGATCGTTGGATCCACTTTCCAGGACTTCTCAAATGGGCCAACCCAGCGCACGAAAGGCAAATCGCCCAGCTTCGCCTTCAGGTCAAATCCCTGGCGAAGCCGCACAATGTATGAATTGGTCGGAAGGTATCGGCCGAGCTGAATCCCCGCCCGCGAAAGTCGCGCCACCCGATCCGGCGTCAACGCGCCGTCGAGCTGAATCACGTAGTGTCCTTTGGACGCAACGGTCCCCGCAGCCCGCCGGTGCAGTGATTTCGCGGCGTCCAGTTCAAACTTTCCGGCACGAAGTTGAAGCGCCGTCGGGCTTATTTCATCGACCGCCGCCGGCGTTGCTCGCCGCTCATCCTGCGCCACGACGGTCGTTGACCAGAAGACCGCGAGTACGGTAACAAAAAGGAGAATTTGCTTCGCCACGAATAATGCTCCTACTCCAGCATCCTTGTTCACAACCGGGAGCAAAGCCATCCGGGAAGACGGGCACCCCCTCTGCACAACCCCTAAATCATACCAATTTCATCATCTCAACAGTGGAGTAGACGATAGAAAAAATTACTTCTGAGCCTCCTATTTTTTGCTTGTGTCGGGCGTGTCGTCATCCGTGTCGTTAACACACAGTATTCGAATCCAGATGGGTGTTCATGCACAGCTTTTCACCAACGGGAGAGAATGGCGGGTTGATCACGAATGGTCACTTTGTCGTCCATGGGAAAAACCGTTTCATCGTGTCGCGTACCCACAAACGTTCCGTCGACTTGAAGTTGTCCGCTGAAGACCAGCGTTGATTGCGTGTCGACGCCCGTTTTGGGGTTGTAAGTGACCGAGAGAACAATGATCTGTCCGCTCCGAGTGATGAGCGGAGCTTCGCGGATTCTCGCGGCCAGCCCCAAGCCGTCGTTGCTGCACGATGTGTCAACGATGGATACTCTCGACTCTTGTATCGTCAAACACGATCGCACTCCGGCCGTATCCGCCAGGGTCCATTGACCATCCAGTGGGACCAAGACCGCGGGAACGGGAGGGATGGGAATGGGAATCGGCAACGGAACAGCGAAGGCGCCTGCCCCGCAACCGACCGAACCGAGCGCAAGTAAGGCCACGAACTTTTTCACGCCCCCCCTCCGGCGGATCGAAGGATCGATCCGCAGCCCTCTTTGACGAATGAAAACGTGTCCTGAGTTTCAGGATGCCCCCGATCCCCCCAGAACCGCTGAAAACTAAAAAGCTATTACATGTTACTCCTGTGAGGATACCGAATTCAATGGCCGGTGCGGCTGAATCCACCGGGCGACTTCCGATAATTGAGGGACCAACTTCTGTCTTGCGGGGCTTTACGGGATGGACGCAAATTCAGAGAATCTTGGAGTCGTCACTACAATCACGGACGTCAGTCCGACATTTAGCGAGAGGTCTAACCAGTGATTCGATTCTTCCTACTGGCGTGTTGGATGTGGACCGGTCAATCCCCGACGTCCGCACCAGCGGCCCCCGATCCGGCGGTTGCCGAGTTCCAGGCGAAGCTCGTCAAAATGGTGAAGGAACACAAGTCGTTCTCGGCGAAGGTCACTCAAAAGCTCGACCACAACGGCGCGGGCAGTTGGGACCGGTCTGATGGCACGGGGACGATTGAATACCTCATTCAGAACGACAAAATTCTTTTTCGCGCCGACATGACCACGGACAGTCTCACGACCATCGGGGCCGAGGAATACAAGACTCACGATGTTCATACGCTTTATTGTGACGGGCAATTCGCTTACGACGTCGGGGAAACCAACGGGAAAAAAGTGGGCGTCAAGTCGAAAATAGATCCGATGCAATCAGCCGTCCCGACCAAGGCCTATTTCGAAGCCCTTGAACTGGACTACACGCTCAAACTCCTGCCGGACGAAAAGATCGACGGCAAGGTCGTCTGGGCCCTGGAAATCCGGCCAAAGGATTTGAGCAAGGCCGTGGCGTCGAGGATGGTTTCCTACTTTCGAAAAGATGCCCCCCTGGTCGTCAAAACTATCAGTTATGACAAGTACGATCGGCCTTTTCAATGGTTGACCCTGTCGGACGTCAAGATCAATCCCAAGTTGGATCCAAAGCGTTTCGAGGTCCAACGTCCGGACGGGGTCGAATGGGTTGATTGGACCAAGTAGTTGGAATGCCGCGATGCGGCGGCGCGGTCCGGAACAAAAAAATGGCCCGCCGGTAGCGCCTTTGCAGGCGAACCGACGGGCACATTCGTTTCAAGCTGCCGTAGCAGCCACGTTCGCTGCGTTACGGCAGCATCCTACGATTACCAGTATCCACGGATCACCTCCCTTCACAGGGCGACAACCCCGGACCGCCGCGTGACCGCGGCTTCCGGGCATTGACCCATCCGTCGGCCGTCGTCGACGGACACACACGGCGGCCTCGCGACCGACCGCAGCGGCATTGCCTTCAGCCGGGATCGCCACCCATTTTAGGCGACCAATCGGCGGAAGACGCCATCCGCACGGTCAAGTTTATCAATCCGATACCAAGCCGGTCAAGAAAAATTCACCCTGGGCCAACTCTAAGTGATGAATCTTTCGATCCTGGATCGACCGGTTCCAACGTTTTTTAACGGGATGGCGAGGAAGAAACGAAATGAAAACTTGGTATAATGATGGCCTGCACGACGGTCGAGGTAAGGAAACCCACGACCGAAGCCTACCATAGGGGTTGCACATGCCCATCGAGCGTCGTTTCGTTTCGCCAAGAATCGCTATCGTTTTATCCATGACGATTACCGGAGTTGCCTCGGCACAGCTTCGCATCGTCAACTACAACGTCGCCAGCCTCAACGGCAACACGACGAATCTCCAGGGCGTATTCGCGGCCCTGGCGGCCGACGACAAGCCCGGCTTCGCGGTCGCGCCGCATCTTTACGTTTTTGGCGAGGTGCAGAGCTCGGACGTGGGGCCGCTGCTCACCTATCTCAATGCCTCGGCGCCTCCCGGCGTGACCTACACGCAAGGGACGTTTACCGTCAACACGCCGCCGAATACCAACGAGAACGGCTCGGCCGGCGCGCAGGCGATGTTCTATCGCGCCGATGTATTGACGGAAGACGCCACTGCGCACGTCGACATTTCCACCGGCGCCGGCCGAAACGCAGATCGGTGGAAACTCAAGCTTGTGGGATACACATCGCCGGAGGTGTCGTTTTACATTTACAGCATGCACCTGAAGGCGTCGACGGGTTCGGCCAATGAGGCGACGCGGCTATCCGGGGCGACGGCCGTCCGAAACAACGCCGACTTGCTACCGGCCGGGACGCACATAATCTATGCGGGTGATTTCAACGTGTACAGCAACACCGAAACGCCCTACCTCAAGTTTCTTTCGTCTGGAAACGGTCAGGCCCTTGATCCTCTGGGAACCGGGACCTGGGCTGGCGCAGGTAACGCCATCAAGCACACGCAGGCGCCTTGCGCCGGCAGTTGCACGCTGGTCGCCGGGGGCATGGACGATCGATTCGATCATCAGCTTTCTACCGCGGCGTTTCAAGATGGCGAGGGGCTCGCGTTGATCCCAGGCACGTTTCGATCCTTCGGCAACGACGGCAACCATTACGATCAGTCGATCAACTCCGGGAATAACTCTTACTATCCGGCGGACATTCCCCGTTCGAACGCATTGGCGGCCGAGCTCTACAACGCCAGCGACCACGTGCCGGTGGTCGCGGATTACCAGGTGCCGGCCGTCCTGGCGGCGTCGATGCCTGCGAACTTTGGTCGCGTGATTCAAGGCGCGACGTTTGACGTCACCGCCAACATCTCCAATGCCGCCGTCGCACAAGTGACCGCCGGCGCGGATGAATTGGATTTCACCGCGACAAGTTCGGGCGCATTGTCGGGGACGCCGTCCGGCACCGTCGCAGCACTCGCCGGACCGGTCGCCGTCGGATTTGCGGTCGATACTTTGACGGTCGGCGCGGTCAATGGCGCGATCGATGTTTCCAGCAACAGCCAGGGCGTCCAGAATTCGCCGCAGCATCTCACGACGTCCGGCATGATCGTTCGACATGCCAACGGGTCGTTTTCGAACTCGCAGGATGAGGACGCGATGACCGTGTCGGCTAACCTGACGCCTGATACCGGCGTGCAGGCGATCGATGTCGAATTATTCAATCTGGGCTTTGATGCGTTCCAGGCCCAGTTCGACGTGGGTGGCGTGAGCGGCCTGACGGCGCCGTTCGCGCTCGTCGGGCCGCTGCCGACAAACATCGGCGGCGCCGGCGCGACGCTACCGTTGTCCATTGACACGACCGGATTGTCGCCCGGCTTGTACACCGCGAGTCTCAGCATTCAAATCAGCGACGAGAATATTCCCGGCGAATCGATCTCGACGCTCGAATTAACGGTCCAGATTCAACTCGGCCTCAAACCGTTGCCCGCCGATGTCAATTGCGACGGCATGCTAAGCGTGGCCGATGTCGACGCTTTTGTGGAGGTCCTACTGGGGCTCGACACGGTGACGTGCCACGTGTCCCAGGCCGATCTCGATCATTCCAATGTTGCCGATGGACTGGATATCCCCCATTTTGTAGATGCCTTTCTGAACTGATGTCCGAGCGCGTGCTATACGAAGTCTCCGCGTTGTTTCGCGACGATGAAATTGCCCGACGATGGGTTCGCTGGATCCTGGAAGAACACATCGCCGACGTGGTTGCGGCCGGCGCATTGAGCGGACGGCTGGTTCGACTCGATGACCCGCCGCACTCGTATGTCGTTCAGTACGAATTTGCTTCACGAGAATCCGTCGAGCAATATCTGCGCGATCATGCGCCCCGCCTCCGTGAGGAAGGCGCTCGCCGCTTCGACACCGCCGACGTCACCTATTTGCGGCGCACCGGTGACATGGTCGGTTGGGACAACGCAAATCTTCGGGTTTCCCCTTCGCCTGAATTCCCCTAGAATGCCGCCCATGCGTCGTCGATCGCCGACGACGGTCCGACGGTTTGGAGAGACGCCCGAATGCCCCTTGCCGGCCCATCCACATCCCGCGGCCGAAGTGCCGCCAAAGGCGCGTCTCCCTTCCATTTCCTCCGAGTCCTGAGGTTTGCCCGCCCCTATTACGGCTTGCTGACCTTGGGCGTCAGCTGCATCGCCATGGTGGCGATCACCTACTCCATCAATATTGCGGCGCTTTTGCCGGCGGTCCAGCTCATCGCGGACAAGCAGGGCATACCCTCCTGGGTTCATCAGAGCATCGCCGAGCGGCGCCTGGGGCTGGTGTTCAGCATGGACGAGGCCCAGTCGCGCGTCCATGTCGCCAAGGTCAAACGACCGCCGGCAACCGAACCGCCCTTAAAACGGCTCGACGAGATTGAGACCGTGGACGGCCGACGTCTTACTCCGACGGAAATTTTCCACGATCTGGCCTACGCCCCCGATGGTTCGGAACTGACCTTGCAATTCCGACGCCCCGCGGGCGGAGCCGTCATCGGACTGCACGCCCATCCTGACAACGTGACGTTTGTCGACCGCTGGCTTCGGCTCGGCGCATCCTGGCTCCCGCAGGAGACCAATTCCGCCTCGCGACTGCGCACGCTCGTGATGATCCTCGTCGTCGTTTTGTTGATCGGCGTCATCGGGGCGATCTGCCGATTTGCCGGAGAATATCTGGTTGCCGTGGTGGCCGCGCGGACGGTCCTGGACATTCGCAAGCGGATGTATCATCGCGTGCTTCGCCTGCCGGTGTCGCATTTCGCCTCCCAAGGGATCAGCGACACGATCAGCCGCTTTGTGCAGGACAGCCAGGACGTCTACCGCGGACTCAACTTTATCTTCGTCAAATCCCTTCGCGAGCCCCTTAAGGCGATGTTCGTCTTTGCGGTGGCGTTGGCCATCGACTGGCGGATCACACTCATCACCGTCACGTCCGCGCCGCTCGCCGCGTTTCTGATCCGCCGATTCGGCAAGATGATCCGCAAGGCGAATAAGCGCCTTCTCGAGAACTACGGGCGGATGCTTTCGACCCTGGAAAGCGCCGTCAGCGGCATCCGCGTCGTCAAAGGCTATACCATGGAGACGTACGAGCGGATACGCCTCCATCTGGTCGACCGGGAGATGCTCCGGCAACAGCTCAAGATCGAGCGGATCGATGCCTTTTCCAGCCCCGCCTTTGAAACGGTCGGCCAGTTCATCGCCGCCGGCGCCATCCTCTACTTCGCCCAGCAGATGTTCGACGGCCTGATGGATTTTTCGAAATTCGCCACGCTTGCGGCGTGCATGGCAGGCATGTTTGATCCGATCCGCAAGTTGTCGTCCTTCTACAACCGCATCCAGAGCGCCAATGCCGCGATGGACCGCGTCTTCGAGGTCATCGACTTGCCGGACGAGTCGACCGGCACGCAGACCGGCTCGACGCTTCCGCCCTTCGCCGACAAGATCGAATTCCGCGACATCCGGTTCACTTACCCGTCGGGCGAGCGACCCGCTTTGGACGGCATCAACCTGACGATTCGTCGCGGCGAGCGCGTCGCCATCGTCGGACCGAACGGCTCTGGAAAAACGACCTTTGTATCTCTGCTGCTACGCTTTTTTGAGCCCGACGAGGGGACCGTACTGATCGACGGCAAGCCGATTCGCGATTTTTCCATTGCCTCGCTGCGGCGACAAATGAGCCTGCTGACACAGGACACGGTCATTTTCTCCGACACACTGGCCGGAAACATTGCCTACGGCGACGATGTCCTTTTGCGCCGCCTCATCCTGAAACGCCGACATCCCGAGCGAAAATACGACGTGGCCGAAGGCGAAGAACGAATCCGCGCCGCCGCCCGGGCCGCCTATGCCGACGAATTCATCCGCGAAAAACCGCAGGGCTACGACACCGAGGTCGGCGAGCACGGCATCATGCTCTCCGGCGGTCAAAAACAGCGCATCGCCATTGCCCGCGCGATCCTGCGGAACGCCCCGATCTTTATCTTTGATGAAGCAACGAGCCAGATTGACAGCGACAGCGAACACAAGATTCACGATGCCGTCGAACACTTCCTCGAAGGCCGTACCGCACTGATCATCGCCCACCGCTTTTCGACAATCCTCCAGGCCGATCGGATCGTGGTCATGGACCGCGGCCGAATCTCGGACGTCGGCCGACACGACGAGTTGATCGAGCGCTGCCCGCTCTACCAGACGCTTTACGGCACGCAAATCCTTGAGGACGCTCCCCTGCCGGCAAATCCGCCGAAGACCGTCCCACCCGTCGCGACGGCCGTCAAAGCATAGGCGGCGATTGAACGCCTGGGCTACTGCAATCTGGCAAATGCCCTGACCGGACCGCTCCCGAAACCTACGATTGGCAGAGGCGCGGCAAAGAGGCAAACCCTACGAGCCACGAGTCGATCGAGGTTTGTCAGGTTTTCGATGATCGGGATGTTGTTGCGAAGCAGAATGCTATGCACGGGCCGCGCCGGGTCGGCGAACGAATCTGCGTTCAAGGTGTCGAGCCCGTAGAGAGCGATGCCCTTCTCCACGAGCGATTTGGCGCAGGCGCCGTCGATCCACGGATGCCGGCCGCTTCCGTATTCGTCCGACCCCCAGTGCCTGGACCAGCCCGTGAAAATCAATATCGCGGCCTCCGGGCGAGCCGCGGAGAGCACCGCGTGATCGTCGATACGGCCGGACGGGTCGATTTTCGCCCTGACATCCACAACAACCGTCGGGAGATCGACGAGCCGCTCCAACGGAAAGTTCCAGACTCCGAGCCCATCCGCGTAGCGATGCCACGGGCAATCGACGTAGGTTCCGGTGTTCTGCACCATCTCGACCGTTGCGATCTGGAAGGAGACGCCCGGCGCGTAGTTCTTCGCCGACGCATCGCGGGTCCAATGCTCGGAGACCCTGACTGCGGGCAATCGCGGGTCGGTCTTGCGTCCATTCTCGATGGGGTGGGACAAATCGATGATTTCTCGCATGATAGGTTTCTCAGCAACAAATGCAGTGGCGGACGACAACTCCTCATTAGACAATATGCGCTACGACTTTTTTTGGGTAGGATGTCGATCGGGCCATTCGAGCCCGTTAGCCGGATGCCTGTTGGAACAAATTTCGGAGCCAAATTATGGCGTCACTCATCGTGATCGACGGACCCGAGAAGGGCAAGACGTTTTCGCTCAGCCAAGCCAATCTTGTCATGATCGGTCGGGATCATGGCTGCACGATTCAGATTCTCGACCCGAAGTTGTCCCGAATGCACCTGCAAGTCAAACGACTGGGGACGACTCCAGGACACGCGGCGGTCGATTTTCAAAGCTCCAATGGCGTTTTTGTAAATGAGAACCGAATTACGGCCGAAACTCCGCTGGCCGCCGGCGATCTGATTCGAATCGGCGATACGCTGATTGTCTATTCCACTGACGATGACTCAAAGGCCATACCGAGTGAAGAGATTCTCCGTCGGGCGCGTCAAGGCGCGATGTCCACTCAACTCGGAGACTAGGGCCCGTTTCCCCCGGTGATTCCGACCGAGAGCCGCCCATGCGATTTTGCACTTCTTGTTCGCGGCAGATTCCCGAGGACAGCCGCCTTTGTCCGTATTGCAGCGTGGCCGTGGGACGGGGTTTGGCGACACCGACGGGTCCCCAGGCGGAGGGGCCGTCGCTCGCCAGGATGCCGACCCTCCCCGCGAAAAGCACCTGGGATTCCGAATTTGTGACGCACGGGCAGTTTCTACCCGGCACCAAACTTACTGAGCGCTATCGCGTTGTCAGCATGATTGGCAAGGGCGGGATGGGCGAGGTCTATCGGGCCGACGATCTCGAGCTGGGCCAGTCGGTGGCGCTGAAATTTCTGCCACGGGAGTTCGCGGCGGACCCCCAGCGACTGGAGCGGTTTCGGAAGGAAGTACGGATTGCGCGGCAGATCGCGCATCCCAACGTTTGCCGCGTTTACGACATCGCGCAGGCCGATGGCCGGTATTTCCTTTCGATGGAATACGTGGACGGCGAGGATCTTTCCGCCGTCTTGCGCCGAATGGGACGGCCATCGAAGGAAAAAGCCATTGAAATCTCTCGACAGTTGTGTGCCGGCCTGGCCGCCGCGCACGCGAACGACGTTTTGCACCGCGACCTCAAACCGGCCAACGTCATGATTGACGGTCGAGGCCGCGTGCGGATTACGGATTTCGGGCTGGCCGGAATGGCCGACAGCTTTCGCGGCGGAGAAATCCGCGCCGGAACGCCGGCTTATATGTCTCCCGAACAATTGTCCGGCCATGACGTGTCAGTGCGCAGCGATCTTTATGCCCTCGGCCTGGTGCTCTATGAAGTTTACACCGGCAAACGGATGTTCGAGACCAATTCGGTGGAGGAGTTGCAGCGGCTTCACGACAGCGGATCGCGCATGACGCCGTCGAATGTGGTGGACGATATCGACCCGGCCGTTGAACGCGTCATTCTTCGTTGTCTTGAAAAAGACCCACGGTTGCGGCCCAGCTCGGCATTGGCCGTGGCGGCCGCGCTTCCCGGCGCGGATCCGCTGGCAGCGGCGCTGGCGGCCGGCGAAACACCATCGCCTGAAATGGTCGCGGCGTCTGGATCGACCGAAGGGATGCACCCGGCGCTTGCTATTTTCTGTTTCCTTTTGATCGTCAGCGGTGCGCTGGCGTCGATTCCGTTGTGCGAAACTGTTTACCTCACGCGCCTGGTGCCGCTACCCAAGCCGCCGGAGGTATTGGCCGACCGGGCGGCAGAGATTCTCACGCATCTGGGGCACAAGGGTACGGTCGCCGATACGGCCCGTGGCTTCGACGTTTCCTGGGACCATCTGCAACACATTGAGAAAACCGACCGTTCCCAGACGCGATGGGGACAATTGGCGAGTGTTCGGCCGTCCCCGATGTACTTTTGGTATCGACAAAGTCCTCAGGCCATGATTCCGGCCTCATCCGAAGATCTCATTACCCAAGAAGCACCTCCGTTGATGTACTCGGGCGAAGCCATGGTTCAGCTTGATCCCACTGGGCGGTTGACGCGCCTAAGTGTATCGCCGGCCGAGCGGGAGAAGGCGGAAGCAACGTCCGCCCCATCGTCAACGAACTGGTCCCTTCTCTTCGCCGACGCGCAGATCGACGAGCGATTATTCGCGCGAACCGATCCGCAATGGACACCCGAAAAATACTGCGACGAACGCGCGGCCTGGGAGGGGCACTTCGCCGGTCAGCCGAGCGTGTCCATTCGGCTGGAGGCCGGTGCCTTCCGCGGCAAACCGACGTATTTTCGAATAATTGAACCGTGGACGAAGGCCTGGCGCACAGAGGAAGAGAGCACGACGACGGGGGAGTACGTCGCGCAAGCCATCATCTTCGGAATCCTGACGCTGTTGTTGTTGGGCGGGGTCTTGATGGCGCGGCGCAACCTGCGGCTCCGCCGCGCGGACGCGGCCGGCGCCCGTCGCGTGGGGATCGCGCTGTTCTGTCTGGTATCGGTGGGTTGGCTCTTGCTGAGCGATCATGTCCCCGTCACATTTGTGGAGTTTCTGCGGATTCGATTCCAAGTTGCGAAGGCGCTACTGACCGCCGTCGTTATCTGGCTCTGGTATGTGAGTCTTGAGCCGCATGTGCGCCGGCGGTGGCCAGGTGTCCTCGTATCCTGGACCCGGCTGCTTGGAGGCCGGCTGGGCGACCCGTTGGTCGGGCGCGATATTCTGGTCGGGGGACTTTTTGCACTTGGGCTGAACGTCATCCGTTTGATGACTCTTCAAACGCTCCGCTGGTGTGGTGAGGCGCCTCCCATGCCATTGGCTGGGCCTCTTGAATTCCTCAGGGGGCCGCGCTTCCAAATCGGATCCATGTTCGACACGTCGTTTTCCGCATTCTTCGCGATGCTCATCTTGTTTCTCTTTCTTGGTGCGATTCTGCTCGTCAAGAGACAATGGCTGGCAATGCTGCTTCTCGTCGGCGTCGACGGTGTTATTTCATTCGCCTTTCAATCCGGGGGTGGCGTTTCCCGGTCGACTTGGATTACAGCCGCGTCCGAGAGCGCGTGGATGTTTGTTCATCTTATCGTGCTTCTGCGTTTCGGATTGCTGGCATCGGTGTTCTTATGGTTTTTTGGCTATGTTTTCAATTGGCCGGCCGCGTTCGGGCTCTCGGGCTGGCCGGCCGGCGCAACGTGGCTCTCATTGATCTTCATTACGGCCGTGGCAGGCTACGGCTGCATCACCGCCATGGCAGGCCGACCGCTCTTCAAAGATGAGCTGGCTGAAGCGTAGGGACCGATTGCGCCTGATCTCGGCCTCCTGGCATCATCGATCGGACGGGTCCAATCAATTTGACGTGCCGGGACACCGCAACACTCCTCGGGTAGTTTACACACTGAGTCGAGGAGTAACGGCCTTTCATGACTTCCCCCATCGGTGAAATTCAGAGCGTACCGGCGTTCACAGATCCCGATCAAATCCGCGAGCGTTACGCTTTTTACCGCCCTCGTATCCTCCTGTGGACAACGCTCGGCTACGGGATGTTCTATTTTGTCCGAAAGAATCTCTCGATCGCCATGCCGGTCATGGAGCAGCAGTTGGGGATCTCCAAGTCCGAACTCGGAATATTTCTGACCCTCCACGGCCTGCTTTACGGCGTCTCCAAGTTTTTCAATGGGGTCATTTGCGACCGCGCGGATGCCCGCGTCTTCATGGCCCTGGGCCTCGCCGCGTCAGCCGTGCTGAACATTATTTTTGGCTGGAGTACCGCCGCGGTCGCCCTCGGCGTTGTCTGGCTGCTCAACGGCTGGTTCCAGGGGATGGGCTATCCGCCGTGCGCCCGATTGCTCACACACTGGTTCTCGCCGAAGGAATTGGCGACCAAGATGGCCATGTGGAACGCGTCGCACTCGCTCGGCGCCGGCGCGATCGTCATCCTCTGCGGCTATCTGGTGCATCACTTCGGCACCTGGCGAATCTGCTTCTTCGTCCCCGCCGCGCTGGCGCTCTTGATGGCTATCGTCTTGCTCACCCAGCTTCACGACGCGCCGGAGTCGGTCGGTTTGCCGGAAATCGAAGGCACGCAGGAGATCATCCTGTCCCCAAACGGCGATCCTTCGACGGGTTCCTACCGGACGCTGCTCTGGGAAAAGGTCTTCTCCGACAAATACATTTGGATCGTCTCGACCGCCAACTTTTTCGTTTACACGATCCGCTACGCCGTCCTCGACTGGGGGCCGACGATGCTCAAGGAGGCCAAGGGCGTTCAGCTCTCGCACGCCGGCTGGATGGTCGCCGGATTTGAAGTCGCCGGGCTTGCCGGGATGTTGACGACCGGTTGGCTGACGGATCGGTTTTTCAAAGGCCGGGCCGCTCCCGTCAGCTTGATCTGGATGCTACTTTGCGGCGCGACCTTGTACCTGTTTTCAAGAACGCCCGGTCAATCGTTTTGGTTGAACGTCTTGTTGTTAATTTTCGCTGGTTTTTTTGTCTACGGGCCGCAGGCCCTGGTCGCGGTCATCGTGGCCAACCGAGCGACGAAACGTGCCGCCGCAACGGCCGTCGGCCTGACGAGCGTCTTTGGCTATGCCAGCACCGTGCTGTCGGGCTGGGGATTGGGCAAGCTCGTGGAACATTATGGATGGGGGCACGCCTATTTCGGCCTCATCATCGCCGCCGTTCTTGGCGCAGTCCTTTTTGCCGCCGCCCTGCCAGCCAGGATCCATGGCTACGCCGAAGCGCAAACAGAAATTGCGTAGGTTGGGATCAAGCAGTCCACTCGAGACTCGGGCGAGGATTACATCGCCGTTGGTGCGGAAGGCTCGCCCCAGTTTGCCACCTGGAGTCCCTCTACGAGAAGAGGAAGCCTTGCCTTGTCGGCGCGTTTCTTGGCGGCTTTTGAGGTCTCCGACGGAATTCTCACCTTCCACGCCAGTTTCATCGCAGCAAGGGTACGAATGACGAGGTAGCTCACGTCGATCTCCCACCAGCGCAGCCCATGACGGGCGGATGTCGGGAAGGCATGATGGTTGTTGTGCCACCCCTCGCCGCAGGCCAGGACGCCGAAGACGAAATTGTTCCGACTGTGATCCTCGCTGCGAAACGGCCGGCTTCCCCAAATGTGACACACGGAGTTAACGCTCCAGGTCACATGATGCACGAAAAAGACGCGGACCAGACCGCCCCAAATGAACCCCAACCAGGCGCCCATCCAGGTGCCGGTTAACACACCTCCCAGAACGGTCGGAATGAGGAGACCGATGGCGACCCAAACTGCAAAGTAGCGGCTGACAAAAGAGGCCAAGGGGTCTTGGGCAAGATCGCCGGCGTAACGCATGAGATTGCGCGCATCTCCGCGAAAGAGCCATCCCATGTGCGAATGAAACAGCCCACGGAAGAAACCGACGATGCCGTCGCCCTGGGTGTGCGGCGAATGCGGGTCTTCTTCCTGATCGCTGTGTTGATGATGCAGGCGATGGACGGCGACCCATCGAAGAAGCGGTCCCTCGACCGACATTGATCCGAGTACACCGAGAATGAGCTTGACCGGTCGCGCGGCCTCGAATGCCCGATGCGTGTACAGGCGATGGAATCCGACGGTGATCCCCATGGCGGTGAGAAAATACATACCCAACATCAACCCCAAATACAGCCAGTTGAAGTCGTTTCCCCATAGAAAAACGGCGGCGACGATCAGGCTCAAAAATGGGAGGACAATCGTAAGAAAGTTGGCAATACGCACCGGCATCGAAATGATCGAAGGGATTTCGATGTCGTTTGCTTCACTTGTGTTGGGTTGTGGATCGACGATTTCAACAAAGGTTTGGCAGTCGCTCATCCGTGCTCACAAGAAATAAGAATACTGGAAATCCATTTTCGCCGGCATCGCCGGCTTACGCGGGATCCCCCAAAGGACCGGCGCCCGACTTCAGGGGGTTTCGTCATCTCGAAGAAATCTCGAAAAAGGGAGAGGGCGGCCTGGAGGCCGCCCTTCCCGCATGATATCCATGTCTAGTATCGGCGTCCGCCGCCACCGCCGCCG
>CAYPXR010000054.1:0-16175 GCA_964414585.1 uncultured Planctomycetaceae bacterium
CCGTCAGGGCTCAATCGTCGGGGACAGGAATCTGTCGATGAACCACGAAACAACGCCGAGATAGACAGCCACGAAAACGATGCAGAAATAGTGCCGCCACAACGGATCTGTCGTGAAAAAGGGCTTCAGGACCTGAAGCCCGGAAAAATAAACCGCCGGCGCCAATAAAAAGAGTCCCCGCCTGAACCAGGAAAAGTACTTGAGCCTCAGCACAATTCGGCTACGCAATGCCGCGGCCTGTTCGCGACTCTTCTCCCTTTGAGGCTGTCCTGCGTCCTCATGGAGCTGCCTTGCATTTTCCACGATCCATTTGGTGAGACTCGAGAACCCTTCGGATTTGAAGCCGTCGGCGGGAACGCGCCGCGCGATACCGTCGCCGTCCTGGATGACTTGGGTGGCATTCACGGCCGAAACGCCGCAAGCCCGCACCCTCCCGTCGCTCAGGTAGGCTTCGTATACATAGGGCAAGTACCGTTCCACCACCTTGCCCCAGTGGCCGAGCTGCTGCGCATAGGCGCGATAGAGGTCAATCTGCGAAAAGACCAATAGGAATCTTCGTGGCGAAGGATTCTCACTGAGATAATCCATCGCGTACTTGAGGGCCCATTGATTTCCGATTCGTTTCTCGGCATCCCCCTCGCCCGCGAAGTCCTTGAGGTTGACGAGGAACAGCACAATGTCGGCCCCTCGGACGTATTGGGCGAGTTGTCGAAACTGCTCTGGAAGCTGGTCGACGGCCTGGATCTTCTCCTCCGCGAACAGCAGCCGCAGGTCCTGGCCCGCGGCGTCGATGAGCCGAAGTTCGCTGACAAGTCCGTCGCCAAGATGCAGCCGCCACTGAAGATTGAACAACTGGCCCGGCGGTGTGGAGGGGGGCCATTCGTAATTCTCCAGAGTTGCCCAAACCTGCTCGACATACCTTGCGGTGGCGCCGGTGAGCGGCTCCAGCCAGACTCCGTCGGAATTGCGATTCTGAAATCCCTTGGCCAGGCACGTCGTCAGGACGGTCTTGCCGGCGCCCTCGGTGCCAACGATTGCAATAGAGATACCAGTGGGCGGCTTGACCGAGACAGCACCAAGCGGACGAGCCAATGGAGGGTCGGAAGAAGGCTTCATGGTCGTGAGCGAGTCCGTTGTTGCAGAGCTTGTGTCAGTTTCCGTTTGAGGTCGTCGCCGGGGCTGGTCAACAGCCAGCGTCCCCAACTATCGTCGCGCCACCATTTTTGGAGCGGCAGGTCTCGCTCATCGCGGTACTCCTTCAACCAGTAGCCCACATCCTCGGTCAATTGATTCAGGCTCTCGTCGATGGCCCGGCGCCGACCGGCTGGAGTCGCCATCTCGCAGATACGCTTTTGCAACAGAGTGATCCCGGCGGTCTCCAGCCCGGACGCATCTCCGGTCCGGCGGGCTTCCAGTCCCCGCAGTCCGGAAACGAAATGAAACCGGGGCAGACGCTGGCCGAAAACCTCCGTGAACCGTCGCCGGAAGCGATCTCGATCCCGCGTGTCCCAATCCTCACATCCGGTGACGACGACGTCATCGCAGATTTCGGAGAAGAACTGGTCGTGGAAGCTCTTTTCCCGCTTGCTGATGCCCTGATCGGCAAGCACCACCCAGAAAACCTGCGTGACATCGCGGGCCAGGTACTGCTTGATCATCTCATCATGGGGAGACTCGCCGTCGGCACTCAGCGCGGCGCCGAAACCGGGCGTGTCGGCAATGACCAGGCCGTCCGCTAGCAGCCGGTGCGGAACCTGCACGATGGCCTTGCGAACGCGTCGATCCGGCTTTCCGTTGCTCTCGTCGGCCAGTCCCTCCAGGCAGCGGTGGATCGCTTCGACGTCGCTGCATTCCCAGGATGGTCGATGAAGATTTTGCTCATACTGCACGACAACGCGCAGCGCGGGCCCGAATGTGAATTCGATCGGCGCCGCCGTGCAGGGCCCATTCCTCCGGGGAGCCAATTCGCCGCCGAGGAGGGCATTGAGCAGGGTCGATTTTCCCACATTGGTCAGGCCGACGACCGCCACGACGTGACGTCGCGCGGATCGGCGCATCCGCGACCGGACCCCTCCAAGCACCTTCACCGCCTCACGGAGAACCGTCCGGGGCTCCGGATGATGTTCATGGAACTCGGCCGCTTCCGTGAACAGCATGAGGAGTTCATCCACGAGGATCAGACGATCGTCCTCGGGCGCACGCGCCTCCATGTGTGGATCTCCTCCTCAACCGGCATCGGATAGTGCCCGCGTCTGTTCCGACAGGGCCGCTTCGAGGTTGTTCATCTGATGCGTGGTCCGGGTGACCTCGGCGGGGTCCGGCCGTCGATCCCGCGCCCGACGCAACGAGGCTTCGATCTGGCTCAATTGGCGATCCAGCCGAACGCGAAACTCCTCCACGATCGACGTCCCCATGTTGCGAAGCGGTAGCACGCGATCAGTTCGCAGACGATTGAAGAGCTGAGCGATTTGTTCCTTCGCAGCCTCCTCAAGTTGGTCGCGGGCCTTGACCTTGGAGGACCGCCAGGCTAGTGGCACGACCAACGCACCGATGCCCGCCAGTGTCCAGCCGACCGGTCCGGCCATCGCCACCCACAACGGCGTGGATGCTACTGGTACGGCCGCAGCCGTTACCGTGCTCCCGGTTAACGTAGCAAGAAAGCTACCAAGGCCCGAAAGCGATGGGGCCGCGATCAGGCTCGACAAGGTGCCGATGGCTCCGGGAACGGCTATCGTCGATGCGGCCAGCGCCGCCGCGTTGGCCGCGGCGATTCCCGCCGCAGCTGTGGCACCGGCTGACATCAGGATGGCTCCAGTGGCAGCTACTGCCCCGCCACCTAGCCCGCCGATCAACAAAATACTGCTGGTCTTGGGTATCCGCAGCTCCATGGACCCACCCTTGGTCAGGTCGATGGATGGATAAGTGGCCTGTAGCTTCGTACAACTTGCCCGCATGGCCTGTTCAAGAGAGCTGGCAGCGGGAGTTAGGCGCTCCTCTATGGTCCGCGCGACAAAAGTGGGCAGCGTCTTCGCCGTATTTTTCAAGTCGAGGAGAGCGCTTTCGGCGATCCGTTTGGCCACCACCCCTGTGATGTCTGAACGAGCGGTCTGAAGCTCACGCTCGAAGTCATCGACGGCCCGCGTCCATGCCGTTGTGAACTCGCGCTCCGTCAAGGCCCGGTCCTGCTCCATGACGTTCTTGGCCTCGAGCAGTTTGGACAACTCAGCTTCAATTTCCTTGGTCGTCTTGCCTGCATTGGCCATCTCCACTGCCATGGCCTGGACGACGGGCTCGACCAGCCGGCAGATGCGGGCGATGAAGCGCTGGGCCAGAAAGCGCCCCTTGTTGGCGGCGAGGAAGGCCCCAATATCCTGCAACAATTGCAAAACGCCGCTGCCTGACATGTCTCCATTGAACGCCCGCTTGGCGCTGATCCGATAGATCTGCTCCACCGAGATGCCGACCTGGCCCAACAAGCTGCTGTTGTGGGCGATCGCGGCCTCGATATCCGCCTCGTTGGACTCATCCACCCGGTTCAAGACAAAAAAGACCTTGCGAATGTCCGCGGCCTTAACCTGCTTGAGTAGGTCCACTTCGTCCTGATCGAGCGGCATTCGGGCCGTCACCAGGAAGATCACCGCATCGGACTGGGGGATGAAGGCGTGCAACAACGCATCGTGGTGCTCGTGTAAGGAGCCGGCGCCGGGCGTATCCACCAGGACCAGATCACGATCCAGCCCTCCAAAGGGACCCCCAACCTCAACTTCAAAGACGCCTTTGGCGTTTTCTCGGTTGAACTCCTCAGTCACAAACTCGCGGATGCGTGCGAAGGGAATCGCTTCGCGCCGGCCGTCGCGGAATCCGACTACAGCCTCTTCGCGTTCCGCAACGCCAAAACGAGTGATGGCGCTGGAGGCCGGGAGTTTGTCGATCGGCGCCACCAAGTCATCGCGACGGCCCAAGAGCGCGTTGAGCAGCGTGGACTTACCTCGCTTGGCTTTGCCCAGAACCGCAAGCATGAATCGCTCACTTCGCAACTGCGCCACCGCCTGCGCGACGCCCGCCTGAAGGTGGCTATCGGCGCGGTCTTGAAGCAACTCCTGGATTCGTTCGGCCCAGCGGATCAGGGTTTCGCGAGATTGGATTCCGGTAACGGTCATGGGCGTGGCCTCCTTTCATGGGATGTGTCAACTCAATGCGCTGAAACAGAAGTCGACGATGAGATCGACATCGAGTTGCGCCGAAGGGCGGTGCGCCCTCATAGCGATCGCCTAGACCGAACGACACGGTGAAGGTCGCGGATTTCAGCCGGGCGCGCCGCCCCTACGGAATCTCCGCTCCCGAGTATATCCCCTTTTGGGATATTTCCGCCAGCCCCCTAGGCTGCCGCCACCACCTTTCAGGCGGCGGCGACATGCGAAAATCCTTCCACAGCCGGAGTTATGAACACTTCCGAACCGCCCTGCGGGAGGCTCGAATCGACGCAGGGCTGACGCAGGTCGAGGCCGCCAAACGGCTCGGGATGCCGCAATCGTTCATCGCCAAAATTGAGGCGGGAGAACGACGGGTCGATGTCGTGGAGCTGGCGGAGAGCTGCCGGGCCTATCGCCGCAAGATGGTGGATTTCGTGAAGGGACTGGAACTGTAGAGCGGGCGATCACAGGACCCCTCTGAGCCGCCGTCGTGGCACGGGCTCCCTTCGCTCGGCCGGTTCCTCAAGGCAACTGAAACCCACCTCGAATTCATCCGCGACTTCATCGGCCCGGCCGTCGTGCAAACGGAAAAGTCCGACGATGGAACGGTCGTACGATTCATCGCGGCATGATGCTCTGAATTGCCTACGCTGTCCGCTTCTGTATCGTCGTCGGATCGCGGGCCATCGTTAGTCACATCGAAACCGACGCCACTCTCGCCGCCCCCTAACCGACCCCAAACGAATATGGGCACCGGTTCCCAAATCTCGATTCCGCCCAGGTCCACTGGACCTGAACGGCCGATGCACGGCACTTATGCTCCGGTACCACTCCTTAACTATTGCTCCTCCACGACACGCATCAGGAAACCGATCGGCCACCAAATTCGTTCGGGCGAATAGCCGAAATTTCAGCGCTCTATCATCGCCCTTGGGCATACTGATCTGTCGATATCAACCCATCTCACGGCCGCCACCAACCCACCCGCAAAAAGTAGGTTTCGTATCCACTCGTTCCCTCGGGCCTGACGGTGCTCAATGATCATGCCGATCCCGCAACCTCGTCCTGTATCGCCCGCGAAATACCCGTCGGCGCCGGATTCTCCCGTGATTTCGCTGCCACGTCATTGTGGCATCCATGATCTTCCGGAGGTCGGTGCCGGCGGCGCGGTAATGCATCAGGAAGGCGGCCCGATCGGTCCGTGACATCCGCGCCGCGGTCGCCCGAAGGGCTTTCCAGACGGCCCGGACACCGGGGTCAAGCGACCGACTGGGGTCGCCTACGGCCTGCCACGATGCGAGTAATTCGCGGGCTTGCCGGAGATCCGCGGGATCATCCCCAATCGGAATCGAGCACTGGATGCGTTTACCGTCTTCCTTTTCCCGCCGATACCGGAGGACGTATCGCGCCTGTCCGGAACGGCTCCTCTTGAAGACGACCGATCCTTGACGCGTTAACTCCGTTCTCGCCTCGACCATGGCGGCCTCGATCTGGGGCCACCGGCTTAGAGGTTTTGGCGGGACGCTTTCGTTCTTCTCCACGATGTTCCTTTCGGAGCCTGGTAACATGAGTGAAACGGCCGAAGGATTGCGCCAATTCGCCCTGCTGTCGCGTGAGGAAGCTGATCTTTTCCAACAAGGCCTCGGCGTCGGGTGGCAGGGCCAATCGATTTTCGTTTGACACCCCGCACTTAGCCCGATCGTGAGTTCCGACCTTTCTTGTGAATTCGGATTGAAGGCGGACCAAGGCGATGAGGGTCATTTCGATGGCCGAAGAGAAACCAAACTCCAGCGCATGGGACGGGTTGGCGCGGACGAGCCGTCGCACGGATTGCGTGAGCCGGTTGGCGAGCTCGCCATCGGTTTCCAGGCCATAGGGCTGGGGATCGTCGGCCTTCTCCATGCAGTTGCGGATCTCGGCGATGATCTCTTCTGGGCTTGGGTCGCCTTCAGTGCTGGCAGGACTTTCGGCGTCGTGCCCAAATTGCCCGTTGCTCCCGTCGTGTTCGAAATGAAGATCCACGTTTAAGGAAGTCCTCCCGAGATTTCTTGCCTGGTACGTCGCGCAATCTATTTCCGCTTCGACCAGCCAACACATCGGCTGCCGATCGGAGAAAAATGTCGCAGGGTCAACAACTTTGGCGCTTCTGCTTTCCAAGTCGAATCGCTGTCGCCGACCCGAGCTTGCGAGACCGAGCCGCCTTTTTTTCCTTCTCAAGCGCTCGCGCGAACCTAGCGAATTGGATTTGAATTGCTCTGTGGTAATCGAAAAACTCTGGATCACGCTTAACAGCCTCGATGAGTCGTTTCATCTTGCGTTCACTGAACTTTCGTTTCCGCCGCTGGCCAGTGGACGGACTCGACGACGATGTCTTTTGGATTGACATTTTCAAAAAACTCCCTTCTTCGAGAATGGAAATATCTTGCCGATTTCCCTGGGCCAATTCAAAAAATAGGCGGGGGCCAGGACGCAGGCTGAAAAAACTCGCAAAAAATACGAGCGGGCTTTTCAGTTTTTGGCCCTCTCGCGCTCCCGTTGTCGTACTATGCGGCTCAAAAAGAACTCTGAATCGTTGCGCTCGTCTACCGTATACCGAGCCCCTGGGAAGAGATTCTTTCATTCAGAATTGTATTTTTTTCATGGCCACAATTGGCCGTAACCGTCTGAAAAAACAGCACTTAAGTGATGAATGGGGTAATATTTCTTGAATTGGGTGTTGTGTTTGCTGTCTCATGGAGGGGATGACCTTACGGACACCTATGGCCAAGTTGGGTTCGCCACTCGCGGCTTCTGCCTGCGAGGCAGCGGCACCGACCGTTCAAAACGATTTGATTAATTGTCCTGCGGAAATTCAATTTCGCGTCGGTACCGATCGTCATGCGCTGACGGCGCATCACGGATTGGTTGAACAACATGGTTCTTCTAACCAGGGGGAAATTTCATGTGAAATAAATCATTCTCAGATTTCGATTCAACAAGTTCCTTCGTACCTGCAACCGACCTCACCAACGCCCCAAGTTGGTCTACTCGAGACCAGTACCGACGTGAAAGGAGTCGGCGTGGAGCGCGAACGGATGTCGTCGGATCAGAGTCAGCATGCTATGACCAGCGAGGTCGTCCACCCTTCGTACGATGATCTGGCCCCAAACGCCCTAGTAGAATCGGTTGATTGGCTACTGCGCAAAAGCGCCAATAGCCCGGGAATTGACGGGGTCCGCCCTCGCGCACTACGGGGGATCGGACCAGGATCACCTTGGATCAAGAACCTCTTCAGACGACTCCAACGGGACACCTACAGCCCGAAAGCCGTCGTCGAACACCGGATTCCCAAACCCGGTCGCCCCGGAGAGTTCAGAAAAATTGGGATCCCCACCGTCGAAGACCGGGTGGTCGCCCGCGCTATCAGCCGTTTACTTCAGCCGTTCTTCGAATCGACGTTTAGCGATTCCAGTTTCGGCTATCGTCAGGGACGCCGCGTAACTGACTGTGTGCGTGTTCTTCAAGAAACGCTTACAGCCGCGCTCCAAACCCGTGACGATACCTGGATCATCAAATCGGACATTGCTAGCCTTTTTGACAATCTGGAACACACGCGGCTACGGCGACTGTTAAGCGAAACAATCGCTGACCGTAAGATCACCAGCGTAATCAAAAGGTTCATCCGGGCCGGACGGAAGGTTGACGGGAGAATCCAGAAAACAAGGTCTGGCGTACCACAAGGACTACCACTCAGTCCCTTACTGGCAAACATATACCTTGACGCACTGGATCAATGGTACCAAAACCGCAAATACTGCGTCCCCGGTACGTCAACCTCCCACGGAGACGTTACCCAACGCCTACATTTCTATCGTTACGTCGACGACCTTCTTATCGTCGCCAAGGGCACCGAAGACCAGGCCAAAGCTGAACTGGAACGGCTCGGAGACTTCCTGAACACGGAACTCTGCCTCAGCCTAGCTGGGAAGAAAACGTGGATAAAGAAGCTCGGTCAACCCTTCGACTTTCTGGGTTTCACCCTGGCCCCATCTGAGGGGGAGGTCACGCTGGAGATCCCGACCCGCGCCATCACCAACATAATGGCAAAGGTCGAAGATCTCTTCCGCAAGACGAGTGATCCGCCAGTCCCGGAATTCGAGGTTCGGAAAAAACTCTACGAAATTGTGAGGAGCTGGGAAAACCACTACCTCCCAGCGGCAAACCTCCACAAAACGGGAGCTGACCTATCCGTCAGTATTGGGCGTCTCTTCTCTCAATACCGAGGGCCGTACATGTTCCCACCGTTCATCGGCATACTGACACTAACATCGGCAAGCACGTCTCGTCGGCAAGGCGGCAGTCGGCAGGACCGGGCTCAGCCCGTTCCGGCCTTTCGCCCGATCCTGCCGCCTGACATCGCCATGCCGACTTCGGGACGCAGAGAGCCGGCGGGTCCCGGGCCTGCCGGCTCTTTCGCGTCGTTTTCCAATGCAGAAACGGTACCAGCTGGATTCCTCGAGGAGTTACAGAGCGAGATTCGAGTCTGACCACCCTCGCCATCCAGCGCAACCAACGTGCTCGCACGCGTGTGCAATCCTTCCTGGTGGTCCGCCTGGACCATGCCCAGACCTGTTGACGGAAGCAGAAGCCGTCCGCAAATTGCGACTAGACACCGTCAAGATCGAAAACCCTCATTTGATCCTGCGGCGGTATCGCGAGTGGGACTTGTTGCATGCCAGGCAGGTTACGCAAGACAGGTGGCAAAGGCTCTCAACACACCTGCAGCCGCGATTAAGCTCTTGCTGAAATATCATCCCCCGACCCTGACCGGCCAGTGTAAAGTCTGCTATCACTGGGGCGAAGACTGTGAAGCTTCACGTATCGCGGACCAGCTGTCGTCGTACCTGCGAGGGACTTAAGCTACCGCTTGGCGCTACCCTCTATAACGTCTTGAAATATTGAGCGACGAACGCAGGAATCCACTCAAAACCAACATTTGGGAACCGGTTCCCAAATTGGAGGACTTTTCATGAAAATCGTTCACGCCGCCGATCTGCATCTCAAGCCACTGATCTGGAAGAGCCGCCCCGAGATTAGCGGCGACGCCCATTACTCCATGTCGCAGATCGTCGAATACTGCCGAACCAACTCCGCGGATCTGCTGGTGTTGGCCGGCGACATCTTTGACTCTCCCCATCCCGATTGTGAAACCGTCCGGTTTTTCATCCAGTGCATGAGCGCTTTGCAGGATGTGACGGCCGTGGCCTATGTGATGGGGAATCACGACCTCGTGGACGGCGCCGGCTGACCGACGACCACCGAGACGTGAAGCGAGTTCAACCTGTAGCACGCCGACCGCCGCTAACCGCACACGATGGCCGCCAGAAAACGAAACCAATTTCGATCATCCAACTCAAGAGCTTTCGTGCACATCGCACATGCCCCCGAATTGCATCGCAGTATTCGCGCTGAAGCAAACGATGCATGGCGTGCCGTCGTTCGTTCGACCACGAACCGATTTTCCGCGTCGATTTTCTTAGACGGGCATGCTTGATCACCGACCTGGGCGTGGCCACCCGATCCACATCCGACGACGAAGTACTGGCATCTGCAGTTTCTGGTATCCCTTGTCACAGCGACAAAACTGTGTGAATGTGCGCCGCAAAAAAGTAACGTAAAACATTGTCATTGCTGGACTTAAGAAGCAGGGTATTGAACCGACCTTTTTGATCTGCTCAATTTGCCATCTATGAGGAAGCCAACAACCTTAGATGGGATTGCGTACCGCACCGTGCGCGGTGCAGGAGCTTAGCTTTGACGAATTTGTTAACCGTTAGAGAGGTTGCGTCGCGGCTGCGGATTTCACCGCGACAGGTTTTCAAATTATCGGGATGTGGGCGGCTGCCAAAGCCAATAAAGATCGCACGGTCCACGCGCTGGCGCGAATCAGACATATCGGATTGGATCGATCGCGGCGGCAAGATGCCGGAAACGGCGGAGGTGGGGCGACGAATCCAAAAAAAAGAGCCGCGCCCCCGGCAAGAAAGCGCGGCCCCGAATAGTGAACGATCAAATTATGTCAACAATGACGCGCAACGGCAAAGCCCCTGAGTGCGGAGGCCTGCGGCTCCCTAGCGTTGAATACGATCGACTGTGCAGCGTTGTGATGCGTACAATGGCAACAACCCGGTTTTTGAGAATATCGAGGATCACCTTCTGCCGGACTCCAGCGACTCGGGACGACTTCGCGTCAGGTTGCTCCGAAAAGTGCGGCTGCCCATGGCATCTTGCGAGGATGACGACGATGAGGGTGCCAACGCGGCTTCCGGCAAATCAGCCCCCGACCCGCGTGGCAGATCCGCACTAGACTGACGCGGCGCGGCTGAACGGCCCGAGAGGCGAGAAAACAAAAACGACACGGTGCGAGATATGCAGCAGCCGTTGACAAGTATCAAACAGAATTGTATACCATGGGTATGAAGCGTGGGAACAAAATCGAGCTGGCCCGGATCATCCGGGCGGCGATTGAAGCCGATGGACGGAGCCTTTACGCGATCGCCAAGGCGGCGGACGTGCCCTATCAGGGCCTCCATCCGTTCGCCCGTGGGCATCGCGACGACATCGCCCTGGCGACGGCGGATCGGCTCTGCAAAGTGCTCAGTTTGGAATTGAAACCAGCTCGGCGACGAAAATCGAAAGCGTAGGTGCATCATGGCGTTTGTTTTCAAGCCCGTTATCACGAAGAAATCCCGCGACGGCCGCAAGGTCCGGCGGCGGGCGGCGTACTATTGGGCGGACTACGTTGACCCGACCGACGGGAATCAAAAGCGCCGAGCCTTGCGGCTGCCGAGCGGCGTCGGCATCACCGACAAGGGCGTAGCGAATGAAGAGCTGCGAAAGTTGCTCGCTCGTTTGCAGCGCAAGGCGGCGGGGCTGATCGATCCTGCGATTGAATCTGCCGGGCTGCCGATCCGTGTCGTTATCGCACGGTTCGCCCGACACCTGCGCGGGTTGCGGCGAACGCCGAAGCATATCCGGCTTTCCATCGTGCGCATCAACGCCCTTTGCGAGCGCGGCGAGATTGCCAAGCTGGCGGACGTAAACGAGCCCAACGTGAGCAAAGCACTACGGAGCCTATCGGCGGCAGGCCGAGCGCCCAAGACCTTGAACGATCATCGGGCATCGCTTTACGGGCTGTGTCAGTGGGCCGTCAAAGTCGAACGGCTTATCGATCGCAACCCGTTGGAAACCGTTTCTAAGGCGGAACCAAACGGTGACGCGGGCAAGAAACGCCGCGCCTTGACAACGGACGAAGCGACGAGGCTTTTGAGGGCGGCACGTCGCGGTCGGTCGCTCGTTTATCGATCGGCACTATTGACTGGCCTGCGGTGGGGTGAACTGGAAGCCTTGCAGTGGTCGGACCTGGACCTGGGAGCCGAAAATCCGGCGATCGCACTTCGAGCGGCAACGACGAAAGCGAGGCGGGCCGATACGGTTCTCCTGCAAGCCGACTTGGCGACTAGGCTGAAGGCGGCTCGCCCTCACTTCGCTCGGCCCTCCGACCGGGTTTTCAAGACGATGCCGAAATACGAGACGTTTATCCGCGATTGCGTGGACGCGGGCATCGTGACGCTGGACGAGAATGGACGGCAGGTACCCGACGATCGTGGGCGGACGGTGGACCGGCACGCGCTACGGACCACGTTTTGTACTTGGCTGAGCATGTCGGGAGCGTCGCCCCGGACAGCTCAAATGCTCGCCCGTCACACAGACATCCGTTTGACGATGCGAACCTACACGGACCCGCGATTGTTGGACGGACGCTCGGCCATTGACGCGATGCCTGTTCTAGCCGAGCCGCAAAAGGCGACAGGGACGGACGGCAAAGCGGTTGTAGTAACGGTTGTACCTGATTCAATCCCGACCATTCCCAATCGTGCTTTTCAGTTCAAAAACGAGGGTGCAAGCAAGCGCAGAAAAAACGCGGAAAGTGTGCGAAAAAGCCCGTGTTTATTGGGTAATTCGCAACATTCCGCGAATGGAGGCGGCGGGAATCGAACCCGCGTCCCGTAGCACTTCAGGAAAGGCCTCTACGTGCATAGTCGATAATTTGTCGTCGACCCGCCGGTCGCCCATCGACAGGCTCTCGTCGGGTCCAGCTCCGCTGTTTTCTCACCGGCTCGCGGCCGAGCAGCGCGAACCGGCCAGCCTGCTGTTTACCGTCGCCCCGCCTAGCAGGCGTTGGCGGTTTGACGGGCAGTCGTTTTAGGCTGCCATGCTCAACTTAGAGTTAGCATGTAAAGTTTTTGCCAGGTGTTTAACGAGGCCGCCTGACCACCTCGGCACGCCACCTTTCCGTCAACTTGCCCGGTCGAAGCCAGATCGCCCCCGGGTGGGTGGATTGTAGGATTGGGGCGCGAAGAGGCAAGCGGAATCGAGCGATCGGGTTTGGAGGAGCCTATTTCGTTACGCTCGGAGGTCTCGCCCCAACAGCGGCGTCAGGGCGTTGAGGTGTTGATCGACGAGCCGCTTGGTGCGTGCTTCCAGGACGAGGTTCAGGGTCGAGGATAATTCGGCGCGGCGAAGATTGAACCACCAGTCGGGGTAGCGGACGGTCAGACTGTCGAGGTCGTCAACTTGCGCGTCGGCGTGGGCGGCGGCCAGCTCGTTGATCAGGCGGCTCACGTCGTCGTGTTCGAAGCCGATCTCTCCGGAAGAGCGATAGCGCACGAGGGGCTTGACCAGGCTCGACAGGGAGCGGCCCGTTTCCGAAACGAGGTTCACGACGTGGACCAGGGCGAGGAAGGCGGACTCGCAATAAGAGTTGTCGCGGAAATAGTAATGCGCGCCGAGGTCGGCGCCGAAGATCGAACGCCGTTCGAGCATCATCTTTTTAATGTATTGCGAACCGACGCGGCTGGGCACGCAGACGCCCCCGGCTTCGTCGATCTCTTCAATGGCCGCCTGGGTGCAGCGCAAGTCGAGGACGATGGACGCGCCCCGCTCGCGTTCGATGAAGCGACGGGCCAGCAGGGTGGCGATCAAATCCGACGCGACGGCGTTGCCTTTTTCATCGATGAAGACGCACCGGCTCGCGTCGCCGTCGAAGGCGACGCCGAGGTCCGCGCCCGACTCCTTGACCGACTTGCGCAACTCAAGAGTATTCGTGGGATCGAGGGGATCGGGTGTGCGCTCCAACCGACCCTCAGCGTCGAAATGAAGCGGCGCGATCTCAAGGTTCGGCACGTCGTTGAGGATCATCGGGATCCACTTGCCTGCCACACCGCGGGCGGCATCGACGACGATCTTCAGCGGGCGCGCCGATTCTCCGCGCCCGATCAAGAAACCGCGAATGAAGGCGCGATAGTCGGCCGATAAATCGGCGTCTCGGCAGCTCGCGCTCGAGCAGGTCTCATGGCGCGGAACGCGCAGGCTGATGTCGCGGATACTGGTCAGGCCGGTTTCGGCGCCGATGGGAAACCCTTTGGCGGCGCAGATTCGGAATCCGCTATAGCCGGCGGGGTGGCGGCCGCCGGTGGTCTGGATGCCGCCGCAGGCTCCGAACTTGCAGACGGCGAAGTAGAGCTGCGGCGTGTCAATCGCGCCGACGTCGATGACCTCAATGCCGGCGGAGCGAATGCCGGCGATCAAGGCGATTTGCAACGGGCGGCTGATGGATCGCAAATCGCGTCCGACGACCATCGATCGCGTCGTGGGGTCGGCGCGCTCCAGGCCGCGCAGTCGACCGTGGAGATATTGACCGGCGGCGTGGCCGACGCGCCAGGCCACGTCGGGGGACAGCGGGGACGGTGCTTCGCCGAGGATGTCGTGCGGACGAAAGAGCGCTTCGATCGCCGACAAATCTCGCGATCGGCTGGACGGGCCGATCTCGGCACCGCCCTGCTTTTCATCGTCGTTGAACTGGCAACCGGGGCACTTGGGAAAATGGGTACGGCGACGGCCGCGACAAATCGCGTTCGAGATTTTGACGTTCTCCTCGCCGGGGCAGAATTTGAAATAGTCATGAGTCGGTTGAACGGCGGCCATGAACGAGAATGGTACCCGCAACACGACGGTCGATCCACGGGGGAACCTTCCTGCGATTGCGGATACATTGAATTCAAAGTAAAATCGGGGTCGTTCGTATCACAAAATCACGGCCGGGTTCATTCAATTGGAGGATCGTCATCGTGACGGACACCAGCATCCGATCGGTCATGGGCGAATCGGAGAAGTATTCTCCGGCGGCGTCCTTCTCGGCCCAGGCGCATGTCAAATCGGTCGAAGCGTACGAGCGGCTCCATCGGCGATCCATCGAAGACCCCGAGGGCTTTTGGGGGGAGATCGCTTCTGAATTTCACTTTTTCAAGAAATGGGACCGTGTCCTGAATTGGAACCTTCCATTTGCGGAGTGGTTCGTCGGCGGCCGGACGAACATGAGCTACAACTGCCTCGAGCTTCAGATCGAGCGGGGCCACGGGGACCAGACGGCGATTTTGTGGGAAGGCGAACCCTGCGACGAGATGGGGCAGCCGCGCGAAGTACGCCGGTACACCTATCGCGAATTGCTCGGCGAGGTTTGCAAATTCGCCAACGGACTCCAATCGATCGGCGTCCGCCAGGGCGACCGCGTGACGATCTATATGCCGATGGTTCCGGAGCTGGCGATCGCGATGCTGGCCTGCGCGCGGATCGGCGCGCCGCATTCGGTGATTTTCGGGGGCTTTTCCGCCCAGGCGATCGCCGATCGCGTTCAGGATGCGGAGTCGCACTTCATCCTGACGTCCGACGGCGGCTATCGCCGGGGATCGGTCGTGCCGCTCAAGGCGAACGTGGACGAAGCATGCGATATGACAGACCTGGTCAATAAGGTTGTCGTGCTTAAACGATGCGGGAACGATATCGCGATGAAGACCGGGCGCGATGTGTGGTGGCACGATGTGATCGCGACGGCGAGTAGCGAATGTCCCGCCGAGCCGCTTGATAGCGAGCACATGCTTTTTCTGCTGTACACCAGCGGCAGCACGGGCAAGCCCAAGGGCATCCTGCACACGACCGCCGGATACATGGTGTACACGGCTTATACGGCGAAGATGTATTTTGATTTCAAGCCGCGTGATGTTTTCTGGTGCACCGCCGACATTGGCTGGGTCACCGGTCATTCGTACATTGTCTACGGCCCGCTGCAAAACGGCGTTACCGTGGTCATGTATGAGGGCGCGCCCAATTTTCCCGAGTGGGACCGATTCTGGGCGATCTGCGAACGCCACCACGTCAACAAGTTCTACACGGCGCCGACGGCCATTCGCGCGTTCATGAAACAAGGGCCGGAGCATCCGGCGAAGCACGATCTGTCGCGGTTGCAACTCTTAGGTACGGTTGGTGAACCCATCAATCCGGCAGCGTGGACCTGGTACCACGAGCATATCGGCGCGAAGCGGTGTCCGATCGTGGATACGTGGTGGCAGACGGAAACGGGCGGCGTGATGATCGCGCCGTTGCCCGGGGCGATCGCGACCAAGCCGGGCTCGGCGACGCGGCCGTTTTTCGGGATCGACGCAGCGATCATGAGCAAGGAAGGCATCGTCCAAAAGGCCAACAGCGGCGGGTTCCTGGTCATCCGCAAACCGTGGCCGGGGATGCTCCGCGGGGTGTACGGAGACGAAGCGCGGTTTCGCAAACAATATTGGTCGGAGATACCCGGGGTTTACTTCACCGGCGACGGCGCGCGCTGCGACGCCGACGGCTACGTCTGGGTGGTGGGGCGCATCGACGACGTCCTCAACGTCGCGGGGCACCGCATCGGCACCGCCGAGATCGAGAGCGCGCTCGTGTCGCACCCGGCGGTCGCCGAGGCGGCCGCCGTGGGCCGCGCCGACGAGCTCAAGGGGCAGGCGCTCGTCGTGTTCGTGACGGTGAAGGGCAACCACACGCCCGGCCCGGACCTCGCCGAGACGCTCGGCCAGCACGTCGGCGAGCAGCTCGGCAAGTTCGCGCGCCCGG
>CAYPXR010000055.1:0-83699 GCA_964414585.1 uncultured Planctomycetaceae bacterium
CGGATAGCGAAGCGTCTTTTCCTTCATGTTCGTGGCGGGAATCGTCTTGATCAGGCTGCGAAGGCCGTCGGTGTTGAACGCTTCAAGCTGGCCGACCTTGGGGAAGTCGATCAACTCCGGCTCGCTGAGCGCGGGCTTCACGACGACCTTGCCGTTCTCAACGAGCCGCGACGGCCGGGTGTATTCCTCCAGCACGTCCGCCGGCGCGAACGGGGCCTTGTACTGGTAGGGCCACGTTCGCGCTTTGGGTAGACCGCCGACGTAGAACGTCACATCGTCGACCCTTTCAAGCTCCGCCGCGCAGTGCCCGATGATGATGTTCGCCAGCCCGGGCGCGACACCGCAATCGACGACGGCGGTCACACCATGCTTCTTGGCGAGGCCGTCCAGCTCCGTTTGGTCCTCGATCATGAAGGAGATGTCGGCGAAGGGCTTGCCGGATTCGATGACCGCGCGGAGCGTCATGAAGCCGAGCGTGCTGGGCATCGCCCCGACGACAAGATCCGCGCCGGCGACCGCCTTCGTGATCTGTTCCGGTCCCCCAAGGTCCTGGCAATGGGTGGCGAGGCGGGGGATGCCTTTGAGCCGGTCGAGATTCTTCGGACTGACGTCAAAGGCCGCCACTTCAAACGCCGGATCGGCGGCGAGATCGCGCGCCATCGTCGCCCCGACTAGCCCACATCCTAAAACGACGGCCTTTTTCGGCATCGGTCCTGCTCCTCAACCTGAGTCGGGGGATTGTAACCGCAACCGGCGTCGTGTTTGAGTCGCGCGCCGGCCCGCATAAAATGCCGATCCGTGGAAACCGCCATGACATTCGAACGCTGGGTCTATCTCATCGTCGCCGTTCTGACGGCGCTGACGTGCACCCAGGGAGTCTGGATGCTGAGGGAAGTGACCCAGTTCCACCTTTACGTGCGACGAAAGACGTCGGGGGCCTGGGAGTTGAAAGACGCCGCGGGAAAGTTCCGTTACCAGCCGCGCGTCGCGGTCATCCTGCCTTGCTGCGGCGTCGATGAGCGGCTGCACCAGACCGTCGAACGGCTCGGCAAACAGAATTACGCCGACTACGAGATCATCTTTACGCTCGAATCGCAGTCCGACCCGGCCTTTGAGGCGATTGAAAAATGGACGGAGGGCTGGACGAGCGTGCGCCACCAGCGCGTCGTCGCCGGGCTCACGCAGCATCGCTCGCAGAAGATTCACAATCTGCTGGCCGCCGTGGAAAAAGTCGCGCCGGACCGGGAAGTGCTCGTCTTTCTGGACTCCGACGCCGTTCCCCACGCCGACTGGATCGGCCATCTCGTCGCGCCGCTCGCCGACGACGCCGTCGGCGCGGCGACCGGCTTTCGCTGGTACTGCGCGTCCGGTGGCATCGCCAACGGCGTCCGCTCGGTCTGGAATGCCGCCAGCGTCCCGCTCATTCGAGACGAAAGGCGGAATTTCTGCTGGGGCGGCGCTACGGCCGTCCGCGTCGACCGATTCAAATCGATGAACGTCGCCGCTCGATGGGCACGGGCCTTGTCCGATGACTACCAGATGACCCGCGCGGTCCGCGACGCCGGTCTGATCATTCGCTTCGTCCCGCAGGCGCTGATTCCCAGCCACGACCGCACGACGTTTCGCGGCTTTTGGGAGTTCGCCCGGCGGCAGCTCATCATTACGCGGGTCTGCGGCCCGGAGATCTGGCGAATGGGCTTCTTGTTGTGCAACAACTTCGTCGTCGGAGGAACGGCGGCGGCCGTGCTCTTTTTTTCCTGCCTATTCGGCTGGTTTGGAACGATGACCGCCGGCTGGTGGGCCTTCGCCGGTTGGATGGTGATCCTGTCGATGGCCTTCACGAACGTGTCGCTTCGCCAACTTGCCGTGCGCCGCGTGCTCGGTCCTCCGGACGTGACGTGGAAGGACGCGGCCTGGGACATCGCCGGCATATTCTTCGCCGGCGGGCTTCATCAATCGCTCTTCGCCGCGTCAATGAGACCGCGAAGCTTTGTCTGGCGGAACACGGAGTACGAGATGATCTCGCCGGACGAGACGCGGGTCCTTAGGCGAGTGGACCCTGCCCTCGGCTCTTAATTCGATCCGGATGACGTTGAACGATTGGTGATTCTGCGCTACATTACCGGGACGAAACAAGATCACTGTAAGGATTTTCTCATGGCCCAGTCCAAAAATCCCATCGCCGATCAGGACCCCGAAGTCTGGAAGGCCTTTGTCGCCGAGGAAGAACGCCAGGCGAAGACGCTGGAACTCATCGCCTCGGAGAACCACGTCAGCGCGGCGGTGCTGGC
Organism: uncultured Planctomycetaceae bacterium; assembly: GCA_964414585.1. Taxonomy (GTDB): domain Bacteria; phylum Planctomycetota; class Phycisphaerae; order UBA1845; family UTPLA1; genus DATEMU01. The sequence goes on from CAYPXR010000055.1 coordinate 2,292, forward strand.
CGCGGCGGGCTCCGTTTTCACGAACAAATACGCGGAGGGTTATCCCGGCAAGCGTTACTACGGCGGCTGCGAAAACATGGACATCGTCGAGCGCCTCGCCATCGACCGCGCCAAGGCCCTCTTCGGCTGCGACCATGCCAACGTCCAGCCCCACTCCGGCAGCCAGGCCAATCAGGCCGTGCTGCTCGCCGCGATGAACCCCGGTTCGCGCTTCGATGAAGCCGAGCAAAAGGAAAAGAATCCCGGCGAGCCCGTGCGGACGCCGGGCGACATGATCCTTTCGCTGCACCTCGACCACGGCGGCCACCTCTCGCATGGCAAGGCCGTCAACATCAGCGGCAAGTGGTTCCGCGTGACGCATTATTTCGTCGATCGGGAGACCGGTCGGATCAACATGGACGAGGTTCGGAGCCTCGCCCGCGACTGCAAACCCAAGCTCATCATCACCGGCGCGTCGGCCTATCCGCGAATCTGGGACTGGGCCGGTTTCGCGTCGATCGCCAAGGAGGCCGGCGCATTGCTCATGGCGGACATCGCCCACATCGCCGGTCTCGTCGCGGCGGGCTTGCACCCCAGTCCGGTACCGGTGGCCGATTTCGTCACCACGACGACACACAAGACGCTGCGCGGCCCGCGCGCCGGCCTGACGATGTGCAAGGAAGCCTGGGCCAAGAAGATCGACTCGGCCGTCTTTCCCGGTCTGCAAGGCGGACCGCTCATGCACATCATCGCCGCCAAGGCCGTCGCCTTCGGCGAAGCGCTCAAGCCGGAGTTCAAGGCGTACCAACAACTCATCCTCGACAATGCAAAGGCCCTCGCGGAATCGCTCCTGTCGAGAGGTCAATCGCTCGTCTCCGGCGGCACGGACAATCACCTGATGCTTCTCGACCTGCGCAAGGGCTATCCGAACGTCTCCGGCGCGATGGCCGAGGACTGGCTCGGCCAGGCCGGCATCGTCGTCAACAAGAACATGATCCCCTTCGACGAACGCAAGCCGATGGAAACGAGCGGCCTGCGGATCGGTACGCCCGCGCTCTCCACGCGAAAGATGGGGCCTGACGAGATGCGCCGCATCGCCGGCTTGATCGATCGCGTCCTCTCGTCGGGCGGGGCCAAACAGGCGATCGACTCCGTCCACGGCGAAGTGCTGGAGCTTTGCGAACAATTCCCGCTGCCGAAACACTAAACAAATAGCAAATGGCGAATAGCCAATAGCGAATTGAAGATGAGACGCCGCCAGTTTGTCCTCCTGTTGAAATTCGCTATTGGCTATTCGCTATTCGTCATTCCACTCGGCTGTTCCGGTGGCGCCAGAATCAACTTCATCTCGCTCAACACCAACGCCATCGATCCTCCGCAAGTGGAGCCCGTTCGATTCGCCGCCCAGCAATGCTATTGGTGGCGTGACGCATCCGGCGACTTCAACATCGCGATGCAGTGTCGAAAGGGCAATCTGCTGCTCGGAAAGCTCGGCGATGTGGAAATCGACCTTTCATTGGCCCTCGACGGTCCGCCCGCCGGGAGTGGCCGAGATTATCCGCTACGTCAACGAGAGGTCCGGGCGGTCGTTTTGGCGCCCGCCGGAAATCAGCGCCTCGTCGCCCACACGGGGTTCCTCTCCGTGATCACCGACCGCAACGGCAATTATCATGGAAGCTACCGAGTCTGGATGACGCCGCTGTCCGAGCTGAACGTACTCTCGTTCCTGCCCCAGCGCCCCGGGCCGGTCCTTTGTTTCGGGACCTTTTCGGCCGTTCACGAAGAGTCGCGGGGTCGCGCGATTCGGGAACAATCGGAGACCGGCGGCTGGGCACGCACGCCGAGAATTGCCGCTCCGACAACCAGTCGGCCGGCTTCTCCCGCATCGGCGACGCCCTGAGCCAACGATCGATTCTCGGACGACAACGCCGGCTTTGTTTCGCAACCGGCCATATCGTACGTTTTGGCAGTGGAAGCCGAAGTATCTCCGCGCACCGCGCGGATCGCGGAACTGTTGAAACATTGCGGAACAAAGAAATCGCACAATTGAACCTCACACGAGATCCAACCGACGCACCAGATCCTCCGGAATCATGGCGGAGCGCAACCACCGTCAACCGGGTGATCCATCGTTGGTTGCTTCTTGCGGTCCTGCCTGTCCTCGTCGTCGCGTGGGTTCTGCACGATCTCACCGAGCGGAAACAAGCCCGAAGTTCGCAGGACATGGCCGTGAGATCCATGGCGCATGCGCTGGCCTCGTGGTGGCCGGCCCATGATCCGCGGGCGGCGGAAGATCTCCAAAAAAAATGTCTGCAAATGATCGCGCAACCTGCGGTGCTCGGGGCCGCCGTCTTCAATTCGCACGGAGAGCCGCTTGCACAAGCCGTCAGAAACACCGATCTATCGCCTTTTTTCAGCACCGGCCGAACGGGCAAGGTGTTCACGGACGCGCCGGTGACCCTGACGGCGCCAAGGGAATTGGCCGGCGAAATCCCGTTGGTCCAGCGAATGGATGTCGACCTCGGTCCGCAATTCACCCGGGACCGGCCTGCGAGATTGTCACTTCTGGTCGGCGCGGTGGATGCGACGGCCGCGGGCGGATCGAGTTGGGGGTATCCGGCCGCGTTGGCGGCGATCGCGGCGGTCGCATTGCTACTTGCGAGTCGGGCGCTTCGGCGCAATATCGTCCATCCCATCTCCCGTCTCCTCGAGACGACAACGACTCCGCTGTCGAATGTCGATCTAAGCGACCCATCGGCCCAAACGCCCGAATTCGATGCGCTGGCCGGCAAGATCGTCGAATTTCGGGAAGAGGCCTTTCATTGGCGCGGGCAGGCCGAGCGGGTCGAGCGCCGCATGGCCCTCCAGATTGCTTCGCAAACGCGCGAGATCTCTCGAGACCTTCGCCGGGTCCAGCGCGAAGCCTGGATCGACGCGCTGACCCAAATCAAGAATCGCCGCTTCCTGGACGAGCACCTTCCCGCCGTCTTCGCCGCGCACCGTGATGCCGATCTTGATCTGTCGGTGGTCATGATCGACCTCGACCATTTCAAACGCCTTAACGACGAACGGGGTCATCCAGCGGGGGACGAGGTTCTCGTTTTTGTCGGCGAGTTGCTCCGGCAATGCCTGCGCGCGGACGACATCGCGGTTCGCTACGGCGGAGACGAATTCGTGCTCATCCTTCCGGGGATCGCGGCCGACGACGCCGCGGCGCTGACCCGGCGGCTGATGGCTCTGTTCGCACAACGGGTCAAGGTGATGTTCGACGGCCAAGCGTCGGTGGGAATGACCGCCGGCATCGCCAGTCTCGTCAATACCCGGCCGCAAACGCCGGCCGGACTGCTCGCCGTCGCCGACCACGCGCTCTATCAGGCGAAAAAATCCGGCCGCGGTGGTATACAAATTGGCCGCACGTACGAGCGGAAATCAGCGTAAGGAGACACCGCAGTCGACAACCGGCCCGCGCCCACTATAATTCCGAAAGAACGGCGGCGACTCCTCGTCGCTGATGATGAAGTACCTTGCGAACCGTGAGCCGGCAAGCCCTTGCGACACCCTCTCCCTCTACTGATTCTGGTCGGCTCGATGTTCGTCGGATCATCCGGCTGCGGCACGGCCGTCAAGCTCCTCGCCAAGACGCAACAGCAAGGCGACCGTGAATTCGGACTCACCTATTATCTCGGCGGCGCCGGTCCCATCGGCAACGTCGGTTCGCTCGACGTGCCCGGCGGCCTGTCGGAAGCGGGCTACAAGGGCGCCGTCGAAGTTTATACGTGGCAGAGCCTGACCCATGCGGGCGATCAGATCAATCTCTCGCGCAATCGATCCAAGGCCGCCGAGCTGGCTGCGGAGATTAAACAGTACCGCCGAAAATACCCCGACCAGGAAATTAACATCATCGCTCTTTCCGCGGGGACAGGCATCGCAGCCTTCGCTTTGGAATACCTTCCCGAAGACATTCAAATTGATCACGCGGTCTTCCTGGGGTGCAGTCTGTCCAGCCGGTACGATCTGACGCGGGCCCTTCGACGGATTCGAGGCGGGCTTTACGTCGTCTATTCCGAATTTGATCCCATTTTGAAAAACGTCGTCTGGTACACGGGGACCGTCGATCGCAGCTCGGCCGAGGACGGCGTCGCCGGGCTGGAAGGATTTCGCCTGCCCGAACACAAGGGCCCCGACACCGAACGGCATTACGCCAAGCTTCATAACGTGCCCTATCGTTATGAATTCTACGACTACGGCTACGAAGGCCGGCATACCGACAGCACGCGCCGGGAATTTATCCGCGAGTTCGTCGCGCCGGTCATTCTGGGCGACGACCAGCGACTGCGCGGCGAAATGCACGAGGAAAATCCGTTGGTCCGCCAGGCGTCACGTCCGCCCGCCCATGCGCCGACCAGCCATCAGGCGAAGAAACGCGGTTCCGCATCGAGTCACCCCAGCTCGACGACCCAACCGCGAAGGCGCCAGGAGTAAGTTCGATGACCAGGCCTCCGCGCATGAAAGCCGGGGACCGCCGGCGGCAGCTTCTCGAGGCGTCGATCACCTGCTTCGCCGAACAAGGGTACCAGGGCACGACCACGGCAAGCCTCGCGCGGGCCGCCCAGGTTTCCGAACCCGTTCTCTATCGCCATTTCGCCAGCAAACAGGAGCTGTTCGTCGCGCTCCTGGAGCAAGTGGGCCGCGAAGTTCTCCGCGAATGGCGCAGGGCGATCGCCCCGCTCAAATCGCCTCAGGACCAGTTGCGCGTCCTCCTTCGCCTCAACCCCGCGACGACCGATCCCCGTACAAAGCAACTCTATCGCGTCATATTCTCCGCCCAAGCCGAATTCAACGAGCCGAAGATCCAGGCGGCCTTACGGGAGCATTACCAACGTTACGCCCAGTTCCTGACGAATGTGATTCGCCGCGCCCAACGCGCCCGCCAGGTACGAGAAGATGTCTCCGCCAACGGCCTCGCATGGCAACTAATCCATGCCGCTATTGGCTTCGCCCTCATCAAGCCCCTGGAGGTCCCGGGCCATGCGACACCGGCGACCGTGGAACAGGCCATCGGCCTGCTCATGGAGCAGCTTGCCGGTGATCGAAACTCTCACGATGGAGCATAACGAAGGCGGGGGACGGCCCGTCGGGCTAGTCGGTCGTCTTTTCCGATCCGGCGTTCGATGAAGTCCCGCCGGTGTTGGCCGGTGGGCGCGGCGGATCGCGCTTGATTTCGTCGCCCGTATCTTGAAGGCCCTTCTTGAACTCGACGATGCCCTTGCCCAGGGAGCGGCCGACTTCCGGCAGTCGCCTGCCGAAGATCAGCAGGGCGATGAACGCGATAATGAGCAGCTCCTGCCAGCCGAGATTGAACATAGTCGTGCTCCCTAGAGGACTCTTGTCGCCTTAACTATATCGCCGTTTCACGCCACTTGCCAGATTGGGCCGTTGGAAGAAGGGCCGCCGTCGCCGGTCGGCAAGCGGGAAGGCAAGGATTGCCGATAGAAACAGTGTTATCCGCCCGTTTTTCGACCTCCCGGACGATCTTTTTGCGAGCGCCCGAATGTGTGGAATTGCCGGTATCGCAAGCGCCGATCCGCTACTCGACGACGATCGAGCGGCGCTGGATGCGATGTTGGCGACTCTCGCCCATCGAGGCCCCGACGGCGCCGGACGGCATGATGCGGTTCACGTCGCCCTCGGCCACCGGCGGCTGGCGATCATTGATCGTATCGGCGGGAAGCAGCCCCTGGCCAATGAAGATCGCTCGATCTGGACCATCGTCAACGGCGAGATTTACAACCACCCCGAGCTGCGCGACGAGCTGACGACTCGTGCTCACGTCTTTCGAACGGCCAGCGACGCCGAGTGCATCGTCCATCTCTACGAAGAGCGAGGCGACGCTGCCGTCGACCGACTCGGCGGGATGTTCGCCTTCGCCGTGTGGGACGAGCCTCGCCGCCGATTGCTCCTGGCCCGCGATCGACTCGGCGTTAAACCGCTCTACTATTGTCTTGACGGTCGGAGGATGATTTTCGCTTCGGAGTTGAAGGCCATCCTGGCGGCAAAGGTCTCGCGGGAGATCGACCCCGCCGCCCTGGCCGACTACCTGACCTATGGCTTCATTCCGTCGCCGAGAACCATCTTCAAAAATATCCACAAGCTTCCGGCCGGGCATCTGCTGATCTTCGAGAATGGCCGGGTCACGATTCGGTCCTATTGGGATTTGAAATTTCAAGGTTGGAGCGATCGGCCGCTGGAAACCGTCGCCGACGAGCTTTGGGATCGCCTGCAAATCGCGACGCATCGGCGGCTCGTTTCAGAGGTGCCGATCGCCGCCTTCTTAAGCGGCGGTCTGGACTCTTCTGCCGTCGCCCTGGCGATGATGAACTCCTCCACGAGTCCGATCGTCACGCTGACGTGCGGCTTCGACGAAGCGGGTTTCGATGAGCGCGAAAAGGCTCGAAAAGTCGCCGAGCGGCTGGGGACTCAGCACTTCGATGCCGTGGTCCGCGCCCAATCGACGGGCCTGGCGGAGACGCTGTGCGAGCACTTCGACGAACCCTTCGCAGACGCGTCGGCGATTCCGATGTATCAATTGTCGCAATTTGCCAAACGCCGCGCGACGGTCCTTCTGTCCGGCGATGGCGGCGATGAAGTACTGGCCGGCTATCGTCGTTATCGATTCGATCGCTATGAGGAAACCGTGCGAAAGGTCGTCCCGGAAACTTTTCGCCGGGCGTTTTTTGGGATGGCCTCTCGTTATTATCCGGATCGCGCGTGGATGCCGCGGCCGCTGCGAGCGCGTTCAACACTGACGAATCTCTCGGTCGATCCGGCGACGGCCCATGCGCTGTCAATTTCGACGATGAAGCCCGACGACGTTCGGCGCCTTCTTTCGACGGACGTCGGTGATTCGCTGGAAGAATACGATCCTTTGGAATGTGCCCGCGAGCTTTTTCGCCGCTGCGATGCGCCCGACCATCTTTCCAGGTGTCAGTACGTCGATATTCGCCTGGGTTTGGCCGACGGAATTTTGACCAAAGTCGATCGCGCCAGCATGGCTCATGCCGTCGAAGTCCGCTCACCCATGCTGGATCGCGATTTCGTGCAATTCGCATGGTCGATCCCGCCGCGGATGCGTATTTACGGCCGCTCGGGAAAGTGGCCGCTGCGTTCTGTTTTGGCGCGACGCCTTGATTGGAACGTTGCCGGCCAGTCAAAAGCCGGGTTCGAGGTGCCGTTGGACGAATGGTTCAAAGGGCCCCTGCGTTCGGAGTTTGAAACGCGGGCCCTCTCGTCGACTTCAGCATGCAGGGTGTTTTTTGACGTCGCGACGATGAAGCAAATGCTCGTCGATCACCTTTCCGGCCGTCGCCGCCACGGCCCGACGCTTTGGAAGCTGCTCGTTTTCGAGGCGTGGCACGATCGATTTATGACGCGACCTGAAAAGACGCGCGCCGCTCAAGGCCTATTGGTGAGTTGCGCTTAGTTTCGAAAATCATGTCCCCCAAACTCGTCAAACATCTGATCCTGCCGGTCCACGAAAAGTTGCTGGGTCGCGGCACGCTTCGCTACCTCCGGCAGTTGGAGGAATCGCAGTGGTGGTCCTTTTGTCGCCTTCAAGAGTGGCAGCAGGCCAAACTTCGAATCCTGCTCGCCCATGCTCAGGCGACATCGTCTTTCTACCGTCGTCGATTGCGCGAGGCCGGCATCGATCCAGATCGGGCGAGGCTCGACGATTTGGTGTGCCTGCCCACCCTCTCGAAGCTGGAAATTGCCGAGCACATCGATGAAATGGTCGATTCTTCCATCCCCGGAGGCCTCTTCCCATACACCACCGGCGGTTCCACGGGGGCACCGCTGACGTTCAAGATTGATCGCGGCCGTCAAGCCTCCGACCAGGCCGCGCGGGCACGGACTCGCCGCTGGTTCGGCATCGATCTTGGCGCACGAGAGCTATATCTCTGGGGTTCGCCCGTCGAGCTGACCGCACAAGACCGGGCGCGCAGGCTGCGAGACCGCCTCGCCAATCATCGCCTGCTCGATGCCTTCAACATGACGTCCCGGACCATGTCGCGCTACCTCGATGAACTGAGGCGCTTCGACCCCGTCCACCTCTTCGGCTACCCCAGCAGTATCGCCAGGCTCTTTCGACATGCCGCGGAAAGCGGGCGTCCGATCCGTGCGCCGTCGCTCCGCGCCGTCTTCGTCACCGGCGAAGTGTTTGACCGCGCCGATCGCGCGATCATCGAGGAAGCGGTCTCCGTGCCCGTCGCCGACGGGTATGGCTCCCGCGAAGCCGGCTTCATCGCCCATCAATGCCCGCTCGGCGCGTATCACGTCACGATGGAAAGTCACATCGTAGAGCTTCTCGGCGCGAACGGCCGGCCGGTGGACCCCGGCGACTGCGGAGAGGTGACGATCACACATCTGGATGCATTTGGAATGCCCTTTGTTCGTTACCGCACGGGCGACATGGCCCGCCGCGGCCTGGAACTCTGTCCTTGCGGACGCGGCTTGGAAACCCTGACGGCTATTGAAGGTCGAAAGACCGACATGCTGCGGACCGCCGACGGGGGGTTCGCTCACGGCCTTTCCGTGATCTACGTCCTGCGCGACGTACCCGCGATCCAGGAGTTTAAGATCGTCCAGCGGCCGAAACTCGATCTCGACGTGACACTCGTCCTTCGGCGCGAACTTTCCACCGCCGAGCGAGTCAAGATCGCGGATCAGTTGAAACAGCGAATCGGCGGGAGCATCGAGGTCCGACTTAACGTGGTGGATCGAATCGCGCCGGACCCTTCAGGGAAGTACCGGCATGTGGTCGGCTGCCCGGCGTGACGGGAAGCGGCTGGTAGGTCTCTCCCTCGACCAACTGCAACGTAAGCGGATCCTCGACGACGACCGTCATGAGCGAGGTGTGCAGGTCTCCGATCCTCATCAGGCAGACGACGCCCACGTACGAGCCGAACGCCGCCATGATGACCGTTGTGACGTCGGTGAATCGGTTCGACATCCACAAGTGCAACGATTCCATCACCGTGCAAGCCATCATCGAGGCGATAACGCAGGTCGACAGATGATGGCGCGACCGCTGGTCCCGGTGATGCCGCAGGAGCGTCGAAAATGAAGCCCCAAAGACGGCATATCTCAGGAAATCACCGCTCAAATCGTAGACAGCCTGGTTCAATCGACACTGCACATGCGCGGCGAATGGAACCAGACAGAGGTCCTGCATTTCCGAGAATTCAAGCAGAGGCATTTTCTTGAATTCAAAAGGCGCCATCTCATACAGGACGACGATCGCCATGCAGGACCAGGCCAATAGCCTTTGACGTGCGGACGTCGGCGGTTCAATGCGAACGGTCGGGCCGTCTGCGTTTCGGGCGATCCACGTCCATCCGACCCAGCAGCCGATCGGCCAGCCGATCATTCCGCAAATCCAATGCGCCGTGTCCAGCCCGTGCGAAATGAGAAAGATTCGTAGGCCGGTGATTAGCGTGGATAGGCCGATGGCGGCGATCCCGGCGGAGAGGCAAATCAGGAAAGCACTTCTGCCTTTCCGATGAAGCCCCACGACAAGGAGCATGGCAACCCCGGCGTAAAGGGCGATATCGACGAGACGATCCAGACCGTATTCCCATCGTGACCGATCCAGTTCCGCAGTCCGCGCGTCTTCGTCGTGGGGGTGGTGCGCCCTGGCCAGTTCGGACAGTTCGTTCCATCGTGCCCAGGGGCGCGGATCGGCGTGGCGGAGCGCCATGGCGGCGGCGTGACGCGGATCAACCACGGGGTCATAAGGTCGAAGCTGGACCGCGAGAACCAACAAGATGAAGGCGTTGGCGACGACCCACCACCATCGGCGAGAGGCCGTTTGTCGGATGCGGTCGCCGATTCCACGGAGAAGATTTTCGCCAAACCAGGCAAGGCCGATTCCGATGATGGCCCCGGTCAGATTGGACGTCACGTCGACCCAGGAGGGCACCCGGGACGGGAGCCATCGTTGCGTGCGTTCGATGGTAAGGCTGAGTGCCAGCGCGCCGATCGTCGTCCAAAATGCGGATGCGGCTCTCGAGCGACGGCGCTGTCGCAAGAGATGGAATGCCAAGGTTCCCAGGGGAACATAGAACGCGACGTTTCCGACAATATCTTTCAGGCTGATGGGCAGCGCGTGAAGCCCGAAGATCCATCGTTCGCCACGGGCGGCCGGCGGCGTCAGGGTGAAATCAAACGGTGCGAACGATAGATAGATCAGGAACAGGGCATACGCGGCGAGGATCGTGAGGGCCCATGGTTGGAACGCCGGAAAGGGCCGATCCGGTTCGGCCGGGAGTTTCGCCATCGCTGATCGAATCGTGTTGGGGGAGAGCGAGATCATCGATGTTCACGAAACTGTTTGGGATCGATCTCAATGATCATTCGATTGTTGCGCGGCATCAGCAACGGATCCGATTGCCAGGGACTGGGTTGGGTCGTCGCGGTCGGCGTGTCGCGCTTCGCCAGGTCCCAGACGGCGCCGCGAACGAGCGCTCGCAGGCTCGCCACGGCCTCGTTTTCCGCGGGAGACGAAACGCCTTCCTGCGGATCGTCTTCTTCTTCGCGCCGGTTCTTATCCATGGCCAGTGGAATGCGAAAAGCCGCGAGGGCCTTGGATTGTGAAGCATCCCAAAGGACGCCGATAAGGTCCGCGTCGCCCGCGCCCCGGTCGCATCGCCCATAGACCAGGCAAAGGTGGCAGTCGATCCGGACTGACTCCGAAAGGATGTCTCGCCACGTCGTGCCGCGCGGATCAAATCCCACGTCATGAAGCATCGCGACTTCCCGCACCGGCGGCAGCGAATCGAGCAACCCGTTCCAGTAGGCCGCATGATCCGGGGACGTCTCCGAGATTTTGAGCGTAGGAGCGGCGCCCGGTTCGGCGACCTTTGACACGACCTTGGCCACCGCTAACCCTGCCGGAAATCGACCCTTCGATCCGGTGGAATCGAGCGGTCGGCCTCCGGTTGTGCTGAGCAATTCGCCGCTGACACCGAGGTCTTGTGGAGAAATGGTGACAATGTCCAGATCAGTCGAGACGACTTCCTTCGAATGGGATGCCGCGCATCCGGCGGTAGCAGCGATCGCCAGTACGGCCGAAAGATAGATTCGCCAAGTTTGCCGGCGGTCGCTCACTTGTCGTGGAATCGAATATCGCATTCTGATTGAAAATCCGGCGGATTGTCATCGGGCACCGACCCGAATCTTCATGGTTGGCTTATCGGAGGTCGACCGGCGGGGCTTGCGTCCGAATTCATGCGCCGGATTTGCCGGTCGGTTGTCGGAGGGGCCGTCAGCGGCGTCCGATAATTGCAACTTCGTAGGGGTCTTTTCCTTACTCAGTTCGGGTGAATGCCCGTCCGATACCCATAGACGTCGGATGATGAGCGGAAGAAAGGCTGTTATCAATTGTCTACGAATACCCTTCTTAGCCTGGACCTGACGGCCGCGCCGAAAATCCACATCGGCGGATCCGCGGCCGAGTCCCGGAACAATAAGATTCGCTCCCTTGGATCGGCGCTGGTGGGCGGCTTTTTGTTGAGTCTTCCCCGCGCCGCGTGGATGGCGATCGACATCGTCATCGTCTGCGGCGGCACGCTCCTCGGCGATCTTCTCTTCGTCTGGTGGACCACCAACGGAAATTTGTTGAATGATTACAGCATCTCCCTGGCCAATATCGTGCTGGCGGCCGCCGTCGTCCTGGCCGGCAGTGTCTTTGGGCTTTACGAGCCGACGACCCTTTGGTCTCGATCGAGAATCGTCGTTCGATGCCTGTTGACCGTCACGCTGGCCATGCTGGCAACGTGGCTCGTGATGCATTTATTCATGTATTCGAGCATGAGCCGCCGCGCCGCGATGTGCGGAACGATCCTGTTTCTGCTGGGGGCGTCGGCCTTTCGCTTGTGCTGCCATTACGCACTCCAGGGCGTTCGCAAAGGCATGCTGGTCATTGGACAGGGCCCGCTCACCGGCGCGATCATCCGTTCGGTGCGTCGTCAATCCGTTCCCGGCTATCGATTGGTCGGCGTCGTCGCGCCGGAGAAAGACAACGCGACGATGCACGGCGACATCCCGATCGTCGGAGCCCTTTCGCAGATTACCGAGCTGGTTCACGAACACGATGTCACCGAGGTCGTTGTTGCTCAAAGCGCCGCTTGCTACCCTCAATACCAAAAGGCCGCGTTGTCCTGTCTTCGCCTGGGATGCCGCGTTACGGATGAAACGACGTTTTACGAATCGACCTACGGCGAAGTGCCCGTCTCGCACATCACGCCGAGTTGGTTCCTCTCGGCCGACCTCAAGGGTCATCGCCAGGAGCACGCCGTCGTCAAGCGAATCGTCGATTTGTTTGTCTCCGCCCTCGCGCTGATCCTCACGGCCCCGCTTTTCATTTTTATCGCAACCTTGTTGCGACTTCAGGGACGCGGCCCCGTGTTCTATTCTCAATCCCGCGTAGGTCAGGGCGGACGTTGTTTCACGCTTTACAAGTTCCGGACCATGTCGACGGACGCCGAAGACGCCGGCTCGACATGGGCCTCCCCAAACGATCCGCGCGTCACCCGAATCGGCCGATGGTTGCGCTATTCGCGGTTGGACGAGCTGCCGCAACTGTGGAACATTCTTCGCGGAGACATGTCTTTGGTCGGCCCCCGACCCGAGCGCCCCGAATTCGTCGGACCGCTGGCCGGCCTCATCCCGTTCTATGACGAGCGCCATCTGATTAAGCCGGGTCTGACCGGTTGGGCACAGATCAATTATCCTTACGGCGCCACTGTGGCGGATGCCCGGCGCAAACTTCAGCTCGACCTTTACTATGTCAAACACACCTCGATCGAGCTCGATCTGATCATATTGCTCCGCACCCTCGGAACCTTCTTCCTCGGCGCGAGATAGCACGACGGCGCTTCATGGCTCACCGGTGGCCGTCGGTTCGCCGACCTTCCATCGTTCCCACCGGGCCTCGTACGCCGGCAATTCCTTGGCCGTGATGATTTCCGGCGGAACGTCGATCGTCGCGGCGAACCCCCCTCGGCGGTCCTCCACCAGCCGGACTGCCGCGAACAGGCTCTCCTCAACGGCCTTTTGGACGTCGAACACGATCATCGCCTGAATCTGGCCGTCTCGAACCCGATCGAAATATCGCGGGCTCCCGTTGCAAAGGATGATCGTCCCTCCCAGCGGTACGAGCGCTTCATCCCGCCGGAGAACTCTCAGCGGCCAGTCGTCCAGAAAAACCCAGCAACCGGACCGCGGATAGAGCCGCGATTCCTTCCTGACCAGGTGAACGGCTTCCTGCTGGTCGCCCTTGCAGTTGACCTCACGAAGAAGCTGAAGCCCGGCGGTCTGGGAAAGTCCCTGCTTGAACCCGTAATAGCGTTTGGAGACGTCCTCGCTTTCCGTTCCGGCATGGAGAAGCATCACCGTTTTGTTTCGATGTTCCAGGATCCTTCCCGCGGCCCGGACGGCGGCCTTTCCGATCTCAAAGCTCGACGAACCGCAGTAGGACTCCCGTCTCGAGGGCTGCACATCGCGTCCGATCGTGACGACCGCCATTCCTCGTTGCGAGAGCAAATTGATTTCTCCCTGGACGGCCGCGGGGTCCGTCGGGTAAATGCACGCAGCGTCGAACGATTCGCTCGTCAGGGACTTCAAGAGCTCCTGTTGATCGCGCGGAGATGACGTCCGGGGGGCGCGCGCTTCAACCGTCGTAAGTGCATATTTTTTGGCGAACTGCCGGCCCGTGGCTTCCATCACCGGCCACGTCGGTTCGTCGTGTCCTTCGCCGATGACGACAAGCCGGACAATCTTGTTTCGTTTGGGGGGTTGAACGCCCGCCGGTTTGCAACCTTGCGCCGCGCCGACGGAAACCGCGACAATCGTGACGGTAAGTGATTTCCACCTGATCGAACGCATTACTTTCCCAAGAGGGGAAATCGAAGGGCCAGCGTTCCGAGGAGCATTCCAAAGGCCCCGCCGCCGCAATCCGCGACCCAATCCAAAAACTCGCAATCTCGCTGAAAAAAGGGTTGCGTCGTCTCGTCAAAGGCCCCGTACGCCACCAGGCCGAGATACCAATAGACCAGGACCCGTAACCCCCGCCGCGAAGGGTCGCCGCCCATTCGCCAGACCGTCACGACGCCGATGAGCGTGAAACCCAGGAAATGAAGCAGCTTGTCGTTGATCAGGGGGTGCGCGAGCTTGGCCGGCGGCGGTGTATGCGAAGTCATGAACGCGGCCAGGAGGCAGCCGACCCAGATCAACGTACGTAGGCCAAACCGGGTCGGGCTCAGGATGCGCTCCATGATCGCAGATTTGTAAAAAACTCGGGCGCTTCGTCAAGTGGAGGAAGCCGCCGCCGCAACGTCGGGAATCGTGGAAGCGGCGCCGCCGCGGGAATCGTCCATGGGCGTCGAAACGTCGCGCGGCAAGGGAACGACCGCGGTCGAGCGAGATCGGGCCGCGCTCGCCGGCGATTCTTGGGAAACCGTTCCACCCCCCAGGAGGGCGAGGAGTTCATCCGCGAGGGCCAGATAGTCCGTCGCACCGTTGCTTCGCGGGGCATAATCAAAAATCGACTGCCCATAGCTCGGACACTCCGCTAACTTCACATTTCGCCGGATCCGGGTATCCAGAATCTTAGCGTCTCGCCAGGGCACCGACGAGCCCCGGGAGGATTCCAGGTAAGAGTTCAAGTCGTCGATGACTTCCCCGGACAGCCGCGTTCCGCTCTCGTATAGGCACATCACCATTCCCGCAACGCGAACCCGGGGGTTGATCCGTTGAGCGACCAGTGAAATGGTTTCGAGGAGCTTGCCGACCCCTTGCAGAGCCAGAAAATGCGGTTGAAGCGGGACCAACACGTGCGTGGCCGTGCTGAGCGCATTGAGTGTCAGGATGCCCAGCGATGGGGGGCAATCAATAACCACCAGGTCGTAATCATCCTGAATCGTGGCAAGACTATCACGCAGGATCACCTCCCGCCCCACCACGGAAACCAGCTCGACTTCCGCCGCCGCCAAGTCGATCTGCGCCGGCACGACGCTGATGGTCGGGCGGTGAAGGTGAATCGCCGAGGTGATCGGAAGGTTACCGGTCAGGACTTCGTAGATGCCGGCGCCCTTGGCCTGCCCGTCGAGTCCCAAGTGCGTGGTCAGGTGCCCTTGCGGATCCAAATCGATCAGGAGCATGCGCCGGCCGCGCTGTGCAAGGGCCACGCCGAGATTGACGCTGGTGGACGTCTTGCCGACGCCCCCTTTTTGATTGATGACGGCGATGCAATCCATTGCCGCGACGCAGCCTCCTGCTTCGACGTCCCGCAAGAGACGCCTTTCACTTGACGCCTCAGTATATCCCGGGCCTTTGAGCAATACCAGTACGGGAAGAAGCACGAGTGGAGTAGAAAAAATCGGGGTGCGGCGTTTGGGGCAGCGCATAAAAAAATGGAAGGTGCTGCCGTGGCATGAGCACCTTCCATGTTTTGTGCGGCCTTCACGATCGTGAAGGCCTGGGTTTCAGCCGCACGCTCGAGCGATTGCTTTCAAAGCTCGCGGCCGTCACCCGGTGGTCTGGACGGCTGAGTTACTTCCTCTTCCGTCGCTTCTTCGTTGCCTTCTTCTTGGTGGCGCCTTTCTTTCTTCGCTTAGCCATGGGCGTCACCTCCTTTCTAATTGAAAAAGTCTAGAGTCACGTCAAACTTTGTCAACAGAAACTTTTTGTTTGACGCCTATTATTTTTTTCGGCGCGTTGGACCCTAAAACATGACCCAATCCTCCTCCAAGACACCCGTCCGACGCCCGCGCGCGTACATTTTTGATCTCGACGGTACGTTGATCGACTCGTTGGAGGACATTTCCGCCGCACTGAACGCCGCGCGCGGCGAACTTGGATTGGGTCCCGTCGCCGCGAATCAGGTACGTTCGTGGGTCGGCGATGGACTCGCAGTGTTGTGTCGTCGTTCCGCGCCGGAAATCGATGCGGCGATGCATTTCCGCCTCGTGCAACTCGCCGCGCGCCATTACGCGCGACGTCCCGTCGTTCATACAGCGCCGTATTCCAACATCTTGCAATTGCTAAACTTATTGCAATCCGGGCAAACGCCGATGGCCGTGCTTTCAAACAAACCGCACGCCCTCGCCGTCGAAATTGTCGCGCAGATGAACCTGTCGTCCTATTTCGCCATCGTGCGCGGTTCCCGGCAGGAAGATGATCGAAAACCAGATCCGCGCGGCGTCTTGGAGATCGTCGAAACCATGCGCATTCCGCCCGAGGAGGCGTACCTGATCGGCGACAGCCTGGTGGATATCCAAACGGCCCGAAACGCGGGGACAAAATCGGTGGCGGTGGCCTGGGGGTTCCAAAATCGGGACGTTTTGGAGGCCGCGCACCCCGATTTTTTGGTTTCCAACCCCCTGGAAATTGCTTCGCTATCCTGAAAATATTTTTTTGCAATCGACCATTTTCGGGTTGGATGACGGCGCGCCGGCGTTTCTCATTCCCAGCGAAGCTGTTGCGAGTCAAACACCGGACCCTCGGTGCAACACAACGCATAGCGCCAACCGTCAGGCCGTGTGGAGTCCTTAACCGGCACGACGCACGACTGGCAGGTGCCCATCCCGCAACCCATGACCCGTTCCATCGCCAGCTCACAGGGGACGTCAACTTGCGCGCAATGCGCCGCGACCGCGCGAAGCATCGGTTCGGGTCCACACGCGTACACCCTCGTCGATTCGCGCGCCGTCGGCGACCGGAAATACTCCTGCATCGCGTCGGTGACTCGACCGCGAAGTCCGCAGGAACCGTCGTCGGTCGTGACGGCGCAGGGGACTCCGACTCGCGCGAATTCCTCGGCGCACGTCGTCGCGGCGCCGTCGGTCGACGGCGCGCGAACCAGGGTGATCGGCAAGAGCGCCTGGCGCTGCGCACCGACGATCGCCGTGCATGAAACCTCCGTATTTGCTAGCGTTTCTGCGAACCACCGAATCGGCGGCAGTCCGATTCCTCCGGCGACCAGAAGCGCCGTTTGGACTCGCTGCGGCGCGACAAATCCCCGGCCAAGCGGTCCAAGGACGCTGACAAAATCTCCCTCCGACCGGTCATTCAGCCACGCCGTCCCGGGCCCGACCACGCGCCCGAGCAAATCGATTTCGACCAGACCATTCGCTCGGCGCAGCCCCCCGATGCTGAACGGCCGTCGAAGCATCGCCGGCGCGTCGAATGACGCCGTCGGACGGCAAAGAACCTCCAAAAATTGTCCGGGAACGGCCGGCGGAAAATCAGTCAACGCCACCGTCAATTCGAAATGCTCGTCGCAAAGCGCTCGCCGTCGGGCGACGCGCGTCTGAAAGATCCCGCTTCGGGCAAGGGCGTCATTCATGAGCGAAAGCGTTACGAAACGGGCGGGATCGCACAAGTCCGTTGGTGCCGGACCCGTCAAAAAAAAACCTCCGGATCAAAACGAATTCTGATCCGGAGGAGCGCCACGGCTTGATCAGCCGTAATTTGTGGCAACGATGGGATAACCCTCTCGTTGACTGATTTTTGATTCCGTGCCATGGAATCTAGCAAGCGGCAAATAGGCTGTCAACGCGTCAAAGAAAAGTTTTAACATATTATCCGTAAACGATTTATGATCGACTTAATATCCCTTGAAAATGGCGAATTCGTTTCCAAAACCGCCCCAATAAGGCGGTTGCGCGAGGAAGTGCCGCTTTCCCAAGCGATTGGGTTGATTTCGGTGGATTCGACCGGAATTCGAATCGATAAATTATTTTAGTATAATAAGTTACACGAGAAGGCGGATTGCGAAGAGCCCCGGGCTGCACCTAGGCGAGTCCGGGGATCCTCTTTTTGGACCGGACCACGCTGCTACGCTATTGTTTCGCCGGATTACGAGGATATCTCCGGCTGGAATTGGATGAATAGAAATGTTTGACGCCCTGACCGACCGATTCAACGACGTCTTCCGCCGCATGCGTGGCCGGGGAAAAATTTCCGAAGAAAACGTCCGCGAGGTCATGCGCGACGTCCGCACGGGTCTGCTCGAAGCCGACGTTCACATCGACGTCGTCAAAAAATTCTGCGACGAAGTGACCCAAAAGGCCATCGGTGCCGAGGTCATCAAGACCCTGCACCCCGATCAGGTCATGGTCAAGATCGTCCACGACGAATTGATCGGCCTCATGGGCCCGGTCGATTCGCGGATTCCCTGGGTCGCCAATCCACCGACGATCATTCTGATGGCCGGCCTGCAAGGCTCCGGTAAGACGACGACCTGCGCGAAACTCGCCAAGTATTGCATCGACCGGGCGAAAAAACCGTTGCTCGTCGCCGCCGACTTGAAACGCCCAGCGGCCATCGATCAGCTCGAAGTCCTGGGCCAGCAGCTTGGCGTCCCCGTCCACGCCGAACGCGATCACCAGAATCCCGTGAAGGTTTGCCGCAATGGTGTCGAACTGGCCAAACGCCAACTCCGCGACGTGGTCATTCTCGATACCGCCGGTCGCCTGGCCATCGACGAAGAACTCATGACCGAAGTCGCCAACATCGCCGGGACCGTCGGCCCGCATCAGATCTATCTCGTTCTCGATGCGATGACCGGTCAGGATGCCGTCAACACCGCCAAACACTTCAACGAACGCCTTGAACTCGACGGCGTGATCTTCACCAAATTCGACTCCGACACCCGCGGCGGCGCAATCCTCTCCGTCAAAAGCGTCACCACCAAACCGGTGAAGTTCATCGGTGTCGGCGAAAAACTCGACCGCCTGGAAGAGTTTCACCCCGACCGCATGGCCGGTCGCATCCTCGGCATGGGCGACATCGTCTCCCTCGTCGAACACGCCCAGCAGCAGGTGGACGTCGAAGAAGCGGCCAAGCTCGAAGCCAAGATGAAAAAGGGCGTGCTGACGCTCGACGATTTCATCAGCCAGATGGAAAAAGTGATGGGCGGCCGTTCGCTCAAAGACATGCTCAAGATGATCCCCGGCGTCGGCAGCATGATGCGCGACACCGACATGCAGATCGACGAAGGCGAAATCCAGCGGATGAAGGCGATCGTCAACTCGATGACGCCCAAGGAGCGGGCCAACCCCAAGCTGCTCGACGGCTCGCGGCGACGTCGCATTGCCCGCGGCAGCGGCACCGACACGGAGGACGTGAGCGGCCTGTGCAAGCAGTTCCTCCAGGCCCGCGACATGATGAAGCACATGGCCGGTCTGTCGCTCGGCGACCGGATGAAATTCGGCTCGCAGATGGCCCAGATGTCCATGGCCGGCGGGAAGATGCCAAGCTTCAAGGGCTCAACGGCCAAGCCGAAATTCCAGCCGAGCAAAAAGGATCGGCGGAAGGATCGCAAGCGGAAAAGCCGTTAGCAACGCGATCCGATTTGCTCGATCAAACCGCTAAAGCCCGTGGCAAGCCTGCCACGGGCCTTTGCGAAGGGCCGATCATGAGCGAGAACCTCGTTGATGAAAGCTTTCATCCGCCGGCCCCGACACAATCTACCGAGCCTGGATCAAATTCCGACGAAGAAATCTACTGCCCAATCTGCAACTACAACCTGACCGGCATCACGACCGGCCGCTGCCCGGAGTGCGGCTCCTTCTTCAACCGCGACGCCCTCATCTCCAATCAAAAGGCCAATCGCATCACGGTGATTCCATGGGACGACCCTGCCGAAACGAAATTCTGGCCGCGATTCAAGAAGACGCTAAGGATTTGTCTCTTTGATTCCAAACGGTTTGCCTTTGCTTTTAGCGTTCAGCCCCAACAGACGAGAGCGAACTCCTTTCTGACGATGGTTTGCTTCGGCGTTTGTGTACTGTCGCTGTTGGTTTTCTTGAGTTGCATTCCGGTCTATTGGTTGTTCGGGTCGAATCGCTTTGATGCCGCGGACGTGATCGTCTTCGGAGGCTCGATCATCGTGGCGGCGGTTGTGACGATTTTGGCGGCGGCTGTGGCAGCGGGTCTGGTACTTGGCGTGTTCTGTCCTCATTTTGACGGAAAACGACACCTCAAGCCGTGGTTGTCGATCAGCGCCTATGCTTCAGCTCATTATTTGATGATTCCCCTGGGATGGCCCATCTATGTCTTCTTGGTTTGGTGGTCTCGTGAGCTATTCGGTGCGGGCATCGTTTTCGGTTTCATCATGGTGGGAATGGCGTGCGGGCTCCTGAATGCATTTACATTGAGTGCCGTGGTCCGACACCGGGGCGCCCCGTCGGGCGGCCGTTCATTTGCAGTGTTCGCCGTCTTTTTCATTTACGCCTTGTTCTCGGTGATCATTCCGATGTGCCTGGTTGGCGTCGTTGCTATCATCATCCAAGTTTTGGGTCTCTGATTGGGATTAGCGAGATTTCGGCCCAAGCAATTTTCCGGAAATCCTCGTCACCACCTTCAACGGCGCAAACCGCTGCAAAAACGCCGCCAGCCTGTTCGCGGTCCCAGGGATCACAACCGGCTTGCGGCGGACCAGCGCCGAGTAGGCTTCTTCTGCGATCCAAGCGGGATCGGCGGCCTGCTTTATGAAATCCGCTCGTCGATTCCCGTAGTTCCCGTGGTCGAAAAACTCCGTCGCCACCGGGCCGGGGCAGACGCAGGCGACATGCACGCCGCGTTTGCGCACCTCCTGCCAGAGCGACATCGAGAAATCCAGAACGAACGACTTGGTCGCGCCATAAACGGCCATGTACGGCGTCGGCTGAAAGCCCGCGAGACTCGCAATATTCAGTACCCAACCATGGTCGCGCTCCAGCATCCCCGCCAACAGCCCGCGCGTCAGCCGAACCACCGCGTGCATGTTCAGTCGCATCATCCGTTCCAGCGCGGCGGCCTCCTGCAATGCGAATTCGCCGTACTCTCCGACACCGGCGTTGTTCACAAGCACGTCCGCATTCCGGCCGACCGTCTCAATCAGCCGATCGCATGCCGCTTCGTCGCACAAATCCGCCGGATGCACCTTCACGACGATTCCCGGCCACGAGACGCGAAGCTCCTTCGCCAATGACTCCAACCGATCCTCGCGTCGGGCAACGAGCGTCAACTCGGCTCCGTCCGCAGCGAATCGTCGCGCCAGCGCCGCCCCGATTCCGCTCGACGCCCCCGTAATCAAAACTCGTTGTCCGTTGAACAAATTCGCACCGCCTGCCGGCATTCCATCGACGCGCGAGCCCTCTATTGCCGCTTCCCGCGGCGACGGCTAGACTACTGATCATCATGAACCGCGACAACAGCACCGCCGACCGGACCGTCCGACCCTTCGCGGTCGCCGGCATCCTCGTCGGCACCGTCGCCTTGCTGGGGGTCGACCTGACGGGCCCGACAACGGCCCGATGGCACAAGGCCCCGTCGTCGGTCGTTCACTCGGTCGGTTCCGCGAACAGCGCCGCAATTGCCATCGCCCCGGCTTTCGCCTGTAGCGTCATCGTGCTCGTGATGTTGCTCTGGTTGGGCCGCCGCCGCGTCGTTTCGGTGTTTTGCCTGCCGCCGGTCGTGCGGGCAATCGCCAGGAGCCCCTCGACGATTCAGCCGATAGATCAATCCCGCTTCTCCATCTCCTATCACACGGGCGGCCTCTACGGCCCGTAGATTCCGCCGATCTTACGGACGCTTTTACCCGATCTGCGCTCATTCGTTTCCATCTGCGGATTGTTTTTGATTGATTGACGTCTTGACTCTTGGTGTTCCATGCCCGTTCTCGGTCTCGTCGGAAAGGGGTTTCAAAAGGTCTTCGGTTCTCGCAACGAGCGGCTGCTGAAGCAATATCAAAAATTCGTCGTGCGGATCAACGCTTTTGAGGTTGACCTCAAGGGCGATTACGACCGCCGTTTTGCCGAGGCGTCGGCCAAGCTTCCGGCCGACTTGCCGGAGGACGATCGCCCCGCGGCCATCCAGCGCCTCCGCGTGGAACTCTCCGCCGATCTGAAGGCACGCGCCGACAAGCTGAGGGAACGGCTGGCCGGCGGCGAAGAGGTCTACAGCGTCCTGCCCGAGGCATTCGCCGTCCTCCGCGAGGCTTCCCGCCGCGCCCGAAACCACCGCCATTTCGATTGCCAGCTCATCGGCGGCATGGTCCTCTTCGAGGGCAAAATCGCCGAGATGAAGACCGGCGAAGGCAAAACGATCGTCTGCCACCTCGCCGCCTTCCTGAAATGCCTCCAGGGCCTCAAGGTCCACATCGTCACGGTCAACGACTACCTCGTTCAGCGCGACGCCGAATTTGCCCGCCCGATCTTCGAACTCGTCGGCATGACCGTCGGCTACATTCAGTCGCAGCTCGACCCCGGCGGCCGCGAAGGCATCCGCGCCAAATCCTACGCCTGCAACATCACGTACGGCACCAACAATGAACTCGGCTTCGACTACCTCCGCGACAACATGAAGACCTCGCTGGAGGAACAGGTACAGGGCCCGCTCGACTTTTGCATCATCGACGAAGTGGACTCGATCCTGATCGACGAAGCCCGCACCCCGCTGATCATCAGCGGTCCCGCGGAGGACGACGTCACGCGGTATCGCACCGCGGATGCCGTCGCGCGAACATTGATTCAGAAACAGACCCAGGCGAATACTGATACGCTGCGCCGCCTGAACTCCTGGGGCGACGCGCCGCCCAGGGAATTCGCCGAACATCCCAAATTCGCCGACGCCTATAAGAAATTCAAGGCCGACCCCAACTGGATCAAGGAAGAAGAAGCCGAGGCGATCGGTCACCACCAATACTACGTCGTCGCCCGCGAGCGAAAACACGTCAGCGTCACTCACGACGGCATCACGATCGCGCAGGAACAGCTCGGCGTCGGTTCCCTCTACGTCGGCGCAAACATGGAATGGCCGCACCTGATCGAAAATTCCGTCCGCGCCCACGCTACCTATGAAAAGGACGTCGACTACGTCGTGAAAGACGGCGAAGTCATCATCGTCGACCAGTTCACCGGACGCCTCATGCACGGCCGCCAGTGGTCCGACGGTCTCCACCAGGCCGTCGAAGCCAAGGAAGCCGTCAAGGTCAAGGAAGAATCGCAAACCCTCGCCACGATCACTATCCAGAATTTCTTCAAGCTCTACACCAAGATCGCCGGCATGACCGGCACCGCCATGACCGAGGCCGACGAGTTCATGAAGATCTACAAGCTCGAAGTCGTGGCCATCCCGACGAACCGCCCGGTCAATCGCAATGACCACCACGACCGCATCTACAAGACCGTGGACGATAAGTACAACGCCATCGTCGAGGAGATCCACGACGTCCACACCAAGGGCCGAACGAGCGATCCCTTCGTATTGGAGCCGATCCTGAAGAGCCTGAAGTCCATCCGTCAGCGGCAAGGCCAACCCATTGATCTCATCGAAAAAGCCCTGGCCGAATTCAACGGCGGCGAGGGCAAGGGCGATCTGATGACCGGGGCCTACGACGACGCCATGGGCGACCTGGCCCGGGGTCGTCCGGTCCTCGTCGGCACGATCTCCATCGAGAATTCCGAAAAGCTCTCAAACCTGCTGACCCGCAAATACGGCATCGAGCATGAAGTGCTCAACGCGAAACAGCACGCCCGCGAGGCCGAAATCGTGAAGAAAGCCGGCGAGCAGCACGAGCCGTCGCGCGGCAAGGACAAGTTGCCCGTCGGTAACGTCACGATCGCGACAAACATGGCCGGCCGCGGCACGGACATCAAGCTCCAACAAGGCGTCGTTTACGAAAAGTGCATCGGCGACCTCGGCCCCCCGGAGGGCGGCCACTCCCGCGTCTCCGGTTGGAAAGAAAAAGGGGTCATCGGCACAAAGTGTTGCATCCACTGCCCCGACTACGACCCCAAGACGAACTGCGCGCACTGCTGGAAGCCCAAGATCGACCCGCGTTTTCCCGAGATGGGCCGCAAGGTCTGTCCTCACAATGTTCCGTGCGGTCTGCACATCATCGGCACCGAGCGTCACGAATCCCGCCGCATCGACAACCAGCTTCGCGGTCGATCCGGCCGGCAAGGCGATCCCGGCTCCAGCCGATTCTTTCTCTCCCTCGGCGACGACCTGCTCAAGATGTTCATGGGCGAGTGGACGCTGAAAATGCTGGAGCGCATGGGCTTCGACGAAGGCATGTCCATGGAGGCCAAGAGCCTGAACAAAGGCATCGAACGCGCCCAAAAGAAGGTCGAGGAGAAAAACTTCTCGCAGCGCAAGCATTTGCTCGAATACGACGAGGTCCTCGATCACCAGCGCCAGGTCTTCTACTCCCAGCGCCAGCAGATTCTCAACGCCGGCCGCCCCGGCAAGTCGGCGCGTCTCGTCGAGATGATCTGGAAAATGATCGACGAGACCATCACGACCGCCGGCAAGAAGTTCCTCGATCCGACCTATGGCGCACAATGTGTCTGTGAATGGGTCCGTGGCGCGCTCGACGTCAATCTCGAAGTCAAGGTGATCGATTCCCACGATCCGGTCTCCACGCAGCGCCGCATTCGCGAGGACGCCAGGCAGGACATCGAGAGTCAGATCAAGATGACCGTCGGGGAGTATCTCGATCCCGACCTCGATCCGAAGCAGTGGGACATCCGCGGCCTGGCGCAATGGGCGTCGTCGCGATTCGACTCAAAGCTGTCGCAAAACCAGCTTCGCGAGATGGAGTCCGAGGAAATCGTCACGCGGCTCATCGAATCCGCGCACAAGAAGATCGACGAGGCCGACATGAATCCGGTCGAGCGAATTCTCGACCCCGATTTCGGCAGGAATTCACTGATCCAGTGGGCCCGTCAGAAGTTCGGCATCGAGCTGAACGCCGAAGAGTTCAAGGAATTGCCCGACGATCAGATCGTCTCCCGGTTGCGCGAGCGCATCCGCGAGGCCTACCGCGAGCGGGAAGTCCGTTACCCCGTCGAATGGATTCTCGAGCGGACCGTCCTCGGCGATTCCATCGATAACGCCTACGCCGCCGACAACCTCGCGAAGTGGGTCAACCTCAAGTTCGATCTCGGATGGACCGTCGATCAGATTCGCGGTCGCACCGTCAAGGAACTGGCGGAGGAGTTGATCCGCCTCAATCGCGACTATTCGCAGAATGGCCGGTTCCAGGCGGAGATCGAAAAGGCCCAATCCGGCGGTGGCGATCTTGCCGAATGGGGCAGGAACCGCTTCGGCCCGGCGTTCGACACGGCAACATTTGAAGCCGCCGAGGACCCCCGCGCGGCGCTGTTGATCTTCGGCCGCGATTTGCTCCGCCGCGAGCTGACGACGCTTGAACGCTTCGTCATGCTCCAGATTTACGATCAGGCGTGGAAGGACCACATGCACGCCATCGACCTGCTCAAGGAGTCGATCGGCCTGCGCGGCTTCGCGGAGCAGGACCCCAAAATCGCCTACAAACGCGAAGGCTTCCAGATGTTTCAGGAAATGCTCGACGCCATCCACGACAAGGTGACGAGCATCATCTTCAAGGCCCGCCTCGCCGACGAATCCGTCCTCCAAAGCCGTTACCAGATCGGCGCCGTCCGTCACGCCGACGCCACGAATCAGGGCTTCACGGGCGGCGGCAGTGTGGATCAGGATCGCGCGGCGGCGATGCAAGCCCAGGGCGAACAAAAAATCGAGACGATCCGCCGCGAAGAACCGAAAGTCGGCCGCAACGAGCCCTGCCCCTGTGGCAGCGGAAAAAAGTACAAGCAATGTCACGGCAAAGGGAAGTAAAACTTTCCTTGGCCGCCAGCCCGAAGCGCCGGCGGATAGGGCTTCGAACTCGAATCAGAGTAACGTTGACATTAGAGCGATTCCCGGATCAGTGGCCGATCCGAACCGCGCCCGTTAGAAAGCGGCGCGGAGCCATCGAATTGCGCTCGATCATCCATTCACCCGGGAATCGCTCTAGAGCCGGGCGGCGCAAGTCGAAGATCCGCCGTGGCGGGCCTCCGGCCGAATATGCGTTGGATTGGACGATCGCGGAATTTCGAATATCGCTTCGGTCTGTATTAATGAAAATTACGCGATCATCCGCGCACCACCCACTTCAAGAGATCCGTAATCTTCGGCGGCTTACCTTGCATCAGCAGGCCGAGTCGGAAGATGCGCCCGGCCGCCCAGACACTGAAAAGCGTCGTGACGAGCGTACCGGCGATGCCGACGGCGATTTGCCACGGCGCCACGGCCGGCGGAATCGCCATGCGCATGACGATCAGCATCGGTGTGGCCGGCGGGAAAAGCGACAACCACGTCGCGAAGTTGCTGTGCGGATGTTGCAGGACCGTTCCCAGCGCGAACATCGGGATCATCAGCGGAATCATCAGCGGCATGACCAGGTTTTGTGCCTCGCGCGTATCGCTGCAGCACGCCCCGCAGGCCAGGAACATCGCCCCGTACATGAAGATCGCCAGCGACTGAAAGATCAGGAACCACACGATCAGATGCGTCGGCACGATGTCGAGCTTGTCGAAATGCTTGGCGACGATGAGCCCGCCGGCCATGTAAAAACCCACCAGCGTCGTCGCCACGCCGACATAGCCCACCAGCTTGCCGACCATTAACTCGAAGGGCCGAATCGATCCCAGCAGCACTTCCGAGATGCGCTGCATCTTCTCCTCAAGGACGCCCTGGAGCATCGGCTGCGTCGTCATCATGATCGCCATGAACATGAGCATCACGACGGCGAAGGGAATGCCGAACGCCAGACCGAAATTCGTCGGCTCCGCTTGTTTGATCTTTCCGTCCGTGCTCTTGGTGTAGAGCCCGAGGCTTTCGACCAGGACCGGCTGCATGGCCTTTTCCACGACCGCCGGGTCCAGTCCCGCCTCCTTCAATCGAACGCCCTGCACGCGCTCGCTGATCTGCCGGCTCAGCCACCGGCGGATATCGTCAAACGTCGGGTTGTTGGAAAAATATTGAATCGTGGTCGGCCCATGGGGATTGCTCTTGAGAACGTCCGGGCCGATCTCGATGAAGGCGAACAGCTCCTTCTTGTTCACCCGCTCGGACAGAGTAAGAAACTGCTGGTCCCGGTCCCCATGGGGAGGAATGTTCTCGATGGCGTACTGTGGACCGACCGGCTTGCCGGTGTCTTGGTCGATGATGTCCTTGGTATTGTGCCTTTCGACGGCCGCTTCCAGGGCTTGAAACATCTTTCCCGATCGGTCGACGACGCCGATGCGTTTCGTCTCCGTGTCAATCTTGCCCTCCGTCAGGGCCTGCATCGTGATCCCGCCGCCCATGAACACCGGCATCAGCACCAGCGCCACGATAAAGGTCTTCGTCTTGATCGTCGCGCGATATTCGCGACCGGCCACGGTCATGATCTTACTCATGGCGATGCTCCCGGGCCTCGGGCCCCGCGATGCGGACGAAGATATCGTGCAACGACGGCTGTGCGATCTCGAAATGCTCCACGCGCCCCGCGTCGCTCAATTGTTTCAAGATGGCCTGTGAATCGGCCCCGCGCGCCATCCGCAGCTCCTGAAACTGCCCAAAATCGTTCACGCGATCCACGCCCGGCAGCGATCCGAACCCATGCCCGTTACCCGACATCCGCACGCGAAGCGTGTCCCGACCGTACTGCTGCTTGATCTCGTCGAGCGTACCGTCGAGCACTTTCCTGCCCTTGAAGATCATGAAAATGAAGTCGCACATCTTCTCGGCGACATCCATGTCGTGCGTGGAAAAAATCACCGTCGTCCCGGCCCGCGTCAATTCGAGCACCGCGTCCTTGAGGACCTCCATGTTCACGGGGTCGAGCCCGGAAAAAGGCTCGTCGAGGATGAGCAGCGGCGGCTTGTGCAAAATCGTGGCGATAAATTGCACCTTCTGCGACATGCCCTTGGAAAGCGTGTCCACGCGCTTCTTGCCGTAGCCTTCCAGGCCCATCCGATCGAGCCAGCCGTCCATCTCCGCGATCGACGGGTTGACGCCCTTGAGATTGGCGAAGAACCGCAGCACTTCGTGGATGATCATCTTGCGATAGAGGCTGCGCTCCTCCGGCAGATAGCCGATCCGGTCGCACGCCGCGCCGCCGCTCGTCGCGTCCTCACCGAGGACACGAAGCGACCCGCGATCGGGGTGAAAAATGCGCATGATCATGCGCAGCGTCGTCGTCTTGCCCGAGCCGTTCGGCCCGATGAAGCCGTAGACGCTGCCCGTCGGGACGTTCAGCGAGAGATCGTTCACCGCGATCGTCTCGCCGAAGGTCTTCGTGACATTTTTGATTTCGACCGCTGACGACATGGCTGAGGAATCTCCCAATCCCTTGTTTTCAGAGCGGAAGCATACCGGGCGACACGCGCCCCGAACAGACAGGATTCGGCTCGCTCCTAGGTAGGAATGAACGGCCCGTCCCGGGATATCTCACGCAGCTCAAGCCAGGATTTCACGATCGGGCTTGCCGTCTGGCGGATCGTTCATCGCCGGATGAATCCGCGCCCACCGTCTCCAAATGCCGCGCAACCAGCCGGATGGTGTCATACGGCACCTGCCCTTCGAGCTTCTCGAAGATAGGCCGGAGCGGTGCCGTGCCGACGATGCGAACCGCCTCCGCCACACGGGCATACGTCTGCGCATCGACCCACGACTCAATAGTCCCCGGCCCGGCCTGCATGATAAATTCCGAGAGGTAATCACAAATGGTGCTTCGGGCTCGCCCCAGTGCCGCCATCACGGCCTCGATCGATTGCCCATCGCGAAACATCTCATGCGCCGCCAGCATCGTCCGGTTCACTTTCCCCATCGGGCGAGCCGGCGCATCATCCGCCACCGTCTCATCGAGGCTCAATCCATGTTCTCGGCAATGAGCACAAATCTGCGCGACGAAACGCTCACCGAGGTCTGCCAGCTTCTTCTGCCCCACGCCGGGAATTCTCGCCAGCCCCGCCAGCGTGCCCGGCCGCCGTCGCGCCATCTCCCGCAGCGTCGCGTCGCCAAAGATCACAAAGGCCGGCACGCCGCGCTCGTGCGCGATTCCAATGCGAAGCTGGCGAAGGCTCTCAAACAAGTCGGTGTCCACGCCTTCCCACGAAATCTTGTCGATCTTCGTCTTCTTCACATCGCCCGTCCTGGGCTTCAATAGCCGGACCGCCAAATCGCCGCGCAGGACCTGCCACGATGCGTCGTTCAACTGAAGGATCGGCCGGTCGCCAGGCGTCCGCGTCAGAACCCCCTGATCGACGAGCTGATGCACCAGATTGGTCAATTCCTTCTTGTCCAATTCCTTGAGCAGCCCATACGTGGTAAGCTGGTCGTGCCGGCAGCGCCGGACCATTTCCGTATTCGACCCGAGCAGCACATCCGAGACATGCCCCGCCCCGAATCGCTGTTCGACTCGTGCCACGCACGACAATATTTTCTGCGCGAGGACCGTCGCATCGGCGACCTCTTCCATTTCTCCGAGACACACGTCGCAGGCATTGCAATTTTCCCGGGGATACGCCTGCCCGAAATATTCCGATAGGGCCCGATGGCGGCAGCGCGCGCCGCCGGCCAGCCGCTTCATGTGTTCCAGCAAGTCAGAAGCGGCCTTGATCACTTCTTCCGGCTTTTCCGCTTCGGCCGCGGACTTTTCAATGAGCGATTCCCAGCGCATCACGTCCGCCGCCGAATAGAACAGGACGCACTCCGCCTCCAGCCCGTCGCGCCCCGCCCGGCCCGCCTCCTGCTGATAATGCTCGATCGACTTCGGCATCGCTGCATGAATGACGCAGCGCACGTCGCTCCGGTCGATCCCCATTCCGAACGCAACCGTCGCCACGACGATGTCCAGCCGCTCTTCGCTGAACTCTTCTTGCGTCTGCCGTCGCTGGTCCGGCGTCATGCCCGCGTGGTAGTACGCCGCCTTGCAGCCGTGGCCCCGAAGATGCTCGGCCATCTCCTCCGTGTCCTTGCGGCTGATGCAATAGAGGATGACCGCCTGGTTCTTGTGCCGCCGGACGACTTCCAGCGCCTGGCTGTACACATCGACGCGCGGCACGACGCGAAAGACCAGGTTCGGTCGATCAAACTCGCCGACCAGAATCGCCGGGTCTTTCAGGCCAAGCTGCTCGACAATGTCCCGCCGCACGCGCTCCGTCGCCGTCGCCGTATAGGCATGAATGCTGGCCTGGGGGAAGCGGTCCTTGAGCAGGGCCAACTGCCGGTACTCCGGCCGAAAGTCGTGCCCCCAATGGCTGATACAGTGCGCCTCGTCAATGGCGAAGGCGCGGACGTTGATCCGTTCGAGGAGCCGCAGAAACCACGAATTGACCATCCGCTCCGGCGCGGCAAAGACGAGCCGGTATTGGCCCGCCGCGATGGCCTCTTCTTCCTTGCGTTGCTGCGCCGCCGTCATTCCGCTGTTCAGTGCCGTCGCCGGATAGCCGCATTGCCGCAGCCCGTCGACCTGGTCCTTCATCAGCGAGATCAGCGGCGATACGACAACATCGGTCCGCCCCGCAACCGCCGCCGGCGCCTGATAACAAAGCGACTTTCCCCCGCCGGTCGGCAAGACCACGAGCGAGTCCCGCTGCTGAAGCCCCGCGACGATCGCCTGCTCCTGATGCGGTCGCAGTGAGTCAAAACCCCAGTATTGCTTGACAGTCGCAAGGATTTCTGTGTTTGAAAATGTCTTCTGTGCTGAAGGGGTGCCCATGGCC
This sequence comes from uncultured Planctomycetaceae bacterium, assembly GCA_964414585.1. Taxonomy (GTDB): domain Bacteria; phylum Planctomycetota; class Phycisphaerae; order UBA1845; family UTPLA1; genus DATEMU01. Next base: position 32,885 of record CAYPXR010000055.1, read on the forward strand.
CGAGACTCTACAACACCATTGTTACATCGTCTATCTCTGCGTGCTCGCTGCCGGAATTCACCCGCCGGGGCGGGCGTGGGACGTTCTTACAATCGTTGCCCCACTTGGTGTACCACCAGCGCCCCCGCATACGCCAGCACGCTCATATAGGCGAACATGAACGCCGGCCAGCGCCAAGACCCGGTCTCCTTTCTTACCACCGCAAGCGTGCTCACGCATTGGCACGCCAGAACATAGAAAACCATCAGCCCGATGCCGGTCAACGGCGTCAGAACCTTCCGCCCGTCGGGCCATTGCGCCGTGGCCAGCTTGTCGCGCAGAGCGACGGAGTTTTCGTCCGCGTCGCCGACGGCAAAAGTAATTCCCATCGTGCCGACAAAAACCTCGCGGGCGAGAAACGACGAGAGAATGCCGATGCCCAGCCGCCAGTCGAAGCCGAGCGGCTTGATGGCCGGCTCGACGGCGTGGCCGATCCAGCCGATGCAACTGTGCCGAAGCTGCTCGGAGGCAATCAGGTGATCGCGGGCTTCTGCGGATTCCGGCGTGCCTTTCTGATCGAGCGCGGCAAGCTGCGACTGTACTTCCGGCGACATCTGCGACGCCTTCCTATGCGGGAAGTAGGAGAGTGCCCAGATAATCACGCACACCGCGAAAATCGTCGTCCCCGCGTTCGTCAGAAACAGCTTGCTGCGGTCCCACATCGTTCGGACCAGCGACCCGAGCTTCGGCATGTGATAGGGCGGCAATTCCATGATGAACGGCGGTCGCGGTCCGGCGAAGAGCGTCCTTTTGAACAGCAGCGCCATCAGCAGGGCGGTCACCGTGCCGAGCAGATACATCCCGAACATCACGCCCGTCTTGAGCCACAGCCGGTCGCCGAAAACCGCGGCGATGACGATCAGGTAAACCGGCAGCCGCGCCGAGCAGCTCATCAGCGGCGCGACCATAATCGTCGTGAAGCGGTCGCGGCGGTTCTCGATCGTGCGCGTGGCCATGATGCCCGGAATCGCACAGGCATAGCTGGAAAGAAGCGGGATGAAGCTCTTGCCGTGCAAACCGACGCGACTCATCAGCCGGTCCATGAGAAACGCGGCGCGGGCCATGTAGCCGGTGTCTTCAAGGACGCCGAGCAGGAAAAAGAGGATGCAGATTTGCGGAAAAAAGCTGAGCACTGCACCGACGCCCGCGATGACGCCGTCGGTGACCAGCGAGCGCAGCGGCCCTTCGGGAAACAGGGGACCGACGACGCCGGCCAGCCCCATCTGCCCGCGCTCGATGAGCTTCATGAGCGGATCGGCCCACCAGAAAATGGAAAGAAACAGAACGAACATGACGGCGGCGAAGATGAGCGGGCCGAGAATGCGATGGGTGAGCAAGCGGTCGATTCGATCGGTGGCGCTGAGAAATGGAACCGAGTAAACCTTGGTTTGATCGGAATGAATTACGACTTCTTCAGCGACACGTGAAATCCAGCGATAACGCGATTCGACCGCCATCGTTGCCGCGTCGGGGTATTTCTCGCGGAGTTCATCGGCCGCCTGGCGGACCTTCGTCGCGTGGTCAACGGTAAGCTTTTTGAGGAATCGTTCCGCGGAACTCCGGCTGGCGGTTTCGCCTGACAGATAATCGAGCAGCCAAAGTAGCGCGCCGGCCTCGGCGGCGTGCGCGGGAACCTTGCCGGAATCCCGCATGACCGCCGCGATTCGCGCGATGATTTGCTCGTATTCCGCCGGCAGTTCCCAGGCGCGGCCCTTCGGCAATAGCCAGGGCTGCGTCTTGTTCTGCCGGAGCGTGAGGTGTTGTAGGTGGTTCCGAGCTTCTTCGATACCCAATTTGGTGGTGGCGACCATTGAAATGACGGGCACGCCGAGTAATTCGGACATCTTTTCGCAGTCGACCTGGAGCCCGCGATCCACCATGACGTCCATCATGTTGCAAGCGACGATGGCCGGCGTGCGCGTATCGATGATCTGAGTGGCGAGGTACAGGTTGCGTTCGAGATTGCTCGCGTCGACAACGATGAGCACGGCATCGGGCCGCTGCGTGCCTTCGACCCGGCCCATCAGGACATCCCGCGCGATCTCCTCGTCGGGCGACCGTGCCGACAAGCTGTACGCCCCCGGCAGATCAAGGATGGAAATGTTCGTCCCCGCGATCAGACCTTCGCGCTTTTCGACGGTCACGCCCGGATAATTGGCGACCTTCATGCGCAGACCGGTCAACGCATTGAAGACGGTGGTCTTTCCCGAATTGGGATTGCCCGCGACGGCGATGGTCTGTTGTCGGGGGACGATCGCCGCAGGCGCGGCGGGGGGGTTCATTCGATGTTCTCAACCAAAACCGCGGCCGCTTCTGATTTGCGCACGCTCAGTCGATAACCGCGCACCGCAAGTTCAATGGGATCGCCCAGGGGAGCCACTCGCACCAGCCGCACGGTGGTGCCTCGCGTGAGCCCCATTTCAAGGAGTCTCATGCGAACGTCGGCGGATCCGTTCAAGCGGTCGATCCGGGCCGACTCGCCTGGGTCGAGATCAGACAGGCTTCGACATTCGGTGGCTAGTGCAGGCATAATGGCGGCAACCTTTCGAATTCAGTTAGCGAAACTCCGCTCCGCTAATTGAGACTGAGTCTCAGTACACAATAGGGACCGGGCCTGCGGATGTCAATTGGCCGTTGCTGGCAATCGACACGTTGGGTCGCATTGTGGGGATTGCCGATTGTTAGGATGATGTTATGTATGGGGTTAGGTACCCGTAGGCATTTGGCTGGAAGCCCGAACGCCGGAGGGGCTCGGTTTGGCGTCTTCCATTCCGAGCTTCATCTTCATTACCCGTCCGACTTTGAATTTGACAGTCCGCTTTTCGGGCACTTCGACGCGCTCGAGGGTCTTGGGATTCTGTGCCTTTCGTGCGGCACGCACACGGCATTCAAAAACGCCGAAGTCTCGAAATTCCAAGCGGTTACCCTTGCTTAATTCATCAATAATATCATCGAGAAAGCTCTGAATGATTCGCTTCACGACGACGCGCTTATTGCCCGTTCGATCCGCGATTCGGTCGATCAAATCTTTCTTGGTAATGGTGTTCATGATATGTACCTGATTTCAATCCAACGTGACCCTAAGGTAATGACCGCCAGTTTTTCCGATGGTCTGAATAGGCCGGCTCACAAACTCAGCACTTTATGACTGCGACTTTGCCTAGACGGTGAACCCTAACTGACGTAACCTATCCTACAGCAACTAGTTCCCGCTCCGCAAGCCCCATCCGGGCCACTAAATTTCGTCCGGACTATTCCCAAGTCTCGTAAAGACAGCAAGATAGGGGAGGCTCAAAGCAAATGCTCCGTTTCGCCCCAAATCGCAGAAAATTTGTAAGTTATTATAATGCATATGGTTATGAAAATTCAGCCAGTCCCCATGAGATGATCTCCACATAGTCGCCATCGGAGTAGCCGAAAAGCTTTGCAGGCCCCGCCCCAGTTGCGGAACTGCTCACGACAAGAAAGGCCAGCCCGGGATAGATCTCCATTGTGTCGAATTTCGCGCCCCGGCGATCCGTCTCGCTGAACACCGGCGGAGCATCCGGATGAGAATGATAGACGATTCGAACCGGTTCACCGTTTTCAAAAGACCGGGCGAGAAAAAGCTGATCGTCGACATCGAAACAATACGCATTCTTGGAAGTCCGAGGGCAGCCGACCGGATCGAGCAAGTGCAGTTTGTCTTGTGCATTGTCGCAAACGCGAACAGCGCCCGACGCAAGCACCATCCCGCAACACTCCCGTGGATAGCGCTCCCTGGCATGTCGATAGATGACGGCCAGTGACCCGGGTTGGAGCAATTGAATCCACTCTTTTGTCGCCCCGGTGAGTTGGATGGTGTCTTCCGGGGCCTTCACGAGATGACCGGCTCCTTGGTCGCGCCGGCGGGGCGATCGCGCGGCGCCGGCGCCGCATCGATGAGTTCCGCGAGCTGCGTCGCGGCATTTTGTGCCGCTCCCGTCTTCTCCAGCGGTCGAATGATCTCACGAAGGTCGCTGCGAACGCGTTCGAGTTTCGCCGGCGAGGCTAGCCACTCGACGGCCGTCGCGATCATCGGATCGACGCTGAGATAGTAAGGCATGAACTCGGGAACGATCCGTCGCCCGGCGAGGATATTGGGAAGCGAGAAGTGCGGCGTCGTGATGAACCATCGTCCAATCAGATGGTAAGCCCATCGACTGGTGTTATACATCACGATCATCGGCGTGCCATGATAGGCGACTTCCAGCGTCACCGTCCCGGATGCGACCAGGGCGAAATCCGCCGCCAAGATCGCCGCGGCCCGGTCCGCATCACCCATTAAAACCTGTATTGGCAGGCTTTTTTTGACACCTGCGAGAGTCTGTTCAATCCGCGTACGGGCGTCGTCATTCGCGGCGACCAAAAAGAACTGAGCCTTGGGATAGCGAATGCCCAGCGCCGAAGCGATCTGCAACTGACCGGGCAGGACTTCTTCGACAACGTGCCGACGAGAGCCGGGCAGCAGCGTCACCACGGGCGAGTGATCGCCGCGAAGTTCCTTGATTCGGGCGGCGTCCGTTCGATGGGAGAGCAACCTATCAATCGAAGGATGGCCGATGAAGGACGCCGGAATGTTCGCCTGCCGAAAATAATCCTCCTCAAAAGGCCAGATGCATGCGATGCGATTCACGCGCTGTCGGATGCGGCGATTGCGCCACCATCTCCAGCCCCAGGCCCAGGTCTGCGGAGCGATGTAATAGAGAACGGGGATGTCAGCGGCACGGCAGAGCTTGGCGATCGGTAGATTGATCGCCGGCGAATCGACCACCACGGCCGCGTCATATTTGGATTGGCGCAGATGTTCCTTAATGCGTCGAAGGAGAATCAGAGACTCGGGTATTCGTCGAAGCGCGGCCGACGCCATCGCCGACTTTGGCGTCATATCTTCCAGGCAAAAACAGCCCGCATCGCGCATGGCCGGACCGGCCAGACCATTGAACTTGGCGCCGGGATACTTTTTCAAAAACGCGCGGATCAACCCGGCGGCGTGCTCGTCGGCGCTTTGTTCGGCGGCGCTGATAAAGATAGTCATGCGTCGGCCTTCTTCGCAAAGGCGGCCCTCGTCGCCGAAGGACGGGTCGTCGTTGGTCGACGATCGGGTGTTCGACCTTGCCCGGGACCGAGTTGCCACGATTTCAAAGCCCCAATGGCCGTTTTTTTTCAACGGCCGGTCCGACGTCGTTGCCTATGGTTTACGACCTATAATCTCGCCGCAATCGAATTCACAAGGCCTTTCGATTCATCGAAATGGCTTTCCCTGGCTCGCGGCAGGGTCGAATTCTAGTCGGACCGGGGCTGAACAGTGAAACCTAAATGCCGGACACCGGAAGCGTACCAATTCGTTCCGCCGAAATCAGACAAAAAAAGTAGGCAAGAAACCGCCCCAGGATTCAGCACGAAATCACCGCTCGCTTCTTGACGAGGGGAGATCCCTGCTCTATCCTTGTGGTTCTCGGCATAGGTTTACGTAAATCTAGGCAGCATAGCAACATCCAAGACGGGAGGTGACGTTTGGCATCGGCGTTGGTCCGCGAGTTGATTGACGCGGGCGTCCACTTTGGCCACCGGATCAGCCGGTGGAATCCCAAGATGGCCCCGTACATTTTCAGCAAGCGGAATTCGATTCACATCATCGACATTCGCGAGACCGTTCGAGGTCTGCTTCGTGCGAAAAAATTCCTGTCGGCCATCGTCGCCAAGGGTCAGGACGTCCTGATCGTGGGGACCAAGCGCCAGGCAAGGGATATCGTGGAAAAGCAGACCCAGCGCGTAGGCATGCACTACGTCAGTGAACGGTGGCTCGGCGGCACCCTCACCAATTTCAAAACGATCCGATCCCGGCTGGCCCGGCTTGAAACGCTGGAAGAAATGGACCGCACCGGCCGGATCAACGAGTGTACCAAAAAAGAAAAATCGACGATCGACCGCGAGAAGCGCAAGATCACGCGCAACCTTGAAGGCATCCGTCGAATGACCCGCCTCCCAGGCGTCCTGGTCATTCTCGATGTCCGTCGGGAGCATATCGCCGTCAAGGAGGCCCAGAAGCTGGGCATCCCCACGGTCTGTCTGGTCGATACCGACAGCGACCCGGAGACGGCGGACATCATCATCCCGGCCAACGACGACGCGATGCGCGCGATCGACATCATCGTAACGCAGCTTTGCGATGCGATCGAAGAGGGCAAGCGAAGTCGCGTCGCGGCGTCCGAGGCGACCGGTGAAGGCGACGGCGCACCGCGGCCCAAGCGATCCAAGCGCAAGTCGACTTCGGCCCTGGCGGAAGATGCCGCACAACAGGGCGAGATGTCCGACGACGCCGCAGAGCCGATTGCGATGCCCCTCGAAGGGCTGACGTCGCATGTGCCGGGTTCCGCCCCACAGGTTTCAGACCGCGTGTGACGTGGCGGCCGGACGGCGTCCTGTTCAATGGAATCGATGAGTTCAATGGGCTTTCGTCCGGGGAGGCAAGGCCTCGACGCAGCCTGTTTGGGAGAGCGACGACACCATGGCGGAAATCAATGCCAAACAAGTCCAGGCCCTTCGCGCGAAGACCGACCTGGCCATGATGGACTGCAAGAATGCGCTGGTGGAGGCCGGGGGCGACGAGACCAAGGCCCTCGAAATCCTCCGCAAGAAATTTGCGGACAAGATGACCACCCGCGCCGACAAAGAGGCCGGCAACGGCCGCATCGGCGTCTTTGCCGACGACAAGGTCGCCGCCCTGGCTGAGCTGCGCTGCGAGACCGACTTCGTCGCGACCAATGATTCGTTCAAGGAACTCGCCAACACCATCGCCGAGACCTGCGCCAAGTCGGGCGTCACCGACCCCGAAAAAATCAAGGACGCCAAAACCCCCGCGGGTCAGACCGTCAGCCAGCTCCTCGTCGATGCCTTTGGCAAGATCAAGGAAAACATCGGCATCCGCCGCCTCAAGCGAATCGAGGGGCCCGGTGCCTGCTACGTCCACCACAACGGCAAAGTCGCCGCTGTCATCGTCGGAGACAAGGTGCCGGGCGAAGCCGGCCGACAGGTCTGCATGCACATCGCCTCCACGCCGGTCATCCTCGGCCTCGTCCGCGAGGACGTCGATTCCAAGCTCGTCGCCGAGGCTAGGGAAAAGGCCCGCGAAGAAGCCAAGGGCAAGCCCGAGCCGATCCTCGAAAAGATCGTCGGCGGCAAGCTGGACAAGTGGTACGCCGAGCGCGTTTTGACCGAGCAGCCTTTCGTCATGGACGACAAAAAGTCCGTCGGCGCCTTCGCGAAGGAAAAGGGCTTCACACTCAAGTCTTATTTGAAGTTCGAAGTCGGCGGGATGGATTAGCCCTCTTTCCGGGTGGAACTCGTCGTCTCAATGGCATATTCGACGGAGTTCTGATACAACCCCGTCATGGCGCGTCATCGTAAATCAAAAAATATCAGCAGGACCGGGAAACGCATTCGCCGGGTCGTCCTGAAAATCTCCGGCGAGGGCTTTTGCAAGCCCGGCGGCTTTGGCATCGACGGCGAGTCGGTCGAGCAGATCGCCAAAGAGGTCATCTCCGTCACCAGGCTCGGCGTCGAAGTTGCCGTCGTGGTCGGCGGCGGAAACTTTCTGCGCGGGGCGACGATTGCCACGCAGTTGAGGATTCAGGAAGCCACCGCCCACTACATGGGCATGTTGGCGACGGTCATCAACGCCCTGGCCCTGCAAGACATGCTCGAAGTGCTCGGCCAGCAGACCCGCGTGCAATCCTCGATCGCCATTCATAGCGCCTGCGAGAGCTTCATCCGCCGCCGCTGCATCCACCACCTGGAAAAAGGCCGCGTCGTCATCCTCGCCGCGGGGACGGGCCGCCCTTTCGTCACCACGGATACCGCCGCCGCGCTCGCCTCGGTCGAGATCAACGCCGACGTGCTCTTCAAAGCCACAAAGGTCGACGGCGTCTATACCGCCGATCCCAAGCGCGACAAACGGGCGAAATTCCTGGAGACCCTCAGCTATAATCAGGTGATCAACGATCGTCTTCGCGTGATGGATGTTTCGGCCGTCGATCTCTGCCAGCAGCACGGCGTCCCGATCGCCGTCTTCAACCTGATGAAGCCCGGCAACATGCGCAAGGCGGTGTCGGGCCAAAAGATCGGCACGCGGATCGATCATTAGAACAAGCGGGCGCACCGATCAGAGCCGCGACTGTAAAGGAGCGCCGCGCGACCTTCGATCACCACGTAATTTTCGATTGGGTGGCTGGGGCCGCCCGGTTCGGATGGCGGCGGCAATACCATGGATCAAGAGAAAAGCCATACCGAATCACGGGCACACCTGCTCGACCTCGACCGCGATGTCCTGTTGGCGACCCTTGAGGAAAAAGGCGCCCCGTCCTTCCGCGCGCAGCAAATCCTCCAATGGATTTACGAACGCGGCGTGACGAGCTTCGAACAGATGACCAACCTCTCCAAGGCCATGCGCGAGGAGTTGGCCGCGGAGTTCGACCTCTTTCAATCCGAGATCGTCCGTCGCGCCGCTTCCACGGACGGGACGGTCAAGCTGCTCCTCCGTTGGCCCGATGGGGCGACGAGCGAATGCGTGATGATTCCATCTGAGACGCGGCGGACCGCCTGCGTGAGTTCGCAGGTCGGCTGCCCGGCGGGCTGTCGTTTCTGTGCAAGCGGCCTCGGCGGGTTGGAGCGAAATCTGACGGCGGGCCAGATCATCGAACAGGTATTGCGCGTCAGCGCCGAGGCAACGGCCTCCGGCGCTCGATTGTCCAACGTCGTCTTCATGGGCCTCGGCGAGCCGCTGGCCAATTACGACGCCGTGATGAAGGCCGTACGGACGATCAACGCCGATTGGGGCCCCAACATCGGCGCTCGCAAGATCACCATCAGCACCGTGGGCCTGCCCAGGCAGATTCGCCGACTCGCCAACGAGGGCCTGCAACTGAATCTGGCCCTGTCGCTTCACGCGCCGACGGATGCATTGCGGGCGGAACTGATCCCCTGGGCGGAAAAAATCGGCGTCCCCGAACTCGTATCGGCCTGCCGCTATTATTTCGAAAAGACCGGCCGCGAAATCACCCTGGAATACATCCTCCTTTCCGGCGTGAACGATCGGCCCGTCCACGCAAGCCAACTGGCCAAATTCGCCCGTCAGGTCCGGTGCAATGTCAATTTGCTGCGATACAATCCCGTCGAGGGCCTGCCCTACGAGCGGCCGACGAGCGAGGCGTCGCACGCGTTCGTGCGCGACCTGCGCGATCACGGTGTGAACGCGCACATCCGCACGTCGCGCGGGCTGGACATCGACGCCGCCTGCGGCCAGCTCCGTCGAAAGACGCAGCAGGAGGACGCCGGCGCAACGGTTCCCCTCGTGGTCGGAAGGCCGACAAATTCGTAACGTCAGTTATCGATATGGATGTCCGCCAGTTCCATAGTCAGCTTTTCAAGTCCGCCCGGTCGCTGATTCCGCCGGGCACGAAGGTTCTCTGCGCCGTCTCCGGCGGGGCGGATTCGACGGCCATGCTCCACGCCTTGTGCGCGGTGAACGGCCTCTACGATCGCCGCTGGCTGATTTCCGTCGCACACCTGGACCATCAAATTCGCGATGACTCGGCCGGGTGCGCGTCACTGGTTCAAAAGATGGCGGGCGAACTGGGTCTGGAATGTCGAATGGAATCCATGGACGTGCCGGCGATGATCAAGGCCGAAGGCGGATCGCTGGAGGAAACGGCTCGCCGTGTCCGCTACGATTTCCTGCGTCGGACCGCCGAAGAGTTCGGCGCGAACGTCGTCGCCGTCGCCCATCATGCCGATGATCAGGCCGAGACGGTGTTGCACCGGGTGATCCGCGGAACCGGCTTGCACGGCCTCGCGGGAATGCGCCCGAGCCGATCCATTACGGAGGGCAGCGACATCGTCGTCGTTCGCCCGCTCCTGTCATTTCGTCGCAGGGCGTTACGAGAATACTTGTCGCATCGAGGGCTGCCGTTCCACGACGACCCGACGAATCTGGACACAGCCGAGGCGACTCGCAATCACCTTCGTCAAAATGTGCTCCCGCTCCTGGAGGCGACCGTCAATCCAAAAGTCGCGGATGCGCTCGTCCGCCTCGCGGAACAGGCGGGCAGCGCCGCGGAAGCGATTGAAATCATGGCGACCCAGGCGATGGAGGAAAGCCGCCCTGAACGAAAACCCGGCGAAGTGCGGCTCAGGGCGCAGTCGCTTGCGAAGCTTCCCGCGGCGGTCAGAACGGAAGTCGTGCGACGCGTCCTCAATGAAATCGGCGCGAAGCTGGGTGCGATCGGTCAAGAGCGGATTGAAGCGGCCGCCGACCTCGCCTGCCGGGATCGTCAGTTGCGGCGGATTGAATTACCCGGCAACATTCTCATCGAACGTCGCGGGGAGTATTGGACCGCCCGCGCGAAGAAGCCGGTAAGTCGTTCTTCCAGTCGAAAGTCATTACCGATCGAGCCGCTCCATCCGTGAATCAACGCCGACGAAGCGGATCGCCTCCCGAACCCCGAAGCGAATTCGCCGACGCGCGCTTCCGCCGGATATGGGCCGGCATTCTGTTGTTGGCCCTGGTCCTCCGAATTGCGATGTGCGCCTACGCCGAGCGCCACCCGGCGAAAGTGGATTACCCCGACTCGCGCCGATTTGTCCAGGTCGCGCGCAACATCGCCGACGGATTGGGTCCGATCGACTCCGCGGACGTCCGCTCGGGCACCGATCCTCTCTATCCAACGATCCTGGCAGTCGGGATTCGGCTTGGAATCGGTGAAACGGCATCAATCCTTCGCTTTGGTCGCACCGTTAATGCGCTGGCCTCGCTGGTGTCCATTGTCTTCCTCGCTGGCCTCGGCCGGCGGCTGATCGGCGAACGCGCCGGGCTCATCGGCGCGGCGATCCTGGCGGTCGATCCGATCCTGCTTTTCTTCAACGGCTTGGTGCTGACGGAGTCGCTATACATCGCGCTCCTGATTGGAGGGGTTTATGGCATCGTTCTCTCCGGCCGTGCGCCGGCCAGGCCGTGGCCTCTGGTGGCAGGTTTCGCCATGGGCCTCGGCACCTTGACCCGCAGCACGAATCTCCTGTTGCCGTTTTTTTTCCTGGTTGTCTTTTGGGCCATTCCAACCATCGATCGACCCCGCCGAGCCCGCGCGGGTATGATCTTCATTCTGGGTGTGGCAATGGGCATAGCGCCGGCGGTCGTGAAAAACATTCGATGGTCCGGACACTGGACGCCGGTGCGATCCGGTGGGGGGGCAAGCCTCCTGGAGGCCTTTGGACCTTGGGCCGACGGCGGACCGGGTATGGATCGAATCCAGTACCCGCCTGTACCGCCCGACGCCGATGAGTATGAAAGAGATCGAATCTACCGGAAGGCCGCCGCCGATTGGATTCGTGGCCACCCGGGAGCGTCCCTTCGCCTGGCGTGGACGAAGCTCGCGCGAACCTGGTCCATCACACTCAACGCCCCCGGATACGCCTCGACGTCCTACCAGGTCCTCTGTTGGTTCACCGTCGCGCCGGTCTATCTGCTTGCCCTGATCGGCGCTATTCGATTGAGAAAGCGACCTTTCGTGATCCTGCTGCTCCTTCTTCCCGCAATCTATTTCAGCGGCGTTCACATGATTTATGTCGGTTCCGTGCGATATCGACTCCCGGCCATGCCGTTTCTATTTTTGTTGGCCGGCGCGGCATTCAACAATCAGGATTCAACGGCCGCGCGCTGCGGGAATGCAAGGAAATAGCATGGCGGACATCACGACAACAGGGTCCCCGCTGCGTCAATCCGTCTGGGCTGCTTTCCTCGAGCGCAGGACCTTTGTCCGCCATCCCGTTTCGCCGATGCGCCATCGAATCGGCCTGGGCTTGCTCATTTCGCTGCTCCTGGGATTCGCCCTCTACAGCTATTCAACGCGCGACGAGGCGATTCGCCGGCGGGCCATGAATTTCCTCACCGATGCGACCTCCGGCGAAGTTCAAGTGGGTCGGGCCAGGTTTCGCATGTTCGGCGGCATCACACTGGAAGACGTCAGCATCGCGGTGCCCTTCGATAAGCGTTTGGATCCCAGCGCGATAGACCGAAACTCGCGGGAAATCTTTGCCGCGAAAACGCTCAAGCTCATCCATAACCCCTGGCGGCTGCTGCTCGGCGGCCTTCATGTCGATCAGATTGTCGCCACCCAGCCGACCATTACGCTGACTCAAAACGTCGACACCGGCATTCGAAATTGGCAGTTGCTGCGAGGCGCTCGAAAAACGCCGCAGGCCAAAGGACCCGGCGATCGTCCCCGCATCACCCTGCGATCGGCCAGGGCCATCGTCGTCAGCGTGGACTCCAGCGGCCATCGTGAATCCCGCGAAGAAAGTCTGGACGCCGACGTGCGCCCGCATCCCCAGGTGGAGACCGGCTATTGCATCGAAGTCCGCCGGTTCAGCGAACCGGCCGAACGGACGACCGTGATCTTCGATCCCGGCGCCCGCCTCGTCACGAACACCCCATTTGTCGATGCGCGAACCGTCCGGCTGCAATTGCCCAAGGCCGCCCAGGAACTGTTCGACGGCATCTCCCTCAAAGGCGAGGTTAAACTGAACCGGCTCGTCTACGACGCGCAGGCCCCCGGAAGCGGCGACACCGAGATTCGACTTCGCAACGGGGCCTGCGAAATTCCACTTTCACTCCTGCGCTCCGGCGTCTCGACCGGCTCGCCGCGTCCGACCGACGGCGTCATCCAGATGACCGACGTCAAAGGGCGCCTGGCCTATCAAAGCGGCCGTTGGAACCTCGACGCCGCGGGATTGGTCAACGGTGCGAGTTGTGAAGTCAACGGCACATTGGACATTCCCGAAGGCGCCATTGCGGAAATGGGACTCGATCTCCAGGTCCGCGGCACGCGCGTTTCTGCCCCGACCGGTTCGTTGCGCGACCAAATCCTGACCGATCCAAAGGTCCCGGCGGTCGTTCGTGAGATCGTCGAGGACTACAACCCGAAAGGTCCGTTCGACGTCGCCATCAAGCTCGTTCGCCCGCCGGGCCCCGAGGGCCGCCTTCAGATGTTTGGAACTTTTGAGCCTCAGGGTGTGGAAGGGACGGCGCGGGCTTTTCCGTATCGGATGGACGATCTGCACGGGCAAATTCGCGTCGATGCGAACCAGGTTAAGATCGAAGAATTGGTCGGCCGGCACGGCCCCGCCGTTGCGAGAGTCGACTCGGAGATAGATCTTTCCACGGCGTGGGCGGACATTTCGGTTCGGATCGACGCCAAGAACGTTCCGTTGGAGGAAGATCTGTTCCGGGCCTTGTCGGAGGAGGATCGGGCACTATGGAAGCGGTTCAATCCGCGGGGCGCGGCGAATCTCGCCATCCAATTGAAACGGCCGGCCGCCGGTGAAGCCGATCCGTGGCCGCAATGGGAAACAAGGGTCGCCGCCGATCTCCAAGGCGCGGAGATGCTTTTCGCCGAGTTCCCCTATCCGTTGAAGGACGTCACGGGAAAGCTGAACCTCGCCGCGCATCGCATTGAACTGAACGACGTCGTCGGGCGGCATGAAAAGGCCGTCGTTCGCCTGAACGGATTCTCGACGATCGGCCATGTTTCAAAACCTGAGGCGGCGGTGCAGGTGGACGCCGTCGATCTTCCCCTCGATGACGTCCTCGAAGCAGCGCTGCCGCCGGAGGGAAAAGGCGCATTCGCCTCGTTTCAACCGGAGGGGCGTGTTCATCTATCCGGGACCGTTTCGTTGACCGACCCGAAACACGGTCTGGTCTATGATCTTCGCGCCAAGCTGTGCGACGCTGCGATCCGATATCGTGAATTTCCCTATCGAATTGAAAATGTCGGCGGCGAAATCTCGATCCGACCGGAAGGTTTTTCCGTCGTCAAGGTCGTGGGGCGACACGGCGCCACGCGCGTCGAAGCCAATGGTCAGGTCCGTCGAAGCGACGACGGCTATGCCGCCGACCTCACCTTTCACGGTACGGATTTGGAACTCAATCAGGACCTTTACGATGCCTTGCCCGATTCGCTTCGTCAGGTCTGGCATCTGCTCAAACCGTCGGGAAAGATTGAAGCGGAAACCTCGCTCCATTATGTCACCGAAGGGAAAGCGACCTGGCAGCGCCATCGAACGCTCGTCACCGCCAAGGATGCGAAGCTCTGCTTCCAGGGCTTCCCGCTTCCGCTCGAAAGCGTCGCCGGACAGGCGGTCGTGACGGATCAACAGGTGGAAATCCTCTCCATGCGCGGCCGAACGAAGTCGGGCACCGTCGAGATCGCTGGTCGCATCGATCTGAACGGGCCCGGCTATCGAGGCTCGCTCGCCGTCGCCGCCAGGGACATGGCGTTTGACGACGCGCTGTTCAACGCACTACCCGTGCGCATCCGCGACGCCGTCGAATCGATGAATCCTACGGGCACGTTCGATCTCGATTTGAACGAACTGCGGTTTGATGTGAATAACGAAGGAGAAGGTCGCTGGGATCTTGAGGGCCGATTGACGCTTCGGGACGCCGGTGCGGATCTGGGCTTCGCCCTTCGGGATGTCACGGGCGTCGTCCAGGGTAGAGCGTCGGTCAACGAACGTGGACAAACTCGCGTACAGGCCCGCGCGGATTTGAATAAGGCGACCCTCGCCGGCTGGAAGATGGAGCACGCCGTCGCCAAGATCGTCACGGATCCCCATACAAGCACCCTTCATGTGCAGGACGCCACCGCCGACGCCTACGGCGGCGAGGCCACCGGCTCCGCCGAAATCACCCTCGCCAGCCATCATGCCGATTACCAGGCCTCGATCATCGCCCGCGATGTTCAACTCTCTCACTATCTTCAGTCGCTGGGGAATGTCTCGGACCCCCAGCAGGCGGGCGGAGCCATTTTCGGCAACATGATCCTTCAGGGGCGAACCGGGGAACACGGCTATCGGGAAGGCGCGGGCGAAATGTTCGTCCGCCACGCCCAGGTCTGGCGATTGCCGTTGATGTTCGCCATCTTTCAGGTCTTGAATCTGACGCCCGACGAAAACGTCTTTCACGACGGCCGGTTGCAGTTTTATCTCTCGCGAGACACGCTGACCTTCCAGCAAATCGATCTGCAAGGCAACGCCCTGGCCTTCATCGGCGGCGGTCGCATGGAATTGTCGACCGGCCAGCTCGACGTCACCCTCTTGTCCGGCAGTCCCCTTCGGATGCGCCTGCCGCTTCTCACCGACCTGTTCGATGTCGCGTCCAAGGATTTGCGCCAGGTGCATGTGACCGGCACCCTCAGCAAGCCGACCATCGCGCCGCAGCCGCTGTACAGTCTGGCCCGGGCGCTGAAATCCGTTTTCCCCGAAGCACCGCGACAAATGGGTCCGCGGCCCCTCGTTTCCGGCCGCGAAGGCAAGTAGAAGGCACGTACTATTGCACCGTCGCGGACCTTGCGGTACGGTTGGTTCGGCGACCAGGAATGGAATTGAAGAAGCCATGAAAGAGGTCTGCAGGGTTGACGGCAAGCGCTGCACGGATTTGCCGCTTGGCCGGCGGTTGGAATGGCTCGTGACCAACGGTCGCGGGGGATATGCGACGACCGCGGTCAACCAGATGCTCACGCGTCGCTATCACGGTCTTCTCGTCGCCGCCGTCGAGCCGCCGATCGAGCGTTACGTTCTGCTCGCCAAGCTCGATGCCACCGTCACCATCGGCGGCTTGACCTACGAGCTGGCCACCAATGACTATGCCGAAGCCGTTCACCCGGCGGGATTTAAGCTCCTGGAATCGTTCACGCCGCGCCCCTTTCCGACGTGGCGCTGGAGGACCGGCGACGCCCTCATCGAGCAGACCCTGTGCATGAAACTGGGCGAAGACGCGACCTTTGTGCGTTTCGTCCTTCGCGAAGGCACGTCCCCCGTTCAAATCACGCTCCGGCCGCTCTGCACCAGCCGGCACCATCATCATCTGACGCATTACCAGGACATGGGGCCGCCCACGGTGGAAGGTGAGGGTGAACTCGTTCGATTTCATTGGGCGCACGGCCGGCCCGCCTGGCAGCTTTCGCACAACGGCGCCTTCAAGTCCCGGCCTGATTGGTACTATCGCTTCGTCCTCACCGCCGAAGCCGAACGCGGTTACGACTATCTCCAGGACCTCTTCATGCCCGGCGTCATCACCGCGACTCTCCAGCCCGGCGATTCCACCGGTCTGGTGATTGCCGCTGCGACCGGGAGCACCGGTTGGAAGGATTGGAAAAAAGCCTTCGCCGACGCCGACGCCCGCGCGACCGCGGCCGTGAATGACCTGACGATGGACGACCCGCTGGTGGGCGCGCTCGCCCGGTCCGCCGCCGATTTCATCGTCGCGCGCGGGCAAAATGAGAAAACGATCATCGCCGGTTATCCGTGGTTCGGAGACTGGGGACGAGACACCTTCATCTCGTTGCCGGGCCTTTGCCTCGTCACGGGGCGGCACGACGTGGCCCGGCAAATCATCGAGACCTTTTCGCGCTATGTGGACGGCGGAATGATCCCCAATCGCTTTCCGGATTACGGAAGCGCGCCGGAGTACAACACCGCCGACGCCGCGCTGTGGTACATCCACTCGCTCGACCGCTACCTGGCCTACTCCGGTGACTGGAAGTTTGTCGCCGACAAGATGTTTTCCGTCGTCGAGGCGATCCTCACCGCGCACGAACGCGGCACACGCCACGGGATCCGCGCCGATGCGGACGGTCTGCTCGCCGCCGGCGAGCCGGGATATGCTCTGACGTGGATGGATGCCCGCGTGTCGGACCGCTCGGTGACGCCGCGGATCGGAAAGCCTGTGGAGATTCAGGCCCTCTGGTACAACGCCCTGCAAATCGCCGCCGGTTATGCCGATCGCCTGGGCAGGACCTCGGCCGCCAAATCGTGGTGGGAGTTGGCCGCGAGGGCCCGGGCGTCCTTCAACGACAAATTCTGGAACGCGTCATCGAACTGCCTGTACGACGTGGTCGACGCCAACGGACAAGCCGGCGCGGCCGAAGTCTCCATCCGACCGAATCAGCTCTTGGCGATCAGCCTTACGCACCCGATTCTCGATGAAAAACATTGGCCGGCGGTCGTCAACATTTGTGAACAACTGCTCTGGACGCCCGTGGGTCTGCGTTCGTTGTCGCCGACCGACCCGGCCTACCGTGGCCGATACGACGGCGACATGGCCAACCGCGACCAGGCGTATCACCAGGGAACCATCTGGCCGTGGCTCTTCGGTCCTTTTACGACGGCTTTCGTTCGTGCGCACGGAGGAACCGCCGAAGCCCGCAAGGCGGCGAGGACGATGCTCGATGGTTTATTGAAACATCTTTCGGATGCCGGAATCGGAAGCATCAGCGAAGTCGCCGACGCCGACGCCCCGCACCACCCGGGCGGCTGCCCGTGGCAGGCCTGGAGCGTCGCCGAACCGCTAAGGGCGATTTGCGAAGACGTGCTTCAAAAGCGTCCACCTGGACCACAACAACGGGGATCCGCGCCGATCCCCACCGTGATCCCTTCCAAAGCCAGGCCGCTCATCGACCCCGTATCGCCGTGAGATTCGGGCGGCAAGACCTTTTTACGGCGCCGAGGACTTGTTCAAGCCGAAGTTGTTCCCGTAAATCAGGTACGCTTCGCCGGTTGCCTGACGTCGCTGGCTGGGCGTCAGGATGTTGACGTAGTCGGCCCGCGGAGCACCGACAATGATGTCCGGGAAACCGTCGCCGTCGACATCGCCGATGCCGCTGACCGCTTCAACCGGGGCCTCGTCGGGCGTTTCGCTGATGTCGTAAACCCCGTCGTTCTCGGCCGGCGTGTTTTTCTCATAGGCCGAGACAAAAACGATTCCCTTGAGAACGCGATTCGCCCCGACGCGGCGATTGAGATCGTCCGGCAGATAAAAGACCTTGTTGTTCAGCAGGGAAGGACTTCCAAACACCAGATAGGCCACGCCCTGGCGAATCGTGGTCGTCGCGACGATGCTCCCGTGGCTGCTCGACGCGCTGAAGCCGGCGGGCGTGCGGGCCAGGAATGTGATCGTCGGTGTGTCCGGCAGCGGATCGGGGAATTCCAACCGGCTGGTGAGGGCCGAGAGGTTAAACGTCTCGTCGTTGCCCGCGACTTCCAGCGCGGCCAGGAGCGCCGCTTGCGCCACGGCCGGAGAGGTCGATGAGATCGGCACTCGGGTGCGTCCGCCCGCCACCGATCCGTTGGTGTCGAACTCGAACGATCGCCCGCTGATGCTCACGAAGGCGCCGTCCGGGACGTTTCCGACAAATTCAAACTTGGCCCCGGGCCACTCCTGGCCGGGCGCGGTAATCAGGAGATCGTCAACGCCGTCGAGATTGAAATCGCCGGCGCTCTTCACGCCTTCTTGACCGCGGTCAATGATGGGCCGAATGCTCAATTCGGTGCCGCCGGGCACATTCGGCGGAATCGGATAGAACAACGTGCTGGTCTTGGCCGGTTCGCTGCCGCCCAGATGCGCGCCGGGCGATCCGCCGACAAAAATGCATCCTTTGAATTGAGGGGTTCCGATGACTTCCGGCCTTCGCGCGATTTCGCCGGTCAAGCCCGGGCTTCCGCCGAACAGGACGGCGACAAAACCCGCGTCCGCGCCCTTGTTGCTGATGCTATTCTCCGTGATTCCCAGTGGCGCCGCCGGGCGGGGCAGGGCGTCGTATTTTTCGGCGGCGAAGTACATATCGTCGCGCCCGTCGCCGTTCATATCGCCGACGCGGCCCTGGACCCGGCCGAATTCGTCTCCGGCGTGCGAACCCCGGATTTCCAGCCGGTTGTATCGACAAGGTTCGCCGTTACCAAGCGTTGGCGTGCCGTAAATAAGATAGACTTTCCCGTTGTCGACCAGTGGCGTCGGTTCGCCGATCGGCGGACAATTCACCAGGTCCGGCGTGATCGGGTCGCTATCAGCCAGCGGAGAACCGCAGGTGATGTCCGCGACCTGGTCGCTGTTCAAATCGCCCGCCCAATGGGCCCATCCGAACGCGTCGCCGATTGTTTCGCCGATCATGTACGCCAGCGGCTGAGGATAACAGAAGTCGCGAACGTTGGGGTTGGGCACCGCGTCGCAGCCGGTCGAAGGCCACGACATTGGACGGGTCGCGCCGCCTTGTTGGTCGCCGTTGGTCGCGATCTCGGCGCTGTTGCACAACGCCGATATGGAAATGTCGTCCGTGTAATCTTGACCTTCCAGAATCCAGACGTGTCCCTGGCCGGGCACCAGCCCGGAAATGGTAAACACGGCGCTGGTTATGTTCGCCGAAGAATTCTTGATCGTGGCGTCGGGAAGGATTTCCAGAGTAAGGGTACCCGCGCCCGTCGTCAGGTCCGCGCCGACGTCGATCGGGATCGAGACAAAGTTGCCGGCGAATTGAAGCTCCGGGACCACCGGAAGCTTCAGCACCAGCCCCGATCCGAAATTGTACAGGAGATCGTTGCAGGCGGGGGTCATGCCGACTCGACTGCCGAAGAATTGCGAAAACAGCAATTGACTCGGTTGGTTCCCAACGTCGACGGTTCCGGTCCACAACTGGATCGTGGTGTCTTTCCCGTTGTACGGAGTGCCGCAGCCGCGATTCAGGCTCAATCGAAGTCTCGCAAGATTCAATGACGTGCCGCGGATGGTCAATCCCGCCGCCAACACCTGGCTATAGGTCTGTTGGACGTCAAACGCCGTGGTTCGGCAACTCATGGAGGAGGCCGTGTAGGAACCGCCCAGCGCAACCGTGAGGTCAGTGGATAGGGTCACGATGCCTCCGCTACCGGGTCCCGACATGAGGAATTCGGAGCTGGGACTGAAAATCCCGTTCAGGTCAGGCATCACATCGACGGTATAGCCTTCAAGCGACGTGGGATCGTAGGGGCCGACCACACCCGGTCCGCCGCCTACGCCATCCTGGATTCCCAGCGGGTTGTACCAGGCGCCGCGGAAACGCGCGCCTCGAATCGCGTCGTTCAGGCAGCCGCCGTAATCCTGGCCAAATTGTCCCAGCGGCTGAACAGGGCAACCGTCGCCGTTCCAAACACCGTTGGCATTCAGCGTCGTCACCAATTGGTCGCTGGCCGCCATGTACACCATGCCGGATTGATACGGTCCGATGCCGTCGTCTTCCGTGCGGTTGTTGAGGCTGAAGTCTGAGAAGATGGGAGTGACCGATTCACAAAGGTGTCCGTCGGTGTAAATTCGGTAGAGAAAGGCGATCGAGGGATCTGCAAGCAGGGCCAGTCCGGTGGATATCACAAAACCGTAAGGTCCGACCACCCGATTGATGGGGGGAACCGTAGGCGCCGAGTCCGAGGCGAAAAACGATGACACCAGATAGTTGAAGGTCAGCGGATTCGCCGGTTCCGGCGTGGTCAATCCGCATCCCTCGACGGTCGAGATCGGGAACGGCATTCCATCGAAATAGGTGAACCGGATGGCATGGGACTCGGGACTGCCGACAATCGCATCCACTTCAACCGTAATGTTTAGTGACGTCCTCGCGCTCGCTTTCACGAACAACGCGAAGCGCCCATCGTAAACGGACGGCGGTAGGGGATCGAAATTATTGACGGCGGGAGGCGCGGACGGTGGGGTGTTGGACGGTACGGAGATCGGAATAGTGGTTTCAGTGAGCTGCCCCGCCATGTCATGCATGATGCTGGTGGAAAAAGAGTAGCCGCACGCGGATTCCAACTGAAAGTCCAGAGTCACGGACCCCATGGCCATGGCCCCGGGAACCGAACCGGAAACGATGATGCGCATCTCGCTGATGGACAAGATACGGTCGCTGGCCAGAGTCAGGTCGACGTTGGGAGTTGAGACGCCGTCATTAGGAGGAGTCGTGGGCGCCCATTGAGAAGGCGGCAGGTCCTGGGTGATGCCGGTGGCCTGCGCGGTCAGGGCATCATCGCCGGCCATCGATCGAATATCCACGTAACACACAAACGGCGCCACTTCCGTCGTCGGGAAGGTGCACGAATCGCACGGATCCATGTCTTCTTCGTCCACCAGATCCTGGTTGTACGGCGCGCCCGCAAAAATCTCGGGCCGGCCGTCTCCGGTGACGTCGGGCATGGCGACCACGGAGGTGATCCCGAGACCCGGATTAGGGAGATTCGATTCATGCGTATGCGGCATCGCGTGACCGCGAATCACGAAGAAGTTGCGAAATCGCGGATCGCTCGGCGGGAACGACACCCAGGCGCCGACCGAGTTCAGGCTCAACACGCCGGAGAATCGCCCCTGGAAATAGGCCGAGTTGGGCAGGTCGGGATCGACGTGCCGGGAGCGCCCGTAAATGGTATAGACTTCGCCAACCGAAGCTTGATTGAATGGACTCGCCGACTCTGAAACGATCGCGAAATCGTCCAGACCGTCGTTGTCCAAGTCGCCCAATCGGGCAAAAGAGCTTCCCGCGTGATCGCCGTATCGCGGATCGGTCGGAACGCCGGTGACGCCCTGAAACGTCGCGCCCGCGGTTCGACCGCCGACGGTGAGAAGATCCACCACGCCCGATCCCGCCGCCAGGACGCGCACCGCGCCGGCGGCATAGCGATCGGTCACGCCGCCGTTTCCGTCGTCGGCCTGGATTCTCACGAAATAAGCCAGCGGACGACCGAATTCATCCGTCTCCTTGCGGACCGGAATCGAATTGAGATCGATCAGGATCTGGCGATCAGTCTGTACCGCCACGTTGTCCGGCGTGCCCGAAGCGATGCTGAACGTGTCCGCCTGAACCGGCGGTTGCGATGCATCGTTGGAGGAGTCCAAATCCTTGTCAAAGAATATTTTGACATTCAGCGTGTCGGTCGTGCTGTTCGGGTCGCTGATGTCGAACCGCACCAGCAGCAAATCATCGTTGCTCACGCCTGTGTCGATGTTGGGCAGTCGCGGAATGATCGTCGGAGCGCCGTTTTCGGGAGCCGTTCCCAGCGGCGTTACCAGGATCGTCGATTGATACGTAACACGCACCGCGGGATTTCCCGTCCCCGTGACCGGGTCAA
This sequence comes from uncultured Planctomycetaceae bacterium, assembly GCA_964414585.1. Lineage (GTDB taxonomy): Bacteria > Planctomycetota > Phycisphaerae > UBA1845 > UTPLA1 > DATEMU01. The sequence goes on from CAYPXR010000055.1 coordinate 54,920, forward strand.
AGGTGCGATCGTCGATCTCCGCGAAGATGAAATAAGAACCGGTCACGACCGTGGAGGTATCCAGGATCGCCGTTCCGCTGCCGACGCCGGGACCGACGGGAAAACCGCTGATCACCGGAATCTCCTGTGCCGGTGTCGGGTTCGAAAACGTCGAGACAAACACGCGAACCACCGAGGCGTCTTCACCGTCGTCGCCGGTGAACGAAATGGAGACTGGATCGCCTTGTTCGGCGAGGTTGTTGCCCGCGGGCGTGACGACGCTCGTAATGATGATGCGCGGCGGGCGATTTCCCGGGGGGACCGACGGGCTCAAATCACCGCCCTGACCGGGACAGCTTAAACCGGTGGTCATGGCCAACAAACAACCGGTCAAACAAATCGAAACGAAGGCTCTCTGGGCTGTACAGCGGCGATTCATCTTCCACAAACCTCCGAAGCAAGGAGCATCATCGAGTCTTGTTGACCAGGCGTGCGGGGCGCGGTGGGAGGAAAAATAGGCCCCTCAACAACGTATAGTACGCATTCTACCGGCCCCAGGTCAAGCGCTTCCGAGTCGCAACTATGGAGCCGGTAAGCACTTTCGCGTTTTCTTGAAAATCGCGTCTTGGAATTACGCAATCGTCCAACCTTCCGATCCGGCCGCTATTTACGGAACCAAACCCCCGGGCTTGCAAGGTGTGAACGCATTCAGGCCAATGCGTCAGCGCTGCGGCGTCACACCCTATATCTAGGGGCTGCCCATGTGTCCTGGTATGGGGCCTGATCCGAATTCCAGTCCTTTTTGAACCCCGCTGCCGTGGCGTTTTAGCTGTCAAAATGCCCTTACTCAAGCTAGACTACGGACTTAGCGGTTTTTTCTGGTGGTTCTGAAATTTTCGAGGCGGATGGACGTGACGTTTTCCCTGCAAGAACGAATCAGCCGCGAACTGCTTCCGGCGGTCAAACAGCCGGGCCAGTACATCGGCCGCGAGATTAACCAGCTTGTCGCAGACGGCGACTGGGAGCGGGCGGACGTCCGCGTGGCCATCGCCTTTCCCGACGCCTACACGATCGGCATGTCCCATCTCGGCTGCCAGATCATCTACTGGCTCTGCAACCACACGCCCGGCGTCTGTGCCGAGCGCGTCTACAGCCCGTGGGTCGATGCCGAAGCGCGGATGCGAGATCGAAAGCTCCCGCTCTTTACCTGGGACACGCGCCAGCCCGCCGCCTCGGCGGACATCTTCGCCGTCTCCCTGCAATACGAACTCGGCTTCACGAATTTGCTGGCGATGCTCGATCTCGCCGGCATCCCGCTGCGCTCTCGCGACCGCGACGACTCGCACCCGCTGGTCATCGCCGGTGGTCCGCAAGCCGACAACCCCGAGCCGGTCTCCGACTTCGTCGACCTCGTCGTCATCGGCGACGGCGAAGAATCGATGGCGTCGATCCTTTCGCTCTACAAAGAACTCAAGGCCTCCGGCGTCCGCCGGCGCGACATGATCGAGATCATGGCCCAGCGCTTCTCCTGGATCTACGCGCCGAGCCTCTACGACGTCACCTATCACGCCGACGGCACGATCGCCGGAGTCCTCCCGCGAGTGGCCGGTCTGCCCCGGCAGATCGAGCGTTGCCAGACGCTGGACTTCGAGACAGCGCCGTTTCCCGTGCGACCGCTCCTGCCGTTCGTCGAAGTCGTGCATGACCGCATGGCGATCGAAGTGATGCGCGGCTGCCCGCAGCGCTGCCGCTTCTGCCACGCCGGTTACACCAAGCGCCCCGTCGGCGTCCGCTCCGTGGAGAAGATTCTCGAGATCGCCGAACAGCAATACGCCGCGACCGGTCACTCCGAGCTCGGCCTGCTCTCGCTCTCGACCGCCGACTACCCGCACCTTCGCGAACTCGCCGCGAAAGTCAACGAGCGATTCGGCTCGCGACGCGTCAACATCTCCATGCCCTCGCTCCGCGTGGACAAGATGCTGCAAAACATTCCCTGGATGGCTGGCGAGGTCCGCAAGGCCGGTCTGACCATCGCCATCGAGGCCGCGCGCGACAAGCTCCGCGCCGCCATCCGCAAGAAAGTGACCGACGGCAACCTGATCGACGGTCTCATGGAGGCGTACAAGGCCGGCTGGCAGCGCATCAAGTGCTACTTCATGGCGGGCTTCCCCGGCGAGACGGAGGATGACATCCGCGGCATCCACGAATTGTCGATGCAGATGTCCAAGGCCCGGCAGCAACTCGGCAAGCCTCCGGCGATGATCAACGCGAGCGTCGGCTGGCTCGTGCCCAAACCGTATACTCCGTTTCAATGGATGGCCCAGCCGCGAGTCGAGTATTTCGAGGAGGCCCGGCGGGTGCTGTCGGCCATGTCGCGCCAACAGCGCGGCAAGGCCGTCCGCGTCCGCACTCACGATTGCAAGCGCTCGATCCTCGAAGCGATCCTGTCGCGCGGCGACCGCCGGCTCGGCGCGTCGATCGAACGCGCCTACCGCCTCGGCGCGCGTTTCGACGGCTGGGACGAGTGTTTCAAGTACGACACCTGGCTCCAGGCCTTCGCCGACACGGGCATCGATCCCGACTGGTACGCCCACCGCGAGCGCGCCTACGCGGAAATCCTCCCCTGGGACCACATCCGCTCCGGCCCGAAGCGGGAGTATCTCGAAGGCCAGTACGACGACGTCTTCGTGAAGACGGAGCAGTCGATGCCGCTGGCCGGGGTCCTGCCGCTGCCCGTCATGTCCGCCTGATCAGAGCCGCGCCCGTAAGGAAGCGCCGGGTTGCGTTCGACCACCAGCCATTCGCTACGCCGCGCCTTCCTTCTTCTAAAAATCATCGATCCATGTGTACCAAGGGCCACCGAGATGCGATCGCTTTTCACTTCCCTCCTCAGGCAAAGCCGTCGCGCTCCATTCGAATCCGCCACGATCCAAGAAGCCGGAATGACTAACGATGAAGCGCATTCCAGTTTCCGTATTTGTAATATTCTGGACTCGGAATAGGCCTACCCACTGCGCGGGCGGATTGGACTTCGATCCATTCACCACTTCTTTCGCGAGAGCCTCCATTGAAGAACGGGAAAGCCAGAATGCCACATATAAGGGAACGTGACCAACCAGTAATGCAATTGTGATAATCAAGGTGAGCGGCATTACGAGCCAGCGTTTTAGAGTGCGATCACTAATCTGCCAAGTGTTCTCGTATGAACTGGTTAAGATGCTGTATAGAACCACGCGAAACAACCAACAAACGGCCGCACCGAGCCAAGACATGAATGCGATCACTTCCACTATGGAGTATCCACCTGGCGCCGCACCTGCCACAATTGAAAACAACGTGGCCACGCCAACGGAAATAAACATCGGCCAGCCCGGGGGCGTCAGCAAGAATTGGACAACTTTCCCCGGACTCCCCGACGTTCGCATCGTCCGCGGGTCCGCCGGATCGAATGACCGCCCGCACTCCGGGCAGCGATTCTCCGGCAAACTCAGCAGCGGATAATCGCAGCCCAGGCAGCGCGGTGTTTGTGAATCTTGAACAGCGATCGCCATACCAATTCGGCCCCTGAAATCACTCTATTTTATGCAATGCTCTCGGCGAACTCCCGCTTCCTGTGATGTCGGCGTAGCCGGCCGATTCACAGCCTTCACGTACTACCCCTGCTTTCGAACTCGCGCAAGACTTCGTCGATCAGGGATGGCTGAACTCGAAAGTTGGTCTCGGTCCGAAGCCTGTCAAACGAGTTTCGTAATTCAACCAAGTTTTCCGTCGCGGCGTCGCGCAAGACGCCAAGCAGCCCAGTCACCCGCAGGCCCTGCTGTTCGGCATACGTCCTCGCCTCCTGATCGTCCATGAGGAGAAGCTCCGCGTTAAGGTGCTTCGCAAGGGCGATGGCGGCGGCTTCGCCCCGATGGAGTTGCGAAGGATACGAAACATCCGACAATCTATTTACTTCGAGCCATGCCGGGCGAGTGGCGAGTCAGTCTTGCACCTTCTTCGGGGAGCCCTCCACCTGCAGTTCGCGGAGCACTTCCTCAGGGATAATGACGCGGCCGTATAGCTCTGGGAGAATCCGTTCGGCTTCGATGAGAATCAAATAATTCAAGGGCGATGTGTCTGAAACGACGATCATCGCAGGCGAGCCCGCCGGGAGATTTCCGCGTCTCGCAACACGTCATCGGCCGAGAGGTTCTCATAAACGCCGTGGCGCTTGAGGACGCCGTCGGTTTCGTATCGCGAAAGGCCGAGCACCTGGCTGAGTTGAGCGTGCGAGAGCCTTCCTTCCGCGAAAAGTTGCACCGCGAAATCTTCCTTCGCCTGTGCGTCCAGGTCCGGGAACGCCTCGCGGAGCTTGCTCTCAATGTCGATCGGCAACTCGAATGAAATAGCCATGTCGCGCCTCCGCGATCCGTGACAGCCTTTGGACCGTCGCCTTGACCCCTAAAGTATATCATGTTGGAACCCAAAAAACACCGGCGACCGCATCTGTCCGGCCCGAAGCGCGACTATCTCGAAGGCCAATACGACGACGTCTTCGTCAAGACGGAGCAGTCGATGCCGACCGCCGGCGTGTTGCCCTTGCCGGTCATGTCCGCGTAGCGTCCGGCCCCTGTGCCGGGCGTAAGACTGCCGGTGGTATCGACGCAGCCTCGGCCGTAACCACCATGCTCAAAATCAGAAATGATCGTTCCATGTGTACCACTCGTCGTCGACATGAGAAACTCGATCATGGCCGCCCTCGGCAAGCGGCGTTGTACTGTACATGAATCCACCCCTGTCAAGAAAGCCCGTGCCGTCGACGAGGAATCGCATTCCCGTTTCAGTTCTTGAAATATCGGTTGCCCGAAATACGCCGACCCATTGCGTACCCGGATTGGGAGCCGTTCCGCTGATCACATCCTTTGCGAGCGCATCCATGGATTATCGCGATAGCCAGAACGCCACTTTGAATGGAATGTTGCCGGCCGCCAGAGCGATGATCACGATTAATGCGGTGGGCATGACAAGCCATTTTCGTGGATGACGCGGACCCAATACGCAATCCTGGCGATACCAATTACGAACACAACCCCAGAGGTAGAGTCGCGCTGCCCATAGTGCAATAATGAACATCCAGGAAAGGGTCGCAAGCGCGGAGAGTTCGAAATATCTTCCGGGACCCATATCGGCAATGAAGGAAATCAGCGACGCAACCCCAATTGCACTAAACATCGGCCAGCCCGGCGGCTTCAGCAAGAACTGCGCAAACTTCCCCGGACTTTGCGGCGTCCGCACTGTGCGCGGATCATCCGGGTCAAATCCCCGCCCGCACTCCGGGCACCGATTCTCCGGCAGGCTCAACAGCGGATAATCGCAGCCCAGGCAGCGCGGTGTTTGCGCAGGCTGATCGGCGGCGGCGCTGTCCATACGGCCCTCGTGTTTCTGTTCTTAGTATATAGCGGCGAAGTCGGAATCACGATTGTCGATTGATCGTTGAGGATCATCCGGTGTCAGAAGCGATGGCGTCGAGCGAGGGGGATGCTTCGCGTGGGGGCGGGTCGGGTGAATGGCGCGAAGAGGCAGGCCTGGGCGAGAAGTCACCGGCGTCAGCGGCGGACATCGCTTCGTCGCGGTTCCAGCCGTCGGGCATTTTGTTTTCGGGGCTGATCGGCGGGAGGCCCCAGATGTCGCGGATGGCCTCGTTGAGCGAATCGCGGAATTCGTCCTGGGTGTAGGGTTCGCCGTCTTTTTTGCGGCCCCAGGGGGCGGTCGGGTCGTCCTCGTCGACCTGCGGGTGGTCGGGACGGCTTCGGGCCTTCGCCGTTTCGGCGCGGAGGCGGGCGAGTTCGAGCTGGGTTTCGTTTCGGCCGCGGGCGATGTGGTAGTGGGCACTGGTGCGACGCTCGGAGACCATGACCCGTTCGCGGGAGATCGCCGTTTTCTCGCGGTCGTTGGCGAGTTTCTGGAAATCGGAGCATTGGTCGGCGAATTTGCAGAGGTCGGCGTTGGAGAGGTCGTCGGCCTTCATGCGCTCGCGGATTTTCGCGACGATCTCGCGCTGGAGATCGTCGATTTCCTCGCGGTCGCGGTAGAATTGGTCGGGTAAATCGAACATGAGAGCCTCCTTCTGTTCGTCGGGCGCACACTCCGGTTTCACGTCCGGCGGGGGCGCCGGACGCTACGCGAAGAGGCAAGCCGAGTTACGCATTCGGGTGTTCGCCGCTCGCTTGCGGTCGCGGTACTGATCGAACGGCTTTGCCGCGTTCCAAACAGTCGCGGCTCTGATCGAACATAGGCGCGGGGTCGGGGAAGGCAAGTTGGAGATTAGCGAATTCCTTGGGAAAAACGGTCATGTCGTGACCGGGTCGGAGGTTGGGGCGGGGGGGGAAATTCAGAATTTCAAATAGCGAATAGCGAAGGGGTCGTGCGCGGCGGGTTCACTCAAGACGATACGGAGTTGCGAAAACAGCCGACGGTGGGATTTGAACCCACGACCCCCGCTTTACGAAAGCGGTGCTCTACCACTGAGCTACGTCGGCGGCTGATGGGATCATATCGTCAGGCACGGAGCCCCGCTCGTCAAGATTTCACGATTTCAGGGCGCTGACGGGCCTATTCACGGCGGACACGGGTCGCCGATCATGAGCAGCGCGACCATCGCGTCCACGTCCGCGAGTTCAATAGACTCGTTCTGATCGACGTCCGCGCGGCAGAAGGCAACGGAGCCGCAAGGGGGTGGTGAAAAGATCGCGTCGACCAAACCCTGTACGTCAAGCCCGTCGAGCAGGCCGTCGCCATTGGTGTCGCCGGGGCAGCAGGCCACAGTGCAGGCGCCGCCGCCCAGAATTTTGGCGATGAAGAGGGCGATGTCGAGTCCATCGACGGCGTTGTCTTCGTTGACGTCGGCGCGGCAGAACTCGGGCGTGCCGTCGATGGGGGGATTGAGCAGGGCATCGACGAAGCCGGGGATGTCGCCTTCGTCGATGACGCAGTTATTGTCGATGTCGCCGAGGCAGCAGTCGGGACCCGCGGCGTTGCAGGGGTTGGGGGTGCAGGTTGTGGCATCGCCATGATAGATGCCGCTCATACTGGTGCAGTCGGATTGGGAGACTTCCTGGCAGGCGCCGCCGGAGAGGCAACAGGCACCGGTCGGTGGCGGACAGGGGTTGGGGGTGCAACTGGTGCTATCGCCCTGATAAGTTCCGCTCGCCATGGCGCAGGCAATCTGCGTCAGAACCTGGCACGTGCCATCCGGGATGCAGCATGCGCCGGTCGCCGCACACGTGTATATCGAACAGGGCTGGCCTTCGGTGTAGAGGTCGCCGGGGGCGATGCAGCCCGCCTGGGCAATGACTTCGCAGTTTTGATCGGCGTGACAACACGCCCCGGAGCCGGTGGGGATGCAGGTGATGGTCATCTCGCCGGTGCCGCTCGCGCCAGACGTGCCGCCGACGCGGATCAAGTAGCAGGTTCCGCTGGTGACGGAGATGTAGACGTAGCCGGCCGTTCCGCAGTAGTTATCGTTGCAGGCCAGCGGCGTACCAAGGCTCGGCGGACAGGTGCAGCCTTCGTAGACGGCGAGTGCGGAATCGAAGTCGGTCGAGTCACACAGACTGACTGTCAGGGTGCCGTCGCAGGTCGCGGTGTAGCTGTACCAGATGTCGTTATCGATGGTGGAGCAGGAGGCGGCGGGGCCGTCCGTGGATGCGCCGCGCGTGTCGAAGGGGTAGGCGCCGTTGGTCACGACGCTCGCGTCGGCGCAGGCGTCGTTGATCGGCGGGCAGAACCAGGTCGCGCAGTTTCCGGCGTGCCAGAGACCGCCGTCGTGATAGCAATCGGTCGGGTTGAGGTTTTGGCAGGCGCTGTCGGGCATGCAGCAGGCGCCAAGGCTGGTCGTGCCGCAGGGGGGATCGACGTTGGCGCAGGCGATTCCTTCGGAGAAGCGTTGATTGAGATTCTGGCAGGCGGAGATGTTCACGTTGTCGTTGCAAGTCATGGAGGCGTCTTCACAGCATGCACCGGTGACGATCGAACAACTGCCCGGGCACGTTCCATTGAGGGTGAAGGCATCAAAGGGGCCGGCGCATTGCAGCGGATTGGAGACATCGGTGCATATCCCTGTCGATGAATTGCAGCAGGAGCCCGGAATCGTCGCCAGGTCCTGGGCGAAGATGATGAAGGATAGGTTTTTGATTGTGCCGGCGGGCGGGGGATTTTGCGCGGCACACACCGGGCGATTCTGATTTCCCGCGATGTTCGACCAAAAGGGCACGGCAAGGGAGGGAAAGCCCTGTTTGGCCTGTACATCCGTGTTGATCTGCGACAAGCACCAACCCGATTGCGGCGGTGCGGGGTGACGCGCGACGACGGATAACCAGTACTTGGTATTTTTCTGGACGATGATGCTGACGGGGATGTCGACGACGTAGTAGGGCCTACAGACGCCGCCGGGGGTTTGGTTGGTGAGTGAGGCGGCGGGCACTTCCTGCGACGCCACGACGCTTCCGGTTTGACCGCCCATGGCATCGGGTTGCCCGGCGGGATGATCGCCGCCGCTGGGGTCGTTTGGATAGATCGTCACGAAAACGCTGTTCCACGTGGTGGTCGGCGTCGCGGTGCCGCTGCCGGTCTGGAAGAAGGCGAAGGCCACGCGTACGGAGGTGATCTGGCAATCGGTGGAGGGATTCATGGCATCGACGAAAGTGAAATCATCGGCGGCGCCGGCGATGAATTGCCAGACTGGCGCGGCGGGCGGTTCGCTGAGCTGGCTGGAGGGATCGCCGAAGTCATCGAGCGGCAGACCGTTGTCCCAGGTGAATGCGCCGGGTCCGCCGCGCGGCGATGCGCCGGGCGGGGCTTGCCACTCTTCAAGCGAGATGGTGTGACCGACGCTTCGAGAAAGAGTCTGCTCCGGCGTTGAGTCCTTTGACGGCCCGTCACTCTGCGCGAGGCTGGGCGGGGCCTGAGTCAGCAGGAGTCCCGCGATCGCACAGGTTGCGATCCGCATGAATCGATGGAGATTCGTTTCCACGTCAGCCCTGGCTCCCTGTCTCCGCCCGTGCTCCCCCCAAAGCCCTTTCATCGGTCGGTCGCCGCGGCGACCCGACCCGATACAAGCGGGTTCCCCCGGACCGCTAACGTATTGTACTCAATCGCCAGATGTCCCCGGAACGGTTATCGCCCCTTTCCTGGCTTTGGAGGTCACTTTTTTGTCCTCCGACGGGTTGGGGGTCTTGCCGTCGGGCACTCCCGCGGCCCTGCGGAAGAGGTTGACGAGGATGCGGAGGAGGGTTTGCCCGTGAAAATAATTTTCGGGAAGCCGCCAGTGGAGGGTGCGGCCGTCGGGAATGCGGAGGGAGCCGGTCGCGCCGGTGAAGAGGGGTTCGAATTTCTTGATCTCGCCGTCGATGGAGAAGATCAGGTCGGGTTCGCGTTTGATGATCGTCTTGATGTTCCAGGACATGGCGCGGACCTTGATCTCGGTGAGCGTGAGCAGCGTTTCGACGGATTCGGGGCAGCGACCGAAGGCGTCTTCGAGATCGCTTGCGAGTTCTTCCACGTCCTGCGTCGTTCGGCAGGCGGCGACGCGGCGGTAGCATTCCATGCGCTGGCGGTCGGACGGGATGTAGCTCCTGGGTATCTGCGCCTCGACGTCCAGTTCGATGTGAACCGCGACGCGCGGGGCGGCCAGTTCGCCGCGCATTCGCTTGACGGCTTTTTCGAGAAGCTGGCAATAGAGTTCGTATCCGACCGCGGCAATGTTGCCGGATTGTTCCGCGCCGAGGATGTTGCCCGCGCCCCGGATTTCCAGATCGCGCATGGCGATGCGGAAGCCCGCGCCGAGATCGCTGTATTCCTCGATCGCTTTCAATCGTTTGGCGGCCATGCTGGTCAGCGGGCGGTCCGGGCTGAGCAGGAGGTAGCAATAGGCGCGGTGTTTGTAGCGGCCGACTCGACCGCGGAGCTGGTGGAGATCGGCGAGTCCGAAATTTTCCGCGCGGTCGATGAACATGGTGTTGGCGCTGGGGATATCGAGGCCGGATTCGATGATCGTCGTGCAGACGAGAATGTCGGCTTCGCGTCGGACGAAGCGGGTCATCACGTCTTCCAGCTCGTCGCCGTGCATCTGGCCGTGGCCGACGAGGATTTTCGCGTCGGGGACGAGCGAGCGGATTCGGTTGGCGATGGCCTCGATCGAGCGGACGCGGTTGTGGACGAAATAGACCTGCCCGTCGCGGTTCATCTCGCGGACGATCGCCTCGCGGATGAGGGTGTCGCTCCAGGCGCAGACGCTGGTGGAGATGGAGCGGCGGTCCATGGGCGGCGTGGCGAGGCTGGAGATATCGCGGAGGCCGATCATCGACATGTGCAGCGTGCGCGGGATCGGCGTGGCGGTGAGGGTGAGGACGTCAACCGTCGTGCGCAGGTGCTTGAGGCGCTCCTTGTGCTCGACGCCGAAGCGCTGCTCTTCGTCGATGACGACGAGGCCGAGATCGGCGAAGCCCACGTCCTTTGAAATCAGCCGGTGGGTGCCGATGAGGACGTCGATGCGACCGGCCTTGGCGGCGGCGAGGATGTTTTTGGTTTCCCTGGCGGAGCGAAAGCGGTTCAGGCATTCGACGGTGAAGGGGTAGTCCGCCATTCGCTCCTTGAAGGTGCGGAAGTGCTGCTCGGCGAGGACGGTCGTGGGGACGAGGACGGCGGCCTGCTTGCCGAATTCGACGACCTTGAAGATCGCGCGCATGGCCAGCTCGGTCTTGCCGTAGCCGACGTCGCCGCAGAGCAGGCGGTCCATGGGGCGGGGGCGCGACATGTCGTTCTTGATGTCGCGGAGGGTCATGACCTGGTCGGGGGTTTCGGTGTAGAGGAAGGCGTTCTCGAACTCGGTCTGCCAGCGCGTGTCCTGGGGGAAGGCGACGCCGGGCTGCGATTCGCGGAGGGCCTGGACGCGGAGCAGCTCCGCGGCCATGTCGCCGACGGCTTCTTCGACTTTCTCCTTGGTCTTTTCCCATCGCTTGCCGCCCAGAATGGAAAGCGGGGGCCGGGCGGATTTCGCGCCGATGTATTTTTGCACGAGGTCGATCTGTGACGCGGGGACGTGCATCGTGGCGTCGTTGGCGAAACGGACGGTGAGAAACTCCTCGCTCGTTCGTGAGTCGCCGCGGCGCATGGTGCGCATGCCGGTGTATTGGCCGATGCCGTGGGCGACGTGGACGACGTAGTCGCCTTCGGCCAGATCGAGGAAGGATTCGATCGGGCGCGTCGCGGCGACTTTGCGCAGGCGGCGCTTCTGGGTGTAGCGGCGGAAGAGTTCGTGATGGGCCAGAACGACGAGGGCCGTCCGCCGGTCTTGCGACGACGTCATCCAGCGGAAGCCCTGGTGGATCAGGCCGATTTCGGTTTCGACCTCCGGCGGGCTCGTCGCGGCATCGGTCGACTGGGCGATCAGTTCGTGGAGACGGTCGACTTCACCCTGGTTGTCGCAATAGACGACGACGGGGTCCTGTTGGACCATCGTGAGGAGTTGCGCGATGGCGTCGGTCGCTTTGGCTTCAAACGTCGGCAGCGATTCGCAGGAGAGCGCGATCGTGTCCTCGTCGGCCGCGCCACCGGTCGGGAAACGGCTCAGTTGCAATTGCGTGAACGATGCCGCCTTGCGCAGGATCGCCTCGACGGGGTAGTGACCGACGGGGTTGCCGAGGCGATCGAGGATCGTGCGGCCGATCTCGGCGATTTCCGTGGGCTCGCTGAGGAGGATGATCGTCCGCTCGTCGAGATAGTTGAGGAAGGTGGTGGTTTGGGCGGCGTTGATCTTTTCCTGCGACGGCGGCAGCGTGATGCGCGTCGTGGTCAGCGTGCGCATGGAGCGCTGCGAGCCGACTTCGAAGGGGCGGATCGACTCGATGCGATTGCCGAAGAATTCGATGCGGACGGGGTCGCGCTCGGTCGAGGCGAAGATGTCGAGAATCCCGCCGCGCTGGGCGAAGTCGCCGGGGTCTTCGACCTGGTCGAGCCGTTCGAAACCGCGCTCGACGAGAAATGCGGCGATCTCGTCCGGCTCGCGTTGATCGCCGACGGAGAGCGTCAGCGTGTTGGCGTCGAGACTTTCCGGCGACGGGACGGGTTGGATGATGGCCTGGATCGGCGCGACGATGATTTCCACCGTGGAAGCGTCGGGCGTTCCCGCCTTCCGCAACGTCGCGCACAGACGCGCGCGCTCCGCGGCGATTTCGCCCGCGCCGGAGCCTTCGCCCGGGAGCGTCTCCCAGGCGGGAAGCATTTCGACCGCCCGGCCGAGGGCGGTTTCCATGTCGTCGCGGGCGTCATCGGCCTGATCGAGATGGGCGGTGAGGTAGAGAATCGGCCGCCGGGAGTGCGAAGCGACGAGGGCGGCCAATATGGGCGCGGAACTTCCCCACAGCCCAGTCGCCGCGAGGGGGGTCTTCGATGTCGCCAGCCTCGCGGTTAAGGCTTTGACGCGCTCGTCGGCGGAGAGCGTGTCGAAAATCCGCACGGGGGGATTATTGGGGGGTGGAAGGTGTTCGACAAGGGAGAGTGGGTCAATGACGAATGGCGAATAGCGAATAGCGAAAGGATAGGGCTCACGCCGTTGCGGTAGCCAAATCCTCTATCGACCGTGTCGTTTCTTCGACGACATCCTGCTTGGACGTGACTAACTCGGTCATCTTTCGCACGATTGCGCTGCCGACGATGGCGCCGTCGGCGAATTGGCAGACCTTTTTGACCTGATCGGGGCGGCTGATTCCGAAACCCACAAGGACGGGGAGGGACGATGCCGCTTTGAGGGTGTTTAGTTCGTCGGCCAATTCTTTCGGCAAAGCGTTTCGTTCGCCCGTTGTGCCTTGCACGGAGACGTAATACAGGAAACCGGAGGCCGCTTCGGCGATCCTCCGCCTTCGATCGGGCGGGGTGGTCGGCGCGATGAGCATGGATAGCCGCAGGCCCGCCTTTTCCACGGCCGCCGACAGGCTCGGGGCTTCTTCCAGTGAGATGTCCGGCACGATCAGGCCGTCGAAGCCCGCTGCTTTTGCCTGAGCGACGAAGGGCTCCACGCCGCGACGATAGACGATTGATGCCGAGACCATTGCCAGGATTGGATAGTCGATTTCGTTTCTCACCGCGGCGAGCATGTCGAAGATTCCGCGGACCTTTACGCCGCTTGCCAGCGCTTGCGTGAATGCTTGTTGAATGACCGGCCCATCGGCGACGGGATCGGAGAAGGGGATGCCGAGTTCGACGCCGCGAATCGGGAGCGTGTTCAGACGTTTCAAGATTCGCGCGGTCGTGTCCAGATTGGGATAGCCCGCCGCCAGAAAGGGCCACAGGCCCGGCGGCTTTCCGGTAAAGGCGGTGTCGACGCGATTGCCCTGAGGCTCATTGGCCAAGGTCGGTTCCTCGCAATCGGGACACTTCCACGCAGTCCTTGTCGCCGCGGCCGGAGAGATTGACGACGAGGATCTGGTCGCGCGGCATCGTTGGCGCGAGCTTCACGACGTGCGCGATGGCGTGCGCCGGTTCGAGCGCGGGGATGATTCCCTCGGTGCGGCTCAATCGCTCAAAGGCATCGAGCGCTTCGTCGTCCGTCGCGGCGACGTACTCGACCCGTTTCGTTTCCGCCCAGTAGGCGTGCTCGGGTCCGACGCCGGGATAATCCAGGCCCGCCGAGACGGAATGGACCGGCAACGTCTGGCCGTCGTCATCCTGCAGCACGAGCGTTTGCATGCCATGCAAGACGCCGGGGCGACCGCGGGAGATGGTCGCGCTGTGCCGTTTATCCAGGCCTTCGCCGGCTGCTTCGACGCCGATCAGGCGAACGCCCGCGTCGTTGAGGAACGGATAGAAAATGCCGGCGGCGTTGCTGCCGCCGCCGACGCAGGCGACGACGACGTCGGGCAATCGGCCGCGAACCGAGAGAATCTGCTGCCGAGTCTCGCGGCCGATGACGGATTGCAGATCGCGGACGATCATCGGGAACGGGTGCGGCCCCATGACCGAGCCGATGACGTAGTGCGTGTTGGCGACGCTGGCGATCCAGTCGCGCATCGCTTCATTGATCGCGTCTTTGAGCGTCTTTTGCCCGCTGTCGACGGGCACGACTGTGGCTCCCATGAGCTTCATGCGATAGACGTTGAGCTTCTGGCGGCGGACATCCTCGGCGCCCATGTAGACGACGCATTCGAAGCCGAGGACCGCCGCCGCCGTCGCGGTGGCGACGCCGTGCTGTCCCGCGCCGGTCTCGGCGATCAGCCGGGTCTTGCCCATCCGCCGCGCGAGCAGGGCCTGGCCGAGGGTGTTGTTGATCTTGTGCGCGCCGGTGTGGTTGAGGTCCTCGCGTTTGAAGTAGATCGCCGCGCCACCGAGGTCGCGCGAGAGCCGGGCGGCGTGATAGAGCGGGCTGGGCCGGCCGACGTAGTCGGAAAAGTAGCGCTCCAATTCCCCCCAAAACGCCGCATCGACCTTGGCCATGGCATAGGCTTCGTCGAGCTGGCGGAGCGCGGCCATCAGCGTCTCCGGCACAAACTGCCCCCCGTAGGGTCCGAATCGGCCGCCGGCGTCGGGCCACGTCGCTTGTTGTGTTGTCGGGTCGGACATCGCGGTCTCCGGATCGCCCCCCATAATAGGTGGGTGTGCGTTTCGACGCCAAATCGTGAACAGAAAATGCTTTTAGCCCCCATGGTCGGCCGATAGAATATCCACGATGGCCACAAACCAATTCGAAACCGCCGATGGCTTTCATTCGCCGGTGGTCCGGCAGATTTCCGTTTTTCTGGAGGACCGGGTGGGGGCGCTCATGCGCCTGTTTCGCTCCTTCGAAGGCTCGACGGTCAGCGTCGTCGGCATGTCCGTGGTCCACGCCGTGGACTGCGCGGTTGTCCGCCTGATCTGCGATCCGACCGACAGCGCGATCGACGTCCTGAAGCACCGGGGCTTCCCGGTCAGCACGAGTGAACTGCTGGTCGTGGAGGTTCCGCACGGCCACGGGCTGATGTCGATCTGCTCGGCCCTGCTGGCCGGAGAAGTGAACATCGATTACGCGTACCCGCTGCTGGTTCGCCCGACCGGACAGGCTGCGCTGGCGATCCACACCGACAGCGTCGAGACGGCCGCCAACGTCCTTCGAAATCGCAAGTTCCATGTGATGTCGGAAGACGATCTGGGTCCCGGGACGGTACGGTAAGAAATTGCGAATAGCGAATGGCGAATAGCGAAAGCCTCGCTGCCCGCGAGATGGGCCGTGCCCACTGTCCCCCGATACGATAGAATCCCGTTCGTCCGACGACTCACGCGGGCGATTAGCTCAGTTGGTTAGAGCACCTCGTTTACACCGAGGGGGTCGGGGGTTCGAGTCCCTCATCGCCCAGTTCCCTTCATACAGGTACTCGGCGTTTAGCGTATCGGCGCGTAGCGGCCGATGAGCAGCTCCGCGGTGGCGATGCCGTCGGCGGCGGCGGACATGATTCCGCCCGCGTAGCCCGCGCCTTCGCCGATGGGGAAGAGACCGGCGGTGGAGACGGACTCGCGCGTCACGTTGTCGCGCAAGATGCGAATGGGGGCCGAGGCGCGGGTCTCGGGGCCGGTGACGAGGGCGTCGGGTCCGGCGAAGCCTTTCATACGGATATCGAGATCGGCGAGCGCGCGGGCGATGGCGGGCGTCGCAAAGGGCGGAAGTATCTCGCGAATCGCCGACCATTTCCCGCCGAGGGGGTAGCTCGTTTCCAGTTTTCCGTCGGAGGCGCGGTCGGCGATGAAGTCCGTCGCGCGTTGCGCGGGAACTTCGTAACTGCCGCCGGTCAACTCGAAGGCGGCGCGCTCCCAGCGGTGGATGAAGTCGAGGCCGATGAGCGGGTCGTTGCCAATCTCCTCGACCGGCACGGTGAGGACGAGTCCGCTGTTGGCGAAGGGGCCGGAGCGGCTGACGTTGGAGGCGCCGTTGGTGGCGATGATGCCGGGCGATTCGTTGGTCGGGAGGATGATCCCGCCGGGGCACATGCAGAAGCTGTAAACGTCGCCCCGATCGGCGGCGGCGCGCTTGGCGACGAGGTGATATTCGGCGGGCGGCAGGCGGCGATGACCGCACGACTGGCCGTATTGCCATCGGTCGACGAGCGCTTGCGGGTGTTCGACGCGCACGCCAATCTGGAAGGGTTTGGCGACGATGGTGACGCCGGCGGCGATGAGCATGCGAACCGTGTCGTGGGCAGAGTGGCCGATGCCCAGGAGCAGCGGGCCGGGTGCGATCGTCTCCGCGCCGACGCGGATGGAGCGGACCTGCCCATCGTCGATGGCGATCTCGTCGAGGCGCGCGCCGAAGCGGACCTCGCCGCCAAGGGAGATGATCGTATCGCGGATGCGCCGGCAGATCGTCGGGATCCAGTCGCTGCCGAGGTGCGGTCGGCTGTCGATGAGGATGTCGGGCTTGCCGCCGTGGTCGACGAAGACTTGTAGGATATCGCGCATTCGCGGATCGTTGACGCGGGTGTAAAGCTTGCCGTCGCTATAGGCGCCCGCGCCGCCTTCGCCAAAGAGCAGGTTGCTCTCGGGGTCGAAGTCGTGCTCGCGATAGAAGCGCTGGAGGATGTCGCGGTGGCGGACCTTGACGCCCTGGCCGCGCTCGAGGACGAGGGGGCGCAGACCGTGACGGGCGAGCCAGAGGGCGGCGAACATTCCGGCGGGGCCGAAGCCGACGACGACGGGACGGTGGTCGAGGGGTTTGATGCCATTCTCGAGCGGCGTGTGCGGCTCCCGCGGAATCTCGGCGACATCGGCGCGGTGGAGGCGGCGGAAGATACGATGTTCCTCTCTGGGTCCACCGACGAGGGAGACCTCGAGGTTGTAGACGTAGGCGATGCGGTCCTTGAAACGGGCGTCGAGGGCGCGACGGACGATGCCACAGTCCTGGATGTCGTCGGGCTCGACGCGCAGGCGCTTGGCGGCTTTTTGCCAGAGATCGTCCTCGGATTCGTCGAGGGCCAGCGAGAGATTTCGGACGAGCAGCGCCATCGCGGCATTGTACGATTTTTCCGAACCTCGGCGGGCGTGCGGCGATATAATGTCCGTACGAGGCACCGTCGATTTATGATGCAAGAGGAAAAGGACAAGCTGATCGCGCTCTTTGACCGAAAGGGGCGATGGTGCAGCGATGCCGATGCGCAGGACGCGCAGGGCGCGGCCGTGCATTTCGACGATGAGTCGGCGGTGGCGTGGGACCTCGTGGGCGGGCTGTGCCACCTGTTCGGATGGAAACGGGCCAACAAGCTGTTCGGACCGCTCAGCAAGCACCTGTCCGGAAAGCAGCGGACCAACGGGCTGCGCCATCTCACGACCGAGGCGGATAATGAGGTCCTGGCGATGACGGCGCTGTTGGATTTCAACGACGATCCGAGTACGACGTATGAACTACTCGTATCGAAGCTGCATGACCTGCCGGTATGGCATGGGCGGGCGGCGGTTAACTAGGCCTCTGGGGCGTAGTGGCCACCGCGATCAGGGAACTTTCCAGAGTTCTTTTCCGTTGGCGTCTCTAATGACGGCTTTCGTGTTTTTCTTTTCGAAGTTTGATGATGCGCTGAACAAGTGTTCGTTGTTAGGGTGTTGAATACAGAACATGGCAGCCGTTTTCGGGATCATACGAAGGGTCATGGAGCCGCCTTCTTCGCCTGTCAATTCGATTTGAGACTCGCCATTTGGTCTGACTGACAGAGACATTTGTCCAGGATCCGATAGACTCCCCAGGGTCAAACCTCCGCCTGAATGACTCCCATCCGACGAGGGACTTGAAAGAAGGTAAACCTCAGGAGAGCCATCAACTCCATACATTGTCAGACTCGGAGTCGCCGCTCCCCTTTTTTTCGCAAGTGGGTTATCGTCGTCAATTACCAGTTCAATACGGGGCTTCGAATCGACGCTGTATAACTCAATCGCCGGCCCATTCTTATCAACGAAGAGTTCTATTCGCTTTTTGCCTTTCTTATCCACGATAACCAGACTCTTGCAGATGACCTGTTCGTTTTCGAGTTTTTTGTCGTCCGCAAACACACTATTCGTTGCCCCAAATCGGCTACCGAGAAACGCGCCAGCGAGGGTGGCCAACAAGAACGAAATCATGGTAGAGCCACGAGTCATGTGCATCGCTCCTTTCTCTCATAGAAGTGAGATTTTGGTTACAGCCCATTGACGTAGCAAGTAAAAAATGGCTTTGCCAGAAGTCTTCCTTCTAATTGTGGAGATTCGCCGCGCGGAGCGGGAATGATTTTTTGAATATCCGCTCCCGAATACCCCTCCGGTAAATCAAAGAACTCCATCAGGTAAGTCGTACCGAAGTGGAATCCCTTTCCGTCCTTCATGATCGCCGTGAAGGCTGTCCAGCCCATCGACGTCTCTCCCCGGACCTCGCGGAGTCTGGCTAATGGAATCGCAAAAGGACTGGGTGCCAAATCCTCAATGTCGAAGTCGTTTATTCGGTTCCCTCTCGCGACAAAGTTGGCGACGATCGGTCTGTAGCCCATATTGGGGTTCTTTTCCGTCCGCGATTCCTCGAAACGGCGAATCGCCAAATCCACCCTCCGATCCGTACTCTCGATCACGACACAAGGCGGGTATGTGCCATCTGTCATTTTGGCGGAGACGCGATATCGCTCGCCCGCTGGCGGGGCCGGCGGAAGCGGCTCAATGTTCTCTTTGACAAACTTGACGATTTCTTGGGCGATCATGTGTTATGGGTTTGCAATTTGCGGTTTGAAGGACGGCGCCGATGTCGATTAACCTCGGTGCTTCGGCTACGCGCGGCGCTTCCTCACGGGCGCGGCTCTGATTCTCCCTCGCTCGCGCTTCGGGCTGGTTGGGCTGTTTCACAGCCCAAACGCGTACAGCAAGCTCGTCGCAATCATGTCGGCGGTGATGAGGGCGACGATGCACTTCACGACGGTGTTCGTCGTGGCGCGGCCGACGCCCTCAGCGCCGCCGGTGACGTTGAGGCCTTCGTAGCAGGCGATCATGGCGATGAGCAGGCCGAAGAGCGGGCCCTTGAGGACGCCGGAGAGGAAGTCCATGGGGAGGATCGCCAGCCGCGTCGTTGTCAGGTAGACGCCAAAGTCGATGCCAAGGATCTGCGTGCCGACGATCAGACCGCCGACGACGCCGACGATGTCGGCGATGACGGTGAGCATGGTGAGCATCAGGACCGTGGCGAGGAATCGCGGGAGGACGAGGAAGCGGATCGGGTTGAGCGCGCAAGCCCGCAGGGCCTTGATCTCCTCGCCTTCGACCATGGTGCCGAGTTCGGCGGCGATGGAGGCGCCGGCGAAGCCGGAGAGGACGATGCCGGAGATGAGCGGGCCGAGTTCGCGGGCCATGGCGATGGCGACGATGGTGGCGATCTGCTGGAGCTGGCCGTACTTCTCCATCGTCGGGGCCATCTGGAAGGCGAGGATCATTCCGATGAAGACCTGGACCAACGCGACGATGGGGATCGCGCGGATGCCGACGCGGACCATCTGGGCGAGGACGTTGCGACCGCCGAGCGGGGCCTCGCGCTTGATTCCGGTGCGGAAGAGCCAGCCGACGGTGTCGGCGAGGAGGTAGCCGAGGCCACCGATGAACTCGACGAGACCGCGGGTCTTCTTGACCTGATTCTGTGCGCCTTCGCCGACGAGTTCGACGGCGTTGACGAGGGCGTCCTGGACGGAGGTGGGGCTGGATGATTGGGGGGTATCCGCCATGGGGGGGATTGTAATAGAGATCAAGGGATTAAGGGATTGAGGGAATTCGGGACGAAGGGGGCGGACGTTGGAATGAAGACCGGAGAGAATTGGGCCCGGCGCACGCTATTCTGACTATCCCACGCCAACCCTACCCTTCTATTGCAGAATGCGCTTTGACGTAGCAGGCTGCAAAGGGAGCGGTGCATGCATTCTACGGCCGGCAGGGGCGCCGGTCGCCACGGCGACTCGACTGGGCGAGCCGCTACGCGCGGACGGCGTCGGCTTCGTCTTTGCAGATGGTGAAGAACTTGTCGAGCTTGGTGATTTCGAAGACGCTGCGGACGCGGTCGGTGAGGCCGAAGAAGACCATCTTGCCTTTGTAGCCGTTTACGCGGCGGAAGACTTCGACGAAGGTGCCGATGCCGGAGGAGTCAATGTAGGGCACGGCGGTCAGGTCCATGAGGAGTCGCTTGGGCCGGTCGGCGGCGACTTGCACGAGGGCCGCATGGAGCGCGGGGGAGTGGTGCAGGTCGACATCGCCGGAGAGGGAGACGACGGTCGCGTCGTCCATCTTGCGGACGTCTTTCACAAGACTGCTATTGGTTGTGGATTCCGCCATCGAAGAACCTCTTCCCGCCCCGAAGTCATCCCTTGGAATTCGCGCCGGTTTGCCCGGTTGCCGCGACTGGAACCGATGCGACGTATTTGACCATTTTCAGAAGCATTCCGCCATCGGGCGGACAACTATAGTTATATTCATCCATCACTGATTGGATGATATGGACGCCGAGGCCGCCGGGCCGGATATCGGACAAATCCCGACTTCGGATGGTCTTTGGATCGACCTGACGGCCCTGATCCCGTACTTGTACCGAGATGCCCGATCGCCCGTCGGCCGAACGGACCGGCTCGAGAGTGATGGCGATGGGCTGATTCGGGTCGCCATCGTAACCGTGCTTGATGACGTTGGCGAGGGCCTCGTCGATGGCGAGGATGAGGGAGTGAGCGTCGACCTCGCCAAAGCCTTCGAGGCGGGCCATTTTCTCAACGGCGCCGCGGACGACGGGGAGGCTCCGGGCATTGGAGGTGATGTTGAGTTCGACGGCGTTGGTTTCGTCCATAAGTAGATTATCGGTGAACTTAGGGTCTGGCGGCGATGCCGTCGCGGTTGTCGGCAGCGGGGGATGCGCCGCGCGGGGAGGGCGGCTTTTTCCCGGATTGTGCGTAATCGCCTTTTTTGGCGTAATCGCGCCAGCGGACGATGGCGGCGGCGCGTTCGTTGCTGGGTTGGGAGTAATCGTATCCGAAACGATGTCCGGTGATTTTTTCGAGGGCGATGATGGTGAAGAAGCGTACCGCGGAGTCCTCATCTTCGAGGCGGTCGACGAGGAGCGGAACGGAATTGACGTCCCTGGCATCGCCGGCGGCCTTGACGGCGAGGATTCGTTCGGTGGCGTTGTCGGAGGAAAGTTGCGCACGGAAGGGCCGGGTGCCGGCGCAGCCCAAAACCAAGTGCAGTGCGGCGACCACGAGAAAACAACGAGTTGTGGACCCGGCTGACATGGTCGGGATCGTACCGTGGAAACGTCAAAACGTCGAAACGCCAAAATCCAATAAGTCAAAATGGGAAGGGTATGACGGCTGGACGGCGGATTGGCCGGCGGGTATCGGCGAGCTAACATGAGTTTGGAGTTGGGGTCTGGATGACCAACATGCCAAAGCGGGAGAAAGGATCGGAGATGAATCGTTCAAGATGCGGTCCGCGATATCGATTGTTCCTGGTGATGGCGGTGGTCGGCCTGACGGGGGTATCCGCGGCGGCCAAGGAGAAACAGGTCGTGACGGTTTCGTATCTGCTCGCGCCGAGCCGGTCTTTGCCGCCGAATATCCATGCGGTGGCGGTGATCGATTCGGGGGTGGAGAGCATCGACGGGATCAAGGGCAACGCGCGGGAGAAGAAGTGGTCGACGATCGCCGCGGACATGATCGAGGCGATGCTGCAGGGAGATTCCGAGGGCGGTTCATCGGGCCTGACGTTGGTGCAACGGCGGGCGACGAAGCAGATTCTGGCGGAGCAGGATTTGCAGTTGGCGGGGATCGTCGAGGGCGATGCGGCGATGCAGGCGGGCAAGCTGCTGGCCGTGCAGGGGCTCATCGAGAGCAAGATCAGCATTCATATTGATACCAAGCGGACGGTGAAGTCTTCGATCGATTGGACGGGCGTTCTCGGCGGGTCGATGCAGGCGTTGGCGCAACCGAGACGGCGCGAGGTTCAATACCGCCCGCCGCGCGGCGGACCGCCGGGGTCTTACGATAACCCGTATCGACGGCGCGAGCGGACGAACGTCGACGGCGGATTCGCGATGCCGACTCGTGAGGTCGAGGAGATCAGCCGGAATTTGACCGTGCAGTGTTCGTTCAGCCTGATCGATGCGACGAGCGGGGCGGGGGTGGTGCAGTTCTCGCCGCCGGTGTTTCAGAAGACGGACAAAAAGAGCCCGGACTTCTTGTTTGGGCGTTGCGTGGATGCGTCGGACCTGGACCCGGTGGATCATTTCATCGGAGAATTGGTGGAGCGCGCATGCCGGGAGTTCGTGGGGATGATGGCGCCGGTGCAGGTTTCGTACACGTATGAGATCGTCGGTCGCGGCGACGAGGGCGAGGCGGCGGTGCGGGCGATTCGGGCGGACGATTATGCATCGGCGGTTCGTCTCTTCGAGGAGGCGCGGGCGAAGAAGCCGAAGGAAGATGAGACGGTCTTTGCATTGGGGGTGACATGCGAACTGGCGGGGGATTACAAGCGGGCGCTGGAATACTACCGTCAGGCGTCGTCGATGCCGAAGGTGGACAAGGACGATTTGCAGGTTTACATGGCGGCGAAGAACCGGCTGACGGAGCAGATGGATCGGATCATGCGGCCGGTTGGTCGGCCGAAATGAGTTTCAAATCGACGAGGGCGTTGTAGGCGGCGCGTTGTTCGGCGTCTTTTTTGCTGGGGCCCCAGGCGCTGGTGTAGCGGCGGCCGGCGATGTTGACGGCGACTTCGAAGCATTTGCTGTGGTCGGGGCCTTTCTCGTCCAACAATTCATAGGAAGGCGTCGCGCCGCTGGCGCGCTGGGCGTGCTGCTGCAACTGCGATTTGTAATTGTTCTGGTGTTCGCTGGCGACGGCAGCGTCGATCTCGGCGACCATGTGCTTGAGGATGAACTGAGTGACGGGCTCGATGCCGCCGTCGAGGGCGATGGCGGCGATGAGCGATTCGAGCACGGCCGCCGAGAGGGAAAGCGGCAGCTTGTTTCGAGCGGCGATGCCGTTGCCGAGGAACATGAATTGCGGCAGACCGAGCTTTTCGGAGATGTCGGCGCAGGTCTTTCGGGAGACGACGGCGGACTTGATCTTGGTCAACTCGCCTTCGAGGTATTCCTGATAATGATCGAAGAGATAGCGGCAGACGACCATGCCGAGGATGGCGTCGCCGAGGAACTCGAGGCGTTCGTTGCTTTGCAGGCGAGTCGGGGCAATGGAGGCGTGTGTGAGCGCGCAGGCAAGGAGCGAGGGGTCTTTGAAACGATAGTCGATCGCCGCCTGGCAGCGATCCAGCACTTCGGGATTCATGATTCGACCTGTCGCACGATTTGCTCCAGGCCGATGGCGAAAGCCGCGCGACGGATGCGACCGTGGGCGACTTTCGTCATGAGCCTAGCATGACGGGCAGCGATCGTGGCGAGCGCCGCGATGCGGCCCAAACCAACTCCACCTTCTTTCAGTATATCTATCGGTAGCCTTCGGCGTCAACTCCATTTACACTCATTTCATGACTACGGCACCCCTTCGATTGACGGATTCGCTTCCTTACCTGACGCAGGACATTCCGGCGGTGCCGGGCGCGATCAAGCGGCAGTATGAGGATTTTTGCGTTGAGGAAATCCCGGCCTACGAGCCGTGCGGGAGCGGGGATCACTGCTATTTCGTCATTGAAAAACAGGGATTGGCGACGATGCGGGCGGTGAATGACATCGCCCGGGCGCTGGGGGTTTTGTCGCGCGATATCGGCCTGGCGGGGTTGAAGGACGCGCGGGCGGTGACGCGGCAGATGCTCAGCCTGGAGCACATCGACCCGGCGAAGATACAGGAGCTGGATATCCCCCGTATCAAGGTGCTGTCGGTCTCGCGACATCGCAACAAGCTGAAGATCGGGCATCTGCGGGGCAATCGCTTTCGGATCAAGCTTCGGGAGTGCGAGCCCAGGCGGGTGGGGGACGTGCGCGCGGTGCTGGAGATATTGCAGAAGCGCGGCGTGCCGAATTATTTCGGGCAACAGCGATTCGGTTCTCGCGGGGATACGTGGGAACTCGGGCGCGGGATTCTGCGAAAAGACCCCAAGACGGTGATCGATCTGATGCTCGGTCGGCCGACGGCGCATGATACCGGGGAGGTGCTCAAGGCGCGGCAGCTTTACGAGGCGGGCCAGTTCGGGGCGTCGGCGAAGGCGTGGCCGTATGGCTTTCGAGATAATGCGCGGGCCTGCCGGGTGATGGAAAAGACGCACGGCAACCACCGACGGTCGATGTTCGCGGTGGACCTGCGGTTGAAGAAGTTTTTTGTCAGTGCGTATCAGTCGCACTTGTTCAATCAGCTTCTTGCCGAGCGGATCGGGGAGATCGACAAGCTGATGGAGGGGGACCTCGCGTACAAGCATGAAAATGGCGCGGTGTTTCGCGTGGAGGATGTCGCGGCGGAGTCGGCACGGGCGGCGGCGTTTGAGATTTCGGCGACGGGTCCGATCTTCGGCTATCGGATGACGGAGGCGGGCGGCGAGCCGGGGCGATTGGAGCAGTCCATTCTAGAGGCCGAAGGCGTATCGCTGGACGAGTTTCGGTTCATCAAGGGGATGAAGGTCCACGGGGCGCGGCGGCCGCTGCGGTTTGCGCTGGCGGATCTGGCGGTCGAGGACGGTGCGGACGACCACGGGGCGTATGTCGAGCTGGCGTTCACGCTCTCGGCGGGATGCTACGCGACGATGATCTTGCGGGAGATTTGCAAGGAGGCGCTGGCGGAGGGGCTGGCGGATTCTGACGATGCCGCCGACGATTCCTGAATCAGCCGCAGCCGCCGTTGAGGAGGCACTGCACAAACGGAATGAGGTCGGTCACGTCCGCCACGCCGTCAACTGGGCTGGCGACGTCGGCCGCACAGGTTTGCTGAGCGGTGCCCCCCGCAATCAAAACGTCGGTGAAGAGGGCGATGTCCGTTCCGTCCACTTTTCCATCGTTGTTGAGATCGGCCTTCAAGCAACTGGCCGGCGTGAGCTTGATGGCGCGGCCGAAGCCGTAGCGAATTCCCTCGCCGACGATCACGCCGCTGTCGTTGATCGCGGCGGCATTGCTGATCATCCAGCCGGACGTCGATGCAATTGCCACATTGAGATCGGTCATCGTTCCGGATTGCCAGATGAACGCGCGGGCGTCGGACGTCCCGACGACCATTCCGGCGTTGTTGACGCCGTGTGCGTAGCTGCTCGAACCGGCAAGAACGCCGAGGTCGGTGCGTGAAATCACGGCGCCGCCCGCATCAATGAGAAACAGGGTGGCATGGGGAAGGCCAGTGGCGGTGCCGGACCATCCGACGACCTGGCTGTTGTCGTTGAGGTCTTCTGCGCCGCTGGCGGCGGCGGCGGTTCCGGCGAGCGTGCCGAGGTCGTGCGGAGTCCCGCCGATCCAGACGCACGCGCGCACGGTCTTGTTGTCGGCGAGGAACGACTGGCCGGCGAGATGGCCGACGGCATTGATGGCCATGGCCTGACCGTTGTAGCCGCCGAGCGTCACCAATTCGGTGAGGCCTCCCGACGACCACACACAGGGATGATGCACCCAAAGACTGGCCGCGTTGTAAACATTCGCGTGGCCGGTCACGATGCCCGCGTTGTTGATGTCGTGGGGTGAGAACGAGCCGATCGGAGTCAGAATACCGGCATCCCACAAGAATGCGTGGGGGTTCAAGTCGCCGTAGTTGTAGGAGATGCCGACGACCTGGCCGGCGTCGTTGACCGCAAAACCGTGGCTCTGCGTGTCAACGCCGAGGGTGCCAAGGTCGATCGGCGCGCCATCCCAGAGAACGGCGTGGTAGTTGCCGGATGAAAGCGTTGACAGTCCGGCGATTCGGCCATTTCCGCTGATGTTCGTGGCCGCGCAGATCGGGCCGGCGAGGTCGCCCAGATCGGTTACGGTATAGTAAGTGGCCGCTTCAGCGAATGATGCGCCCATCAGCAAGCCGGCGACGGTCAGCGTCGTTTGAAGGCCAAATCGTTTTGCCATGATTCATCTCCGTTTACGTCGAACTTCGTAACAATCGCTTTCCTCTTTGTCCCTGGTCACGCGCCGTTTCAGTCGTCGGACCGCCGATGCGGGAATGGGTCGTCCGGCGTCTGCGAATGGCAAACGATGCAGGTGTCGATTTTCCCCGCGTGGCCCTGGGCCGTGATCGCCTGCACGTTGTCGGCCGCGGTCGTCGCCGGCGTGATGGCGTGCGGGCTGCCATGGCAGGAGGCGCAGAGCACGTTGCGATGGCCCCGCGAATCCTGATAAAGCTTGCCCGGCTCTTCGAATTCCCATGTGGGGTGTCCGGCCTGATGGCAACTGGCGCAGCTTGGCTCATCGACCCAGGGGTTTCGCGCGGGGTCGCCGACCGCGGTCATGGAGACGTGGCAACTGTGACAATTCATGCCGAGCGAGAAGTGCACGTCGCGCTGGCAATTTGTCCGGACACCGGGGTGGCAGGCGTAGCATTCATTGGCCAGTCCGGCCTGGGCCATGCGCGGGGCGTGGGCCGAGTGCATGGCGGAGGAGAAGTTGGAGATGCCCGGCTGCCCGGGCGCGCCGAGGGCGTTGTCCGCATGACAGCCCGCACAAAGGACGGGTTTGCTGTTTTCGAGATTGGTGCCGTGCAGGCGGTCGTGGGCTCGAAGGATGTCGGTCGCTGTCGAGATACCCTGCCCGTTGTGGCAAAGATTGCAACTGATTTCCCAGGAGACGGGCACGACGATCTGTGTCGTACCCATGACGGCGCCGTTTCGCTTGGCGGTGATCGTGGCCAGCGGGTATGGGTTTTCGCGGCCGGTGTCCTCAATCGGCGTTACGGGGATGCCGGTGGCGGTGTAGTAATTGAGACCCGCTGCGCGAGGCATTGTGCCGGAGAGGCCGTTACCGGTGAGGCCGATGTTGGGAGGAAGCGAGACTCCGAGCAGGGCGGGGGCGTACTTCCAGAAGCTGGTCTTGTCCGCGGAGTGCGTGTTGGACGGCAGCGAGTATTCGACGGTAATCCCGCTGGTGACGATTTCCGGCGAGCCGTGGGTGCGATCGATGACCTGCGCGCGGATGGTGTTGTAGGGCGGGAGGATCAGCAATTCGGAGAAATCCTGGTTCATGCAGTGCATGCCGAGATTGTTGTAGCCCAGGACGGTGTAGGGCGTGGACACCGTTCGCTGCGCGGGAGGGTCGGCCCGCGCCGGTTGGCCCGGCACGACGGCGAGCGCGAGGGCCATGGCGACGATGAAGCAATCCCGGAATCTTGTGTGAGTCATTTTTTTGCTCCCGTGGCGAGCGCGCGGCGGAACGTGGCCGATGCGCCACACCGATCACAGGTGTACGGAGATACGGAGAAAATCGAGTCGTGAAGCGGCTTGATCGATCGAACGCCGGCGGCGATGATCCGCCGGCAGTCATTGCGTTTGAATCGCGAGCTGCCGCCAACCATCGACCTCTCCATGGAATGGTCTAGCTTGGCGAGCCGGACTACACTGTATAACCATATAGTTATAATGTCAAGGGCCTGAACATGGCGAACCCAACCCCCTTATCCCGTGAGTTTCTCGAACACGTGGCCGAGATTTTTCGCGTCCTCGGCGATCCGTCCCGACTGGAAATCCTGCAGACGCTGATGTCCGGGCCGAAGAATGTGACGAAGGTGGCGAAACAGACCGGAAAGGGGCAGGCCAACGTGTCCAAGCACCTGGCCCTTCTGGCGGACGCGAAACTGATCCGGCGAACCCGCCTGGGCACGCAGGTCATCTACGAGGTTTCTGAACCGCTGGTGAATAAGCTGTGCGATCTGGTCTGCGGGGCGATCCAAAAGAAGCTGACGCGGCAGGTCAAGAGCCACGTGAAACTGTTGAAGGCGTCGCGATAATCGCATTGCCTGCAGCGGCTAATCTATTGGCAGAGACAAGTCCTTAACGTGATCTTAAGAATGAGCGATCAGTCCAATTTGAAGATTTCTGGAGCGGTCACAGCGCGTGGGCGGGCGAAGGCATGTCGCTGTGGATCTTTTGCTGCTGCGACTGCTCGCCGTCGTAGGAGAAGAGGACCATCTCGTCGTTGATGAGGGCCTGGAGGTGAACGGGGCGGCGCCAGATGCGTTGGACGTTTTTTAGCGTCTCGACGGCGTATTTGATGTCGAGGTCGACGCCGTTGTGCTTGTGGCCCATGTACAGCTCGCCGCGATTGGCGTAGTTGCCGTCGAGGACGTAGATGTAGGGCTGGGCGTGGTTGGTGAGCATGAAGAGGAGCTGGGCCTTGATCTTGTCGAAGTCGCGGTTGACGACGACCATCCGGCGGGTCGAGGGGTCGTAGCGGTAGTGGTACATCCGGTAGCGGTCGACGAACTCGGGGGTGAGGAATTCGTCGATGAAGGTCACGTCGTTGTGGATGCGGCGGACCTCGAAGACTTTTTCAAGCCCCTTGCCGAGTTTCTTGTCCCACTTTCTCTGCTCTTCCATGGAGCGGCACTCGTCGTACTCCTTGCCGAACCGGCCCTTGTTCCAGCGTTCTTCGATGTCGCGGAAGAGTTCGACGCCGACTTTGTAGGGGTTCATCTGACCGGGGGACATGGCGACGGTGCCGCTGTGGTGGTCGGCGTAGGTGATGATCTCGTCGTCAGCGAGGATCTTGGTGGTCATGAGGCGGCTGTGCCAGAAGGTGGCCCAGCCCTCGTTCATGATCTTGGTCTGGCCCTGCGGTGCGAAGTAGAAGGCCTCCTCGCGGATCATGGAGAGGATGTCGGCCTCCCAATCTTCAAGCGGGGCGTGATCGACGAGGAACTGGAGC
>CAYPXR010000056.1:0-25980 GCA_964414585.1 uncultured Planctomycetaceae bacterium
CTTGAGGAATTTAGATCGGCCGAAGTGACGGCGGTCGCCAATCTGGAGCGGCGAAATCTCCGCCCGCGCGGACCGGCAGCGTCATCATGTCTCGATGGGGTCATAACCCGCCGGGGTTGGGTTCGGAGTAGGGAACCGGACGCGAAAAGTGTCTCTGTTGCGCGCGGCCGGGAAGTTCGAGGACGGTCGGGTTCCCTCTAGCCCGCATTTCTCACCACCTCGACTGTTGCGTGTGGTTTCTGACGTACGAACGGGCGGGAGAAGAAGTGGGCGATGGTTTTGAAGGGGGAAACGTCGCTTGGGAGTGCGTCGATGGCGTGCGCGGGGGTTGGAGCGCGGCGAAAGTGGGCGTTTGCGTCCTTTGTAGGCGCGGAGGGTCCGTTGCAGGGTCCAGGATGTGCCGAGATGAGGCGATTCATCGGGGTCAGCAAGGTCGCGGCGGCGGTCTCCACGGGGCCAGAGACCGCAAAGTCTCGCAGATGCGACCGAAGAGTTCCTGATGCGGGAAGGCCTGCGACCACGACAGCCACACGCGTCGGGCGGTGACGCGGACCTGCGTGCCGATCTTGAGCAACCGCTGGCGAATCGTGGGAGTCTGGGCCTTCTCCATCGGCGTGTCCTTCAGCCCCAGGCGCCGGAGGCCGTGGATCAGCAGGTAGGCCACGGCCGCCTCGTACACCCGCAGTTGGTTGGCTCGCAGGGTCTCGGCGCTGAGGCGGTCGGCGAAAAGATAGAGTTGCTGTTCCTTGATGCGGTTCTCCATCTCCCCGCGGGCGCAGTATTCCTGCTCGTAGAGCATCTGGGCGTTGATCCGCTCGGCGGGAAGCGACGTGACCACGAAGCGCGGGTTGGGGCCTTTTTCCAGATGTTCGGCCTTGGCCACCACCCGTCGGGCCCGCGACCAACTCTTCTTCGTGCGATACTCAAACTCGGTGAAGACCCGCTCCGCCTGGCCCGTCTTCTGGTGTTGGAGTTTCGCCGCCTGCATCTGGGCCCCGATGATCCGGCACAACCGGCTGTTGCGAGCCAGTCCAAACAGGTAGTGGACGGTGTCCGATTCGCACCAGGCCATCAAGGACTCGCGGCAGAAGCCCGAGTCTCCGCGGAGCACGATCTCGACGGTCGGCCACGCCGCCCGAATCTGCTCGACGATCCGCCGGACCACTTCCAACGCCCCTGCGGCGCCATCGATGTTCGCGGGCCGCAGTTTGGCCGCCAGCAGATGTTCGCCACAGAAGACGTACAGCGGCAGATAGCAGTAACAATCGTAGTAGCCGTGAAAGAATCGCCCCAACTGGTGGCCGTGCAGCGGGGCGAAGGTCGAGTCCAAGTCGATCACGATCCGCGCCGGCGGCGCGGCATGGGCCTGAAGGAAAACGTCCACCAGGAACGTCTCCACGCGATCGCCGTGCATCACGATCTTCTTGTAGCGGCTGTCCGAACTCGCACCGGCCGGCGTGAGTTCCAGCCGGTTGAGCGTGCTCTTGCCGGCCAGTGGCTTGTTGCGATCCCGACTCCGCAGGCGATCCTGACCCGTCGGGTCGGTCTTGCCGACCAGCGCCGCCAACAACGGATCGTGCCGCAGGTCATCGTGATCCAGCAGGTCTTCATAGCCCAGGGCCAACGCCAACACCCGCTGGGACACCAGATCCTGAACCGTGTGTTCGATCAGATCCGCCTCGCGATGGTCGGTGAAGCAGGCCGCGAACTGCTGCAGAATGCCGGTCCGCGCCTCGACCTCCCGAAGCAGAATCCCGCCGCCATCGGAACTGATCATCCCGCCGTCGAACCGGCCCACCACCTCCCGACCGCCGAGGCCGTGAAACATCAACGTCCCTTGGTTACACTCCGTCGTCATACAGGCTGCCTCCTTGCATTGGCACAAGTGTTTGCTACACACCACACTTATGCCCGAGAAGGCGGCCTTTTTCTATAGGGGTGGTGAGAAATTCAGGCTAGTTGACGGCCGGTCGCAAAGTTGGCCGACCCATGGGGTAA
Organism: uncultured Planctomycetaceae bacterium; assembly: GCA_964414585.1. Taxonomy (GTDB): domain Bacteria; phylum Planctomycetota; class Phycisphaerae; order UBA1845; family UTPLA1; genus DATEMU01. The sequence continues at coordinate 1,999 of CAYPXR010000056.1, forward strand.
CGAACGAAATGCGGATGAGGGATTATCCTCTGAGCGTTTTCTCCGTGGCGAATGATGTCTCGTCGGCGTTTCGGCCCGGTTTCGGGTCCTGGAATTGAGGTTGAAAGGGAATTCGAAGCGACATGGTATCTTCGTTGGAGCAGGTCTCGATGGGATAGCCGCATTTTTCGAAGACCCGAAGCATCCGCAAGTTATCCGTCAGCACCTCGGCCGTAAAGCCCTTAACCTTTCGAGATTCGGCCACGGCCAGGAGTTGCAGCATCAATCGCGTGCCGATGCCGCGACTTTGGTATTCGTCCGCGACGACGCAAGCCGCCTCCGCGAAGCCCGTGCGGCGGTCAAAGGCATAAAGGGCCATGCCGACGACCGACTCCGTATCCGGCCCGCGAATCGACGCGACGAGCGTCATGTCGGTGTCATAATCGATGGTGCAAAACTCCTGAAGACTTTTTCGCGGCAACGTCTTCTTCACCACGAAAAATCTCTGGTAGATCGTTTCGCGACTGAAACGATAAAACATGTCGTGCAGCTTGGCCTCGTCGGTCGGCTTGATGGGACGGACGAGCACGTTCAATCCGTCGCGCGCCTGGAATCGCGTTTCCAATTGGCGCGGATAGAGCGGAACGTGCATCGGGGGCTCGATTTGATCGGAATAGACGAAGTGCCGTTGCTTGGCTTCGGCCAAGAGCCAGTGCCTGAACTTTGGATGGGCGATGGAAATCAGGGCCATGGCCCGTTGACGGATGTTCTTTCCGTGCAGATTGGCGACGCCAAATTCGGTCACGACGAAGTGCACGTCGCCGCGCGTGGTGACGACGCCCGCGCCCTCATCGAGCCGGGGTACGATTCGTGAAATCGTCCCGTCGCGAGCCGTGGACAGCAGCGCGATGATCGGCTTTCCCCGCTTGCTTCGGGCGGCGCCCCGGATGAAATCCACCTGTCCGCCGATGCCGCTGTAAAATTGCGTCCCGATGGAATCGGAACAAACCTGCCCGGTGAGGTCGATCTCCAAACAGGTGTTGATGGCGATCATGTCGTCGTTCTGGGCAATCACGAACGGGTCGTTTGAATAGTCCACCGGATAAAGCTCGACCACGGGGTTTTCGTGAACGAAATCGTAGGATTTCCTCGTGCCCAGGAGAAAACTGGAGATGATCTTGCCCGGATGAAGCGTTTTCCGCCGGCCGGTGATGACGCCGGCGCGCGCCAGATCGACGACGCCGTCGCTGAACATCTCGGTGTGAATGCCGAGATCATTGTGATGTTTGAGAAAGTGCAGCACCGCGTTGGGAATGCCGCCGATTCCCAATTGCAAGGTGGCGCCGTCGGGAACGAGTTCAGCAATGGCGCTGGCAATCGCTTCGGTTTCCGGGCGGACCTTGGGCGGGTGGAGTTCCGGCAGCGGATGTTCGGCTTCGACCATCGCGTGGATTTGATTCACGTGAAGGCGACAGGGTCCGAAGGTGCGCGGCATCATCGGGTTGACTTGCGCGATGACCACGCGGGCCATCGACGTCGCCGCGGGATTGATGTCGACATGCGTTCCAAACGTGCAAAAACCGTCGGGGTCGGGCGGCGAAACGGAAACGATAGAGACATCGATCGGAATTCTTCCGGAGCGGATCAGCGCTGGAATCTCCGAGAGAAAAATGGGAGTGTAGTCGGCGCGACCGGCGGTGACGGCCTCGCGCACGTTGGAACCGATGAAAAACGCGTTGTGACGAAACCGATCGGCGAATTCGGGCCTGACGTAGGGCGCGTCCCCCAGAGTCAACATGTGCAGGATCTCGTTGTCGCCCAAATTGGCGTCGTCGCTGACCAATCCGGGAATGATCCCCAGCGGCGTGGCCGACCCGTCCGAAAGGTGGATGTGATCGCCTCGGCGAATCATCCCGATCGCCTTCTTGAGCGAAACCAGCTTTTTGCTGCAGTCATCGCGCCAGCTCGAATTCATAGATTGTCGACTCCCGTCTCCGAGTAGATCGGATACCACATCGCGTTACGAACCAGGTCTTCGACTTTCGAATTCTCGATGAGGCGACCGAGTCCGGACTCGCGGGCCTCGCGGACGACCGCGCATGCCACGCGAAAGCTTACTTCTCGAAGGGCCCGCTGGCTAGGATAGAGGGCGCCGACCGACAAGCGGGAGTGGTCGGTCAAATCCGCCAGCGTTTGCGCGGCGGCGAGGAGCATCCGCTCATTGATTTCGTGCGCTTCGGAAAGAATCGCGCCGAGTCCCAGGCCGGGGAAGATGAACACGTTATTGCCCTGACCGATGACGTGCGTCGTTCCCGCATGAACCACCGGTGGAAACGGGCTGCCCGTGGCAACGATCGCGCGGCCGTCCGTCCAGTGGATGGCGTCTTCCGGTTTGCATTCGGCTTTGCTGTTGGGATTACTGAAAGCGAAGATGACCGGCCGTTCGACGTGCCGGGCCATTTCGCGGACCACCTGTTCGGTGAAAATGCCGGCTTGGGCGCTAGTCCCGACGAGCATGGTCGGCCGATAGAGCGCGACCATTTCGGCCAGCGTCGTGCCTTCGGGATTTTCCAGGCCCAGCGATGAAAGGACGTCGGGGCCGGCGGCAAATTCGCGCTTGCTTGCATTCAGGTCCGACCGGCGGCGATGGATCAATCCATGCGTATCGACGAAGAGCTGCGCCCGGCCTTGAACATCCTTGTCCACGCCGGCGGTGGCCATCAACATCCGGACAAGCCGGGCGATGCCGATGCCCGCAGCGCCCGCGCCGGCATAGAGGATGCGATTTTCGCAGATCGGCGTGCCGGTGACCTTGAGCGCGGAGATCATCCCCGCGACGGCGACCGCGGAGGTGCCCTGAATATCGTCGTTGAAGCTGGGCAATCTCTGGCGATAGCGTTCGAGATTCCGGAAGGCGATATCCTTGTGGAAATCCTCCCATTGGAGCACCGCGCGAGGATAGACGTCGATCACCGCTTCAACGAAGGCGTCGATGAACTCCTCATAGGCCGCGCCGCGGAGGCGGTGGCGGTTGTAACCGCAATACAGCGGGTCGGCGAGAAGTTCCGGATTGTCGGTGCCGACATCCAGACTGATCGGCAGGCACTGGCTCGGGTGAAGGCCGGCCCCCGCGCAATAGAGCGCGATCTTGCCGCGTGGAATGCCCATGCCACCGGCGCCTTGATCGCCCAGGCCGAGGATTCGCTCGTTGTCGGTCACGACGATCAGGCGAACATCTTCGCGGGCGGCGTTGCGAAGCAATTGCGGGATGCGATGCACGTCGTCGGGCGTGATCCAGATGCCGTGAGGACGGCGTACAATGTGACTGTATTGCTGGCAGGCCTGGCCGACGACCGGCGTATAGACGATCGGCATCAATTCTTCAATGTGCTCGACGAGCACGCGGTAGAAAAGCACCTCGTTTCGATCGCGGAGCGATTCCAGCCCGATGTACTTCTCCAGGTCCTCGCCTTTGCGTCGCAGATGCTCGATCTCCAATTCCACCTGCTCTTCGATGGTCAACTCCCGACACGGGAGCAGCCCGCGGAGCCCCAGAAGGTCCCGCTCCAACTCGGTAAAGGCGGCGTCCTTGTTGAATTTCGAGTTTTCCAGCAGTTGTCGTCCTCGCGGCAGGACCCTGGCTTGCAGCGCGTTCATGGTTGTTGTCTCCCTCGACGTTCCCGTCGTTGTTGTCCCTCACGTGCGCGTGTGCCGTCGTCGATTCGTCGTTCGGCCGACGGGCGGCGCTGAAATTCACGGTTGCTGTTTCCCTCGCCGCGTGCGTCGCTGACGCTCGCGGCGGCAAAGAACAAGAATCCCGCGATCAACGCCGTGCAACCCGCCAGGATGCTCACGCCGATCGCCGTTCGCTTCGCGGCGCTCTTTGAGACGGGCTCGGAGGCGGGCGCCATGAAAACCGCCCGAGCCACTTGACATACCCACGACCAATGCAGCACCAGGTGCGCCAGGAGCAGGCCCAACAAAGAGACGGCGAGCCAAAAGTGAAGATCGCCCCACTCGTGGCGATCAAGGTCCCAGAGCGAAAGCCCCCGCCCTCCGCGCGATCCCGGCGGGAGCACGAATCGGATCAACAGTCCCGTCGCGATCATTCCCAGGAACACCGCGAAAGAGATGGCGTCGATGAAAAAATTCAGCGTGGAACGTCGCATTTCTGACGCTCCCTCAAAATTGCAAGAATCATCTGCGGCGAGAAATCAGGCCGCGCAGCCTCGTTTCAGTTCTTCCTCGATGATCGGTACCACGAGTCCCAAATACAGATCGAGCGGGCAATCGAGATGATTCCGCGACTTACATTGTCCGTTCGGTTGTTGCATGCAGCCGGGGCAGATGATCGCCTGAATGCGATCCAGATAATCGCCCAGTTGGTTGCTGTCGACGTCTTTGACCAGTTCCGCGATTTGAGTCGCCCATTCAAAGACGGGGCACTCCCGGCGGTCCGTCAAAGAACATCCGCCGTCCGCCGTCTGGTGGACGCAGCGCGAGCAAATTTCCTTTTCGAATCGGGCATACAGTCGTTCCGCGAGGGTTCCCATGTTCGTCCTCCCATTCGAATCCGTCCCGGCGGACGACGTTGCGGAGTCCTTCGTCGTGGAGACCGCTGAAAACGGATCGTGCGCCAGGAGATCGATTAGACGATTGAGATCAAACGGCTTTTCGAGAATGCGGACGTTTGGCGCAATTCGACAATCGGGGTCCGAGACCAGCGCCACGACCTTTCGGCCCGCCACTTCGGCCAGCCGCCGCAAATCCTCGGGACGGCCATCCGCGATGGGGCTCCCGCAGATCACGCACAGGACCGGCGAACGAAGAAGCTCTCGTTGTGCCTGCTCCAGTGATGTGCAACGAACCACTTCGTACGCGGCTGTCAGCGTTCGCTCCATCGCCCAGAACGTCAGCGGATTATCCTCAATGATGAGGACGCGCGGGCGAACGCCGCCCTTGGCGACGGCGGTGCGTTTGGACCCATTGGTGGGCGCATGACTCCTCTTGGCCATACCCTGCAAGGTCTTGCACGATTCGTGCCAACGGCGAAAACGACCGATTTGAATCGTTTCGGCCGGTGCGACCCGCTCAAACGTAATTCGAGCGTCCGAGAGCCGTTGCGGATTTTTCCGCAATCTGGGTGGATTTTCGCATTCAACAGGATCGATAAGTGAATTCCGGCTTAGATTGCGACCAAGGTCCAATGGCACGCTCATTGCTCCTGTGCTCCCCGGAACGGGCTGTGCTTGAGGAGTGTTAACGTGAACGAATCCTATCAATTACCCATTGAAGATGACTTAGGGTTCTGCAACATCCTGTTGGCGGCCCTCGGCGGTGACGGCGCCAACATGGGCGGCAAGTTGCTGTTCAAGATCGGTTGCACCCATTTCGGCCTCGACGGCGGTTACGACGCTCGATACGGCTCTGAAAAAAAGGGCACCGCGACCGATGTCTCCGTCCGATTCTGCAGGATCGGCACGCCGGTCCGACAATCCGGCCCGACCGCCACGCCGAATTTTCTCGTCGTCTTTCACGACGATCTGATCGAACCGCTCGACCTGGGCGGCGGTCTCGCTCCCGGCGCAACCTGCGTCGTGAACAGCATCCAACCGCCGGAAACCATCCGGCGCCTTCTGGGGCTTTCCGGGGGGAAAGTCGTTTGTCTCGACGCGACGAAGATCGCCTTCGAGTGCAAAAGCCGGCTGAACATGCCGCTCGTGGCGATGCTGAGCCACGAACTGGGCTTTTCCGACGAGAAGGTCAAGGACGTCATCGCCAAACAGTGGCCCAGGGCCGCCGAGGCGAATCTCGCCGCATTTTCGGCCGCCCTTTCCAGCGCGACCTCTCAGACCTTTGAGGGCAACGGCAAGGCCGTCTCGCGCCACGCGGCGATCACGCGCGGACCGCTGGGCTGGAAGAACATGCTCAACGGCGGAACGATCGACGCGCTGACGCATTCGACAAAAGACCGCGACAACCGCGTCGCCGGGCGGGGTCACGTGCCGAGGTTTAACGCGGACGCGTGCAACTCCTGCGGAATCTGTCTCACTGTCTGTTCCGACCCCGGCGGATTGCTGTGGAAGGAAGGCCGCATGCACGGCATCGACGAACAATTCTGCAAAGGCTGTATGCGCTGCGTGGAAGTCTGTCCCGACACGAAGAAGGGCAAGGCCCTGACGTACGATTACGCCTGATAGGAAGGAACTCGCCATGTCCACGTCTCTCACTGAACCTGCATCAACCACCAAGAATTCCGCACATGCCCGCCAGCTTGCGTGGCTGGGTAACGGAAATGAAGCCGTCGCCCGCGCAATCCTCGACATCGGCTATGACGCCGAAGGTTATTATCCGATCACGCCGTCCTCCGACGTCGGTGAGGCCGTGTCCAAGGCTTATGCCGAGGGCAAGACGGATATGTCCTTCGTCATCGGCACCAGCGAACTGGCCGCGCTGGGCATTTGCACCGGCGTCGCCGTCGCCGGCGGGCGCGTGGTCGACGTGACCAGCGCCAACGGCCTCTTGCTCAAAGCCGAGCAGATGCCCGCCATCTCCGGACTCGGCCTGCCGATGGTGCTCAATCTCTCGACGCGCGATGTTTCCGCCCCGCTCAACATCAAGAACGGCCACTCCGACCTGTACGCGACGCTCGGCTGGGGCTGGCTCACCTTTCTCGCGCCGACCGTGCAGGCCGCCTACGACATGAACATCATCGCCATCAAAGTCGCCGAGGCGGTCAACCTCCCGGCCATCGTGGCCTATGACGGTTTCCACACTTCGCACGCCAACCGGCGCATTCACGTCTTCGCGGACGCCGAAGACGTCCGCCACTTCGTCGGCCCGCCGCCGTTTAAGAAAACGCTCAAGGGAGAAAACGGCCGATTCAACCTGCTCGACGTCGCGCACCCGAGGACGTTCGGACCCTACATGAACGACGATCTCATCAACGCGAAAGTGCAGATGGACCTGAAGTTCTCGCGGGCCTACGAGATGCTGCCAAAGGTCTTTGAGGAATTCGCGGCCCTCTCCGGCCGGACCTACGGCTTCGTGCAGCAATACGGTGACCCGTATGCGGCGCGATGCCTGGTCGCGCTCAATACCGCCGGTGAGGCCGCCAAGGACGCGGTGGACGCGCTCGCAGGGCGCGGCGAAAAGGCGAACCTCGTGATCCCGATGGTCCTTCGGCCCTGGCCCGAGGAGCAGATTGTGGAGGCGATCCAGGAAGCCAGGTCCATTGTGGTCGCCGAACGCGCCAGTCAATACGGAGCGAACAACTACCTGGCCAACGAAATCGGCGCCGCGCTTCAACGCCGGCGCAATCGTGCCACCATCATTCAGCGGACCTACGGCATCGGCGGCCTGAATTTTACGAAGGACGATGCCCTCGCCATGTATGCCGAAGGGGAAGCGGACGTCATCCTCTCTGAATCGCGTAAACCGGCTTCGGAGAAAAAGAGCGACGAGCGTCCCACCTTTTCCTTTGCCCCGCACAAGACCTATCACGGCGCCTGGCCCGGCGATGAAGGATATCGCCCCACGCCCACGGTCCAACCCATCAGCGCTCAGGAATGTTCACTGAACGCCGGCCTCGACGGCAAAGTCAATCTCAAGGTCCTCTCGTCGATGCCGACCCGCTTTGAAAAGCACAGCGCCTGCCCCGGCTGCGGTATCTTCACCAGTCTCAACCTCTTCCTCCGCGGCATCGACGGACAAGTCTGCCTGATCTTCAACACCGGCTGCGGCATGGTCGTCACCACCGGCTATCCGCTCACCAGCTTCAAGGTCCCCTACTTCCACAATCTCTTCCACAACAATTCCTCCACCGCGACCGGTGTGGTCGAGATGATCAAGCGTTACAAGAAGCGCGGCGAATTGCCGGAGGATGTCACGGTCATCGCCGTCAGCGGCGACGGCGGCGACGACATCGGCATGGACCAGGTCATCGGCGCGGCCCTGCGCAATGACCCGTTCATCCACTTCGAGTATGACAACAAGGGCTACATGAACACCGGCGCGCAGCTTTGCTATTCCGGCTACAAGGGCCAAAGGGCGAGCAACGCTCACTTCGGACCACAGCAATCCGGCAAGACGACCCACCACAAGGAAATCATCGAAATCCTCCGCGGCACGTTTGCGCCGTATCTGGCGACCTGCTGCGAGTCGCACGCCCTCGACATGATCCGCAAGGCCCGCAAGGCCCAGGCCACGGTCCGCGCCGGCGGCTTCGCCTTCGTCAAGACGCTTTCGGTCTGTCCGCTCAACTGGGGAATGGACGAGCACGTCGGCCCGTCAGCCGTCGAAGCGGCGGTCAACGCCTGCATGCACCCGCTCTATGAAATTGAGCATGGGATCACGCATCTGACCGTCGACCCGGAGAAGAACGGCAAGAAGATCCCGGTCACGGAAGCGTTCAAAAAGATGGGCGGCGCGTTCGCGCATCTTTCAACGCCCGACTACGCGGCCGTGGCGGCGGAGGTCCAGGACGAAGTCGACCGTCGCTGGAAGCGACTAAAAATTTTGTCGGAAAACGAAATTCTGTAAGAGCGCCTCGGCATCCGTCGCTGGTGCGAGAATCCCTTCTCGCACCCCGATCCGAGCCGGTAGCGTCAGAGCCCGGATATTCATTACGGCCCCATCGCCGTCCCTCGCACCGGCAGCCCAAGCTCCTGCAATTTGGCGACCATCGCCGCAAACTGCGCGTCCATCGGCTCTTCGCACGACGGTCCCCAGCACTGCCCGGCGGACCATTCGTAAAACGCCTCCCACGCTTCTGGAGCACAGCCGCCCTCGGCTGTGGACCTCCCACGCTTCCGGAGCACAGCCGCCCTCGGCTGTGGACCCCTCACCAGCATCACCGCACATCATCATTGACGAACCCGCCGCCCGCCAGGCTTTCTACCTCGCACTCATCGGGCACGCCGTCGGTGTCCGCGTCCGCGCTGATCTCCGCCGCGATGTCCCACTCGATGCCATGCTCCGGATGCGCTCCGCCGCCGACCGGTCTTCAGCCGGTCCGCTTTTGCCGCCGGCTTCAGCGGGTGGACTCGGTGGCTGTCCCTGATATTAAAGTAGAATGTCCCCCTTGTTCTCGCGATAAATTCTTGATTGTTGTAATATTCGATGGTAGAATAGGTTGCGATTTAGCTTCGCAAATTTGAGGAATTCTATGCTGGCCCCTGGGCGAATGTTAATTGTTGCGATGAGCGCCACTCTGTTAGCGCAATCGAACGCAAGGGGAGATTTGGTCGTCGAATCTTGGTTGCTCGATACCGGCGTATCGAGCCTTGCGGGCCAAGCATTCCAGTTCTCCGACACGGTTCAAAATCCATACCAAGAAACACAATTCGCCGCTCAAGTGAACTCCTATGCCACGGCGACTTTTGACTTCGGCTGGCTAGGCGACTCGGCTCACTTCGACGTTCAAACGAACCACTATCTTGAACAGCTTCGCGGCTTCACCGTCTCCGAAGGGCGAATCCACCTCGTCCCCGCCGTCGATTCCACCATCTCTTTCAGCGGAACGTGGAATTATTCATGGCCTAGCGTGGCTCGAGGCCAAACGATTGTCGGCCTAGATGTATATGACCTGACGGCAGACGAGGACGTGGCACAAGTAAGCGCGATCGGCGACAATGTCGGCCTCGGCCCGCCGTTCGGTACCTTCAATCTCCAAAACAGTGGCTCACTTCTTGCAGGTCGGCTTTACGAAGTTTATTATTTCGCTCAACTTCGTCTCTTCGATCTACCACCCCCCGGCACCCACGGCGAAGGCTCCGGCGAAATCCACTTCACCCTCACCCCCGTCCCCGAACCCGCCGCGCTCGCCTTGTTCGCCCTGTCCTACCTGATCCTCCGCCGCCGCCCTTGATCGCTCCCTTCCTCAAGCCTCAAGTCTCAAGCCCGTTGCTGCCCCCCTGTGAACGGCGGTGGCTCAACTCGACCGCGCACAATGTTCACGCCGACCACGCCGTCGAGGAAAAAGCAGAAAACCAATCGCCGTGAGCCAAAGTGCATTCGGCTCTGGCGTCAAAAGCTGAAATGCGAGGCCCGCTCGAGGACCTTGATAGAACCAGTTCGGCTGAAGCACATAAATGGTTGCAAATCGGTCTTGTGGCGTCGTCGTGCGTGCCGACTCCCAGAAGAAATCGCTATCCGGGTCCCCGACCTGGATGGCTTCGAACCAATACATCGTATCTGCTTCAATTGAAACCGACGAAGTCAGATTGATTGTATATCGATATTCAGGAAAGTCAGCCGTTGCGTGAATCACGTCACCTGTTTCTTCTCGCTGTGGATTCTGTATCGTCTGCTCATGGACGATCGCCCCCTCGTCCGGCAGACCGTCGCTCTCCCGCGCCCGGTAAAAACGAATTCGCATGGTTTCATCGAGAGGACCGAAAATGGCGCTAGCGTAGAACCCCCAGAAAATAACTTGCGTAATTTCTCTTGGCTCGTCGAAATGAAAATCCTCTGCTTGGCGCGCCCAGAAATGCGGATAGCCTAAGAACGTTTGGTCGGTATCCGAGACAAATCCGCCACTTTGGTTGGGTGACTGGCTAAAGACGATCTCCGCCGACGTAACGGTGCAGAACACCGCGCTCGTCAGCCCCGCAATCATCAAGTAACAAAATAGCTTGCTCATCATGACAACCCCGCCCGCCGCGACGTTGCTAGGCCAAATGCAACGATGACAAGCATCCCCATTGTCGGCTCAGGTATTGTCAAAAGTTGAAAAGCCATACTGCCAGTGGACGATTGCCATTGCCCGGAGGTCAGACGCCCTTTGGCCGCAAAACCCGGGACTGCGCCAAAACCTGTTTCCCATCGAAAGTGGCTGGATGGATCTCCGATTTGGGCAACTTCCAACCAATATGTCGTGGCCGCATCGAGCGCGATGTCGCTTACAAGATCCACTTGAAAGAGATATTCAGCAGGGTCACCTTGAACTGCTACTGTACGGCCGGTGAGGGTACGCGGTAAGCTATTGAAACTCCGCTCAAAAAGGATGTTCGACTCATCGGGCAGGCCGTCGCTGGCGCGAGGGCCATAAAATCGCACCCGCATGGTTTCGGATCCCGAAGGCGGATTGTGGTTCTGTTCATCGCCTCCATAAAAGCCCCACCAATTGAGGCCGCGAATAGTCGTTGATTGAGCAAGACGAATATTGTCGGCAATCTGTTGCCAGGTCGGATTACCGATCGTATTCAAGAAGTCGGTATCAGAACCATAACCACCACCTTGTTCAGGTTGTTGATTGACAACAATTTCCGCCGAGGCCGGAGTTGCCCCGAATGCAAGGCCCACGGCTATCACAATTTGCAACAATCCCCATCGCACGATCTTCGCTCCTCCAGCGCGCATACTATTATACGCGCTGTGGCTTGTGGCTTGTGGCTTGTGGCTTGTGGCTCTCAGCCCAGTCGTTCGGGTACTCCCAAGAAACCATCCTCCTCACAACCCGAACATCCTAGTTGTACACCGCTTTCGCAGAAATGCAAACGAATTTTCGTCATTTTCTCGGAACACCGTACCAATGTGGGCGAAGGCTTCGGCGAAGTCCACTCTAGCATCATCCCCGTCCCCGAACCCGCCGCGCTCGGCCTGTTCACCGAATCCTTGCGGATTAGTAGTATTGAATGGCTTTTCAAAACGGATACGCCGGCTCGTGGTGCGGCTCGCGCACGGGGACGTCTTCCTCCGACAACTCGATCAAGCGTCGAAGCAGGTCTCGCGTCGAGAGCATCCCCACAATGTGTTCGCCGATCACGACCGGCAGCGCGCCGAATCGGTGTTCGTGGAGAAGATAGGCGGCATCCGTCAGGTTGGCGCCCGGCGCAATGGTCACCAGATCCACGCTCATGATTTCCTCGGCGACCAACTTCGCCTTCCCCTTTTGGTCGAAGCCGATGGCCGTTCGGAGATCGCGGTCGGTCACGATTCCAACGAGACGGTTGGCATGGTCCACGACCGGTATCTCCCGGATACCGTGCGCGCGAATGAGTTCCGCGATTCGCTCCACGCTTTCGCGGGTGGAAACGACCAGGGGATCCGGCGTCATGTAATCGCTGACAAACATGGCGAGTCTCCCATTCAAAGGGGCGCGACCGGAGCCGTGCCCGCGAGCCGATGGGGAAAAGCGAGGTCTTCCGATAGACTCCGTCGCCGCCCGACGTTCCGCGGGCAATTGGCATGCCAATTGCCGTTTGGAGGATTGACCCGGGCCATGACCGGCGCTTCGGCCCGCGATGCGCCGCGCGGTCTCAAGGTGCGCAGGATTCCGCAATCCTTGCGTAGAAATCCGCAGCACTCGTTGGAGTCCGCCCTCTCCCCGTGTCAAAACTCCGTACCTTTCTTCGAATTGCGTTGGGCCTCGGAATGCCTAGGGCCGCACCCAAGAGGTCGGTGTACCCTCATGGCCGGCACTTCCAAACCCGCGAAGACCCCCAAAGGGCCAGCCGAGAATGGCTTGCCTCAGGGTCCTGTGCGCCTTTTCTCCAGGGGTCTACCGACCGAGCCCAAACGATATAATCCCGGCATGCCACACGAGTTATTCGAGGAAATGAAGCACTATGTCGATTTCGGCCCGGCTGATGCGCAGGCCCTGACCGAGTTGAAACCGCTTCTCGCCTCGCATCTGCCGGCGGTGGTCGAGACTTTTTACGACACTTTGAGCCGCCACCCCCGTGCCAGGGCGGTCTTTGCCGCCGATCCGGGAATGATGGACCGGCTGAAGAAGTCGCTCCTGGGGTGGCTGAATGAGCTTTTCGATGGCCTCTATGACGACGACTACTACGACCGCCGGAGCCGGATTGGCCGGACCCATGTCCGCGTGGACTTGCCCCAGCATTACATGTTTACGGCGATGAACGTGATTCGGCTCAATTTGTTGACGCGGATCCAGCAATTGAATCCGCCGGGCGCCATTCAGAAATTGTGTGCCGTTCACAAACTGCTGGATCTTGAGCTGGCGATCATGAACGAGACCTACCGGGAGGACCTTGTCTCACGCCTTCAGGAAGTCGAGCAGGCGCACTATCAGGCCAGAATCAACAAATCGGAGCACCTGGCGGCCGTGGGTGAGCTGGCCGCATCCCTGGCCCACGAGATCAAGAACCCATTGGCCGGTATCAGCGGCGCGATGCAGATCCTGGGCCAGGAGATCGACGACGATCACCCGCACAAGGAGATCATCGAGGAGTCATTGCGGCAGATCGACCGGCTCGACGCTGCCGTGAAGGACTTGCTCATCTATTCCCGTCCCAAGCCGCCGGTCTTGGCGCGCGTCCAGCTCGAGCAACTCCTGCAACGCGCGCTAGTGTTGTTGAGGGAGGAGCCGGCCTTTCGCGGGGTGCAGGTGACGTGCAATACGACCAATGGCGAGACGCACCTCGAAATCGACGAGGCCCAGATGCAGCAGGTTCTGACCAACCTGCTCATTAACGCCGCGCATGCCTGCCAGAACGGCGGGGCGATTCAATGTGGTGTATCGCCAACCAAGAGCTCGACCCGCATCATCATCGAAGACAACGGCATCGGCATGACGCGCGACGTCATCGCACGGGCCTTCGAGCCGTTTTACACGACAAAAGCCAAGGGAACCGGCCTGGGCCTGGCCATCTGCAAGCGGATTGTCGAGTTACACGGCGGTACGATCAAGTTGGACAGCAAACCGGGGCGCGGCACGCGCGTGACGGTCGAGCTGCCGGGACCCTTATGAGCAAGCCGCACATACTAATTGTCGAGGACGAAAAACTGATCCGATGGACGCTGCGCCAGCGCTTCGTCGAGGAAGGCTATCAGGTCGACGAAGCGGCCACGGGGTCCGAAGGACTGACGAAGCTCGGAGAAGACACCTTCGACCTCGTCATGTTGGATTACAAGCTGCCCGACCTGACGGGACTGGACGTCCTGCGCAAGTTGCGGGAGAAGGACCAGGACATTGTCGTACTGATGATGACGGCTTACAGCAATGTCGAGAACGCCGTCGAGGCGATGAAGCTCGGCGCCTATGACTACGTCGGCAAGCCGTTCAAGATGGACGAACTCATGCTGACGGTCACCAAAGCGCTGGAGACGACGCGGCTGAAGCGCGAGCTGCGCGACTTGCGGTCCAAATTGAAGGAGGAATACGGCTTCGACCGCATCCTCGGGCGCTGCCCTTCGATGAAAAAGCTGTTTGGGATGATCTGCGACGTCGCCAAAAGCGCGACGTCCACCGTTTTCATCCGGGGAGAAAGCGGCACCGGCAAGGACCTCGTCGCCAAGACCATTCACTACAACTCCGACCGCGCCAATCGGCCGTTCATGAACATCACCTGCACGGCGATCCCCGAGGCCCTTCTGGAAAGCGAGTTGTTCGGCCACGAGCGCGGGGCGTTCACCGATGCCAAGCAACAGAAGCGCGGACTTATCGAATTGGCCGATGGCGGAACGGTTTATCTCGACGAGGTCGGGGATATGCCGCCGACGTTGCAGGCGAAGCTGCTTCGGTTCCTTGAAGAGAAGGCGTTTCGCCGCGTGGGCGGCACCAAAGATATCTCGGTGGACGTGCGAATCATCGCCGCCACCAATCGCGATGTGAAGAAATTGATCGAACAGGGTTTGTTTCGCGAGGACCTCTTTTACCGGCTTAACATCATCGGGCTGGACTTGCCTCCCCTGCGGGATCGCGGCGATGACGTTCGCCTGCTCGCCGAACATTATGTCGATCTCTTTTCGCGGGAACTCCGGCGCTCGATCAGAGGGCTGGCTCCGGCGGCGATCAAGAAGCTGACGAACTACTCGTGGCCCGGCAACGTTCGGGAGCTGCGAAACGCCCTGGAGCGCGCGACGCTGCTATGCAAACATTCGAAAATCGAAGCGGACGACCTTGTCATGGAACTCATGACGGGATCGGACGCCTCTGAAGACTTTCGGTTGCCGGCCACCGGCATCGATCTGGCCGCCGTCGAGGAATCGCTGGTCCGCCAGGCCCTGGCTCGCGCCGAGAACAATCAAACCAAGGCAGCGAAGCTTCTCCGGCTCTCCCGCGACCAGTTGCGTTACCGCATGACGCGATACGGGCTCGATTAGTCTGCCGCTCGCAACGCCGTCATCGATCTTGTTCATTACTGACTGGAGGCCAGACCCTTCAAGAGCGGCCCGGAACGCCGATCCGGATCGTGGAAGTAGAGAAACCGGCGCAGCGCGTCGCCGCCATGGCAAGTCGTACAGAGATTGGGCGGGCGAAAGGTGCGAAGCATTAGTCGGGCGGCCTTTTGCTCGCTTTGCGACAGCGATTCCACAAACTCGGTCTCCTGCTTCGCCATTGGTCGTCCGTGTGGAAGATGACATGTTCCACACGCGATATGCCCCGACGGATCTTCCCTGCCGTGTTCATCGAAAAGCGGGAACCTTTGATCCGGTTGGGCTGCCGCGACGACCCTCATGGCCACATTGGGGTGCGTCGCGATTCGCGGACGCTTGGCCGGGCCGCCTTCGCGGTGGCAGGCGGTGCAATGCGCATTGGCCGACTGTGCGTCGGCGACCGCTGTTCCGAGCGAGTGCGGCCACAAGCGATGCGGATCAACGGTCTTTGCATCGCCGTGGACAACGTGGCAGGGCGCACACATCGCCGCATCTTTGAATCCCGCCTTGGTCAAACCCGTCGCTTTGTGGCTTGTCAACGCCAGGGCCGTCGCCTCCAGATGACAAGTCGTACACAGCGACAGCGGCGAATGATCGCTTCCCGAGCGAAGCATCGAAGGATTGGCGGCGAAAGCGGCGTGCGGATTGTGACAAGTCTTGCAGCCCACGTTTCCGGTCTCGCGGTCCTTGACGGAGATCAGCGGCAAATCGCCATGCGTCATTCCCGGCTTCATTTTATTCGGGTGAAGCGCGGCCATGCTGCTGTTGGCGCCCCACAAATTGGTCGAATGGCAAACGCGACATCCGGCGTCGTTGCCGCCCGCCGCGCCTGCGACGCGGAACAGCCCCGTTGATTCATCACCGTGCGGCCGATGGCAAACGAAGCAGGTGTCCTGCATCGCCACGGCTTGGTCCGGCCACTTTTCGCCGGTCTTTCGATAGTCGTGCGGTCCGCCGATCAACTGCATTTGATCCTGGTGGCATGTGGCGCAGAGGTCTTTCGTATCGGCACGAACGAAATTCTTGCGCGTCGGGTCGTGCGGGTTATGGCAATTCACGCAATGCGCTCCGGGATGATTCACGGTCCCGAGGATTTTCGACTGCGCACAGCGGCCGGTCTGATGACACGTGATGCACTTCCCTCCGCCGGGGTCAAGTTCACTCGGCTCCGGCGAACGGGCGTAACGATGGAAAAGGTGACAAGCGCTGCAAGGCCCGCCCGACTCGGGGGTCATCCCGAGCCGGTTTTTTTCGTCCGGATGGTTCGTGCGCAGATCGTGAAGGCTGCCGATGAGCGGTTTCTTTTCGGAATGACATTGGATGCAGAACTGCCCCCCGCTCAGATGGTCGGCGAGCATGAAGTGCCCGCCTTTGCCGTGGTGCAGCTTGTGACACGACAGGCAAATCAGCTTGTCGTCCGGTCCGAGCTGGGTCCCCATCGACGCGATGGCAGACGCCTGTTCCGCGTTGACGTGCGGGCTGAGCGGATGCTCCCGTGGTCCGCCTTCTCGAAACATTCCGGGGCGCATTTGATCGTGGCAATTCAAACAGAGCTGGTTGCCGGACGTGCCCATTACCAGCAAGTGATCTTCCTTCGAACCGTGAGGCGTGTGGCAAACCTGGCAGGTCAGTTCGCGAGGATTGGGTCCGACCTTGGCGCCGGCATCGATCAGGGCCTTCGGAATCGGCCAGGGCATTCCGCCGATGGGGTGCGTTCCACCTTCGGGGCCCCTCGTTTTGTCCCGATGGCAGGAAATGCACAATTCGGAGGCGAGGTTGGTGACGCGAAGGAAGACGGCCGTACGAAAATCGGCGGTGAACTGACCGCCGGTGTGCGCTGAGTGACACGTCCGACAAGCGATCTTGCCGTCGGCCAGCGGAAGATTCGGCGGCACCTTCATGGTGGGCGGCGGTATCATTCCCGTTTGATGGCCATGCTGTTGCCACACGCGCTGTCGGGAATCGACGACGGACGCGTCGTGACATGACAAACAGACCTCGCCGCGGCTGACCGCGGGCTGTTCCGGCGTGCTCACCGGAACCGCCGCCAGGAGCGTCCCTTCTCCCCTGGAAAAGGGCTCCATCCATTCCATGTGGCAGACGGTACATGATCGCGCCTCGTTCCCGGTGACTTGCGCGGCGATTTTCCGAGCGGTCGGGGTGGGTCGCGGTCCGACGGTGATCTTCAGTTTACGAGCGCTGTTGCGCATCAATTCGACAACGTAAAGATTCATGTGCGAGTCGAAAGCCATCCCCATCGGACTCTCTAAATGAAACGGCTTGCCCGCAGCGTCGCGCAGCACATCGAGATACCCGCCCTCGACGGTGAAGACTTGTATCACGCCGAGGGTGCCGTCGGAGACCCACACATTCTGGTTTCGATCCACGGCCACCCCTTTGGGTCGATAGAGTTGACCGGGCTCGACGCCGTAACTCCCGACCGGCTGCGACGGCGCGGCGTTCTTCGTGAAGACGGAGACCCGGGAGTTGATGACGTCCGTGACGAAGACGTCGCCTTCCGATCCGATCGCGAGCATGAAGGGATGCTGAAGCTCGCCGACCGATTCTCCGCGTCGCCCCATGATCGTTTGCGTGCCGGTTGCCAAATCAAAGCGAATGATTCGATCGTTGTCGTTGTCCGCGACCCACGCATACGCCCCGTCGGTCTCCACGGCGACATCGGTGGGATCGGGCCTGTGCTCGTCGGCGCGGGCTTGCGGAATGAGTTCTTGAGCAAGTTGTCCGTCTTTGCCTCGAACAAGAACCTTGTGCAAACCTGTATCGCAGACAAAGAGGCGACCCTGGCTGTCCATTGCGAGACCCGTCGGGTCGGACAAGGCCCGGTCACCGACGGCCGTCAGGGTCTCAACGACCCTACCTTCCGGAGAAAAGACGACAACGCGCTGGTTCACGCCGTCTGCGACGAAGACGCGGCCGTCCGCGTCGACCGCCACGTCGGTCGGCATTTTCATGCCCGGTCCGATCTCGCACTTGAACTCGCCGACGCTATTTGCGACAAAGGGCGGTGTCTGGGCGGCGACGATCGAAGCCCATTCCTGAGAAAGCAGAAATACCAAAAGAATGCACTTGATAATCGGCGGGCAAAATATGTGCCGCCTCTGCGTGATTCTTCTTGCCATGTCGGTTGCTAACACGCCACATCCAGATCTCGGGCCGGATCGCCCGGGCTAACGCCGGATTATACGAAGTTGCCGCTTTGCGCCGATTGATAAATGTGACCCCCTTGGTTTTCAGCCGAGGAGCAGATTTTTCGACGCTTCGACGGCTCTTCACGCGCTGGGCGAATCGTGTACCATCGCCTGAAAATTCGCGGATGGCGTTCGGCGTGAACCCGCCCACAACGACGCGGTCCCGCGTCAGCCTCAGGAGGCTGATCCAGGAGTTTTCATGACAACCAACAATTCGGAGCCCTCCGTTGGCCCGCCGGATGAGCCCAAGGCCCCCAGCCCCGCGGAATCCAAACCGAAAAAGAAGCGATCTTTCCTTCGATGGATTGGACTGTGCCTGTCGATCCTGCTCGTTGCGATGGCGATGTCGGTCGGCGGCGCGGAATACTACACGGCCCGCCCCGACTTCTGCGGATCCTGCCACATCATGGATCCCTATTACAAGTCCTGGTCGAAAGATGAGCACGGGGCCAAACTCGGCATTTGGTGCGTCGAGTGCCACTACGCTCCCGGCGAGCATCACACCTTCATGGCCAAGTTCAGAGGCTTGTCGCAGGCCGCCAGTTATTTCAGCGGTCGCGCCGGCGGGAGCCGGCCGCGCGCACGGGTGAACGACGCAAGCTGCATGCTTTCCAAGTGCCACGGCGATAACGAGCACCTTAACAAGACCCTCCTGATCGGCGAGCGGCGGATGGAAAAACGGATCATCGCCGGAGTCGAAACCGAGGTGCAGCGCACCCCGACCGTCCATTTCGTTCACGCGAAACACCTCGACGTCCAGGCGAGAATGAAGGAAAACGACGAGACGATCGACGGCATCGCGGCCCGGCTGAAGAGTCACCTGCCCATCGACGCCTTCCATCGCGTCGAGGAAGCGAGCCGATCGGTCAAACCGGCCGTGGACCGCGAGACCGAGATGAAATCGCTTCTGGACAGCCTGCACGCCGGCGATTTTGCCAAGGATGCCATCGACCTGCTTCATGCGGAGCACATTCGCCTGCGGCTCAAACAATTGTCTGGGCTGAACTGCGCCGCATGTCACTCCTACAACCCCACGACGTCCCAACACTTCAGCGTCGATCGGGAAACGTGCTTCGTCTGCCACTTCACCAATCAGGAGTTCAATCGCGAGACCGGCACGTGCCTTCGCTGTCACGAGCCGCCCGCCCGCAAGATCGCGGTACACAGTGCCCCGCCGGGAGAAGCGCAAACCGTGGCCGCCGCCGCAACGTTGATGGACCACCAGGACATCGTCAAACGGGGGATCGATTGCGCCAGCTGTCACTTCGACGTCATCCAAGGGACGTCACAGGTGACCAAGCGCGCCTGCGCAAGCTGCCACGATCAGGAACGTTTTACGGCCAACTTTGACCAGCGCGACACCGTGGTAGTCGAAGAGTATCACCGCGTTCACGTCGCCGCGCAGCGCGCCCGCTGCCCGGATTGCCATCAGACGATCGAGCATCGCTTGATCGACCCGCAGCGCGTGGCGATGGATTCCGGGTTTCTGCAGCCGGTCCTTCAGGATTGCAAGCATTGTCACCCCAACCATCACAGCGAACAGGTCGAATTGCTGATGGGCGTCGGCGGGCGCGGCATCGACAGGGCCATGCCCAACGCGATGTTCGGATCCCGAGTGAACTGCCGGGCCTGTCACACCCAGGCCGGCGCGGATTTCAAAGGCGAGCCGCTGATCCAGGCGACCCGGGAGACCTGCCTGAAATGCCACGGCGAGGACTACCGCAAGCTCTTTGACCAGTGGATGAGCGAGATCAAGTCGTCCGTGAAGGAATTGGACGCCTCGGTCCAGCGGGTCGAAGCGCGGGAAAAAGAGCTGCGCGCCGCCGGACATCCCCTTTCCCCGAACGTACTCCAGAAGATTGAGGACGCCAAAGCCAACTTGCACTTCGTCAAATCCGGCGACGGCATTCACAACAAGAACTACGCCCTGCAATTGATCGACATCAGCCAGCGCGATCTGGACGGCGTGCTGGCGAAGATGGCGCGGTAGCGGCGCGGCTCCATTAATTTGACGAATCGGGGCCGGGAGTCGTCCGGCTCTCCGGCGGCGCGCCGCCGATCACGGACGGGAGGCCAAAAGGCTGGCCGGCGTTGATGTGTTCGATCATGCGAAAGATGATCGGCGAGGTGAGCTGTTCCACGCGGGCCGGCGGGTAACCGGCTTTGGCGAAGTCTACGAGGCCGCCGGCGGCTGTGTGACAATCGGTGCAGGTCAGGGCGGTTTCGCGTTTGAGCGGGTGCATGGCCTTGATCAATTGTACGCGTTCATCCTTGCTCGCCGAGTCTTTTTTGGCAAACCACTCCTGCACGGAGGCTTCCGTATTGGGATGGCCCAGGAGCATTCGCCCGTTTGTATTGACGACGGCCAGTTTGGCGCCATATTCCCCGCGGAAATGGCGAGGCAACAAGGCAGGCGCTTCCTTGAGAAGTTGTTCGAAGCCCGGACTGCCGAGGCGGTAGGCTTCGAAATGGTCGGCGAGCTGGGCGAGGTCGGACACACCGCCGGCGTCCCTGGCGGCCCGACGAAGCAGACTGACCAGCCGATCCTGCCTGGCCTCGTCGGCCGATTTCCATTTTGTTGCCTCGTCGGGTCCGGTGATCATCGCGTAGGCTTCGAGGATGGCCGGCCGCTGGCGCGGTTTTCCCGTCGTCAGTCCGTACCAGGTCAGCGAGCGAGGCCGTTCTTCGATTTGGAAGTGACAAACACCGCAATGAATGCTGGTCGCGTGCATGTTGAGAAAGGCGCGAATCTCCTTGCGCTTGGAATGCGGCAGCGGATTGTGGCAACCGGCCCGCGCACAATCGTTGAAGGAGTCCGGCCGAATCCAACTGTCCAGCCGATGATAATGAGCCAGCGGTGAGCGCGGATGCTCCGCGGCGTTGAGCGCGGCAAAGGCCGACCGGCTTTCACCCAGCGCCGTTTTGTCCAAACGCGTGGGAAGGGCGATGATCTGCGCGGGCGGCCCGCTCTCGGTGGCCAGCGAGGTGATGAGAAAGCGGATGGAAAGAAAAGTAAGCCAGACGATCACGAGGATCAGCGCGACCGCATAGACGCGGGGCAGCAAGCGTCGCGTCATGCGCGCGACGACCCGCGTCGTCAGCCAGATCTGCCGGCCGACGTGACGAGGTCTTCGAATTGGAGGGGCGTCACTCATGGGAACTCTCGTCGGTTTCCTCCATGCCCAGCTCATGGGCCGCCTCTTCGATCAGTTCGCCGTGTTCCTCGACGAGTTTGGCGACCGGGGTCTGGCCGTTCAGCGTCGCCGTGGAAAGGGGAAAGACCTTCGGAGCGAAGATCACGTTGTAAATATGCAGGATGCCGACATGGATGACCGCCAGGAAAGCCTCGTAGGTGTGGGCGATCGTAGCGAGGTTAAAGGCGCGTCCGGAGAGGAAGTGCGAACTGATCTGTTGTCCCCAGAGCAACAGGCCGGTGAGGCCGAGGAGCATCGTCCCCCAAAAGACGCCGAGGTATTCGAATTTTTCGGTCGGGCTGAATCGGCCAAACGAGGGCCTGTCCTTTCGGAGAAAGAGCAAGTGGGCCAGCAACTGGAAGGTCTTTTTCACGTCCGTCGGCGAGATCCACATCGGCATCATGAGCCAGGCGCGTTGGTATTGAGGGGCGCCGTGCGGGCCGGCCATTTCTCTTGCCCGACGGACAAACGCGTAAAAGGCGACGCCGACATGGGCCATGAATCCCACGATGAGGGCGATGCCGGACCAGTGGTGAATGATTCGCGCGGCGCCGAGACCGCCGAAAAAGCGAATCACCACGGCGGACCACGCCTGGTCGGCGAATTTCATGGGAAAGCCGGTGGCGACGAGGGTGACGAAGAGAATGGACAAAATCCAATGCTGAAAGCGCTGACTGACGGAAAAGCGTGTGAGCTGTCGCTTGCCTCGCGGATCGAGAAGGATCCGCCGTGCAAGACTTTGTAAACGATGCTCCTCGTGCGCGGTTCGGCCCACGACGACTTGGACGAGATCGAGCAGGACCAGCAGGCACGACGGTCCAAAGGTCAGGACCGTGAGCACGATGAAGGTCAGTGCCAGGAGATACTCGAGCGAACCGTGGGCCGTCGGCAGATCGAGGTGCACGGCGGCCTCGGCGATCTTGGGGTCCGCGCCGGGATGGCATTGCGTGCTCCGGCAGGAATTGGCAATGTTCGCGACATTGACGGCGGATAAGGGGTTGTCCCGCGGCAACATCTGGTGCGCGTTCTGACCGGCGGTGACGTGACAGGCGAGACAATCGGCGGTGGCGGTGTCGCCCAGTAGCGCCGCCTTACCGTGAAAGCTGCGGACGTAGCTCGCAACGGAGTTCGACAGCTCGTATTCCTCCAGGACTTTCGGATCGCTGTGGCACACGGCGCAGACCTGGGCGAGTTCGAGCGTCGAGCGGGCCGGCTGAAAGCGCGAGGCGATATGCTGCACGTAGTACTCAATATCAACGGCGACCTTTTCGGAGTGACAAACACCGCATCGATCGAAGACGCGTCCCGAGGATTCCCTGAATTTCGGAATGACCGACGCCGGGTCGCGAAAGAGCGGTTCATCGTGGCAGTAAAGACACGCGGATTGCTTTTCTTCCAACAGCGGGCCCTTACTGAAAGTCAGCTTCTTGAGCAGGTCGAGGGAGTGCGCGCTGGTCTTAAGCATCGGAGGGACGTTGTCGTGGCTGAATCGCCGTTCCATCCCGGTCGGGCTCCCGAGATGGCAGGTTCTCGCGCAATCGACCGGAGTGATCGTCTTGTGCGGGACCACGGAAACCTCCTCGCGGAGGTGACAGTCGGTGCAGGCGAGGCGCGCGTGCGGGCCGAGATGGCGAATCGAATAAGTCGGATCGACGAAGAAGATGTGCGCGCGGCCGGTCGATTCATCGAGACGCGAAAGGCCGCGATACTGGTGACAAAGCAGGCAGTTGTCTGGATCGTCGCCGCGAACCGCGGGGGAAATGGCCAAGATCGGCGCAACGAGGCAGAGCAAGCGAAATCGCGAAGAAATCGGCCTTCTTACCGTGCTCCGTTTTCCTCGTCGTGGCGAGGGTGTCATTGCTGGGCGTCGTCCTTGTCGAAAAGTCAACAATTCGCATCGATCCCTGGCGAACCCAAGCCATCTCCGCTCGGAGACATCATAACCCGGCTCGGCCAAGGGACAATCGAAGGGGGATTGCGAGGGTGCACGACGCGGAATTGAAAAAACGAAGCACCATACTCCGGTGAGACCCCCGACCAACATTGAGAGCGCACAACACATGTTTCCGAATGACGAAACCGGCGTCAAGAAAGGAGGTGCGGAAAAATCCGCAGCGGAGGCGGAAAATTCCGCAGGTTGGGCCTGAAGCAATAGTTGCGCCACGGGCCTGTTGCACGATCAACCGGTTCAGTGCTAGATTAGATGGCCAAAATGAAGTGTTCCGGCTGGCACAGCGAATGCTATTAACCATAGTTGCCAGGCCGGAATTGTCGTCGAGGACTGGCCGAGGAGTGTCGGATCTTCTAAGGCATGAAGGAGCTTCGAATAGCCCCTTCGATCAGTGCAGCGCATCTGCACCAGCGGTGGATGAATTTCCCGGTCGGGAACCTGAAAGTGAACGGGCTCCATAAACGGAGGACAACTCATGACGTCCCAACATCGATCTTGGTTGCGAATGACGATCGTCACCCTT
>CAYPXR010000057.1:0-58185 GCA_964414585.1 uncultured Planctomycetaceae bacterium
GTCTGCTGCCCTCCACGACCGGGATTTATGATAATGGCAATCCCTGGAAATACGTGTGTCGGGACCTGGTCACGCTTCCTCAATATTTCACCGCGAACGGTTACCGGTCGGTCACGATGGGCGGAAAAGTCTACCACTATCCGGATCCATCCTCGTGGAACGATTCCTACGACTGCGGAAGCGATCTGCTCCCTCCAACCATTCCCGCCAACGGTCTCGCGGGTCTGGGTTATCTCGATTGGGCCGGGCTGACTCAGCCTGACATACTGATGTCGGACGGCGCCGTTTCCGCCCATGCTGCGGAGTTCGTTGCCCAAACCCACTCTCAACCGTTCTTTCTCGCCGTCGGCTACACGAAGCCGCACGCGCCCTGGTACGTTCCACAGCATTATTTCGATCAGTATCCCCTGGAAAACATCGTCCTGCCGGCAATCAACCCCAACGATGCGAACGATCTTCCGCCTCCCGCCTTGCAAATCCTTTACTTTGGCACCTACTACTATAATGCGCTCCAGTCGCAAAACGCCATGAAGGATATGATCCGCGCCTATTACGCGTCGGTCGCGCTCGTCGACACGCAAGTCGGTGTCGTCCTGGACGCGCTCAACAACGGGCCCAACGCGAACAACACGATCGTCGTCTTCCTGGGCGACAATGGATATCACCTCGGCGAGAAGCTGTACGTCGGAAAATACACCCTCTGGGAGGAAGCCAACCGGGTTCCCTTTATCGTCGCGGGGCCGGGTATTCCCGAGGGCCAACAGTGTGATCGCGTCGTTAGCGCCATCGATATTTATCCGACGCTTGTCGAACTCGCCGGACTTCCGCCAAAGACCGGTCTCCAGGGCACGAGCATCGCACCGCTTCTCGCCGATCCGCAAATGGAGTGGAACCACCCGGCCATCTCGACCTGGCTGCAAAATCAACACACCGTCCGCACGGAGCGTTGGCGCTACATCCGGTATCGCGACGGCACGGAGGAACTCTACGATCACGACGCCGATCCGCATGAATGGACAAACCTTGCACAAAACACGGCGTACGACGACACGAAGGCGTCGCTGGCCGCCTATCTTCCGACGGTGAACGCCGCCTCGATTTCGTCGACCCCGCGTATCCTGTACGTGAACGCCAATGCCAACGGCAACGATAACGGCAAGACCTGGGAAAATGCCTTTACGGATCTTCAAAAGGCCATCGAGGTCGCCAATGCCTCCGTCTCCTACGGCGCCTCGGTTTCCACCCGTGAGATCTGGGTCGCCGAGGGAACCTATCATCCGGACGTCCCCGGCGGTGACCGCGAAAAGAGTTTCCGACTCTTCCGTCCCGTTTCGATTTACGGAGGGTTCGCGGGCAACGAATTCAGTCGAACCCAGCGAAATCCTGTTCTTCACAAGACGATTCTCAGCGGCGATCTCAACGGCGACGATGGCCCGGGCTTCACGAACCGCTCGGACAACAGCTATCACGTGGTCTTCTCAAATGCCTGTCTGCCGGACACCGTTCTCAATGGTTTCTACATCACCGGTGGGAACGCCGATGGGCTCGACTGGCACAATCGCGGCGGCGGCGCCTATCTCGATCACACCGGACCGTCGATCGTCAATTGCTGGTTCGTCGACAATCACGCCGATTACGGAGGCGCGATTTATAACTCCGGCGGAGGAAACTCCGTCACGTTGCCTACCTTCCTCAATTGCATCATCGCCTCCAATTCAGCGGCCATTTCCGGCGGCGCAATGTTCAATGATTGGCTCACCCCCCACGTCATCAATTGTCGTTCTTCCTCCATTGGCGGCGCGCGACCTTTCGTTTGCAACTGTGACATCGTCGGCAACGTCGCCCCGGTCGCCGGCGGCATCAGCAGCAGCTCGACCGCCTATTCGACCATTCGCAACTGCATCATTTGGGGAAATCAAGACAACGGTGGAACGAACCAGGCCGCCCAGATCCAAGGCACCGGCTACACGGTCAAGAACTGCTGCATCCAGAGCTATACCGGCGGACCGGGTTTCTCCACCGGGAATATCGCCGCTAATCCAGCCTTCGTCGATCCGGTCGGGTTGGACGGCGTGCCCTACTCCGGCGACGAAAACTTGCGTCTGCTCTCCGGCTCGCCCTGCATCGACGCCGGAAGCAACGTCGACCTTCCTCTCGACACCGATGATTCCGACGGTGATTTCAATACATCCGAATCCTACGCCGTCGATCTCGACGGCCAGACACGAATGGAAGACGACCCCCTCACGGCCAACGCAGGCAATGTCTTCGGGCCCGTCGTTGACTTTGGCGTCTATGAATTTCACCCTCCCTTGCCGAACCCTTGCCCGCTGAACGGCGACCTCAACCGTGACAGCTTCGTTGACGGCCGCGATATTCAGGTCCTGATCGATTGCGTTCTTGACGGTCAGTCTCCTTTGGGAGATTGCACCTGCTCCGATGTTTACCAGGACGGATCCTGGGACCTTTTGGACGCGGATGCTCTGGTGGCGATTTTGGTACCTCCGCCTGCACCGCCTTGCCAAGATTGTCCGCTCCCCTGAGGCCGCTTCCTGCGGCTCCCTTGCAATCCGATTACCCGCGTGATTTGATGGGGCCCGGGTCCGCTTTCGGCCGCCCTCGACCGGCTTTACCGCTCGGCCATTTCTGGATGAGGAGTACCCTATCGTGAGCAATATCAGCGAAACCGGAACCATGGGTCAATCCGCCGCCATTGCCAAGCCTGTCGACCCCTGCCCGTCCCTTCAGGCTTTCCTGTTCCTGGATATGACGACGCGGATTTTCATCTGGTCCAGCTCCGTTGCAATCACCTGTGCGGTCTTTTTCAGTTTCGGTTGGTTTCCCAGGATGAATCAATTTTCCGCAGATTTTGAAACCATCTGGCGGTGGGGTGGCCGCCTCGCATCCTGGGTTCTTCTCTTCAACGTCTTCTACGTTGCCGAGCTGATGGTGCTCCGACTGCCGATTCCGACGCCCAAGCCGGGCCTCTACCCAACCCTGAATGCGCCCAGCCCACTTTCGGCCAAGGGGCGTCAGATGATTTACGCGGCCTTCATCGCCGTCTTGACGAAAGCCCGCTACGAAGCGCCTTTTCCCGCCTTTCTCGTTTTTCATATCGCCAACCTGCCGCCGATGCGGTGGCTCATGAGTCCGATCTTCGGTCCGAAGTCGCGATCCTGCTACGTCACCGATCCCGTCATTCTCGACCCCTCCTTCGTGGAGATCGGCCGCAATGTCGTCATAGGTTCCGGCGCCAACATTGCCGGTCACTGCCAATTGCCCGATTTGATTCTTTTTCGAAAAACGATAATCGAAGACGACGTGACAATCGGGGCAAACTCAACGGTCTTTGGCGGCGTGACGATCCGTCGCGGCGCGATGGTCGGCGCCGGCAGCGTCGTATCGCCGTTTACCACGATCGGCGCCGGCGAATACTGGTCGGGCGTCCCCGCGGTGAAGATTCGCGATCTGCCCCCGCCGCAATACCTCGCATCAGAACCGACCGCATAACATTGTGGAGTGCGGGAAACCGGCCTCGCCCCACATAAAGTGGATGGGGAATTCCTTGACGGGCGCGGACGGTGCGCCGCCGACAAAATAGGCGGCGAAGAGCCATTCGGGGAACAGAGATACTAACGGCACAAATTGGGATGAGATAGCAGCAACTCTTGCAGCGATGATGCCCCATCGCCGGCGAGTTCGTAGGCGATGCGCAGGGCGGGCTTGTTGAGCTTCAGGAGTTTCGCCAGGTCGATCGGCGTGCCGACGAGGACGAGGTCGCAGGGGGCGGCGTTGATCGTCATTTCCAGGTCGTGCATCTGCTCGCGGCCGTAGCCCATCGCCGGGAGGATGTCGGTCAGGTGCGTGTACTTGGCAAAGACGTTTTTGATCGTGCCGGCAGCGTAGGGGCGGGGATCGACAATGGCGGCCGCGCCGAATTGCTCGGCGGCGACGTGACCGGCGCCGTAACGCATTTCGCCGTGGGTCAGCGTCGGGCCATCCTCGACAACGAGGACGCGCTTGCCGCGGATTTGCTCGTGACCGTCGCAGAGGATTGCCGAGTCCGCGCGGATGATTCGGGCCTTGGGGTTGAGCTGTTTGGCGTTGGCCTCGACGGCGGCGATATCGGCGGCCTTGGCGGTGTTGACCTTGTTGATGACAAGGATGTCGGCCATGCGGAAGTTCGTCTCACCGGGGTAGTAGCGCGTCTCGTGGCCGGCGCGGTGGGGATCGGCGACGACGATGTGCAGGTCGGGCTTGAAAAAAGGCGTGTCGTTGTTGCCGCCGTCCCAGATCACGACGTCGGCCTCCTTTTCAGCGGCGCGAAGGATTTGTTCATAATCGATTCCCGCGAAGAGCAAATTCCCGGCGTTGATGTGCAGCTCGTACTCTTCGCGTTCCTCGATCGTACACTCGTAGCGATCCATGTCTTCTAGCGAGGCGTAGCGCTGGCAGACCTGTTTGGTCAGGTCGCCGTAGGGCATGGGATGACGGGCGACGGCGACTTTCTTGCCCATGGAGCGCAGGACCTTGGCGACGTGGCGCGTGGTCTGGCTCTTGCCGCTGCCGGTGCGGACGGCGCAGATCGCAACGACGGGCTTGGACGAGGGGAGCATCGTCTTGGCGGTGCCGATCATTCCGAAATTCGCGCCGGCGGCGTTGACCCGCGCGCCCATGTGCATGACGTATTCGTGCGGCACATCTGAATAGCTGAAGACGGCGAGGTCAATGCCGTGTTTGGCGATGAGCGATTCGAGTTGATCCTCCGAGTGGATCGGGATGCCTTGCGGGTAGAGCGGGCCGGAAAGCGCGGGTGGATATGTGCGGCCGTCGATATTGGGAATTTGCGTCGCGGTGAAGGCGATCACCTTGTATCGCGGGTCACGACGATAGCAACAGTTGAAGTTGTGAAAGTCGCGGCCGGCGGCGCCGAGGATGAGGACGGAAACGGGTTTCGCGGTGTCGGCCATGTGCATAGATCCAATGCTTTTTCCAAGCATGGCGAGATGGCCTCAGGATAACGGCAGACCAATGACGGGGCAATGTCGGCCGACGAGGCCTTCGATGGCGACGGCAGCAAACGGGCAAGTAGTAGTCTCAGCTCCTGGACTCAAATCACCACACTTCCAGCGATGGTCAAGAAATTGTGGCCCATTCGATGAGGGTGAGCTATCCTCCCCAAACCACGGTCGGCCACGGATGGCTCCTTGCCGCAATCCCCTCGACCAATTTTTTCAGGAGTGATGATGACTCGACGAACGTATTATCGCCGCATCGGATGCCTTGTGCTTCTTGCCGCATTGACGGGATGCCATGAACCGGCTTCCAAGCTCAGCCAGGCGAATCTGGACGAGCCTTCAAAGGTGAAATCCGCCGCCGCTTCCTATTGGGAACATGAACCGCCGAACCGTCCCACGACCGGCTATCGAAAGGTCGCCCTCGTTGAGTTCGCGATCGAGTACGTGACTGAAAAGCTGGAGTCACTTTCCGACAATCAACCGGGCGTGGTCATCCATGAGTTTATCCCCATCGGGTTTGCGACTTCGATGGCAGGGGCCGGGCGGATTCGTATTCAACTCGATGAGGCGATGCGCAAGGAATTTCCGGACGAGCTGCATCGTTTCTTTGTGGACCGATTGGAAGCCGAGGGAATGAAGCTCGTTCCCAGCGAAGCGATTCGGGCGTCGAAGGCCTATGGGAATCTGCGCATTGAAAAACCCGGTTACCGGGACCTGGGGCACGCGTTTAACGTTGCGGGGACCGATGTCGGGGTGCCGCGCCTATTGGTGGTTGAGCCCGCCACGGGGTTTGACGTGATTGTCGGCACCAACGACTTTCGAACCGTGGAACAGGTCGAGCAAGACATCATCAAGGAAGTTGGCGCGGATGTTGCCTTGCGGGTTCGCTTTCGTTTGAGCGTGTATCGGCAGTATGCCTCGATGGAAAAATGGTCGATCCTGCGGGTGACGAAGTCCGACACGTTCGGGTACCACTTTGCCGAGCGGTCGTTGGTGTCCGATGAAACCGTCGTGAAAAAAGAGGAATTTCTGCCGGTTGCGGGAATCATCAAACAGATCGACACCGATCAGTATCGGCTGGCCATCAAAAAGCTGTACCCGCCGTTTCTGAACATGGCGGTGCATACGCTAGTGGGTCAATCGGACATTTCGGAGTCGACGCCGGTCGACGACGCATCTTAATGGGCCGCTTCTTCCGCAGTCGCCTACTTTACCGGCTCCGCCTCGGTCAGAATCGGCCCGATGCGGTCCATCGCCCATTCGATCTCGTCCTTTTTGATGATGAGCGGAGGGGCGAAACGGATCACGTCTTCGTGTGCGTCCTTGCAGAGGATGCCTTCGGCCATGAACTTCTCGCAGAAGCTCCGGGCGTTGCCGTATTCGGGCTTGATCTGCACACCGATCAGTAGGCCGCGACCGCGGATTTCCTTGACGGCCGGTGACTTCGTCGCCTTGAGCTTGTCGCGGAAGTGTGCCCCTTGCTGCTTGGCCGCCTCTTCCAGCCCTTCGTTGGCAATCAGTTCCATCGCCACGCGGGCGACGGCGCAGGCCAGCGGATTGCCGCCGAAGGTCGAGCCGTGGTCGCCGGGCTTGAAGACGCTCATGATCTCGCGCGAGGTGACGATCGCGGAGATCGGGACTACGCCGCCGCCCAGCGCCTTGCCCAGGCACATCATGTCCGGCCGGGCGTCGTCGCCTTCGTGCTGCCAGGCGAAGCGGTCGCCGGTGCGGCAGAGACCAGTCTGAATTTCGTCGGCGATGAAGAGGATGTTATGCTTGGTGCAGATCTCGCGGACTTTCTTCAGGTAGCCCTCGGGCGGGACGAGAATGCCGCTCTCGGCCTGGATCGGCTCGACGAGGAAGGCGGCGGTGTTCCTGGTGATCGCCTTTTCCAAAGCGGCCGGGTCGCCGAAGTTCACCAATGGAAAGCCGGGCGTGAAGGGGCCGAAGCCGTCGCGGTACTGCGCGTCGGTGCTGAAGCTGACGATCGTGACGGTGCGGCCGTGGAAGTTGCCCTTGGCGCAGATGATCTCGGCCTTGTCTTTTTCGATGCCTTTGACCTTGTAGCCCCACTTACGGGCGGTCTTGATCGCCGTCTCGACGGCCTCGGCGCCGCTGTTCATCGGCAAGACGGCCTCGTAGCCGGACAGGTCGCAAAGCTCCTTGCAGAAGGGGCCGAGCTGGTCGTTGTGAAAGGCGCGGCTGGTCAGCGTGACTTTGCTGAGCTGCTTGGTCGCCGCGGCGATGAGCCGTTCGTGGGAATAGCCGAAATTAAGGGCCGAGTAGGCCGAGAGCATGTCGAGAAAGCGGTTGCCGTCGACGTCCGTCACCCAGCAGCCCTCGCCGGATTCGATGATGACCGGCAGGGGGTGATAGTTGTGCGCGCCGTATTCGTCGGCGATGCGGAGATGTTCGGACGTCTTGGATCCCTTGGCGACGGCGGTGGTCATTTTCAATGTCCCCTGGCTTGGAAACCCGTTTGGCTCACCCGGCGATGGGGCCGGCACCCCGAACATGATATCGAGGGATTTGGGCGTCAACAATCCGAGGGTGACCGTCTAGTGGAAATGCCGTGAACGCTGAGAAACGCTGCCATCCGAGCCGGTCGGCGCGAGCCCCCGGCCGGCCGCGAGCAGTTTGTTCGAACAAGTGTTGTACGGGCGATGCATGGTTTGTGATCCAATACCTCTTTTGCGCTCGGCCTCAGGCTTGCGCCATGGGGCTCGGACAGCGGCGTTTCTCCGTGTTCGGCGACTTGTCGCAGGGTGCCGACGGGATAGAATGCCGGCAGGTCGCCGCGGCGGCCGTTTGTCCCCGTAGCTCAATTGGATAGAGTGTCGGCCTCCGAAGCCGAAGGTTACAGGTTCGACTCCTGTCGGGGACGTTAAATTCCCGCTACAACGCCTCCGAGGATTATTCCATGAACAGTCGTTTCCGCAATCACTCCCTTGTAGTGCTAAGCGCCGCCTTGGGGCTGATTGAAACTTCATCACTGGCCTTGGGTGATCGGCCGGCATCAACCCAGCCCGTGAGCAAGCAATACGAATTTGCGGCCAAGAAGATCATCGACGCCGCGCTCGCCGGTAACGATGCCTGGAAGAAGATGGAGGAACTCTGCGACGGGATCGGCCATCGCCTGAGCGGGTCGGAGGCGATGAACAAAGCCGTCGCGTGGGCGCAGGACGCCATGAAGGCCGACGGGCAGGACAACGTCCATCCCGAGCCGGTCATGGTGCCCAACTGGGTGCGCGGCGAGGAGTCGCTTGTCATGACCGAGCCGCGGCAGACGCCGATCGCCATGCTCGGGCTCGGCGGGTCGGTGGCGACGCCTCCGGAGGGAATCACTGCCGAAGTCCTCGTCGTCGGCGATGAAAAGGAACTTGAAACGGCAGGCGACAAAGCCAAGGGCAAAATCATCCTCTTCGACAACGCGATGCAACACTACGACCCTGTCAAAGGCTCCGGCTATGGGTCTGCGGTGCGTTTTCGACACAGGGGTGCGGTCCTTGCGAGCAAACAGGGGGGCGTGGCCTGTCTCGTGCGAAGTGTCACAGCGCGGAGCCTTCGATCGCCGCACACCGGCGCGATGTCCTACGGCGATGCGAAGGAAAAAATCCCCGCGGCGGCAATCTCGACGGAAGACGCGGAGATGATCGCCCGACTGGCCGCTCGCCGAGTGCCGGTCAAGCTGACGCTCAATATGTCGGCAAAGGACGAGGGGATGGTTCCGTGCGCCAACGTGGTCGGCGAGCTTCGCGGGCGCGAGAAGCCGGATGAGGTCGTGGTGATCAGCGGCCATCTTGATTCATGGGACGTCGGCCAGGGGGCGCACGACGACGGCGGCGGGTGCGTGATCGCGATGGAGGCGATCAACGTCCTCCGCAAAGCGAAGATGATTCCCCGGCGGACGATCCGTGTCGTGCTGTGGGTGAACGAGGAAAACGGCCTGGCCGGCGCGAAGCAGTACGCCGAGGATCATGCCGCGGAATTGGACAAACACGTCGCGGCGATTGAAGCCGACTCCGGCATCTTCGCCCCAACGGGCTACTCCGTCGAATGCCGAGACGCCAAGCGACAGACCGTCGCCGCGGGGCAGTTGGTCGACATGATGAAGCTCCTGATGCCGCTCGGTCGGATGGAAGTCAGCGCGGGACACAGCGGGGCGGACGTCGGCGCGTTGAAGGACGGCGGCGTCATACTCCTCGGCGTCGATGTCGAAGGCTCGAAGTATTTCGACTATCACCACACCCACGCGGACACGCTCGACAAGATCGATCCGAAGGAATTGTCGCAATGCGTCGCGTCGCTCGCGGCCACGGCCTACGTCATCGCGGACATGCCGGATCGCCTGGGCGATTGACGCGGATTACGGCAACACGGCATCGACGAAGTCCTGCACGTCGCCGCCGTCAATGAGAGTGTCGCCGTTCACGTCGGCCTTGTTGATATCACAGCCGCCAAAGTTCGGCGGGTCCACGAGGGCCGTCACGAACGGATCCACGTCGAGCAAATTGATGTTGCAATCGCAGGTCACGTCGCCCGCCGGGAACGGCGCGGTGATGGTCAGGTTCGACGTGCTTTCGTCGGACCCCGTGTTGCCGCTGCCGTCGTGGGCCACGACCTTGATGCGGGCCTGCTGCGAACAGATGCTCGGAATGTTCCAGATGAACGAACCGTCGTCGGCGGTCCCTGCGGCGATGGTCGTGTCGTAGCTCGCACCGCCATTGGTGGAGAGCAGGATATCGACGTTGGAAACGCTCACGTCGTCATCGGAGATCCAGTTGATTTCGATGTTGGAGCCGGGCGTCAGCGTGTCGCCGCCGCGGTAGTTCTTCAAATACACCTCGGGGTTGACGCCGTTCTTGTTGACGGGGACGTGCATGACGATGCAGTGCATGACGCCGGCCAGCGAGACCATACCCTGGCAGTTGATCTGCACGATGGTCTTGCCCGGCAGGGCGGCCTGCCACGTCGCCAGGGCCTGACCGTTGTGTCCCGCGGCGACGATAGTCGAGTTGGTGTACGTCGGCAGGAGAACCACGTTGTTGATCATGACGACGTTGGTGTAGGTGTAATGAACGGCGCTGATGGACCGCGCGGGCACGCGATAGACGGTGTAGCCCTGCCCGGCCATGTAGACGGCGGCATTGTCGCAGATCACGTCCTGCGTCGAGCCGACGTTGTTCGGCCAGTCGCTGATGATGACCTTGTTGTCGGCGATGACCTGCATCCACATGTCCAGGTGCTGGGTCGAATCGATCGATGTCGGAAATGGCGGGAAGATGTGCGTGTCCACGCCCTGGTACCACTGCCAGATGTCGTGGATTTGCGTGTGCGACAGGCTGGGGTTTTCGTTCCAGACGAGTTCGGTCGCGAAGGAATGATTGAAAGCGTCCAGGTGATAATTGCCGCCGCCGTGGATGAGTTGGGTGCCCCCTGTGCCGAGTTCGTAGTAGGCATGATGTTTGATCGTGTTGGCAAAGTAGGAGGGGAACACGTCGTCACTGGGGCGCGGCCGATTGTACTGGTGGTCGATGACCGCCCGGCAGTTGCCTTCGTAGATGTAACGCGGGCCGTAATCGCGGATCCAAACCGAGTCCGTGCCGCGAACAACGAACTGTACCTTGCTCATGTTGCAGCCGGCCGACGTCATGAGGCTCGACGCGGACGTTTGTTCCGCCGCCGTATCGACGACCATGTAAACTTTGGAAGCGGCCGTCGTCGTGATTTCCTTGGCCATGATCGGAAGGATGTCCGTGCTCGATGTATTAAAGGCTTCCCAGGCCAACAGCAGACCCTCCGTCGGTTCGTACTCGGCGACGCAGTGGATCGGCCCGGTCGGCGGCGGCGTGACCGCGCGGCTGCCGACGGGTGGATGCAACTCGAGGTATTTGCGCTCAACGTCCGTCAGGCCGCGCGGGATGTTCGCGCCCTCGGGATAGATCAGCTCGTCGCCGACCCATTGTGGTTCATCAGGCTTGGGGCTCGGATCATCGCCCAGGACCGGGCAGGCCGCGGCCATCGTTAACACGAGAATCAGCGACCATAGAAGTCGTCTATCGTAGGAATGCATGATTATCGTCCCAGGGAGCCCCGACACGGTTCAGATGGTCATTCTACGCGAAACGCCACGCCATTCTCAAGTCATTCGAGAACGGCGACATTATTGCGCCCGAGACGGTGGTGACGAGAAAGGCCAAACCCTCCCGGTTTGTCGTGACGGCGCTAGACGGATAATATCGCGTGCATGTCTGATCCAGCTTTTCTTCGGTGTATCAGGCCCTGCTGTGCAGCTACAACCAGTTTGAGCGAGACATCGTACGCCTGTGCGCGGTGCGGATCGCTGCTGGATGTCGCGTATGACTGGGCTCGGTGCAGCCGGCCCAAGAGCTTGAAAGAGTTTGAGCGGCGGTGGGCAAGCCGGTCGAACCCGATTGATTTTTCGGGCGTCTGGCGGTTTCGGGAGTTATTGCCGTTCGCGGACGAGCGCGACCTTGTCACCATCGGCGAGGGGCAGACGATTTTGCAGTCGCCGGATGTGAAGGCGCTCGATCTGCCGCTGGCGACGGGGCGGCTGCACTTTCAATACGAGGGACAGAATCCGTCCGGCAGCTTCAAAGACAACGGCATGACGGCGGCCTTCACGATGGCGCGGAAACTGGGCCGCGGCCGAGTGGCATGCGCTTCGACCGGCAACACCAGCGCGAGCATGGCGCTTTTTGCCGGGCTGAACAAGCTTGCGGATGGCCGGGCGATGCGGGCGATCGTCTTCATCGGGGCGGGCAAGATCGCTTATGGCAAATTGTCTCAGGCGCTGGATTACGGTGCGCTGACGCTGCAAATTCAGGGGGACTTCGACGCCTGCATGAAGCGGATTCGCGAGGCAGCCGACCGGCTGGGTCTCTATGTGATGAACTCGATCAACCCCTTCCGGCTCGAGGGGCAGAAGACGATCATGTATCGCGCGCTGGAGGGGCTTGGCTGGGAGCCGCCGGACTGGATTGTCGTGCCGGGCGGAAACCTGGGGAACACGAGCGCGTTCGGCAAGGCGTACATCGAGCTGCGCGAGTTGGGGCTCGTAAAGCGAGTGCCGCGACTGGCGGTCGTGAACGCCGCCGGCGCGAATACCTTGAGCGAATTATTCAACCGGCGGGCCCTGCGATGGAACAACGGCGTCTGGGACGTGGCGGTCATTGAGACTCACGAGCGGGAGATGGCCGCGAGTGGTCAGAAGGCGGAGACGATTGCGTCGGCGATCGAGATCGCGCGACCGGTGAATCTGCCGAAGGCGCTACGGTCGCTCGACGCGATGGACGGCGTCGTCTGCGAAGTGACGGACGAGGAGATTCTTGACGAGAAGGCGCGGATCGGTCGGTGCGGATTCGGCTGTGAACCGGCGAGTGCGGCGAGCCTGGCGGGATTGCGTCAACTCGTTGCAAAGGGCGTCATCGATCGCGGTTCGCGCGTCGTGTGCATTTTGACGGGCCACGCGCTGAAGGATCCGGATGCGACGGTGAAGTATCACACGGGGATCGGCGCAGGCAGAATCGCGCCGCCGGGAGCCGTGGGGCGATTGGCAAATCGACCGGTGCCTGTGGCGGATGATCTGGACGCGATTTGTGCGGCGATTGAGAAGAATTGCGAATAGCGAATGGCGAATGGCGAAAAAAAAGTGGCCAACGTCAGGTTTGCCATCGCTGGGGCGGCGGGGCGGTTGGGGCGGCGGATCGTTGCGCTCGCGGCCGAGAACCCGGAGTTGAAATGCGTTGCGGCGATTGACGCGCAAGGCAGCGAGTTTCTTGGCAAGGATGCGGGGGAATTGGCGGGGATCGGGGCAATCGGGGTTCGGCTGGCGGATCGCGCGGTGGGGGAGTTTGACGTGCTGATCGATTTTTCTACACCGGTGGGGACGGATCGGTGCGTCGAGGCGTGCGTTGCTTCCGGGCGACCCATCGTGATCGGCACGACGGGCCAAAACGACGAGCAGATGGGGCGGATACGCGAAGCGTCGAAAAAAATCGCCGTGCTCAAGTCGGCGAACATGAGCGTCGGCGTCAACGTGATGCTCCGCGTCGCGCGGGAACTCGGCGAACTGCTCGACGAGAATTACGACGTCGAGATCACCGAGGCGCACCACCGCTTCAAGGTCGATGCCCCGAGCGGGACGGCGCTGGCGCTATTGGCGGCAGTGAAGGCGGGCCGGAAGTCCAAGCCGTCGCAGGTCGTTCATGGCCGCGAGGGAAACGTCGGCCGCCGTCCGACGGGCGAGATAGGCGTTCATTCACAGCGGATTGGCGACACCGTCGGGGAACACACCGTCGCTTTTGGCACGCTCGGCGAGACGCTTTCCATTCATCATTCGGCGCATTCGCGGGACACGTTCGCACTGGGCGCGCTCCGCGCGGCGAAGTGGCTCGTCGGCAAACCGGTGGGTCTCTACGATATGCAGGACGTGCTGTTCGGAATATCAGAGCCGCGACCGTAAGGGAGCGCCGAGGGATGCTCGAAGTCAGGCAGGTCGTGGATCGCGCGAAATGTTGATTCCATGAGCCAACCGCTCGCCTACTTCATCAGCTTTACCTGCAAAGGAGCGCGTTTCCACGGCGATCCGCGTGGGACGGTCGATCGCGATCAAAACAGGTATGGCGATGAATTCCTATCGCCCAATAGGATCCGCGTGGTTTCCGAAGCGGACCGCATGGAAGATTCGCCCTTTGTCCTCTGTGCAGATCAACGGGAAATCGTTGCGTCAACGATTCGCGCGGTCGCGGATTATCGCAAATGGACCATTCACGGGTTAGCGGTGCGTACGAATCATGTCCATGTCGTCGTTTCAGCTTCCGACGTACTTCCCGAACCAGTGATGAAGGATTTCAAAGCGTATTCAACTCGGCGACTTCGAGAGGCCGGGTTGTTAACGGCAGATATGAAGCCATGGACCCGACACGGAAGTACGATCTACCTTTGGAAAGCCCGACAAGTTGCAGCGGCCGTCGATTACGTCGTGGAGCAGCAAGACGATCCAGATCGGTACCTTCCTTCGTAGCGAGAATCCGTCTGGGTTCGAGAACCACTCGGCACTCCCTTACGGTCGCGGCTCTGATCGCGACGTCCCGCTACAGAACCGCGATGATCTTGAGTTCAATCGCAATCGGCGTCGGCAGAGCGGTCACTTCGACCGTCGTGCGCGTGGGGTTGGGCTTGCCGGGGCCGGCGAAGTGATCGGCATAGAGGCGGTTGAAGACGGGGAAGTCCTTTTTCATGTGCGTCAGGAAGACCGTGACGTCGACGATGTTCTCCCACTTCGCCCCGGCGTCTTCGAGGACAAAGCGGACGTTTTCGAAGACCGACCGGCACTGGGCTTCGATGTCGTAGGCGGCGACGTTGCCGGCGCCGTCGAGCGTCACGCCGGGGATGTCTTTCGCGCCGCGCTTGCGCGGGCCAATTCCGGAGAGGAAGATCAGGTTGCCGACGCGCTTGGCGTGCGGATAGGCTCCGACGGGTTCGGGGGCATTCTTACTCAAAATCGAATCAGACATTTGTGCTCGCTGCTAATCGGCGGGCTACGAAGACTGCACCTGTATGCACACATTCTTCGGTTCGGTGAAGAATCGCAACGCCTCCTCGCCGCCTTCCCGGCCCATGCCGCTTTGCTTCATGCCGCCGAAGGGCACGCGGAGGTCGCGGACGAGCCAGCAGTTGATCCAGACCGTGCCGCTTTGGATGCGCTCGGCGAGGCGGTGGGCACGCGGTAGGTTTTGGGTCCACACGCTCGAGGCCAGGCCGTAGTCGGTCGAGTTGGCGTATTGAACGACTTCGTCCTCTGACGAAAACGGGATGATCGCCGCGACGGGCCCGAAGATTTCCTCGCGGTTGACGCGGCAATCGACGCCGAGATCGGTGATGACCGTCGGCTGGAAGAAGTAGCCGTCCTTGCAACGCTCGTTAATCTTCGCCGGTGGACCACCGCCACATCGAATCTTGCCACCTTCCTTTTTGGCGAGGTCGACATAGAAGGTCGATTTGTCCAACTGGGCCTTGGAGACCATCGCGCCCTGGTCCGTCGTCGGCTCCAGCGGATCGCCGACGCGAAGCTTGCCGGCGGCCTCGGTGAAGCGCTCGACGAATCGATCGTAGATAGGTCGCTCGACGAAAATGCGCGAACCGCAGAGGCAGACCTGGCCTTGATTGGCGAAGGCGGCGCGGAGAGTGCCGGGGATCGCCTGATCCATGTCCACGTCGGCAAAGACGATCGTCGGGTTCTTGCCGCCCATTTCGAGAGAGAGTTTTTTGAACAGCGGCGCGCAGGTCTTGGCGACCTCGCGGCCGGTGACGGTCCCGCCGGTGAAGGAGATCGTGCTGACCCTTGGGTGCGCCGTCAGGGCCGAGCCGACTTTCGCGCCGAGACCGTGGACGATGTTGAGCACACCGGGCGGCAGGCCGGCGTCGATGCAAATCTGTGAGAGTAGATACGCGGTCATCGGCGTGACTTCGGACGGCTTGGCGACGACCGTGTTGCCGGTCGCGATGGCGGGGGCGACTTTCCACGTCAGCAGATAAAGCGGCAGATTCCACGGGGAGATCAGCCCGCAGACGCCGCGCGGCTGCCGAAGCGTGTAGTTAAGAGCGATGCCGTCGGTCACATGCGTTTCGGAATGGGCATGCAGGATCGCCGTGGCGAAAAAGCGGAAGTTCGTCGCCGCGCGGGGAATATCGAGCGACCGGGCGAGCGAGAGCGGTTTGCCGTTGTCGATCGTCTCGGCTCGGGCGAGGTCATCCAGCTTGGCCTCGATCAAATCGGCAACCTTGAGCAGGACTTTGCATCGCTCGGCGGCAGGTGTTTTGGACCACTTTGGAAATGCCCGCTCGGCGGCATCGACGGCGCGGTCGACATCGCGAGCGTCGCCATCAGGCACGTGCGAATAAACCTTGCCGGTCGCGGGCTCGATGTTGTCGAGGTATTGCCCGGAGAGCGGTTCGACGAGTTCGCCGTTGATGTAGTGTTTGATTTTGAGCATTGTCTACAAACTCGCCGTTCGCCCGCCATCCACGGTCATGTTGATCCCCGTCACATAACTCGCCGCCGGGGAGGCGAGGAAGCCTGCCGCCGCGGCGATTTCGTCGGGGCTGGCGAGGCGGCCCATCGGGATTCGCGCGATCATGTCTTGTCGAACGGCGTCTTCGGTCTGCCCGCCGGCCTTGGCCTTGGCGCGGATCAATTCGTCGAGTCGGCTCGTCGCCGTGTAACCGGGCAGGAGGTTGTTCACGGTGATGCCGAAGCGGGCGAGTTCGCCGGCGGTCGTCTTGGACCATGCGGCGACGGCCCAACGGGTCGTGTTGGAAATGCCCAGTCCCGGAATCGGCTCCTTCACCGACGTGGAGATGATGTTGATGATGCGGCCGTAGCCCGCCTCTTTCATCCCGGGCAGGACCGTTTGCACGAGAAGTTGATTGCAGACGACGTGACGGTTGAAGGCCTGTTGGAAATCTTCAGGCTTGGCTTCAGTGATTGGGCCATGGGGCGGGCCGCCGGTGTTGTTCAGCAGGATTTGGAAGGGACCGGTTTCTTGAAGATGGCGGGCGACTTTATCACGCAGGCCGTTGGGATCGGAAAAATCGGCGCAGATAAAACGGTGCGTCTGCCTGGCGGAAGAATCGAGTTCGCGGCAGACCTTGGCGAGGGCGGCTTCGTCGCGGGCGATCAGCGTCACTTCCGCGCCGAGCCGCGCGAATCGGAGGGCGCAGGCGCGGCCGATGCCCTGGGTGCTGCCGCAGGCGATGGCCCGTTTACCGTCGAGGCTGTAATCTTCGAAGGCATTCATGAGCGCCCTCCGCGTTTCGAGATTGGGTCCAGCATGTCATTGTAAACTGGAAAAAAGATGTTCGCCATCGGCCCGGACCCGCGCGAGATCAACAAAATCATGTTATCCTTACGGGGATGTCGACGGCGGATGGGGAAAGGGTTTCGGGCGATGTGGCGCTGCACGGGCTATGGTCCGGAACGTCGTTTCATTTGCTCGGGCTTCGCGCGGGGGGATCGACTTGGGCGCTTTCGCCGGAGGAGTTGCACGAGGTCGCCAGTCAATTAACCCCCGACGGGCTTCTCGCCTCGATCGCCGGACAGTCCTCCATCCTTCTTTGGCTTCCATTTGTGGAGGGCGAGGAGAGGCCGGTCCGGTATGCCAAGGAATCCGATTCAACGCTCGAGAGGCTGCTGAAGAGCGCGGTCGTGCCGACGATCACCTTTGCGCCGACCGATGCTGTTGATTTTCTCGTGGGCTTTTCGGCGACCTCGGCGCAATCACAAAGCGACAGTCTCGCCTACTGGGTCGCGCTCACGCGCTGGCTTTTGACGGTCATGTCGCGGCAGCAATTCTGCCCGGATGCGGTGGAGTTGCCCGGCGGCGGATGCGAGGGTCGCTGGCGGCTCCTGGTGCAGGATCGCAGGGAATTGGCGTGGCTGGAGCGGTTTGTCTCGGCGATGCCGCCGTTTTGCCGCGCGATGGTTTGCGACGGGGGGACCGCGGTTGATGCGACCCGTTTGGTCGAGTCCTTCTTGGCAGAAACGACCGATGCACTCATTCGGAGAAGCTTGTCCGGCGATTCGTTCTTTCAGCAGATCCATCGCCGGTCCGAAGAGGTGGGCAAGTGGGAGTTGTACTGGCTTTCCGCATTGATCGCGGAGAATCGCAGGGTTCGCGCGGCGGAAGAAGAACACTCGGCCGGAGTGAGCCGCGTTCGGGATTGGCTTTCACAGGCCGACGAGGACCTGGAGGAGCCGGCGCCGAAGTTGTGTTTCGCGCTCTTCGAACCGGAGGATGATTCCGATCTGAGCGGGGCGTGCTGGCGATTGGCGTTTGAGTTGCGATCGTCCGACGGCGAAGAGATTCTGGATTTGCCGAAGGCCTGGGCCGAGCGCGGTGACATGCCGGGCCTCCTGGGAAGTCGACTTTCCTCACGACGACAACACCTCCTCGCGCAGCTTCGACGCGCCGCGGAAATTGTCCCCGAGCTCAGCCGTTCCTCTGCGCGGGCGACCGGCGGAGTCGATCTGACGACAGCCGAAGCGCACGTCTTCTTGCGGGAGCGTGCGCCGTTGCTTGATGCCCAGGGTTTTGAGGTGACTTTGCCGGAGTGGGCGACGCGCGGCCAGACGCTTCTGGGTCTCCGGCTTCAGGTGCGACCGCACGAAGACGGCGAAAGTGGACCCGATCCGTCGCTGGGCCGGCTGGGGCTGGGGAGCCTGCTCGACTTCGACTGGCGCGTCGCTGTGGGAAAAGAGCAGCTTTCACTGGAAGAATTCGAGAAATTGTCAGCGAACAAAGCACCGCTGGTCAAACTCCGCGGGCAATGGATCGGTGTCGATCGTGACGCCGCCGAACAGGCCCTGGAATTCATGCGCCGTCAGGCGGGCCGGCCGATGACGCTCTTGCAGGCGATCCGCCTGGCCGGTGGGGCGGAGGAGTTTGATGCCGGGTTGCCGATCGTCGGGCTCACCGGCGCGGACTGGATCGAGCAGTTCCTGCGAGAGTCGTCAGACGTTGCCCTCGAATCCTTCGAACCGCCGGTCACCTTCAACGGGACGCTTCGACCTTATCAGCTTCGCGGGTTGCATTGGCTGGCGTTTCTCGACCGCCTTGGGATCGGTTCATGTCTCGCGGACGACATGGGATTGGGAAAGACGATCCAGCTTCTCGCCCTGCTCCTGCACGAGCGCCGCAATGGGCAGGCGATGGGCCCGACCCTGCTGTTCGCGCCGATGTC
Source organism: uncultured Planctomycetaceae bacterium (assembly GCA_964414585.1). Classification (GTDB taxonomy): domain Bacteria; phylum Planctomycetota; class Phycisphaerae; order UBA1845; family UTPLA1; genus DATEMU01. The sequence continues at coordinate 18,783 of CAYPXR010000057.1, forward strand.
GGTGGTAGGCAACTGGGAACGGGAGATTCAACGATTTGCGCGGCCGCTGAAGGTCCTGGTACATCATGGCCCCGCGCGGCTATCGGGGGAGGCCTTCGTTCGTGCGGCGACCCAGAACGATATCGTTTTGACGACGTACGGGCTGGCGGGACGGGAATTGCGGGACCTCGCGCGCGTTCAATGGCATCGAATCGCAATGGACGAGGCGCAAAAAATCAAGAACCCCAGCGCGAACCAGACGATCGCCTTGCGGTCGCTCAAGAGTACACATCGCGTGGCGCTGACCGGAACGCCGATCGAAAATCATTTGTCCGAGCTGTGGTCGATCATGGAAATGCTCAATCCCGGTCTGCTCGGTAGCGCGTCGGCCTTTCGCAATCGCTTTGCATTGCCGATCGAAAAGTTCGGCGACAAGAAGAAAGCAGATCAATTGCGGCAGATGATCCGGCCGTTCGTGTTGCGTCGGCTCAAGTCCGACCCCGCGGTCGCCTGCGATCTGCCGGACAAGATGGAAATGCGGGTCTATTGCAACCTAACGCCCGAGCAGGCGGCTTTATACGAGCGGACGGTGAACGACACCTTGAACCAGGTCGATTCCGCCAGTGGCATTCGTCGGCGAGGGCTGATTCTGGCCGCCTTAACCAAGCTGAAACAGATCTGCAACCACCCGGCTCATTTCCTGAGAAATCAGGGCCCGTTGGACGGACGCAGCGGCAAGTGCGAGCGGCTCGTGGAAATGGTGGAGGAAGTGCTGGAAGAGGGCGATGCGGCGCTGGTGTTCACGCAATACAAGGAGATGGGCACGCTGCTTCAAAAATTGCTCGCGGATCGTCTGCAAATCGTGGTGCCGTTCCTGCATGGGGGCTCGACGATGAAGAAACGCAATGAGATGATCCTGGATTTTCAGGACCCCGCGAGCCCAACCAGGATTTTCCTCCTGTCATTGAAAGCGGGCGGCTTCGGCCTGAATCTGACCAAGGCCAACCATGTGTTTCACTTCGATCGCTGGTGGAACCCGGCGGTGGAAGAACAGGCGGCTGATCGGGCGCATCGCATCGGCCAGACCCGCCGCGTGCAGGTTCACAAGTTTGTCTGCATCGGGACGGTGGAGGAGCGGATCGACCGGCTTCTTGCGGAAAAATCGGCCCTGGCGGACCAGATCGTCGGCAGCGGAGACGAATGGTTGACAGAGCTTTCGACGCAGGAATTGCGGTCGTATCTCGCGCTCTCGGACGACGCGATCGGAGAATCCTGACATGGCGATGAAAAAGAAAAATGCCACCGCGGCCAAGTCGCCGTCCCTTCCAAAGAACTTGCCGAGCGATCCGGGCAAATTCTGGCGAATGCCGGTGTCCGCGGCATCTCTCGTTCCGCTTGACGGTGTCGATCAGATGCCCGCGCTTCAACGCCTGGGGCCGTTGCCTTTCAGCGGAACCGGATTTCCGTTGATGGGTTTTTTGGCGACGCTGTATGAGCACGTTTCGACGTATGCGCGAGATGCGCTGATGGATCCAAACAAGCCCATCGAATAGCTCGCGCCGCAAGGGTCGTTTTTGGAAGAATTCTTTCTTTTTCAGACCTCGGTGCTCTGTGAATTGTGGATGACTATTTCTTAATCTACTGTACAGACCTGTGCGAGTGGCGTGGGAACCCCTTGTCACTACTGGAGATTCAGGTACCCGTGTCAGATTTCACAGGGCCGAAAATCCGTTCTCGGACTTGATTTGTCCGGGAGACAAAAAAATGTAAAAAATCTTTCACTAAGGACTTGACCCTAGGGGTATTCTCTATATCATCACTAACGGTCCCACTAGAGAGCCTCCTTTCTCTACTCTCCGGCCCGAGAGGTAGGGACCAGGGATCCGCATCACCTGCGGGTCCCTTTTTTGCGCGCATGTTTGCCCGCCATTGCGAACTGGCAGGTTCTTAATCCAAGCCGCCTGGTCATGAGCCCATCCACGACGCCGGATCCTGGCGGTAAAAGGACCCCAGGAGCGCGTAGAGTTGGCGGTGATTTTTGCGAAAGCGCCTGGCCTGTTCGAAGAAATGCTCGGTTGCGACCGCGAAGAATTCGGCGGGACTCTCGGCGCCATAGGGATCGAAAAACGTTCGGCGTCCCGTGCGAACAGCACCAACCAAGGCCCGGTATTCCTCGCCGAACACGCTTTTCCAGCGTGCCTGTGCATCACTCGACGTCAGCGGCGGGACCCCGTCGGCGAAACCGTCCAGGTAGTCCAGGGCGTGCGCAAATTCGTGCAGGACGGTATTGTGTCCGTCATGCGGACGGGCGAAGGGGCTCCCAACACTATTCCAGGACAAAAGGACGGGACCTCCGCGCCAGGTTTCGCCAATTTTGGTACGGTCGATGTGGTAACGGCGGCCATCCGGACCGATGGCTTCGATGACGTCTCCGAAATGACGCGGGTAGAGAATGACCTCCCGCGTTCGGGGGTGAAGGCCGAGGTCAGGCCGCTTCAGGACGAGCAGGCAGGCATACGCAGCTACGACAATTTTCATCTCCAGAGTGACTTCCAGACCGCGCGAGCCCCAGAACTCCTTTTCTACAAGGAAAGTTTGTATCCGGGACAGCAGAACCGGCAGGTCCGCAGGGGGCAGTTCCAGGAAGAAGGGCGCGTTGCGGATGAGGATCCGCTCCAGATCCCTGTCGGGCAATGGTTCCTCCGACGGTCGACGATTCCACAGCCGTTTCCACCATCCCATTCTCAAATGCTCCAGATCGCCGCTCGAAACGCCATGGGGTATCGTATCCCGTTTGAGCCCGGCCGTCGCGCGCGATGGCGAAGGGCACTATGATGGCGAGGGCGGCACGGCCTGTAAGGGAGTATGGAACATGCAGCCTGCGATTTCCTATCGAACCCGGGAGACGCTTTCCGTCGGCGATCAAGGCACGTTCTCGAAAACGATTTCCGAGAATGACGTCTTTGAGTTCGCGGACGCGTCGGGCGATTTCAATCCGCTGCATATCGACGAGGAATACGCCAGACGAAGCCGGTTCGGGCACCGCGTCGCGCACGGAATCCTCATGGCCGGGATCATCTCGACGGTGCTCGGAGGCGAAATTCCCGGCTTGGGCACGATTTTCGTCGAGTTGCACATCCGATTTCTCAAGCCGGTATTTCTCGGGAATACGGTGACCGCAACGGCCACAGTCATGGAAATCATCAACCCAAAGCGGATTCGATTGTTTGTCGCCTGTCTGAATGAAAAAGGTGAGGACGTGGCCATCGGCAATGCGATCGTGATCCCCCCGGAGCAAACGAAAATCATCGCGGAATAGATTGTTGATAGGGGCGGAACCCAATTCGATGATCTTCGTAATAGAATAGGGCCATTGAGGTGGCTTGCTTGCCGGGGGCGGGGGAATCGGCGACACTGCCGTTGCGGGCCCGATGAGACGTTCTCGGGATTTCCGCGACCAAGCCTTTGGGCCGTGAGGAATTGTCCATGCGACTTGCGATATCGGGATCACGCGCGATTCGATGGCGATCGCGCGCCATGGGGCCCTTTGCTTTTTGGATCGTGGTGGGCGGCGCAGCCGTGTGGGCGGACGCCCCCGGCGCCGGCAAGCCGGGGACGCAGGATGACGGCAGCCGATTACGCGAAGAGATGCGCCAGATGATCGAGTCGGCGCGGGATCGTGTTTTTCCCTCGCTGGTCAATATCCACGTGGTCACCGTGGATTACTGGGACGGCAAGGAGCACAAAGGCAATGCCGTCGGGAGCGGGACGATCATTTCCAAAGAAGGGTACGTCGTCACCAACCAGCACGTGACGCATAACGGAAAAAAGTTCAAGTGCACGCTGGCGGACAAGGAAGAGGTCCCGGCGACACTGGTGGGGGAAGATCCCTTGACCGATCTGGCGATCTTGAAGCTCGATTTGAAATCGCTCAAGTCCCCGGCGGCGGATCTGCCGGTGGCGGAGTTTGGGAATTCGGACGAACTCCAGGTCGGCGACCAGGTCATGGCCATGGGTTCTCCGCTGGCGTTGTCTCGCAGCGTGACGCTCGGCATCGTCTCGAACACGCAACGCGTCTTCGCCGGAAAAGACAACGACGACGTGGAAGAGATGGAGTTGGAAAGCGGCCAGCGGACCGGTCTCTTCACGCGCTGGATCCAACACGACTCGCTGATTCACCCCGGCAACAGTGGGGGACCGTTGGTCAACATGAAAGGCGAGATCGTCGGCATCAATGAACTCGGCGGTGCGGCGATCGGGTTCGCGATTCCGTCCAATCTGGCAAAGTCCGTCGCGGCATCGCTGATCAAAAGCGGCGAGGTCGAACGAAGCTGGATCGGAGTGTCGTTCAAGCCCATCGAGAAAACCGGACTGGACCACGGAGTCCTGGTGAATTCGGTGGTGGACGATAGCCCGGCGGACAAAGGAGGGATCAAGGCCGGCGACGTCATCGTCAAACTTCAAGGCGAACCGGTGACCGTCCGATTCGCCGAGGAGATCCCTCCGCTGATGAAGCGGATCGCGGAGGTGCCGATCGGCTCGGAACTCAAGGTCGGCTTCGAACGCGACGGCAAGGGCGAAGAGGCGACGCTGAAGACGATCAAGTTGACCAAGGACCGGGGCGACGAGACGGCCCTGCGGGCTTGGGGCATCACGGTCGAGGAAATCACGGAAAAGATGGCCCGCGACTATCGGTTGGACAACACGGAGGGCGCGATGATCAGCAGCGTTCGATCGGGCGGACCGGCGCAACTGGCCGAACCGTCGCTCAATTCGGGCGACGTCATTCGCGCGATCGACGGCCGCGCCATCGGCGATCTGGCGGCGTTGGTCGAGCAGTACAAGCGAATCATGCAATCGACGCCGCTTCCGGAATACTTGTTGATTCAGTTTGACCGCCACGGCAAGGACAACGTCACGCTGATCAAACCCAAGCCGGAAGAAGACGAGGATCCTCCTCGCGAGGTGCCCAAGGCGTGGATTGGAATCGCGACGCAGCCGGTGATTGAAAAGCTGGCGAAGAAGCTTGGATTGGAAGATCAACTCGGCTACCGGGTCACGCGGGTCTATCCCCGGACCCTGGCGGCGGAATCCGACCTTCGCGTCGGCGACATCATTACATCGCTCAACGGTCAGAAGATGCGACCGCGGGGAATGCAGGACGCCGGGCTCTTCGCCCGGGCGCTGCGCAAGCTCGATATCGACGGGACCGCGAGCCTCAAGGTTCTCCGCGACGGCAAGCCGTTGGAATTGTCGGTCAAGCTGGAGCGGACGCGCCTTTCGCCGGAAGAGGCGAGGCGCGATCGCAACCGTGATTTCGAAATGTCCGTCCGCGAGATGACCTTCTTCGACCGCGACGAGAATCGCTGGGATGAAAACGTCAGCGGTGTGATCGTCGAGCAGGCGGAGTCCGCCGGTTGGGCGGGCTTGGGCGGCATCGAATCCGGCGATTTGATTCAGCGGATCAACAAATATCCCGTTAAGGGATTGAAGAGCTATCGAAAGGCCATGGAGGCCGTCACCAAGGAACAACCCCAGCGCGTCGTGATCCTGGTCACGCGCGGCGTGCAAACCCGGTTTCAGTATTTGGAACCGGATTGGAAGCCGGTGCTCGATCGCGAGAAGAAGGGCGACGAGAAGAAGGAGTGATGCGGATGCTGAGATTTACAAAGTTTCACGCAGGGCTGCTGTCGACCCTCGTGGTATGGTCTTTCCATGGCGCGGCGATGGCCGGCGAAGAGGCGGAGTACGCCGAATTGCTGTCGGACGTGTCGCCGGCGCTGGTGACGGTCAAGTTTGTGCTCAAGCTGGAAGGCCAGTTCGGCAAGCGCGAGGGCGAGGTGGAGATCACGGGATTGATGATCGATCCGAGCGGCATGGTACTCTGCGCGAATTCGAAGCTCGGCATGCCGCGGATGCGCGGCATTGGCAGTGCCACGCCGACGAACATCAAGGTGCTCATCGGCGAGGACACGGAAGGAATGGAGGCCAAGGTGCTGGCGCGCGACACCGAGTTGGACCTGGCCTGGGTCAAGATCAAGGAGCCGGGAGATCGGAAGTTCAAGTCGTTGGATTTGCAGCAGTCCGCCTCGGTCAAGCCGGGCGAGCGCCTGCTCACGATCCGCCGGATGGCCAAGTTCTTCGACCGGTCGCCGACGATCAGCGAGGGTCGAATGGCGGGCCGGACGCCCAAGCCGCGGGACCTGATCATTCCGGGCGGCGGAATCGACGTCGAGCCCGGTCAGGCGATCTTCACCCCCAGTGGCAAGCTCGTCGGAGTGGTCGTCTTGCAATTGCCGGACATGGAGGAACTCGAAAGTAATCCAATGGCGTTTATGGGCATGCGCTCCGACCTGATGAACGGTTTGATCCTCCCGACCTCGGAAATCGTCAAGGCGACGGCCCGGGCAAAAGAGAGTAAGGAAGAGGACGCGGACGATTCAAAGGCGACCGCCGGGAAGAAGACCGAGAGCGATGCCTCCAAAAACAATACCGACAAATCCGACGAGGCCGACGAAAGCGACCACGCCAAGGCGGACAAGGGCAAAGAGAAAAAGAAGGACAAAAAGGACGATGACGACGACGGCGATGAATAGCCGGCGCGAGACATTTCCGGTGAATTCGGTTTCACACGAAGGCGGGAGCGTTCTGCCCCGTCCGCTCTTGTGTTCCCACATTTGCGACGACATCGCCTGGCGCCGGTCGTAGTCGAAGAAGCGCATCCAGCTCGGCCATCGTGGTGGACAGCGTGGTGCTGATCCGCAATCGACGAAATCGACCAAGTCGTTTCTGAAGCCGTTGAAGATCGGCGGCCGGCTCGCAGATGCCGGCGACAAAGTTCATTTCCGGAAGCGAATTGCTGATACGACGGCAAAGCAACTCGATTCGCGAGGCGTTGGTCGCGCGGACGGTCACGAAACAGACGGTTTTCACGCCTTTCGCGCGTAGATCATCGAGCTGTTCGGCAATCAACAGGTGTGGAGAGGCGACGACACACGATTGGCCGCGCGATTCGAGCAGCCACTGCACCATGTGTGCCGTCAACTCATCGTAAATGCCGTGGACGCCGAACAGAATCGCATCGGTCGGGCGCGTGGCCGGCTCATTCACCAGATGCCTGGAAGGGCTATTGGAATGGTCGGTCGTTGGAGTATCGCGTTTTAATGCGTCGTCCACGAGATTTCGGACCGCGACCTGACGATTCTCGTCAAAGGCATCGTAAGGGGCGTCGCTCGCCATCAAACTTAGCGCGGGCACAATGACGTCCGATAGCACGTCTAGCGCGGTGCGCCCTTCGGCCGATCGCGCGACAATTTCCATCGCTTCTTTTTCATCCATGACCAACAGCCGCTGATAAAGCCGGGCGTGAGGCTCCAGGACCGGTTGATCGCCCAGGAGGATGTACAGGCTCTGAAACTGGGGCACGTACCTGCCTGCGACGACAAGGCAAACTGTGATCGGCGTGGCGAGCAGCAGTCCGATCGGCCCCCATAGCCAGGTCCAGACGACCATGGACAGTAGGATTGCGGTGGCGGAAGCGCCGGTGCGCGAGCCATACAGCCAAGGCTCCAAAACACCGGCGCTGAATTGGTCGACCAGGACAAAGAGGCCGACTACCAAGAGCGGAACGGTCCACGTGTCAAAAAACGCGATCGATACGACGGTCGGAAAGATCGCGGCAATCCAGGTTCCCAGGAAAGGAATGAATCGAAGGACGCCGGCCAAGGCGCCGAACAGCAATGCATTGGGGACATGCAGGATAATGAGGCCGATGGCGATGGCTGTCCCGTTCAAAAGATTGGTCAACACGAGACCGACGAAGTATCGGCTGATTCGATCGCCGGCGTCGGAAAGGGCGGCCGTGGTTAAGCTGACCTGGGCATCGCCGCAGATTCGAAGAATGCGATTTCGCAGGTCTTCCCGATGGATCAGAAAAAAAATCGCGAAAATCGCCGCGAGCGCCAATGTGAAAATGGGGTCGAGAAGCGGTATGAGCGCCGCGCGCAAAAAGCGCGCGATGGCCCCGACTTGATCGCCAGCCTTGAGCGCCGGTGCCGGGACGGCTGGCGCGCTGGTTGCGGTGGGTTTGATCGTCGAAGGGCTGTTGGCCGCGATCTTGGGTTCGGGGTTAAGGGATTCGGAGGGTTTTTCGGCCTCCGTCTCGACGGGCCCTGCGATTTCCTGCAGGACCGCATCAATTGTCTGCGAAGCCGGCAACAGCGTCTCGCCGATCGATTCGCGCAGTCGCCGAACCTTGGCGACAATGTTGTTGCGATATTTCGGCAGCTCGCCGACCAGGTTCATGGCCCGCGATCCGACAAAACACCCGCCGACGCCGACCGCGGAAAATGTAAGGATGACGATCACGAAGACCGCGAACGTGCGGCCCAGCCCCCAGACTTGCAATCGGCGCACCAACGGCGCCAGGAGAAACGCAAAAAAAATCGCCAGCGCGACGGGAATCAATAGGTCGCGGGCAAAATAAGAGACAGCGAGGACCGCCACGGCGGCGATGATGTCCAGGGCTCGATGAGCAGCGCAGGTGTTTTGCGTGGAAGGAGCCAAAGATCAACTCCTGAATTCAACGACTCCATCCTCCGCCAGTGACTTCGTCACCGAGCGAACATGGGTCAAGCGTTGCCCATCGACGCAGGGTCATCCGCGTCAACCGGTCCGTTGGGCGAGTTCGCCCAGTCCAACAGCCGCGATACGACTGCGCCGAAAAGAAATCGCCGGCTGGACCGGACCGCACGTCTCCAGGCAGTTCCATTCCTGTCGCCAGCGCGCTTGCCGGCCGTCCGGGCGACGCCCCAGGCCGCGATTCCCGCGACGGTCGCCAAGGTTCCCACGGGGTGGTATTCCAACAGGAGGCGAGGGTTAAGAATCCTGGACGTCGAGTCGCGCAATGCGGCCAGCGCCTGCCTGGCGCCTTCCTTGGACGTGCGAATCCGGTCATTCAGGAATCGGACATCAGGGGTGTCGGTCCGCGACCCGCCCAAAGTTGCATGGTGATGGAATGTCTTTGGCAGCATATTTTTGTTTCAGGCCTTTTTGGCGGCGCCATTGGGCTTTTCTTCGAATGACTAGCGCGCTCAGGGCCATCGCGGCGATGAAAAGTATCCCGGCAAGTGTGAAGCCCAGCCACGCATGACCGCAAAGTTCCGTCAGCCCGAACGCCATTCCATATAGAATGAAGATCGCCGCGGCCGTCGTGAGGGCCACGGCTATGACGATTCGCGCCGACAACAGGACAAAACGGTAAAGGCGGTTTCGAGCGCCGGCCGCCAGTTGATCGAGGACCGCCTGGGTCAGCGTCTGAACATGTTCGCGCAGCTCCGCGGCGTGACTGGCGATATCCCGCAATGGATCGGTCTCAACGCCGTCGTCGCTCAACGGGGCGTGACCGGTTCCATTGTGGGATGTTTTCCTCCGCGCCATACACGCTCCTAGCGGCGGCGGAACAAAAACCCGACGATGGCGCCGAGACCGGCGGCGATTACCAGCGACTTGACGGGCTTCGCCCGAACGTATTCTTCCATCGGGCCGAGCTGTTCGATGGCCAGGTCGCCGGCGGAGGAGGCCATTTCGCGCAGGTCGTGACGCATGGCATCCACATGACCGCGAAGCTCGTGAAGGTGCTTGTGATTTCCGCCGCCTGACCGGTGATGCGATTTATTCCTGGACGTCATGATTTCATCTCCCTATGACTCGCGGTACAGCGATTTTCCTTGGATCGCCGGCCGGCGTTTCGTCAAATCGGTCGTCGTCCCTGAATGATGCGAACCAGTATCGAAATCAACGCGAGAACGAGCAGCAAATGAATGAAGCCGTTCAGGGTGAACGCAGTGATCATTCCCAGCAACCACATCAGGATCAAAATGAGTGCGATGGTCCACAACATACATCACTCTCCTTTCCGCGGGACCCGCTTGGCCGTATTCCGATGAACGAATCACCGCCGACAAAGAAAGGGGGGAGCCCGACCGATGAACGGGACTCCCCCAAAGGAGGAGGGTTCATCATTATTTCGACGGCTTCCAGATCATTTCGCCTTTCTTGTTGATCCAGCCTTTCTCGCCGTGGATGGTCACGGGGGCCAGATCGCTCTGGAAGTCGCCGGCATCATCGTATTGCGGCTTGATCGCCCATTGGCCGTTCGACTTGATATAGCCCCAGAGGTGATCCTCTTGCGCCGCGGCCAGGCCGTCATGGAAGCATCGAGCTTCAGCGTAACGCGGCGAGATGACTAGCTGTCCGGAGGTTCTCACAAATCCGTCTTTTCCGCCGAGACGGACGAGACCGGCGCTTTCAGAAAATGACATCGCCGACTCGAACTGCGGCTTGATCGTCATTTCGCCGTTCTTGTCGATGTAGCCCCACTTGCCGTCCTGCTCCACGGGGGCGAGACCTTCCTTGAAATCACCGGCGTTGGTATACGTCGGGTTGATCTTTACTTTTCCGGAGGAGTCGATAAAGCCCAGCTTGCCGCCCATTTTGATTCGGGCCAGGCCGTCGGAGAAATCCATCGCTTCATCGAATTGCACCGGGATTTTCATCGCGCCGGTCTTGTCAATGTAGCCGCACTGGTCTTTATGATCGCCGTCGACGTCGGCATGGGCCAGGCCTTCCATGAAGTCGCCCGCCTTGTCGTAATTGCTAGGAATGACGAGCTTGCCGCTCTTGTCGACGAATCCGAAGTTTCCACGAAGCCCTTCGGCTTTGCGGACGCGTCCCAGGCCGTCGTGAAAGTCAAACGCCTCGTCGTACTCCGCTTTGACAACGAGCGCGCCCTTGGTATCGACGTAGCCCCACTTTCCGTCCTGTTTGACGGCGGCCAGGCCTTCCGAAAATCGCTTGGCCTCCTGGTACGTCGGCTGAATCTTCAGATCGCCGTTGGAGTCGATGAATCCGCACTTTCCGTCCTTGGTCACAGGATAGAGTTCCTTGGATCCAAACAATTGTCCGAAGGCCGGACAGACCAGGAGGAGCACCGTCAGAATACTGATTCCGGATTTCATGATCGTTCTCCTTTCATGATGTAGCGGGGCATTCCCGTCGCCCCTGCATTGCCGCCTACACCGGCGGCTCACCCTTGAAAGCCGTTCGCATTCCGTGCACGACGATGGAAACGACGAACAGCAACACAAACAAGAAAAACAGAATTCGAGCGATGTCGGTCGCCCCGGCCGCGATGTCGGTAAAACCAAAAATCGCGGCGATGATCGCGATCACCAGAAATCGAAGGGCCCACATCAACATCAGCACATCCCTTTCACAAGACTCCAGGGCGACCGAATCGCCGAACCAATCAGGCCGTCCAGCCGAAAACCAACGAACGGCGACGGCCGCGTAGTACAAAAAGCGGGGCGCCCGTGCGGAGCGGGAGGGGTGACAGCGGGCGCCCCCAGTCGGGCCTATGGAAACTCATCGCGGTCTTGGCGAGGATCGCCAACCTCCGCAACGGACATTTTGAGGGCCGGCAGAGGGATCAATACTTCAATCGGGGCGGAAGGGCCCTCGATGTACGGTCTTGCGCCCGATCGTGAGTAGAGAAGGAGATATTCGACGAGTTCTTCGTCCGCGGACTTCGATGATTTCAAGGAATCGAGAGTCGTGGCCATGTCGCTTCTTCCTTTCTGGGCCGGCTTTGAGCCAACGGCAGGATACGTACGGCGGGCCGCCCGTCGGCTTCGAGCCTGGGGATGCTTCACTTTGCGGGCCGGTTTTCTTCCAATCGACGGCCCCGCAGAGGCGCAATATTCGTTGGCTCGTGACGGCGCGACCCGCCCGCACAACCCACTCAAACTCAGGCCATTGCTTTTTTCGGAATCGTTCATCGCCCTAGCTCGCAAAAGCATTAATCGTCGTCATCGTGCTTGTAATCGTCCTTGTATTCCCGGTTCGGTTCATCGTCGTCGCGATCCTCTTTGGCCGGTTTCCAAAAGCACGCCTTCGTGGAGCCGCGCGGAGTGGGGAAGGGCGCGCCGGAGGCGACCATGACTTCCCGTTCTTCAGGCGAGGGAATCGGATTCGTCGAGCCGTCCACAAACCCATCGAACTCATACGAACCCGTTTCGCGGCACGTTTCTCCCGATTGACATCGATGGGCAGTCGTCGCCATGATTCGTCTCCTCAATATTCCAAATCAACTCGATACCGAAGGACTCCGTCGTCCTCCGCCGAATTCTGTTCAATACTAGACCGAGGACAGGCCCGTTCAGTATTGGAACTCATCCCAACATTAATGAGAATCAAAGGCGCGAACCGGCGTGTCGATTGAATGGATTTGAATGAATGAATGTTCCGGCGTCGGCGCGGACCTTCTTGGCGACGCGGCAGGACGGCGGCGAGTGAAATGTGGCGACGGACGATGAATGGGATCAGTGGCTCACGGCGAGTTCGTTCGTCGGCCGAACCTTCACGGCCATTTCGACCAGCTCGGCAACGGACTCGATGCCGAGCTTGTTCATCACCCTGGCGCGATGCACGTCGACGGTCTTTTTGCTGATGCCGAGCTCGGCCGCGACTTCCTTGCTCACTTTCCCGGCCACGACGCCGTCCATGACCTGTCGCTCCCGTTCGGTCAATCGGTCCAGCCGGCTCTGGACCTCCGATAGCGCCGCTTTCTGCTCGCGCTGCCGGGCATCGAGGTTCATCGCTTCGTGAATGTGCTCGAGCAGAAGTTGTTTGCTGAAAGGTTTTTCCAGGAATTGAACCGCGCCGTTTCGAATCGCGCGAACGGCAATCGGCACGTCGCCGTGGCCGGAGACGAAGATGATTGGAATTTGCACGCCTTGAGCGCGGAAATGATCTTGAAGTTCGATCCCGCTCATCCGCGGCATGCGGACGTCGAGCACGAGACAACCCGGCCGCTCGGGATCGAAATGATCCAGAAATTCCTGCGCCGAGGCGTACGTCTCCACCGGCAGTCCGACGGATTTAATCAGAAGGTCCAGAGACTTTCGGACCGGCGCGTCATCATCCACGACAAAAACGGTAGGTTCTGTGGTCATGATTTCTTTCTCCGTAGTGCGGGAAGGGTGAATTGAAACGTCGTGCCATGCGCTCCGTTGGGCGTCGCCCAGATGCGTCCATGGTGAGCTTCGAGGATCGAACGGCTGATGGACAACCCCAGCCCCATCCCGTCCGACTTCGTGCTGAAAAAGGGTTCGAACATGTTTTCCAGATGATCCTCGGCGATGCCGGCGCCGGTGTCACGGATGAGCACCTCGATCTGATCGTTTCGCCGCGCCGTCCTCACCGTGAGGAGGCGATGACGCGCCGGCGTATCAATCATGGCGTCGATGGCGTTGCGAACCAGGTTGACCAGCACTTGTTGAATCTGAATGGGGTCGGCCAGCACCGGAAGGCTGCGCTTGCAGAGAATGAGCCGAACGTTTGCATCCCCACGACGGGCGTCATTCCTCGTGAGCGCCATGACTTCGCGAACCAATGCATTGAGGTCCACCCGGCGGCGCTCCGGTTCGCGCCTCCGAACGAATTCTCGAAGCCGGTGGATCACGCTCCCGGCACGCTCCGCCTGTCGTCCGACGTCGGCCAGGGCTCTCTTGAGTTCGTTGGGATCCGCGCCGTTCGACTGAACGAGTTCGATGCAGGCTTCCGTGAAGTTCACAATCGCGCAAAGCGGCTGGTTCAGCTCGTGTGCAAGGCCGGATGCCATTTCTCCCATCGTCACCAGACGGGAAACATGCGCCAGTTGCGACAATTGATTTCGGGCTCTTTCTTCGGAGTGGGCGCGTTCGATGGCCAGCGCCGCCAGGCGGGCAATGGCCGCCCCAAGGGCTAGTTCCGTCGAGCCGGGTTTGCCTTCTGAATTGCCGTATATGGCCAGGACGCCGAGGGAATCGCCGGCCGGCGCGACTATCGGTTCGAGCCAATAGGATCGGATTCCCTTGTGATGAATCGCCGTCAGGGCTGGGTCTTTGTGTACCGATTCAACGATCGTTCGTTCCATGCAGAATGGCGGCGTTCCCACGATCACATTCGAACCAAAGAGGTCGATGCCGCTGATGGGCTCGGTCTCCGCCTCTTGAGGAGATGGGTGCTGTTTTTTGTCGCCGTTGGTGTACGTGTGTGAGAGTCTTATGACGCTCCAGGACCCCGGCATGAGCTGTTCGATCGATTTACAAAGGGTTTCGAGGACCGATTCCAGCGGCGCGCCCGCGGCAACGAGTTCGAGGATACGGTTCTCATTGGCGAGCAGCGTTTCCGCCCGGCGGCGTTGCAGGATTTCCTCGTGCAGGCGTTCGTTCACGATGGCGAGTTCCTCCGCGCGCTCGCGCACCCGGCTGCGCAGGATTTCCTCTCCACGTCGGCGGTCGGTGACGTCCTTGCACGAACCGATGTACCCGGCGAACGTCCCGTCTTCACCGATCAGGGGAACGCCGGCGTCGAGAACCCACCGATACTCGCCGTCGTGGCGCCGAAGGCGATATTCCATTTCAAACGGTTGGCGGAGATCGAAGGCTTGGGAATAATGTTCGACGCAACGCTCGTGGTCCTCCGGGTGGACGCCCTCGGCCCAGCCGTCTCCAAGTTCGTCGGCCATGGTCCGGCCGGTGAATTGCAGCCAACTCTGATTGAACCAACTGCACCCCTTGTCCGTCCCGCTCATCCAGATCATGACCGGGGCGCTATCCGCCATCCGGCGAAATCGATTCTCGCTGATTCGCAAGGCGTTTTCTGCGGCCAGTTGATTGGTAATGTCGATGGCGACCCCGGCGATGAACGCCGGTTGGCCGTCGGGTCCGGGGATGGCGAATTTTCTGACGATGGAGCGATGGAAAAGTCCGTCCGGATGGCGAAGCACCTCCATGGTCTCGATGCTGCCGCCGTCGTCTAAAACGCGTTGGTCGTTCTCGCGGAATTGCCGGGCGGTTTCCGGCGAAAAGACCTCGTCGTCCGTCCTGCCGTAAAGGCTCTTGCAGGGCGTGCCGAAAATTCGTTCTGCTTCCGGGTTCGCGTAGACGTAGCGCCCCGACAAGTCCTTGATCCACCCCGCGCCCGGGAGGTGCCGCATGAACGCGGTGAAGGTCGCCTCGATTTCCTGCAACGCGGGCGCCGTCGGATGACACGCCGCCGCCTGCCGCAGTTCGGGGGTCAAGCGCACATTCTCGCCGCTCGCCGTGATTGGGGATGTCAGTTGATAACTTCTTGTGTTCATGTCCGACGGAACCCTGCTCCGTTGGTGGCCACCGAGTCATCCCTGCCGTATTGGAATCCCAGCCACTTCGCTCGGGAGACGGATTCCCGACGCGAAAAATACCTACGAATTCTAGGCCCGGTCCGAGTGCCTGGTCGGCTAGCAATTGACTGGCCAGTCTTCCAAAACTCAATATAAGTGTTGTCCGATGGGGTGTGGCATAGGGATTAATACCTACGCCGCGGCAATCGTGCATCAAGGCACGCGCTGGACGTGTGCAGGTCGGCAAGTCAGGACTCGAATCAGCTAAGACAGGTCGATTGTCAGAGTATCACCGACGCGAATCGTTCCGGACTGAAGAACCCGGCCGTGCACCCCGCCGCGGCAATCGGGTTTGAGCGCCGCTTTCAATCCGAAATGTAACCGGTCCATCAAATCGCAGGGCCGGGTCTCGCCTTCGATTTTCAATTGAATGTCGCCCAGCCGAATCGTCGCGCCGATCAAGTGCCCGAGTTTCTTCGCCTCAACCAACAAGTTGGCCCGACGGGTATACCATGGAAGCTCTGTTTGCAGTTCCAGTTGAACTTCCTGCCACTGACCGGCGGCGAGTAGCGTGACGCCGCGATCCGGTCGGGCCGCAAGATCGCCGACGAGCCCGCCGTCGCGAACCGCCGTCGCTTCCTTCACTTCCGACATCTGACCCTTATCCTTGCAGCGAAGCGCGATCGCCAGGATTCGGCCGATGGTTGAGCCGGGCATGGAGTGGTCTCCTTTCGACGGGAACATAGTCGTTGCAGACTCCCGAGGCAAGATTCCTAGGCGCCGCCGGTGAAGAGCCGGGTAATCGTCTCACTGAAAATCGTCAGCGGAACGAGAAAGATGGAACTGAAGAAGGTCGAGATGACTTCCTGCATCGATGCGAAGATGATATCCAGCAAAAAATTCATGAGCGTATTCCTTTCTTCAAAATCGGACGGAAAGTCCGCCGCCGGCGAAGAAGTCGTCCGCCTCTTCGTTCAATCCGACGCCGCTGCGGATATCAAATTGTAGATTGTCGGTCAGTTGACAGGTAAAGCCGCCGTTGGCCGTATGGGCGCAATCCGTCCACCGGTCGTTGGGATAGAAACCGAAGTATTCGACATACATCCCGATTTGATGGGTGATGGCATAGCCCAGCGAGACCGACGCCGACGTTTGGAAGAACCGTTTCCCGTCGCTCGTCGGCAAGCCGAAATTAAGATTGCCGGATAGCGAGAAATCAGCGGGAAGCTCGTACGACCACAGGAGTTTGACTTGCGGGTCGACGTCGTCGGAAGTCGTGGTCCGGCCGCCCGTCGGCAGGGAGAGTTCGCCAATGACGCCGAACTCCGGCCGCAGGCCTTCCTGTGCGACGAGATGTCGTTTGAATCCTACCGTCATATCGGTGGCCGCGTCGTCGTGAGTTTCGCGCCGGACCGTCCGTCCGGCGTCGTTTTTTTCCTTGAAAAGTTCTTCGGTCAACGACCCGCCGATCCAGCCGATACGCAATTCCCAATCTTCAAGGATGCCGACTCGGGCGAGGGTTTCGGGAAAGGTCTGATTGGACACTCGCCGGCCGCTTTCGTCATCATAAGTATACGTATAACCGTTTTCCAACTGCAAATGGCCGAAGGGGACCACCGAGGTGGACTCGGTGAAGTCCGGCCGATCCGTGACCATCGGCTCGGTCAACGGCTCGGCCGGCAAACCCAGGTTGTTCGTTGTCATCGGGCGCTCCGCGGGCTGGCTCGCGGCTTCCTGTGCGACTGCGGGCGATGTCCAAATTGCCGCTCCGGCGAATAAACCGCCGAACGCCTGTCGCAAAAGTAGATTCTTCTTAGTTAATAAGTATATACCCATTAATGTAGCATAGGCTATATAACGCCCGAACCCGTGTCAAGGCGGCCGTGCGCCGTATCCGCAATGGGATCGGAAAATGGACGCTGGGGGTGGAGACCCTATACTGCGGAGAGATGGTCGGAATCTTCCCGACGGCGGAGAACAGCATGGATGCAAAAATCCCCGCGGCCTATGGCGAAACCCTCCTGGGTCAATTCGATCAGCGTTTCCTGAATAAGCCCTACGTCAATACGGCGTTGCTGGCCCTGATCGCGGGCATTCTCTCCGTCGCCGCCGTTCAGGCGACCGTGCAGATTCGCAAAGTCGATAAGAGTCCCTATCGTGCAAGTGGCGAGCGCCACAAGACGGCGCTCGGCCGCTGGATGCCGGACGCCCAGGCGCTCACCGCCGGTGAAGACCCCTACGGAACCGGTCATTGGTTTCCGACGCCGCCGCTGGTGCTCATGAGTCTCGTGCCGCTGTCGAAAATGCCTTTTGTCGCGGCGGGAGCCGTCTGGGCATTTTCAAAAGTCGTGGGCGTCGTCCTGGTCATCCTGCTCCTGCATCGAACGCTGTTGCGGGGAGGCGTCGCCATCCCCTCGGGTGTCTGGATCATGGCCGGCGCGTTTGGACTGCGCGCGCTCTATTCAGAAATGACCCACGCCAACGTGAATACCTACATGATGATCTGGCTGGCGCTGACGTGGGTGTTTTTTCTTAATCGCCGGGATTTTTGGGCGGGCATCTTTCTCGCGCTCGCCGTGGTGACCAAGATCACACCGGCGCTGTTGGTCGTCTATTTCCTCTACAAGCGGGCGTGGAAGGTTTGTCTTGGCGCGGGAGCCGGTTTGTTGCTTTTCTTTTTCATTCTGCCGGGCCTCTACCTCGGCTTTGGCCGGAATTGGGAGCTGTTGCAATCCTGGTACCACATGCTCGTTGCGCCCTTCGCACGCGAGGGATATGCAGCCTTGGAGAATGAAAATCAATCGCTCTACGGTGTTTGCGTCCGTCTGCTGTCAAATTGCGGCTGGATGAAAGTCAGCCACATGCCCGACGAGCAGGCCTGGTCCGTCGGCATGGAGTCGATGGCACGGCCCGCGACGGCGCTGGGCGCACTTCTTCGACCGGCCATTTCGCTTTCAATCGTGTTGGCCCTTGCCTGGCTGTGTCGTGCCAAGATCGTCCGCCGATGCGACCCGCGGCTATTTCTGGAATACGGACTCGTGCTGGTGGCGATGTTGCTCTTAAGCGAGCGGACGTGGAAACATCACGCGACGACGCTGATCCTCTCCTATCTTGGCGTCTGGTATGCGCTGACTTGCCTGACGTGGTCCGACAAGTTTCGTGCCTGGTTTGTCGGTGGACTGGGAGTTCAATTCCTTTTGCTTGTGGCCCTCAGCGAGGGCCTCATCGGCGACGATTTGGCCGATCGCGTGATGGAGGGCGGCCTGTTCTGCTGGGGCTTGGTCTTATTCTTTATCCAGACGGGAATCCTGATTCACACGCTGGCGGCGCGCGATCGAAGCGGCCCCGCCGCATCGGGCCCGACTATTGCTCAAGCTGCTTGATGGCGGCGGCGGGTTCGAGTCCGACGAAGTTGAAGAAGCGGTCCTGTGGCAGGCGCGGAATCGAGAACATCCTTGCCCGCAGAATGGCTTCGTCGAATCTTTGTCGTTCGGTTTGAGATCGTCGCTGACGCGGGCCTTGCGTCGTATCGACCTCCTGGGCACGGGGAAGGGCCGGGACGGCCTCGGGCTTTGCCGCGGGCGCGGCCGGCTTCTCTTCCGCGGGCTCCTGCGCGTCGGCGTCTTCCGACGGGGCCTGCCCTTCATCCGCCGCAGGTTCTTCTCCGGCCTCTTTGGGTTCTTCCGCCCCTTCGGCCCCTTCGGCCTTCTCTTCCGATTCATCGCCCGACTTTTCTTCGGCTTCCTGATTCTCATCGTCGGACGGTTGTTCTTCAGCGCCCGCGGGTTCTTCTTCGTTATTTTCCTTATCCGCCTTCTTCGGCGCGGCCTTTGGTTCCGCCGGCGCCGCGGGCTCGACGGCCGGGCTCTCCTCGGCCGCGGGCTCACCGGTAAGGGGCGGCTCCTGCCCCACAATCACGTAGTCGGTCGTCGGATCGACGCGATCGACCACGACGCCGCCGAATCGACGAACGAGGGCGGCGATCGCCTCCTTGCCGGCGACGTCGGGCGTGCCGTCGAAGTCGATGTCAAATTGGCCGACGATACAGAACTTCTGCTTCTTGTCGTGGTCGCGGCTGAGCACGATGTTGCCGACGATGTCGCCTTCGAGGATCGGATCATCCGGCGACGGGCGGGCCGTGACGCGGCATTCGGCGGTACGGCGACCGACACTGACCACTTCGAGGTTCGCCTTGCCGCGGCCGTCGGCGGGGACGCGCTCGTCCTCCGAATACACGCTGAAGGTCAGGCCGAGGGTGACGTTGTCCTCGCGGCCCAAATCAATATGCACCAGCGAATCGCCGGGCAAGGCACGCAGGACGCGACCGACGCCTTTTCGGGCAATGGCCAATTCCTGGGCCGTTTCCGGGCCGGGTCCGCGTAAGGACGTGAGGGCTTCGCGCTGTTCGTCGAGAAGCCTGTCGCGCTGGCCCAGTTCGGAAACGAGCTGGCGCTTCATGGTGACCTGATCGCGCCGCATGGCGTCGAGGGCGTCCTGCTTGGCGCCGATCTGACTGGCCAGGGCCTGGGTCTCGCCGGATTTGAGCGTCTCGAATTCGCTCTTGGCGGCCTGGAGTTCTTCCACCTTGGACCGCATTTTGGCGAGGTCCGCCGCGAGTTTCTGTTGCAGCTCTTCGTTGCTCGCCCGGGCCGTGTCGAGGTCCTTGTTGGCTTTGGAAAGGTCGGCTTCGGCTTTCTGGTGGGCGGTCTTTTCGTCGACGTAAAGTTGATAGAGGTTTTCAATGACGGCAACGGCCCCGAATTCAGAGCTGATCTTTTCCGCGTAGGGTACGTTCTCGCTGGACCGGATCTTTTCCAACGCGGCTTCGAGCTTGGCACGGGCCGCGGTGGGTGAATCGTTCTGGTTGCCGGTCATGCCTCCGCAGATCAGGGCGATGCCCTTGTTCATCTCGCCGACGAGCGTCTTTCCCGGCCCGCCGGAGTCGGGGAACATCTGCTTGGCGACGGCTTCGTCGTTGCCCTTGACCAGCCGGTTTTTGACGGCGGTCGCCTGGTCGGCGTTGGTGCGGAGCTGTTCTTGCTGAGTGATCAGCCAGATCAGCCCGCCCAGCAGGAGCACGGCGACAATGATGGAGACGACCATGCCGATCGTGGTCGCGTTGGAACCGCCGCGTTGCTGGGGTACTGCGCCCGCCATGCGCTTCTCCTCTGGGTGCTCCGGCTCGACACGCCGTCCACGGTAGATCGGCCGTAAGCAGGCATCCGTCTAGGCTGAGCCTTGGCTTCGCTTGGGTGGGTACCGTCCGGTATGACCGTAGGGTCGCTTGGTCGGCGAAGCACATATTAGTATCTGCAAACCAAAGGGAAATGTCAACGGGCAGGGGGGTTAACCTTCGGTGGGTCCAAAGCCTGTGAAGTCCCGCCCGTCCGCAAAAGGCGTTGCCCAACAGGGTTCCCAACGACTTCTTATGGGAGTGCATTTTTGTCGCCCGGCGCCGGCGACAGACCTTGCACACCTGTCCCGTAACACGTCGACCGGCCGGCTGTTTTTGTGCCGAAATTCAGCAGGAGCCTCCGGAGGCGGCGGTGTGAAGGTCGCGTTTTTAGGCACGGACGCATACATTGCACGGCCCGACCGGGCGGCGCTCGGCCTTCGCCGCACGCCTCGTCGAACGGAACATTTATCTAATATTGCACGGAATCTGAATAGGCAAAAAGTATCCGGGATCCCTGCGACAATGCCCACGGCCGCGAAGAATTCCCGCTCCGGGTTGAGTCACCGCTCGGCGTTGTCCGGCGTCGGATATTACGGAGTGATTGCCGCCATCCTGTTCCTGATCGCCGGAACCGGCTGGCGGAGGGGCTGGCTTTTTTTCGCGGCCTTTCTCGTTTCCATGGTCCTGTCCAGCGCGTATTTGTCGCGCACGAATCCGGAAATATTTGTCGCCCGAGGAAAAGTCGGTCGGGGAACCAAGGCGTGGGACAAGGTCCTGGTGACTTTGATTCTCGCCGCCTACCTCGCGATTTTCCTGGTCGCGGCGCTGGACGCCCGGTACGGCTGGTCGTCTGTCTCGAACCTCATGGTGGCCTTCGGCTATGTCCTGTTCACGTCCTGGTACGTCCTGTTGACCTGGTCATATTCCGTCAACCCATACGCCGAGCCCTCGGTTCGAATTCAGACAGATCGCGGTCAAAAGGTCATCGACAGGGGTCCCTACGCCATCGTCCGGCATCCTCTCTACTTCGCCGGCGGATTCCTCGTCGCGGGCATGCCGCTGGCCCTGGGATCGTTTTGGGCGTTGGTCCCGGTCGCGTTCGGGACCGTGGTGATCATTGTTCGAACGGCTTTGGAAGACCGCGCGCTTCAGAATGAACTTGAAGGGTATCGAGACTATGCGACTCGCGTTCGGTATCGGTTGATACCGGGGATCTGGTGATCGCTGGGGCGATGACGGCGGAAACCTCGGCGACGGACGGCGCGTCCTTTCGGTGTGTTGGCTGACGCCCATGGAGAGGGCTGTAGAACGCGATCCGGCGGACTGGCCTTTGGGATTATTGGGGAGTGGAACGGTTCCTGCGCATTGGATAGAATCACGGTATGAGCACACAGGAACTGATCTCGATTTGCGAACAACTTCCCGAAGACCAGCGCGTGGAAGTGGCGGATTTCGCGCGGTTCCTCCTCGCCAAGCGTGAGGACGAGGCGTGGGAGCGGACCATCTCGGACCCCCATCCGCGCCCAAAGCTCGATGAATTCGTTCGCAAGGCGTTGACCGAGGGCAGTGACCCGCTGGATGTAGACAAATTGTGATCTCGCACGCGACTCCAAGCTTCTGGCGTGCGCTTCACACGTTGGACACAGCGGATCAGCAGGCGGCTCGCCGGGCCTTTCGCCAGTTCGTCCTTGACCCATCGCACAACTCGCTGCGGTTCAAAAAGCTCGCCGGTCACGAGACCCTTTGGTCGGTCCGGGTGACACTGAGCGTCCGCGCGGTGGGACATCGCGACGGTGATACGATGACTTGGGTCTGGATCGGCACGCACGCAGAATTCGATAGGCGATTCAGCTGATTCGAGGGCGTCGCGGCCGGAATTGCACCCCACCGGCAATTCGCCGGGTTAGTTTCGGCGCGATAGAGTTTAGTAATGGATACAGCCTGGAGTATTGGAAATAAATAGCCTTTCGCGGGCTAATCACACGAGTGAGAATGATATGATACGCAAGATACGTAGAGATTGGTCGCGGGGGTATCACGCTCGGGCGGGATCCGATCGCTCCGGTTCGATCCCGAATTCCTTGATCGCCGCGTCGACGGTCGCCGTCGGGACTTCGCCGCGCTTGGCCAGGGTGTGCAGCGTCGCCACGACGATCGACTCGGCGTCGACCTCGAAGTGTCTGCGCAGTTCCTCGCGCGCTTCGCTGCGGCCGTAGCCGTCGGTGCCGAGGGGGACGAACTCCGCCGGGGCCCAACGGGCGACCTGGTCGGCGACGATCTTCATGTAATCCGACGCCGCGATGATCGGAAACGGATCGTCGGCCAGCATCTTCTGGAAATAGTTCTTCTTCGGCTTGGAAGCCGGGTGCAGACGGTTCCACCGCTCGGTCATGAGTGCCTCACGGCGCAATTGTTGATAGCTCGTCACGCTCCAGACGTCGGCCGACACCTTGAACCGCTCGCTCAGGATCTCCTGAGCCCGGACGACCTCGTTGAGGATCGCACCGCTCCCGAAGAGATGCACCTTCGGCCAGTTGCGCTTCCGTTCGCCCCAAGTGAAACGGTAGAAGCCCTTGAGAATGCCTTCCTGCACGCCTTCGACCATCGGCGGCATTGTGTAAGGCTCGTTGCCAATGGTGATGTAGTAAAAGATGTCGTCCTGCTGCTCGTACATCCGCTTGATGCCTTCGCGGATGATGATCGCCACTTCGTAGGCATAGGCCGGGTCATACGCGAGCAGGTTTGGCACGGTCGTCGCCAATAACTGGCTGTGGCCGTCCTGATGTTGCAGCCCCTCGCCGGCGAGCGTCGTCCGCCCGGCGGTCGCGCCCATCATGAAGCCCTTGCCCCGCATGTCGCCGCAGGCCCAGATGCTGTCGCCGATGCGCTGGAAGCCGAACATCGAGTAGAAAACGAAAAAGGGAATCGTGTTGATGCCGTGGGTGACGTAGGCCGTGCCGGCCGCCGTGAAGGAGGCCATCGAGCCGGCCTCGGTGATGCCTTCCTGCAGGAGCTGACCGTTCTGCTCCTCGCGGTAGTACATAAGCATGTTGCGATCGACGGGCTCGTACTTCTGACCGGCGTGGGCGTAAATGCCGTACTTCTGGAAGAGGGCGTCCATGCCGAAGGTGCGCGATTCGTCAGGGACGATCGGGACGATCAGTTTGCCGATGCGCTTGTGCTCCAGGAGTCGGGCGAGGATGCGGACGAAGGCCATCGTCGTGGAGACCGGCCGCTCGCCGCTGCCCTTGAAGAACTCCTCGTAGGCCTTGTCGGACGGGGCCTGGATCGGCTGCGATCGAACGACGCGGCGCGGGATGTAGCCGCCGAGGTCCGTGCGGCGATCGCGCAGGTATTGAATCTCGGGACTATTGTCCGGCGGGCGATAGAACGGGGCGTCGAGCAGCTCCTTATCGGAGATCGGAATCTCGAAGCGGTCGCGGAACTCGCGCATCTCCTGTTCGTTGAGCTTCTTTTGCTGATGGGTAATGTTCTTGCCTTCGCCGGCTTCGCCGAGGCCGTAGCCCTTGATAGTGCGTGCGAGGATGACCGTCGGGCGACCGTGGCTCTCCGTCGCGGCCTTGAACGCGGCGTAAACCTTGGCCGGGTCATGGCCGCCGAGCCGGAGCTTCTCCAACTGGGCGTCGCTCAGGTTCTCGACCAGTTGGGCCAAGCGGGGGTCGGTACCAAAGAAGTTTTCGCGGATGTACTGGCCCTTTTCGACGCTGTACTTTTGCCACTGGCCATCGACAACGCCTCCCATCCTCGCGGGCAGGATGTGGTGGATGTCGGCATCAAAAAGCCGGTCCCAATCGTCACCCCAGAGGACCTTGATGACGTTCCAGCCGGCGCCGAGGAAGGCGGCTTCCAATTCCTGCACGATGCTGCCGTTGCCGCGCACGGGACCATCGAGCCGCTGCAGGTTGCAATTGACGACAAAGATGAGGTTGTCCAACTCTTCGCGAGAGGCGAGGGTGATCGCGCCCATGCTCTCGGGCTCATCCATTTCGCCGTCGCCGAGAAAAGCCCAGACGCGGCAATGTTCGGTTTGGGCGAGCCCGCGATCATGGAGATAACGGTTGAACCGCGCCTGGTAGATCGCACTGAGCGGGCCGAGTCCCATGGACACCGTCGGAAATTCCCAGAAGTCGGGCATGAGCCAGGGGTGCGGGTAGCTGGACAAACCGCCGCCGGGGCTCAACTCACGCCGGAAGTTGTGCATCTGGGCCGTGGAAAGGCGGCCTAGAAGATAGGCGCGGGAGTAGATGCCGGGCGACGAGTGGCCCTGGAAATAAATCTGGTCGCCGGGCCGGTCGGGGGAGTTGGCTCGGAAAAAGTGGTTCCAGCCGACTTCGAGCAGCGTCGCCGCGCTGGCATATGTCGAAATATGACCGCCGATGCCGGGGCTGCGCCGGTTGGCTCGAACCACGAGGGCCATGGCGTTCCAGCGAACGATGCTCTTGATCCGACGTTCGATCTCGCGATTTCCCGGATAAGTGGGCTGTTGTGAAACGGGAATCGTGTTGACGTAGGGCGTATTCAGATTGTGGGGGATGGCGACGCCCTGGGATTTGGCCCAATCTCGCAGGACGGTGAGCAGAAACTGCGCCCGCTCGGGGCCCTGGCCGGCGACGACGGCCTCCAGCGATTCCAGCCATTCCCGAGTTTCAGCGGGGTCTTGATCCGGCATATAGGGGTGCGACATCCGAACAGAGCTTAGCAAACCAGCCGGTCCGGTCAACAGCCGCATCGCCCGGCGGCCGATGGGCGTCATCGACCCCTTTATCTGCCGATACATGAATAGATTGCGTCGCTGCCGACGCGGTCTATCGCCCCCCTTTGCTGGGAGAACGTGATGAAAAAAATGTCCAACGGTCTCACTCTGCTGACGGCGTGCTGGATGTACGCTTGGTGGGGATGTGCCGCGAACGAGTATACCCGCCTGAACGCCCCGCCCCAGGGCGAGGCGCCGGCGCATCCGGATTGGGTTTCATATTACGACCATCACAACGATCAAGGCATGCTCGCGGACATGTCCATTGCGGACATCCATTTTGTCCCTCATTCGAGCTGCCTTTCCGGCGTTGGCAAGGTCCGCCTGGAAAGGTATGCGGAGCTGCTCTCGGCGGACGGCGGGACCATTAATTACGACACCGTCCTGACGGACAGCACGCTGGTGGACGCCCGATTGAAAGCGGCTAAGGACTTTCTCGCGGAGGCGGCGCCGGGAAGCCACCCCATCGATGTGATGGTCGGCATCGCCGGCGGTCGTGGCATGAGCAATAAGGAAGCGACCGCCGCGGCCGCGGTGGCGCAGCAACCGGAGCCCCGCAATACCGCCTATCACTTGAACGAGGTGATCGGCACTTCATCGTCAGGAGACTAGGCTGTGTTTGACTTGAAATCGGTCGTGGCCATCGTGTTGGTTTCGGGGCTCTTGGTCGGCTGTTCGCTCGACAAGAAAGAGCGTGTTTCCCAGGCAACGGCCGAAGAGGAAAAGAATCTCAAGATCGAGAGCGCGAAGGCCGCTCCCACGCCGGCCATCATGCCGAATACTCATGTCGCCGCGGGGAAGATGCTCGAAAAGCAGGGCGATCTCAATGGGGCCATCGCTCAATACGAGCGGGCCATCGCGGCGGAACCCCGCTGCACTTCGGCTTACAACCGGCTGGGTATTGTGTATCAGAAGCTCGGTCGCCACGCCGACGCCGAGAACATCTTCAAACAAGGGGCCATCGCCGACCCCACCTCGGCGGTCCTGCTCAACAACCTTGGCTTTTGCTACCTGTCCCAGAAGCGCCTCAAGGAGGCGGAACAGGCGTTCCGGGACGCGCTGGTTCGGTCGCAGGACTTTCAAAGGGCTCGCATGAATCTCGCCATCGTGCTGGCCCAGGCGGGACGATTGGAAGAAAGCTTGATTGAATTCAGCGCGGTCGTCCCGGCCGAAGCCGCGCATTACAACGTGGCCATGATCTGCATGCAGCGCCGCGATTATGCGAACGCCGAGAATTCGCTCCGCGAAGCCGTGACGATCAACCCGAACTATCCGGGCGCCCAGGAACAGCTTCGCCGCGTCGCCCAATTGGCCTCCCTGGCGCCCTCGAATGAACCGGCGACCGTCGGCGCTCCGACCGGGCCGCTGGCCGGACCGCTGGAAGAGCCGGGCAATGTGGATGTGCCGTAGGCGCTTCACCCAATTTCAGAAAAAGTATTACCGACGGCCTGTTGCATCCGGAGCGTTCGTTTGTTAAATCAGCTATTCATGGACGACGTACCCGGCCCCATGGAAGCGGCCCCGATTGATCCGGTTCGGTCCGCCGCGAAACGGCGGCAGAACTGGATTCGCTCGATCGGCGGCGCGGTGGGCGTCCTGGTGGTTCTGGTCAGTGCCCGGCAACTTTCCTCCCCGACTTCCCTTCACGGCGTTCGAACCTCGTCGGACCTTTCGGCGCGTCGGTCGATGCCCAGCGCGCGCGGCGCGGCGAACTATGCCTGGCTCTCCAAACGCGAAGCCGCCAAATACGCGCCTCTCGTCGATCGAATCGCCGCGCCGGACGAATTCACCCGAATTCCCGCGCCGGCCGGGAGCTTCGCGGCCTGGCTGCGTCATCTGCCGGTCCTGCCGGCCGATACTCCGGTGACCACCGGAAAGCGAAAGGTTGTTCTTCCCCCGGCCGATCCGCATCTGGCCGCGGTCATCGCCTTGCAACCGCGCACGGAAAAGGCGCTGGCCGGGCCCAACATGCTGGTCCGGCTTCGAGCGGAGTATTGTTGGGCGACCAAGCAAATGAACGGCGTCGGGTTTCATTTCACCAGCGGACACCTTTCACGTTGGGATCAATGGGCGGAGGGCCAGCGGCCGACGGTGAGCGGAAAGACAGTGGCCTTCAAACCGGTCGCCGAGCGCGACGAGAGCCGGGACAGCTTTTGCAGCTACCTGGAAACGATTTTTCAGTACAGCTCGGTGTACAGCGTTTTTGACGACACGCGGCCGGTCGAGGACGGCTCGATCGCCCCGGGGGATGTCTTTCTTCGTCCCGGGAAGAATTCGTGCTCCTATCTGGTCGTCGATGTCGTGACCAACGAAGCGCGCGATGTCCGAGTGCTTCTCGGGGACGCCGGGACGCCGGCGCAGACTTTTCACATCATCAATACGACGAGCGGATCGCCGTGGTTTCCCATCGTTCGAGGTGAAGACCTGACGCTCGACCAAAACCGCGCGCTCAGGATGAAAGACCTCCGCCGGTGGAGGTAAAGCCTGAGTCGGCTGCGACGCCCCGCCATCCGTCACATGGTCATCGTCGTATCGGGCATCGTGAGCGAGTTGAAGTCGCCACTGATGAGCATTCGGATCAGGTTGATGATGAATAGAATTCCGTAAACGAACGGAAAACTACCCAGACCGCCGCCCAATCCACCAAAAAGACCAAAGGGCATTTTTCAGACTCCTTCTTGTATGTTGCGTGCGAGCGTCAAAACCACTTTCTTGAGTGTGATAATAGTATCTCCGAATCCTGGATTCCCTGCAACGGCCGGGAAGATTCTATTTTACATCCAGCCAATTGGGACCCCAGGCCACATCGACCTTGATCGGAATCGTAAGTTCAATGGCCTTCGACATTTCCTGCGATACGACGGCCGCCAGTTCTTTAGCTTCCCGGCTGGGAACCTCAAAAACCAGCTCATCGTGAACCTGGATCAGCATCCTTAGGGGCAGTTTTTCCTCGCGAATCCGGCGGTCGAGATTGATCATCGCCCGCTTAATGAGGTCCGCCGCGGAGCCCTGGACGACGGTGTTGACCGCGAGGCGCTCGGCGGCGTTTCGCGCGGTTTGATTTCGAGAATCGATGTCCGGGATCGCCCGCCGGCGGCCGAGGATCGTCTTCACGTAGCCGTGACGCTTGGCATAGGCGATGCACTCGTCGAGAAATCCGCGAATCATGGGATAGCGCTCGAAATATCGCTCGATAAACGCCTTCGCCTGCGCCTGGGGCATTCCCGTCTGCCGTGCCAGACCGAAGGCCGACTGGCCGTAAACGATGCCGAAGTTCACCGTCTTCGCGCCGGCCCGTTGAGCGCTCGTCACCTGGTCGATCGGCACGCCCTCAATCTGCGACGCGACGAAGGCGTGGATGTCCTGATCGTCTCGAAACGCCGCCGCCAGCTTGGGGTCTTTGGAAAAATGGGCCAGGACGCGCAACTCGATTTGCGAGTAGTCCGCCTTGAGAAGGACACTCTTCGGGTCGCCGGGGACGAAGGCACGGCGAATCTGCGCGCCCATTGGCGTGCGGATCGGAATGTTTTGCAGATTCGGATCGCTGCACGAAAGCCGGCCGGTGACCGCGCCGGTCTGATGAAAGCTCGGATGAATACGACTGGTTTGCCGGGAGACGAGATCCGGCAAGGCATCGACGTAGGTCCCCTTGAGCTTGGATATTTCGCGGTATTCCAGGAGCAATTTGGGAATTGGATCGTTTGTTTGTGTCGCCAACGCATCCAAAACTTCAGCGTCCGTCGAGCGACCGGTCTTGGTCCGACGGATGACCGGGAGTTTTCGCTCGTCGAAGAGCACCTCGGCGAGCTGCTTGGTGGAATCGAGATTGAAAGGGCGACCGGCTGCGGAGTGGATTTCGTCGCGCAGGGCAGTCATTCGATCGGCCATCTGCCCGCTCAATTTGGCGAGGAGTTCCGTGTCGATGGCGACGCCGAGTCGTTCCATCCGCGCGAGCACGTCCACCAGCGGCATCTCCAGATCGCGAAAGAGCGAAGTCAGTTCCGGGTCGGTCATTTGCCGCTCGAAGATTTCGTATAGCCGCCAGGCGATGTCGGCGTCTTCCGAGGCATATTCGCAAACTTTTTCCGTGGGCAATTGGTCGAAGGTCGTCTGATTCTTGCCCTTGCCGATCATTTCCGTCGTCGGGATCTTTCGATAGTGCAGCAATTCCATCGCAAGGGCGTCGATGCCGTGCGACCGGCGGGAGGAATCGAGGACGAAGCTGGCGATCATCGTGTCGAAATCGACGCCCGCCACATCGACCCCGATGGTGGCCATCATTCCGACGTCGAACTTCATGTTCTGGCCGACTTTTTTGATCTTCGGATTGGCGAAGATCGGCCCGAGCGTTTTTCGCACGGCCTCTTCCGACACCGTGCCCCCGATGCCGCGTACGGGAATGTAACAGCCCGTCGCCGCTTCGTAGGAAATGCTGATGCCGACGAGCTTGGAATCGGCGGGCGTCAGGCCGGTCGATTCCGTATCAAAGGCGAACGACTTCACCTTTGCGAGCTTCTTCGCGAAGTCGGCGAGGGCGCTGTCCGTATCGACGAGCGTGTAATCCGAGGCGGCGTTCGACGTGGAGGCCGTCGGCGCCGAGTCCGGGGCCATTTCAAAAAGCGACGCCGGAATGGTGGATTCGGGCGCAGCCGTTTTCTCGGCTGCTTTTTCGCGGCTGACGCTGGCGGCGACGCGCTCCAGCAAAGTATTCAGTCCCAATTCCCGCAGGATCGGCGCCGCGGCGGCCGGCTCGAATCGCTGCACGTCGGCGTCGTCCAGGTCGAATTTCAGCGGCACGTCGTCTTTGAGCGTGACGAGTTGGCGGACGATGTCCATCCGGTCACGGAATGCGAGGATGTTTTCTTTCAGCTTGGGGCTCAATTCGTCGGCGTGCGCGATGATCTCGGCGACGCTGCCATATTGCTGGAGAAGCTGCGCTGCCTTCTTGGGCCCGACGCCGGTCACGCCCTTGATGTTGTCCGTGCTGTCCCCGATGAGCATCTGGGCCTCGACGGCCTGGTCGGGACCGTAGCCCTTTTCCTCGACGATCGCTGCCGCGTCGATCACGCGATCCTTGCCGGGGTCGTACATGCGGACGTGCTCCCCGACGAGCTGGTCGAGGTCTTTGTCACGGCTGACGATGAAAAGGTCCCACTCCCGCCCGGAGTATTTCCTGCAAATCGTCGCGATCAGATCGTCGGCCTCAAATCCCTTTTGACGAAGGATCGGTACCTTCATGGCTTCAAGGATTGAAACGATTCGGTCGATCTGCGGCGGCAGGTCTTCGGGCGAGGGTTGCCGATTAGCCTTGTATTCCTTGTCGATTTCGACGCGAAAGACCGACTCGTCGCCGACATCCATCGTCATGACGAGATAATCGGGCTTCTTATCGCGGAGGAGTCCCAGGAGCATCTGCGTAAACACATGCACGGCCCGCGTCGGCTCCCCGCTCGGCGAAGTCAGCCGGGCAGGAAATGGCGCATAATACGCCCGATAGATCTGGGCGTGTCCGTCGATGAGGTAGATCGTTTTGCGGGCCATGTGCGAACGGGGGTATCCTAACCGCTACGCCTTGGTGTGATAGCTGATGAGCCTCGACCTTAATACGTCAGCGTCCAGTTTGGGCAAGACGGCATCGTCGCTGATCCTGTTTCGTTTATGGTAACCGATCACCAATCCGTTCTACTCCGGTATCCGGTGCCGGAGCGAAGGGTGCGTGAGAATCCTTCGAGAATCGCGTATTCTCTCTTAACCGCTGGAGACAACGATGCGCTCGAAAACCAAACGGATAGTCGCACTGACCACGATTCTGGGGCTAAGCTTCACGATCGGGCTCGGAGCACAACAGCCAAAGAACGAGAAAAAGAGGCCCGGGTCATCTACGCCAAAAGAGAAGAGGTCCACCAACTGGCCCTCTTTTCGTGGCCCCAACGCGGCGGGCGTCGCCGACGGCTACTCATTGCCGGAAGAGTGGGATATTGCGGATAAGGAGGACATCAAGTGGTCGACGGAAATCCCCGGCCTCGGTCATTCCAGCCCGGTCATCTGGGGCAAACGGCTCTTCGTCACGACGGCCGTCGGCGGTTCCAGCGATCTCAAGGTCGGCCTCTATGGCGACATTGAGCCGGTCGAGGATAAGAGCGTCCATTCCTATTATCTTTACTGCCTGGCGAAAAAGAACGGCAAAGTCCTTTGGAAGCAGAAGTGCTACGAAGGCGTGCCGAAGATCAAGCGGCACACCAAGGCGACGCACGCCAATTCGACGCCGGCGACGGACGGCAAGCACGTCGTCGCCTTCTTCGGCTCTGAAGGTCTCTACTGCTACGACATGGACGGCAAGCTGCTATGGAAAAAGGATCTCGGCCTGCTCGACTCCGGCTATTACATGGTGCCGACGGCCCAGTGGGGCTTTGGCAGTTCGCCGATCATTCATGACGGAATGGTCATCGTGCAATGCGACGTGCAGAAGGGCTCGTTTGTCGCTGCCTTCGACGTGGACACCGGCGAACAAAAGTGGAAGACCAGGCGCGACGAAGTACCGACGTGGAGTACGCCGACCGTCGTTGAATCCGGCAAGACGAAGCAGGTCGTCGTCAACGGATATAAACACACCGGCGGATATTCCCTGGCCGACGGAAAGGAAGTCTGGAAGCTGGCGGGCGGGGGGGACATTCCCGTGCCGACGCCCGTAGTGGCGCACGATTTGATTTACATCACAAACGCCCATGGAAATCTGGCGCCGATCTACGCGATTAAGATCACGGCCCGGGGCGACATTTCCCTGACGGGCGACGACACCCCCAACGCGGGCATCGCCTGGGCCAAACTCCGCGACGGCGGCTACATGCAGACGCCGCTGGTCTATGGCGACTATCTCTACGTTTGCCGAGATAACGGCGTGCTTTCGTGCCTGGATGCGGCCTCGGGCAGGGAACTTTATAAGAAGCGCATGGGCGGCGGCCTCACGGGATTTACCGCGTCGTCGGTGGCGGGCGACGGCAAGCTTTATTTCACCAGCGAAGACGGCGACGTTCATGTTGTGAAAGCAGGGCCGAATTTCGAGGAATTGAGCAAATGTTCGCTCGGCGAGGTGTGCATGGCGAGCCCGGCGATATCAAAGGGCGTGATCTTTTTCCGCGGACAGAAGCATGTGATCGCCATCAGTGGGGAAATTTCATCCGATCGGGACGCAGAGAATTAGTTGAACCGGCCCCCTTCGGCGGGCCGGCGGTCACGGCTTCTTTGGATTCATTAGCAAATCCAGATTCTCCTTTGCCGTAGGATCGTTCGGGGCGATGCGCAGGGCCTCGCGATATTCATGCGCGGCTTCATCCTTTCGTCCCTGGTGGGCCAGGATGTTTCCGACGGCGACATGCGCGTTGAAATAGGTGGGATCAAGTCGAAGGGTTTCGTGGTACTCCGATAGAGCTTCGTCGGGTTTTCCCGCGGCTTCCAGGGCGAGCCCGAGGACAAAATGCAAGTCTCGATGGCCCGGTCCGATGGCGATCGCCTGGCGGTAGAGATCGATGGCGTCAGTGAATTGCTTTTTTTGATCGACGAGAATTCCGCCCAGCCTGATGTAGGATTTGATGGACGTGCGGTCGAGGCGGATCGCATGACGGTAAGCGTCGATGGCGTCCTCAACGCGATTCAACTGTTCGTAGCAGTAGCCCATCTCGAAATAGGCGTCGGCGAACGTCCCATCGAGCTGGAGCACTCGTTGATACCCGGCGATGGCCTCCTCGTAGCGGCCCATTTCCTCCAGGCAGTTCGACAGGTGGTGATGGGTGTCGCGGTACCAGGGCAAAATCTCAAGGGATTTGCGGTATTGGACGATGGCCGCGTCTCGTTCCCCGATTTTGACCAACTCATTCGCATAACTGAATCGCGTGACCCCGGACGGCGGGCCGTGCTCAACCGCATAACGCCAGAGCGTCAACGAATCCCTCCAGACGAAACATTGCCGCCAGGAAAGGAAACCCAGGATGGCGGCCAGGAATACCGTTGGCGCGGCGACAGCGACCGGTCGCGCTTTCCGCCATTGACTCGACGCGAAGGAGCCCAGCAACACGGCCCACCCGATGGTCGGCAAATAGCTGTATCGGTCGGCGACTTCCTGCAAACCACTCTGAACGAAACCCAGGACCGGGAGAAGAAGGACGACATAGCAGATTGCCGCGGCCACGAGCGCCGGAACGCGCCGGCGAAGGAGCGTTAGAGTCAGGATAGCGCCCAAAACAAGAATTCCAGAAATGACATACTTCGGGGTGAAAACTGCAAAGCGAAAGCGTAGTTCATAGACGGGCGACAAATCGATGGGAAGCAACGTTTTGTAGAGATAGAAGACCAGTCCATAACAGGCCTGCGCGATTCGCTCGCCGATTCCGTGATACGCCAATCCAATGACGGAGCCGGCGTGTTTCTTGGCGATCGGGGCGAGTACGGCGGCTGCCGTGGAGAAGACGAAGTACGGAATTTTTTCCAACCAGACGCGGCGAACGTCACGGCCCCAGAACCGACCGTCTCGAAGGCGCCCAAGCGGGTAAAGGTCGAGGACCAGCAGAACGATGGGAAAGACCACACCGCTGGCCCGGGCCAGGAGCGAAAGTAGATGGGCCGCCACCGCTGCCCAGTAGAAGCCGGGGCGGCGGGGCGGTCTCGGATCAGCATAGCGCAGATAGGACAGGACGGAGATCAACAGGAACGTGGCGCTCAGGAGGTCGTTTCGATCGGTGACCCAGGCGACGGACTCCACTCGAAGAGGGTGTATCGCGAAGAGCAATGCGGCGACGCCGGCCCCGACATCGATGGCTGGTGATCCGACGACTGGCTCGCGGCGATTGGAAAGAAGCAAAAGCCGGCGCGCCAGAAGAAAGACCAGGACGGCGTTGGCGGCATGGAGTACGAGATTGGAAAGGTGATAGCCCCGGGGATTCATGCCCCAGAGGAGGAAGTCGAATCCCAGGGTCAACCACGCCAGGGGCTGATAGTGGCCATAGTAAAACGTGGTGAACATCCAGCAGATGTTCTGCCAACCGAGGCCGCGGTAATGGACATTTCGAAGGATAAACCCCTCGTCATCGTAGACGAAGCCGTTCTGAAGGCAGGGAAAGAAAACAACGAAAACAACTCCCGCAAGGAAACCGGGAATCAAGAGGATTCGTAAGAAGCTTGATTTCGCTGTCCCCAATACGGGTAAGGAAGCTGGATGGTAAAGGTCTTCCGGTTTCCGCCGATTTCGTCGAGGAGAAGTCATGGAAAGTTCATGGGCCACGGGGGCGGCCCTGTCAGCTCCGCCTCGGAAGCTAAACGTTGGAATTACCGATGGCAAGGACGAACAGCGATCTGAATTTCAGCAAGATTCATCGGTTCGTGGATTGGCTGCGAATCAAGCCCTCCAGATTTGCCTTGGCGGCGGGTTGGTTGGGATCGATGCGGAGGGCCTTTCGATATTCGGCGACGGCTTCATGGACCCGGCCCTGTCGGGCAAAAATGTTTCCAAGATTGATGTGCGCTTCAGGAAAAGCCGGGTCGATGCGAATTGCGCTGCGATAGTGTGAAACGGCCTCGTCGGTTTTGCCGACGGCGTCGAGGGCGATTGCCATGTTGTAATGGCCGTCGCGATGGTCGGGATCGATCGTCAACGCCTGGCCATAGAGTTGCAGGGCGGCGGAATAGTCCTTATCGACATCGGCAAGGATTCCACCGAGGTTAACATAGGCCTTGGCCATATTCTTACTCAGGCGGATCGCTTCGCGATATTCCGCCTTCGCTTCCGGAAAGCGGCGCTGTTCTCCGTAAACCCTTCCGAGTTCGTAATGGGCGCCGCCGTGGGTCGGGTCCAGTTCGATGACCCGTTTGAATTCCCTGATCGCTTCCTCCCGGCGGCCGAGTTCTGACAGACACATGGCGTAGCTTTGATGAGCCGAGGCCATTCCAGGATAAATATCAAAGCCCTTGCGATAGTGTTCGAGCGCGGCTTCCCGTTCGCCGGTCTTCGCCAAAACGTTGGCGAGATTGAACTCTGCCGAGCAGGCGGGGGGGCCGTGTTGGACGGCATGGGTCCAGAGCGACAGCGGGTTGTGCCAGACGAGACATTGTCGCCAGGTGAGGATTCCCAGGATGACGGCCAACAAGATTGTCGGCGCCGCGACGGCGAGCCGTCTTTGTTTCAACCAATGATCCGATGCAATCGCGCCCAGAAGAACGCCCCAACCGATCATGGGCAGATAACTGTATCGATCGGCGACTTCTTGCGGGCCGCTCTGCGCGAATCCCAGGACCGGCAGCAACAGGACGACGTAACAGGCGGCCGCAACAACCAGCGCGGGCAATCGCCGTCGCAGGAGAACCACCGCTGTCGTCATCCCGAGTAGGGCAATCGCCGAGAGGACATATTTCATCGCGAAGATTTTGAGCGGGAGCCTCAGCTCGTAGATCGGCGATAAGTCCAGCGGGATAAGCGATTTATAGATGTAGAATACCAGGCCGTAGCAGGCTTGCGCGATACGACCACCGACGCTGTGGCGCCAGAGCGGGATGTTCGCGTCAACGTGATGTTGAGCGATGGGGGCGATGATCGCGGCAATCGCAGCCAGCGCGACAAACGGAATTTTCTCGAGCCAGACGCCCCGGACTTCGCGACCAAAGATTCGACGCCGATCGCCGCCGAGACGACGGAGAGGATAGACGTCGAGGATGAGGAGAATGATGGGGAGCGTGACGCCCATGGCGCGAGACAGCAGCGAGAGAAGATAAGTGAACAGGGCGGCGAAAAAAAACCTGCGACGTCCGGCCGCGGCGTCGGTCCCTTGCGCGCGGAGGTAGAGCAGAATCGTCGCGAGCAGAAAAAACGAACTTAGGACGTCGCGTCGTTCGGTGACCCAGACGACGGATTCGACGCGCAAGGGATGAATGGAGAAGAGCATGGCGGCGATGAATGCGCCGATGTCGGACGAAGCCGGTCGGCCCGCCAAATTCAAGAGGGCGCGGGCAATCAGGTAGACGAGCAGGGCATTCGCGGCGTGCAGGATCAGGCTGGTGAGGTGGTAGCCCCAGGGATCCATACCCCAAACCAGATAGTCGAGCCCCAGGGACATCCAGGACAAGGGCTGATAGTGCCCCATATCGAACGTGGTAAACATCCAGCGAAGGTGCGACGCACCGAGTCCGCGGTAGTCCTGATTTTCGATGATGTTTCGTTCGTCGTCGTAGTTGAAGCTGCTTCCGA
The DNA here is from genome assembly GCA_964414585.1 of uncultured Planctomycetaceae bacterium. Lineage (GTDB taxonomy): Bacteria > Planctomycetota > Phycisphaerae > UBA1845 > UTPLA1 > DATEMU01. Next base: position 55,147 of record CAYPXR010000057.1, read on the forward strand.
GCGACGGGAAAAAGACGATGAAGACGACCGCCATCAGCGTCGCGGCCAGAATCGCGGATCGCCATCGCGGCGTCACAGGAATCTCGGCACTGCTACCACAATCGGCGGCGATGTCATGGTGCGGACGGCGGCCTTTTCGTCGTGCGCTCATCGTCAGCCGCCGGATTGAATGTGATGAGAGGGCAAAGGCACTACTTGCAAACCTCCGAGAGGAATTCCCGCGTGGCCGCATGCGTGGGGGATTCAAAGATTTGTTGCGGCGGACCGGATTCGACGACTCGGCCCTGATCCATGACGTGAACGCGGTGGGCCGAACGACGGACGAAATCCATCGCGTGGCTGACGACCAGCATGGTCTGCCCGCTGGAGGCGAGGTCGGCCATCACGGCGAGAACCTCGGCGGTCATGCGCGGGTCCAGCGCGCTGGTCGGCTCGTCGAAGAGGATGACTTCCGGATCGTTGGCCAGAGCGCGGGCGATGGCGACGCGCTGCTGCTGACCGCCCGAAAGTGCGGCGGGTTTTTGGTGGAGTTTGTCCGCAAGGCCGACGCGGCTCAGGAGCTTTTTGGCGCGCTCGGCGGCCTCGTCGTGCGAAAGTCCCAGGGCATAGAGCGGGCCGCTCATGACGTTTTCCAGCGCGGTGAAATGCGGGAAGAGGTTGAACTGCTGAAAGACCATTCCGACGCGGCGACGAAGCGCGATGTGATCGCCGTCGGATTTTCCATTACCGTTGCCGGCGTGAATCGTCAGGTTATCAACGTGGATGGCGCCGGCGTCAAACGTTTCCAGGACATTGATGCAGCGCAAAAGCGTGCTCTTTCCGCCGCCGGAGGCCCCGATGATGACGGCGGCTTCGCCCTGGCGCACGTCCATCGTGACGCCGCGCAGGACTTCGGTATCGGCATAGCGTTTGTAGAGTGCTTCGACGCGGATCATGTCAAGTGAATACGACGGGCAGCGCCCGCTCCGTCAAACCCCGACGAGTTTACCGTGAACGCTCAATCGCTTTTCGGCACGCCGGACGACCCATGATAACGGGTAACTCATCGCCAGGTATAGCAGTGCCGTCATCGCGGCGACGGTGAGAACCGCGCTCGTGCTGTTGGCGAGCATGTTGTATTGCTTGGTCAGTTCGACGACGGCGATCACGGAACAGACGGAGGTGTCCTTGAAGAGGGCGATGAAATCGTTGGTGACCGGCGGGATGACGATGCGGACGGCCTGGGGGACGATGATTCGGCGCAGCGCCGTCGCGCGCGACATGCCGAGGGCGAGGGCGGCTTCCATCTGGCCGCGCGGGATGGCCTGGAGACCGGCCCGGTAGATCTCCGCTTCGTAGGCGGAGTAGTTGATCGCAAGACCGGCGATCGCCGCCGCGATGGGATTGAGCGGAATGTGCAGCAACTTGGGCAGGAGAAAATAGATGACGTAGAGTTGAAGGATAAGCGGCGTTCCGCGGAGGACTTCGACATAAACGGCGAGGAGCGAGCGGAGCAGTGCCGGGCCGTAGAGCCGACCAAGCGCGACGAAGAGGCCGATCACAATGGCGATCGGCATGGAGAGGATCGAGAGCAGGACCGTGACGCCCGCCGCCTTCAGGAGGATCGGCCCATAGCGCGCGACGGCGCGTGCGACTGAAAGTTCAGAGGTCTCAGTAAGTTGGGGCGAGGCGTCGAGCAGTTTTTCCTGCGTACGATTCCAGATTCCATAACGGTCATAGATATCCTTCAGTTTTCCCGTCGTGAACAGTTGTTCGATGGCGGTATTGAGCGCGGCGGCAAGACGTGTGTCACCCTTACGGATGTACATGACGTAGTAACCCTGCCCGACCGGCGGGCCGACGAAACGAAGTCCGCGGCCCTGGGGTTTGTCTTGATAAAAAATGGCGATCGGCAGGTCCTGTAGCGTGGCGTCGTGCAGACCCGATTGCACCTGGGCCATCGCGTTGGTATTGCCGTCGTATTCGAAGAGGTTGACGCCGCCGCTGAAATGCTCACGCAGATAGGTGGCCGCGGCCGAGCCGCCGAGGACGCCGACTTGATAGCGCGTGCCGGCCGGTCCCTTCTTCAAGTCGTCGATGGACTGGAAGCGGGAATCGTCCTTGCGGGCGAGCAATTGAAGTTCGTAGATGTAGTACGGGCGGGTGGCCTGCATTCGCGCGGCGCGGTCGGGGGTCCATTCGTAGCCGTTCAGCACGACGTCGATCGAGCCGTTTTCGAGAAACTCCGGCAGCGTGTCCCAGTTAGCCTGCTTGAACTCCGCGCGCACGCCAAGCTCGGCGGCGAGCAGGGCGGCGAGATCGACCTCGAAGCCGACGATGCGATCGGCAACTGACGGGTCGGGATAGACGTAGGGCCCGCCGCCTTCCTGATCGGCGCCCCAGATGAGCGTTCCGCGGGATTTGATCGTGTCGAGGCCGTCACCTTGCGCGCGGGCGACGGTTGAAACGATTGCCATCCAGACGACGGCGTGGAAAAAACAAAATCGAATCATGGTTAACGGAAACTCCCGGTCGCCACGTGATGGCATCATCCATCTTTTCCGACGACGAAGCAATCGACTCACTCCTCCGCCGTGATGTGGTAAAATGGCGGCGGGTGTTGGATGGGAAGATCGACGGATCAGAATCGCTCCAGAAAAACACGTCGCCGTCCCGTTACCGGGGAAGTCACCTCACCCGGGCCGCCCACGATGCCGTCGTGGACCTCGACGATAGCGTCATTGCCGTTTTCCCTGCGGATTGTGCTGGGCCTCTGCCTGGCGGGGCTCCTGGCTCATATCGCCGTTTACAGTTTTCTTTGCGACGATGCCTTTATCTCCTTTCGATACGCGAAAAATTTCGCCGAAGGGTACGGGCTGGTCTTTAACCCCGGTTTTGAGCGGGTGGAAGGATATTCGAATTTCCTTTGGGTGCTCATTCTGGCGCTGGGCCGGTGGCTGGGGATGCCGCCGGAGGCGACGGCGAGTCCGCTCTCGATCCTGTTTTCGCTGTCGCTGGCGGTCTGGCTCCTTTGGTTTTGCGAACGCCATCGGCCGCGCG
>CAYPXR010000058.1:0-21869 GCA_964414585.1 uncultured Planctomycetaceae bacterium
GATTGCGCCTTGACGTAGCGGCCGGCGCCCCTGCCGGCCGTAAAATACCGGAACGGCTTCCTTTACAACGTGCTACGTCAAGGCGCAATCTGCAATAGACCCCCTCAAGATTCAACTTTTTCAGGTCGAAGATCCGCCCTGGCGGGCAAATTCAACCCCAAAGATTTGCCGTGAAACGAGGGACGACTTAAACGACCCATTTTGACGTTTTGACGCCCCCGTTTTTTGACGATTTGATTAGATGATGTCCGCAGGCACCCCTACCATCGGAATCGCCCTTGCCGGTTGCGGCAGTGTCGGCTCGGCCCTTGCCCGGCGGCTTCTGGCCGATGGCGCCGCGCTGACCGCCCGGATCGGTCTGCGCTTCGAGTTGCGGCACGTCATTGTCCGCGATTCGAAGAAGACCCGCGTCGCAGTTCCGGCAAACCTCGTCGCCGTCGACGCCGCGAAGGCCATCGCCGACCCGGCCGTCAAGATTTTCGTCGAACTCATCGGCGGGGCCGATCGGGCGAAGGAGCTGACCCTCGCAGCGCTGGCCGCCGGAAAAGATGTCGTCACCGCGAACAAAGCGCTGCTCGCCCATCACGGCGCGGAGCTGTTCGCCGCGGCGCGCCGCGCCGGTCGCTGCATTGCCTTCGAGGCCGCCGTCGCCGGTGGCGTGCCGCTGATCGAGTCCGTCCGCCGCGGCCTGATCGCCAACGAAATCGACGCGGTCTATGGAATCCTCAACGGAACGTGCAATTTCATCCTGACGCGGATGCTCGAGAATCAATCGAGCTACAAGCACGCCCTCGCCGAGGCGCAGCGGCTGGGTTACGCCGAGGCCGATCCGGCGCTCGACGTCGACGGCATCGACTCGGCGCACAAGCTCGCCATTCTCGCGTCGATCGCCACGCGGCAGGCCTGCGCGATCGACAAGATCCCCGTCGCGGGAATCAGCGACATCGACCTGATCGATCTGACCGCGGCCGTCGAACTCGGCTACGCCTGCAAGTTGCTCGCCATCGCCCGACGTCACGATGGCGGGCTCGAACTGTCCGTCCGACCGACGTTCATCCCGCGTTCGCACCCGCTGGCAAGCGTCGCCGGCCCGTTCAACGCCGTCAGCGTTTACGGCAGCGCCGTCGGGCACACGCTGTTCTACGGCCGCGGCGCCGGCGGCGATCCGACGGCCAGCGCGGTCATCAGCGACCTCGTCGACGTCGCGACCGGCAACGCGGGGCGGACCTTCGCGCAGCTCGTCGTCCTGCCCGACCAGACGTCGCCGCCCATCTACCGCTCGCCGGGCGAGACGATCTCGCCGCACTACGTGCGCATCAATTTGCAGGATCGGCCCGGCGGGATCGGTCGGATCGCCACGGCCCTGGGCGCCGAAGGCGTCAGCATAGCCTCGATCCTCCAGCGCGAGCCGCCAAACGTCGTCGGCGACGTCGTACCGGTTATCGTCACGACGCACCCGGCGAAGCACAGTGCCGTGGACCAGGCCCTCACAGCGATCGCGCAACTCGACGCCGTCGTCGGCAAGCCGGTCTGCATCCCGATGCTCGATGGCGATGCGTAGCGCCACCTGTCAAATTCGCGATTGATATTCGTCGAGGGGCTTGTGATAGTAGGCGAGGCTGTCCTCGAGTCCGCCGGGGCGATTGCGCGCCAGCCACAGCTTGCGATGATCCTCGACGATTCCGCGCATCTCCACGGCCAGGGCCCGCCACGTCGAACGTGGCGTTCGCTTTTCATCCAATGCCGCGAGCGCGCGGCGGCCGGCGTGTCGAAGGATGGCGAGCGTGGCTGACCATTCGCGGCGGACGAGCGCGTCGCCGAACCGGACTTTTTGCGACTGCTTTTCCAGTGATTCGATTCGTCCAAGCATCCGGCGAACGCGGGCAGAGGTCAGGCCCTTGATGTTCACCACTTCGCGCAGAGGCGTGTCGATGATGTTGAACAAGACCGAGCGGTTCTTGATGGAGATGCCGGAGCGTTCGTGTACGCGGCCCGCTTCCAGCCAAAGTTCGCCGGCGCGGCCGGTGGGATCCTCAAAGACCCGGCGACTGACTTCGTCGGCGACGTTTATGTTCCGATGGCTCTCTCCGCACCAACTGATTGCCGCGCCGTAGAGCAGTGCGGGATAACTGACGGGGAGATATTGCCGATGGCCGAAGTCGCCCCAGTCGGTGATGAGATAGCCGGTCGCGCCGTGACGAAGCCCGGCCTCGGCGGCGCGGCGCAAGTTCGCGAGGGCGTTGGTGGTGCGGCCGGCGATGCTGCACCAGCTCGACGTTCCGGGGCAGACGTAGAAATTCAATTTGGCGGAGCGGACGAGCTTGCACTGGCGGTCGAAGGGGTGATTCGCCTCATAGCCCCAAATCAGGGGGATGACATCGCGCGGCAATCGACGAAGGATTTCAGGGTGCTCCAGGGCGATATCGCACCAGAACATGATCCGTCGGTTACTTCTCCGCGCTCGGCGGTCGATCTTCAAGAGATAATCGAGATAAACTTGGCCGACGCCCAAACGCCGGCACGCCTCGCGGCTTCGTCCCCGGCCCAGCTCAATCGTCTCGTCGCAGCCGACGTTGACCCGTCGGCTGGAGAAATGAGGCAGCAACTGGCCGAGCAGCTTCGAGACGAAGTACATCGAGTCCCGGTCCACGGGGCACAGGGTCGTCGGCCGCAGGAGCGTCGTGCCCCATGGCGTTTTGCGCGGGCCTTTCAATTCGGCGAGCTTCGTGTACCGCGGATGCTTGAGCCAGCGTTCCATGTGGCCGAAGCAGTTCTGGTTGGGCACGAGTTCGATGCCGCAGCCGCGGCAATAGGCATCGAGCGATTCGATCTCCGGGCCGGTCATCGGCGAGGCCTCGCGCCAGACGTCCTCGTGACCGCGATAGGCGAAAGTATGCTCCATGTAAAGTTGAAGTTGATTGATGCGCCAGGTCGCGAGCAGGTCGACGAGCCCTCGGAGCGTGGCCATCGTCGGGACTTTGTCGCGGCTGATGTCGAGCATGACGCCGCGATCGGCGAAATCGGGCCAGTCTTCGATATCCATCGAGCGAAGGCGCGATTGACCGGCGCAGAGCTGCGCGAGCGCGGCGCGGCCGTAGCGCAAACCCGCCATGCCGCCGGCGGTCAGTTGAATACCGTCCGGACGCACGCGAATGGAGAACCATTGATCGCCATGCGGATGATGAATGCGCCTGGTCTTCAGCCGGGAGGGCGGCCACCGGCCGCGCGAGGATAACTTGAACTCGCCGGGCGAGAGACGAACGATTCGGGGTCGGGGAAAAAGAGAGACCGGCGTCAGGGCGTTTCGACCTTTTGACCAGTGACATCGCCGGTGATTCGTGAATCAAACCCGGCAGGCAAATAACAACCGACCTTTGCGATGGCGACGCCGCCCGCGGACGAGGCGTCGGTCGCCAGGAGGGAGAATTCGCCGTTGGTTTCCTCGAAGAGACGGCGGATCACGGCGAGGTCCTGCGGCGGATGCTGGAGGACGCCGTTGCGAACGATGAAGAGGCTTTCAATTCCGCGATAGAGCAGGCTGATCTGGATTTCGCTGCCGGAGTCGATCGTTCGGTGCGTGACTTTCATGCGCGGGCCGATCCGGGTCGTGAAGTCGGCGGTGGGCTGGCCGCGCGAGGCCCGGGCTTCGATGAGCGCCTTGGCAAACGCGTCGATGATGGCGGCCTGGGTGGCGGCGACGCGCTGTTCCGGCGTCGCGTCCTGGGCGGCGCTGGAGATGCCGACCATCTCAAAGGCGAGCGTTCGCCGGTGATCCGTCGATGGTGAAAGTTCGGCTTCGTCGGTCTTCGTTGCGGCGCCGTTGTTGGCGCGGTCGACGCGAATCGTGTAGTCGGCCTCGGCCACGCTCTTGACCGGTTCGTCGCGCCCGTTCATTGAACGGCAGGATGCGAGCGACAGGGCGGCGAGCGTCGTCGCCGCAAACATGCCCTGAGCGAATGATTTCATGGAGATGGTATTCATGGCTGTTCTTCGCGTGAATGGACCAGTGATCTGATCGTGTCGAAAACGGAGTGTAGACTTCGTCGCATTCCGCGTCAAGGCACTCTGCAATGGGTCGGGGAAGACCGCCACGGGCGGCCGCGCCGGCATTACTTAGCGGATTTCGAGGGAACCGTCATAAGGGCCGCGTTCGGGTCGGACGAGGCCGGTCCGACGATCGCGTCACCGGCTTTGGCGGCCTGATAGCGGCCGTAGAAGGTGAGCATGGCCACGTAGAGGTAGCCGATGGCGAAGAGGCACATGAAGAAGAGGCCGATCCACATTTTTTCGATCACGGTGTATGCGACGCAGCCGCTCAGGTAGAGGCCCATCGCCAATTCGCACCAGGCCTGAACGAGCTTGGCATCGAGCCGTTGGTGTCTGGTCTTTTTCATCCAACCGTTATCGCCGCTGCCGGCCACGCCGAACTTGGGCGTGCGGACGAATTCCGATTGTTTTCCAAAGAGGCCCTCGATTGCCGCGCGGGCGTTGTTCATGGCGACACCGACGCCGAGGCTGACGAGGAACGGCAGGTACTTGAGGCTTTCGCCCCAGGTTCGGAAGACCTCGCGCTGGCTGGCGACGTAAAAGGTGCTCGCCGAACAGGTCGCAATCAAAATCAGGGAGATATCAAACACCATGCGGAGCACCAGGTTGTTGGCGAACACGTGCACCTTCGTATAGAGCACGGGCAGGAGCAACAGGCTGAGCACGACGATCAGGAAATAACTGGACCAACTGGTCAAATGGAAGAAGGCTTCCAATTTGATTCGCCAGGGCATCCGGGAGCGGAGGATGCTGGGGAGGAGCTTGCGGCAGGTCTGCGCGCCGCCCTTGGCCCAGCGATGCTGCTGGCTCTTGAAGGCGTTCATTTCCGGCGGAAGCTCGGCCGGGCTCGTGACCTCGGGCAGATAGATGAATTTCCAGCCCTTCATCTGGGCGCGATAGGACAGGTCGAGGTCTTCGGTCAGGGTGTCGTGATGCCATCCGCCGGCATCGGCGATGCACGTGCGGCGCCAGGCGCCGGCCGTGCCGTTAAAGCTCATGAAGCGGCCGGAGCGGTTTCGCGCGGCGTGCTCGATGACGAAGTGGCCGTCGAGGAGAATCGCCTGCGTCTTGGTCAGGAGCGACTGCTCGCGATTGAGGTGTTCCCATCGGGCCTGAACCATGCCGACTTTGGGGTCGACAAAGTGGTCGATCAGATGGTCGAGGATGTCCGTCGGGGGAATGAAGTCGGCGTCGAAGATGACGATGAATTCGCCGGTCGCGACTTTGAGGCCTTCGGCGAGCGCGCCGGCCTTGTAGCCTTCGCGGTTGTCTCGATGGAGAAAGACGACGTCGTGGCCCGCGGCGCGCATTCGGTCGCACGTTTCCCGGGCGATCCGCGTCGTCTCATCGGTGGAATCGTCGAGCACCTGGATTTCGAGCCGGTCGCGCGGATATTCGATCAGACAGGCGGTCTCGATGACCCGCTGGGCGACGTACTGCTCGTTGAACATGGGCAGTTGAATGGTGACGCGCGGTCTCTCGAGAAAGCAGGCGGACTTTCTCGGGGAGTTTCGGCGGTATTTGTAATAGAGGTAGACAAGGCTGTAGCGGTGGATGCCATAGACCGCGAGGATGAGGCACACGGTCAAGTGTGTGTAAATCAGGAAGTAATGCCAGGAGGTCGGCTGTTGCATGGCGTTTGGCGCTTATTGCGGGCGGGCTTCTCGGCGAGCCAGGTGATCACGACGCTTATTCATGATGCAGATCTATTGAGAGATTTTAGGAGCCCCCGACCGGACCGTCAAACCGGGCCCATTTGCTCTGAAATAGGACGGTTGCTCCCCGTGGGTGACATTCCTAAACTGCCACCAAGGGTTTCGGGCCGTCACGGAGGATCGCCATGCAGGTTTATCTCGATCTGGTTCGCAAAGTGCTCGACGAGGGGGTGCGCAAGGGCTCGCGGACCGGCGTGGATACGATCAGTCTGTTCTCCGCGCACTATCAGGTCGACCTCTCGGCGGGCTTTCCGCTGCTGACGACGAAGAAGATGCAGTTTGCTTCGATGCTTCGCGAATTGCTCTGGTATTTGTCGGGCGAGAACCACATTCGCCATCTTCGCGAGTACACGAAGATTTGGGATGCCTGGGCGGACGAGCACGGCAATCTCGACACGGCCTACGGCCACTACTGGCGACACTTCCCCAGCGCGACGAAGGACGAGCGCGGGCAATGGCAGGTGCGCGAGGTCGATCAGATCCGCTACGTCATCGACACGCTCAAGAAGGACCCCAACAGCCGGCGACTTGTCGTGACTGCGTGGGAGCCGGGCAACGCGATCGCCAGCAAACTGCCGCCGTGCCACTATACATTCGCGTTTCACGTTTCCGATGGAAAGCTGAATTGCCACCTGTCGCAGCGCTCGGGCGATGTCGCGCTGGGGATTCCGTTCAACCTTGCGGCCTACGCCACGCTGACGCAGATGATCGCGCAGGAGGTCGGGCTGGGCCTCGGTCGCTTCGCGCATTCCATCATCGATGCGCACATTTACCGCGCCGAGCCGGGCGGCCCGATGGCGGAGTACGACCATGTCGCGGGATTGAAGGAGCAGTTGAAACGAAAGCCGGGACCCTTGCCGCGGCTGGAGATCGCCAAAAAGCCCTTCAACGAACTGCGCTTCGAGGATTTCCGACTCGTCGGCTACGAATGCCAGGAGCCGATCAAGTTCAAGGTGGCTGTTTAATAGAGGTGGCAGGCATTACCCGCTCCACGACCGTTCATGCAAACCATCATAATTGTTGCGATGACCCCGGACCGTCTGATCGGCAAGGGCGGCGCGCTGCCGTGGCACGAGCCGGAGGATCTCAAACATTTCAAGCAGACGACCATGGGCCACGCCATCATCATGGGCCGCAAAACCTTTGATTCGATCAAGCGACCGCTCCCGGGGCGGAGGAATATCGTCATCACGCGAGGGAAAGAAGTGGGCGCGGCCCACTCGACGACACTGGACGTCGTCCACTCGCTCGACGAGGCGATCGAGTTGTGCCGATCGCGCGGCGAGGAGAAGGCGTTTATTGTCGGCGGGGCGCAGATTTACGAGCAGGCCCTTTCGATCGCTGACGAGATGATTATCACCTTCATCGAAAAGCCGGGACTGACCGGCGACACTTACTTCCCGCAATGGCCGGCGGCGGATTGGGAAGCGATTCCCGAAACCCGGGAAGGCCCGCTTCATATCGTTCGCTATCATCGATGCGCGTAGGGTCGCGCATGTCCGCGGTCGCTTACTGGAACTGATAAATCGCTTTTGAGGGAACGCCTCCTCTTTGGTGGCATGGTGGCATCGCGTTAAGTTGAATTCGGTGTCAGAATCACACGAGTTCTGACAATATACGGATGATTTTCTGTTTCTGGTCGTTGTCGGCGGCTTTCCATCGGTCGGCAAGCCGAGCGTCGGCGACGGAAAGCCAACGGCCAACGTGTTGGGGTCGGAATAGGAAAAGTTCCGCAGGTTCACATTTGAGGGCCCGAGCCAGCGTCTCGATCGTTCGCAGCGTACAATTGCGCTCGCCTCGCTCGATCGCTCCGATACTCTGCATTTCGACACTCGCTCCGCAACGTACCGCAAGCTCCGTTTGGGTGAGCCCCGCGCGCTTACGCATCTCTCGAATTCGCTGACCGAACATTCTGCACAAATCCACGCAGCAACCTCCGCCAAGCGGTGAGGCATCGTAGGCGATGTAAGTTCATGCAAAAACGGTACTTGTGCCATATTTGACCTTGAAAAACATACTATATTGTGTAAAGTGTTTGAAAAATTCTGTGGATTCTATGAGCGCGCCGCGAGGATTTCGCTATATGGATCTAGGCGGTTCCGTCCGGATTGACCCTGCGATGTCAAGTAGCCCACGCCTACGCGAAAGGAGGGAGACTGCATGAAGTAACACGTCTGTTTGTATTGTTGGTTGGTTGTTTGTCTTAAACATGAATGAGGGCCAATTTGTGAAAGGAGAAAAAATGCTTTCAAACAATCATAGTCATCTCGGGTTCTTTGGCTTGGTGATGGCTGTACTGGCCACACCGTTGATCACTCTGGCACATCCAAAGCCGGTCGAGCAAGTTTCCACAGCAAACACCTCGGAAACTACCATCATTCCGACTGCCAAGGAGTTGTTCCCTGAAACGTCGCTACCCTACGACGGACTTGGAAGTGTTTGGATCGGTCCGGATGGCTGGGTTCGAATCAAGACTGAAGTAAAGGGCGGCGGCCTCACTTTCTTCATGAATGTAGACGGCAGGGCGATCAACGAAGAGGACGGCAAAGTCTCGATTCGAAGGGACGATCCGAGAACCGAAGCCATCCACCGCTTCCAGCCTCTTTCCCAAGATGAAAGGGCCGACCAACTCTCCATCATATACGACATCCCCGGCTATCTCACGATGGATTATGACGAAGCAAAAGGCCGACTACATGTGCGCGTTGATGGCGCAAAGCAAATCTTCGAGACGATCTTCAAATTCGATCACAGCAAGCCGATCCCTGAGGCATCTTCTCATCGGGATGAGACTGCGCAGAATTCGTGTGAGTGTACAAGTGACGCTTGCACCGCACAAAAGACCTGCGACGTAGGTTACTCCTGTCGTTGCACGTGCCAGACTGGCCAAAACGCCAGTTGCACGTGCAGCGACTGCGAGAAGAACCCACGGCACAGCGAAGTTGATCCTGTGCCGGTTCCTGAACCGCCAGCCCCATAACCGTTGATCGCTCGCGCGGCGGGCTGGACGTGGTGGCCGTCGCCAAGGTTGCGGAGCAGGGTCTGCATGACCCTACTCCGTTTACGATAATACGGGCTCAAGCTTACAATCATCCCTGCCGAATGTTCTGCTTCGTGGAGAATTCCGATGCGCGTAAGTCGATTTACCATCATCTGTCTCCTCGCCTTATCAAGCTTTCTTGTCGCAATTGTTTTTTTTCTCGTGCCTATTTCCAGGGCGGACGATGAGGTCCCCCGCAATCTTGAGCCAACCGAAAACTGGACGTGGGAGAAATACCCAACCCGTCTTCCGCCGAACACGCACTACCTGCAACTGATTCAGCAGCCGACGCATACTACTGAATGGAAACAGGAGGGTACGCTCGCAACCATCCACGTTCATGGTCGTCGCGGCGTGCTCCTTGTTGCTGTTGGATTCGCGCAAGACGGCAACACCTATGTTCGGTTGGAACCTCGTACACAGGCGGGTTGCGGCGTTTGGGACCTCAAGTCGAGCTTGTACTATTTTAAATCACCTGTCGACCTCGCCGGGGTCGAAGTGCTATCCGCCGACAGCCTGAAACGGGAATCCGAAAAAGCCGTAGCTTCCGTGTCGGGAAAATTCAAAGCCTTTCCCTTCGCAGGCATGCGCGACTTCCGCGAGAGTTGGCCCGAGAGATTTCTGTTCGATGTCAACGACTTCGAGGGAAAACGGCTTTCGAACTTCCCAGGAAAATCGCTGGCTGGAAAAGTGATCGTCATCGATGTCTGGGCGACGTACTGCGCGCCTTGCCTGCGAAAAATGCCTACCCTTGCAAAACTGTCTGAGAAATACCCGCAACTTGAAGTCATCAGCGTCAATCTCGACGCCGATGTCGACAAAGCGATGGCCGTGATCAAGAACCGGGGATCGGCCAAATGGCATCTCATCGTGCCGCCAAAAGAACATCGCGCGGTCCTGTTAACGGCGATGTTCGGCGTGCCCAATCCCGGCATACCGCAAATCGTCATCATTGACCCGGACAACCGTCTCCAACATGTGCATCCCGAGGACCTGGAACTCATGGTGGAAGAGCTCATTCCGAGCCCCCGGCCCGCCACCACTCAAAAGGAGTGAGCGAGTGCTTGTGCAGCGTTCAAACGTCGGCATCTCGCACAGATCAAATCGTTCGCTATCGCCGCCGTAGTGGTTCATAATACGTTTCATTATGCCTTCGGCGATGGCGACACCACAGTCCTCATCCACTCGAACGACGTGGTGCGTCGTTCTTCTTGTTGCGGCCGTCGTCGTTATCTACTCCAACAGTTTCCGCGGGGTCTTTCTGCTCGATGATACGCGGTCGATCGTCGAGAACCGGCGAATCCATCATCTATGGCCGCTGGGCGACATCCTCTCCGGGCCGAGGCCGGTGGTCGATCTGACGCTGGCCTTTAACTACGCGATCAGCGGCGTCAAGCCGTGGAGCTATCACGCGGTCAATCTGGTCGTGCATCTGATTGCGACGCTTACGCTGTTTGGATTGGTGCGGCGAACGCTCCGCCGCCTGTCGATGGAGGACGCTTCCGGCATCGCCTTCGCCGCCGCGCTGCTTTGGGCCGTTCATCCGCTCCAAACGCAGGCGGTGACCTACGTGATCCAGCGAAGCGAATCGATGATGGGGCTTTTCTATCTGCTCACGCTCTATTGTTTCGTTCGCGGTACGGAATCGGAGCGGGGGGGCGGCTGGTACATCGGCGCGGTGGCCGCCTGCGCGCTGGGCATGGGGAGCAAGGCGGCTATGGTCACAGCGCCGGTCGTTGTGTTGCTCTATGACCGCGCCTTGATCGCGCGGAATTGGGGTGATGTCTTTCAACGCCGATGGGGCGCGTATCTGGCCCTGATGGCGGCGTGGTCGGTCCTGGTGATGACGGGCGTGTTGCGCAGCATCATCGAAACATCTTCAGAGGCGCATTCGACGGTCGGCTTCGGCGTCGCACGATCCACGCCGATCGAATACGCCATGACCCAGGCCGGCGTCGTCCTGCATTATTTGAGACTGGTCTTCTGGCCCCATCGGTTGTGCTTCGATTATGCGTGGCCGATTACCAGAAGCTTTTCCGAGGCCGCGCTGCCGCTGATCGGGATCGCGATTCTCATGGTGGCGACGATTTGGATGTGGATTCGGCGACCGGCGATGGGATTTCTTGGCGCTGCGTTTTTTTTGATTCTTGCGCCCTCGTCCAGCATTGTTCCGGTCCAGGATGCAGCCGAAGAGTACCGCATGTATCTGCCGTTGGCGGCGGTCGTTCTGCTTGTCGTGGTGATCGCTCAACGACTTCTTCGGGGCCGCGCCGGCCAAGTCGCGATGGCGGTCGTCGCCCTCGTTTTGGTTGTGGTCACCTTTCATCGCAACGAGGTCTATGCGAGCGCCGTCGATATGTGGAAGGATGTCGTGGAGCAACGGCCTCGCAACGGGCGCGCCTACAACAATCTGGGAAATGCGCTGGCCGCCGCGAACCGGGCCGCGGAGGCGGTTCCCTATTTCGAACAGGCGATTCGCCTCGTCGAGCCGAGCGCGACCGTTCATTACAGCTATGGTGTTGCACTGGCGGCGGCGGGCCGACCCCGCGAGGCGATCGCTCAATACCAGGAGGCGTTGCGATTGTTTCCGGAACATGCCAAGGCGCACAGCAATCTCGGCATGCTCATTGCCGGGCAGCGCCGTTTCGACGACGCCATCGTACATTTCGAGGCCGCGCTGCGCATCGATCCCGACTATGCGGAAGCGCGCTACAACCTCGCGCTGGCGATGAACGCCGTCGGACGGGTGCAGGAAGCGATCGATCAATATCGGCAGGCCCTGCGCGCTCAGCCGGACAACGCGGCGTGGCACAACAACCTGGCCGCCGCGCTCGCGCAGCTTCGACAATATGATGAGGCGGTCAAAGAGTTCGGCATCGCATTGCGGCTGGACCCGACGTATTTCAACGCGAGATTTAATCTGGGTTGTCTGTTTGAAGGCCAGGGCGAAATGGGGCAGGCGGCGAACCAATACCTCGAAGCCCTCAAGCTTCGGCCGGACCAGGCGGACGCCCGGCGGCGTCTGAACGTCGTGCTCAAGAAGATGAAGGCCGCGTCGCAGCCCTCGTGAAATTCGGTTTGCAGGCACCGTGAACCGGGAATTCCGCGGGACGTTTTGGTATAATGATGCGGAGACCCGCCACCCCCTTTGAACCCTGGCAAGCCGCAAGCGGTGGGGAGAGGAATGGAAACAATGATTTCCGGTGCATTAATCACTTTTTTGACATTTGGATTCGGCTTCGTGGATCCGCCTCGGCCGGCCCAGGATCGACCCCGGCCCCATACCACGGTTTCGACGGCGCTGGAAGCGCAGATCGCGGCTCATCCGGGCGATGCGCAGCGCGTCTGGGTCTTTTTCACGGACAAGAACGTGCCGAACGAGGCCCTTCGTCAAAATCGTCTCGCCGCGCGGGCGGCGGAACTGCCCGCACGGACTCAACGGCGGCGCGAGCTTCGGCGAACGTCCCCGGGCCTGGTGGATGACCGCGATCTGGCGGTCGTCCGCGCCTATGTCGACGCCGTCGCGGCCACCGGTGCGCGGATTCGACAGGAGAGCCGATGGTTGAACGCGGTAAGCGTTGAGGCGGCGCCAGGGCAGATCGAACAGTTGGCGACGCTTCCCTTCGTGAAGCGGTTGCAGCCGGTCGCGCGCGCGGCGCCGCGGCCGCCGATGCCGGAGACGCCGGTTGCCGAGCCGTCGGTTCGCGGTGGGGCGTCCTGGTACAACAATTCGTTTGCACAACTGTCGCAGATCGACATCCCGTCGGCGCACGACGCGGGGTATACCGGGGCGGGCGTCGTCGTCGGCATTCTCGATACGGGCTTCAATCGGACGCACTCCGCGCTCAATCAGACGACGAATGGGGCGCACCCGGTACAGGTCATCGCCGAATACGACTTCGTCAATAATGACGGCAATACGGCGCAGGATACCGGTGATGTTGCGGGGCAGGCCAATCACGGCACGTATATCCTCGGTGTGCTCGGGGCGTATTGGCCGAACAACCTCGTCGGCGCGGCGTACGATGCGTCGTTCCTGCTGGCCAAGACGGAAGACACGAGTCAGGAAGTGCCGGCGGAGGAGGATAACTACGTCGCCGGGATCGAATGGCTCGAACTCAACGGGGCGGACATGGTGACCAGCTCGCTGGGCTACATCGACTGGTACACGCAGGGCGACTTGGATGGGCAAACGGCCGTGACGACGCAGGCCGTCAATATCGCGACCGACAACGGGCTGGTCTGCTGCACGGCGGCGGGCAACGAGGGTCATGATGCAACGAACAGCACGTCGCACCTCATTGCGCCGGCTGACGCCTACCAGGTGCTGACCTGCGGCGCGGTGGATTCGAGCGGCGCGACAGCGTCTTTTTCGTCCGACGGGCCGACGGCGGACGGGCGCGTTAAGCCAGAGGTGCTGGCCCTCGGTGTGTCGACGGCGACGATCGCGAACTCCAGTAATACGGCGATCATCGGCGTGAGCGGGACGTCGCTTTCGACGCCGCTGGTGGCCGGGGGCGTCGCGCTCATCATCGACGCCCACCCGGAATGGAGCGTCGACAAGGTCCGGCGGGCCCTCCTGCATACGTCCAGCATTTTTTACAATACAACTTTTTACGATCCGCAGATCGTACGCGGCTACGGGATCATTGACGTCTACGCGGCGATCCTTTTCGTCCATAGCGACATCGACGGGGACGGATTCGCCGACGGGCGGGACATCGCGCCGTTTATCGATGCCGTGCTCAACGTGAATCCCGACTTCGATCAAACGCGAAACGCGGACGTGGACGCAAGCGGCGAGGCGACGGTCGACGACATACCGATCTTTGTGAACGATCTGTTGGGGTTGTAGCCGGTTATTCCATCCAGCCGGTACCTTGATATTCGAGGTGATCGGCGACTTCCCTCGCGGCGGCGCGACCGAAGTAGCGCTCAACGACGTGCAGGGCGAGGTCGATGCCCGCGGTGAGGCCGCCGCCGGTGGCGACGGAACCGTTGTCGACGTAGCGTACGCCGCGGACCCATTTCGTATCGGGGAATTCCTTGGCCAGCGAATCGATCGCGCCATGGTGGCTGGTGGCCGTTTTGCCTTTCAAGAGTCCCGCCTTGGCCAGATGGTAGGCGCCGACGCAGACCGACATGACGACGTCGGCGGACGGCGCGATTTTTTTTAGCCATTCGATCAAGGCCGGTGAGCCGCGTTGTGCCGGGACGACCACGATATTCGGCGCGGGCGCGGTTTCGAAGGTGTGGTCCGCGATGCGACCGTCGAGAGGATCGCGGGTGTGGGATACTTTGAAGAGTTCAAAACGCGATTCAGGATTGCCGGACGAAGAGTTTTTGTACCAGGTTTCGAATACGGCCAAAGGGCCGATGTAGTCGATTTCCGTCGTGCCCTGGGAGATGGCGAAGGCGACTCGTATGCGGCCTTTCGCCGGCTGCCAGGAATTCTCGTCTCTTTACGGGTCATCTCCCGATGCGGTCCGCCACTCCGCGCTCATCCCTCTCGAACGGGAGAACGGCCTTCGATTCACGCGGCGTGCGAGCGGCGGACAAGGAATCACGGGGTTAACATTAGCGTGCTGAGGAAAGGGAATCTGACCATGAAGCATTTCCGAAAAGAACTCTGGTTCGAACTCAAGGCGCGGCGGGGGTACGTCAATATTACGCCGCAGGTTGAAGCCGCGTTGCGCGAGAGCGACATTCGCGAGGGGCTCTGCCTCGTGAACGCGATGCACATCTCAGCGAGCGTCTTCATTAACGACGACGAGCGCGGCTTGCACGCGGATTTCGAGCGCTGGCTTGAGCGCCTCGCCCCGCACGAGCCGGTGAATCAGTACCGCCACAACGACACCGGAGAGGACAACGCCGACGCGCACCTCAAGCGGACGATCATGGGCCGCGAGGTCGTCGTGGCGATCACCGGCGGGAAGCTGGACTTCGGCCCGTGGGAGCAGATCTTCTACGGGGAATTTGACGGTCGTCGGAAGAAGCGGGTGCTGGTGAAGGTGATCGGGGAATAGGGTTTCGAGGGGCCCATGAAGTGACCGCTCCGTGCGATCGCATGTCGGAGTCGTTTTTCTTCCCCCAGGAGCACGCGCAGGATCTGCGTCCGGGGGTCGAAGCCCTCGTCGTGAACGCGCGGCCCCAGCCCCGTTTTCAGCGTTGGCAGTCAAGTTACAGGACCGCATCGTAATTTGCCGTTGTATCAGTATTGGAAATTGGGTTTGACAGAGGCTTTCGGCCCCTTTAGATAGCGAGGTACGTCACTGAAATCGCCCACGGACGGGCCAAACCGTGTTGAGGTTTCCCGCCGCCCCGTCCGGCAACCAAACAGACAGAGCGACCATAGGTACATGCAACGATTGACGCATAACCATATTATTTATATATACTTATCGGCTGCATGCCTCTGCGCGTGGACCGGTTGTCAAAAGCCTGCCGCCACGGTTGAGACCGATCAAACGGAGCGGATCGAAGGGGAGATGTCGGCGGAACAGGTCGTCGAGCCCGCCCCGGATTTGACGCAGATGGGGGGGCCGCCGCCGGTGGCGCTGTCCGGACCGGTGCCTTCCACTCAGCCGTCGGTGGATACGACGGTCTGGCTGCAGCTTCCCGATCCCTCGCAGGCCGACGCCGTCTTCAAGAAGCGCCTGGAAATCACCCGGCTGAGCTCCAGCATCAAGCGCGAGTACGAACGGATCTACCAGGACGCCGTTTCTTACATCAAACAAATCGAACGGCCCAAGGTCTTTCAACTCTCGCTCGGCGACGCGCTGCGCCGCTCGATGGCGCACAATTATGCGATCAAGTTCGACGGCTACGCGCCGGCGATCAGCACGGCGCAGGTCGTTCAGGCCGAGGCCGCCTTCGACATGGCCTTCTTCGCCAACGCCAACCGGAACAACACGGACCAGCCGCAACCTTTTCTGATCCGCACGCCGCTTCAACAGCGCGGCTTCGAGAACGATACGACCATTGTCAACGGAGGAATCCGCAAGCTCCTCGCCAACGGCGCGACCGTCACGCTGACGCAACAGATGACCCGGCTGGACAATCCGTCCGCCGAGTACACCAGCTTCAACCCGTCCTGGTCGCAGAACTTCGTCGCCGAATTGCGTCAGCCGGTCCTTCGAAATTTCGGCATCGATTTCAACCGGGCCCAGATCAACATTCGCAAGAACGAGCGCGGCGCCAACAAAGAGGCCTTTCGTGCCCGGGTCATCGACACGTTGAACAACACGGAGCGGGCCTATTGGAATCTGGTCGCCGCTCGGCGCGACGTCACCATCTCGGCGGAGTTGCTCGCCGAGGCCCTCCTGACGCTTTCCCAGGTTCAGGCGCGTATCGACTTCGACGCCTATCAGACGCTGCTCTACCGCAGCCAGTCGGCCGTCAAGGCCCGCGAGTTTGAATACATCGACGTGAAGAACCGCGTCCGCAACGCCGAGGACCAGCTTCTCAACCTGCTCAACGATCCCGATCTTCCGCTGTCCAACGACTACGAGATCATTCCCATCGACAATCCGACGACCGTCAGCATCCTTCGCGATCGATTTCAGGCGGTCGAAACGGCCATCGAGCACCGCCCCGAAATCATTCGCGCCCGCTACGCCGTCGACACGACGCGAATTCAGCTCGGCGTGGCCAAGAATCAGGCCCTGCCGCGGCTCGACGCGGTCTATCGCATGACGCTCAACGGCGTCGGCGGCAATGCCGACGAGGGCTTCGACGAAATGACCTCGGGCAACTTCATCGATCAGTTCGTCGGCGTGGAATTTCAATGGAATTTCGGCGAACGCGCCGAACGCGCGGGCATCCGCATCGCCAAACTTCAGCAATCGCAGGCGGTCGTCGCCTACAAAAAGGCCCTCGATGACATCATCACCGATTGCCGCGTCGCCCTGCGAAACCTGGATACCAACTACGAACAGATTCTCCCCAGTCATGACGGCGTGACGTCGGCCAGCGAAAACCTGCGCTCCCTCCAGGAGCGCCAGGAGCGCAAGAGCCCGGCCGAGCTGGATACCATCCTCAGCGCCCAGAACAATCTGGCCGCCGGCCGTCGCGCGCTGCTTCAGTCGATCGTCAACTACAATCAGGGGATCGTTGACGTGGAACGGGCCAAGGGTACGCTGCTCGAATATGACAACGTGATCCTTGCCGAAGAACCGTAGTTTCGGCGGTGGATTCGTCCCATGTTGTCCGTCGTCTGAAGACCGGCGACAGATGATTGACCGCGCACCATGCCTCTTGCCACCAGCGACTACGTCGCCCTCGCACTAATTGCCTTCGGCATCACTTTTCAATTTTTCCATCGCCGCCTGCCGCCGGGCCTGGGCACGTCGCTCTTCGTCGGGGCGGTCAGCATCGGCGCCGCCCTCGCCGCCTATTTTCATCGCGGCCCGGCCCCGTGGAACCTCTACACGACCTGCCACGTCAGCGCGACGCTCTGCGTGCTTTGGGCCTGTTTTGGCTGGTTGGCCCACCAAACGGCCGCGCCCGAACCTCCGCCTTCAACGGCCTCGACTTTCTTCGCGTGGTCGCTCGTGTCGGGAATCGGCACCGCCGTCCTCACGGTGAACCATCTGACCACACTGACGTGGATCCGGGTGCTCGACGTGCCGCACAGCGCGGTCATGATCGCGGAGTGGGTCGGTATTTGGGATATCGCTGCGATGCTCGTCGCCGTCCTGATCTGGGCGGCGGTGGGTTTTCGTTCGCAGCAGCCGGTACTCCTGCTGATCCTGGTTGCGCTCGCCGTCTGGTGGAGCAGCCTTCGCGTATCTCCCGTCGTCGGCTCGATGCAATATTCGCACGCCGCCATTCCCTGGTTCAAGCCTCCCTGGTGGAATTGGATTTTCCAGATGCAGCTCGGATTGACCACCGTTCTCGTCGCCGCCGCCGTGTTGCAGGACCTTCGTTACCGCGCGCGACGCAAACGAGCCTGGCCGGATCGGCTCGATGATCTTCTGGAGCCGTACTCCCGCTGGCCCGTCTTTATCCAGGTGGAAGCACTGATCGCATCGGTCATCCTCGTTCTCGGCGTTTATCAGGTCGTTCAATTCGCCCCGCCCGGCTGGCCGCTTTCCCTTGCCAGTTGTTCGGTTTCCGCCGTGGCCGGCACGACGTGCGTCTTCATGACCTATCGCCGGTGGAGCGCCAACACCGCGGGGCTGGGGCTGGCGCTGCTGAGCCTCGCGTCCGTATTGCTGTCCTGCGCTGTCGCCGCCGTGACGTTTACTCCGCGAGAGTCGACGGAATACGCCGAACGCGTCCCGGCGCTATTCAACGCCGTTCTCTTCGCGCTGGTGGTCATGATCGCTCTTTGGCGCTGGCTGGCGATCGTGTGGCATCAGCAGCTCCTCGGCGATGTGCCGTGGACCACCGCCGGACGGATGATTCCCTGCAATCGACGAGCCGCCTTCATCCTGACCGCGCTCGCCATGCTTCTGGCCTTTGAAATGGCGATGTGGCCCAAGCTCGTCCCGGCCAGCAACGCCGATGACACGACGGGTCGGATCCTTGCGGGTCTATTCGCCATCGGCCTGCTGGTGTGGATGACCACCCGCGTCGCCATTCGGGACAATTCCAACTCCAACGCCACGCTGGCCGTCGCGCTGGCCATCGCCGCCGTGATTTTCTATTTCATCCGGATGCCGGCGCCGGTCCTTCGCGGCTGGGTCATGCAATACCTCGCGGTCGTCCTTGGCGCGCTGGCCGTTCCGGCGCTCATCGTCGCCGAAACTCTGTCGCAGCTCCGTTGGCGAAGTTTCGCCACGCCGCTGTGGCTCCTGGCGCTGCTGGTCCTGCCGCTGTTGTCGATGGCCGACCTTTTGTCTTCCGAGCCGTTGCCCGCGCAATGGGTCAAACCGACCGCCCTCGCCACCCTCGGCGTCGTTTACGGCCTGGCCGGTCGGCGCGAGCATCGCCGCGCCTTTCTCGTCCTTGGCGCGGTCCTGTTCCTGGCCTCGGGCACGACCCTATACCATATCTATTAGCGGATTCGCATTACAATACCCGGCCCCGGTGTTCTAGCGCCGATGTGGGTCTGCAGGAATGCAATGATGCGCGCCATCGTTCAACGTGTCCGCAGCGCCTCCGTCGAAATCGCCGGAGAGCGGGTCGGCCGGATCGAGAGGGGCTTGCTCGTGTATGTCGGCGTCGCCGCGGACGACAATGCTTCCGACGCCGAGCAGCTTGCGTCAAAGATCGCGCACCTGCGCATTTTCGAAGATGACGCCGGCAAGATGAATCTCGATGTGTCCGCCATTGGCGGGGCGATCCTTGTCGTCAGCAATTTCACCCTGATGGCAGATACCCGCCAGGGTCGTCGGCCCGCCTTTATCGCGGCCGCCCGGCCGGATGCCGCGGATGCCCTTTACCAGACGGTGTGCGAAAAGCTTCGAAACCTGGGGCTCCCCGTTCAAACCGGCCGTTTCCGGGAGTCCATGGCCGTTTCATCGATCAACGACGGTCCGATTAACATCCTTCTGGACACGAAGAATGCGTATTAGCATCGCCGTACTGGAGGCGGCACCCCCCCCAAAAAAAAGCGCGTGACTTTTCCCGGAAACGTCGTTATGATACTTTGTATCTACCGGATCGGGGCTTTCCGTATCACTTGATTTGTCAGTCGGATTGCACTAATCTAGCAGGTACTTCCAAAAGGTTTCATCTCATCGCTGACTTCGGCGGGACTTCGCCGGCGTCGCTTCCGACAGTGATTGATCAGACCCACGCAGCGATGACGTAGGTCTTCGAATGACAGCGATTTTCCCGCACGATTCGCCAGCGGTGATGGAGTGCCGCCCACGGAGCGCAAACAGCAGATTACTCGGTATGGCAAACCGGTCGTCGGTCTGGCCGGAGGCGTCGGGTCCGGCAAGAGCACGGTCGCCAAGATCCTCGGCGAGCTGGGGGCCGGCGTGATCGATTCCGACGCCCTGAGCCACCAGGAGATCAATCACCGCGAGGTCAAGGACGTTCTCCTGAAATGGTGGGGCAGCGAGATCCTGGCGGCGGACGGAACCGTGGACCGGCAGAAGGTCGGATCGATCGTATTCGGGGACCCGGCCCAGCGCCACCGACTGGAGGCGATCCTGCATCCGCGAATCGCCGTCCGCCGGGCTGACGTGATCGCCGAATTTGAAAAGCAGACGCGTGTTAAAATGATCGTGCTGGACAGCCCATTGCTCTATGAAGCCGATTTGGACTTGTTGTGCGATGCGGTGATCTTTGTGGATGCCGGACTTGACAAACGGCGTGATAGGTCCGAAAAACCCCGGCACTGGCCCGAGGGAGAAATAAATCGACGAGAAAAATTGCAACAACCTCTGGACATGAAGCGTGCCAGGGCCGATTATATCTGTGATAACAACTCCACCCTGAGCGACCTTCGAAACCAAGTAGAACACATTTTTTCCCAAATCGTCTCGGAGTCCGGCGCGATTTAACGATGCTTTCCCGCTTAACTGCGGGCGCCGCCCCGCTCGACGATTCAACGATAAGACGACACTCTTGAAACCATCAAACAAAACGAACCATCAATTCCAGGATTCAGACCCCCCATGACGACCACATCATTCCTGACAGGAGGCCATCACCATGCCTAGGCCGCAAGGACCCTCGAGACCGTACCACAAGAAGCACCGACGCCCGCAAGACGCGCAGCCCAAGCGGCCTGCCGTCCTTCCCTCGTCCTACGACGACGAAGAAGACGTGGCCGCCGTTGCTGTTGAAAACGGCGAGACGACCGAAGCCGCCCCCGCGCCGGTCGAGCCCGTGGCCGAGGTCCCCGAAACCAAGGAATCCGCTGAGATTCGCACCGGCATCGATCGCGAGACCCACGAACGCTACGAAAAGATCAAGCGCGGTGATCTCCACATCACCGAGCTTCAGCGGATGGCGATCCCCGACTTGCACGAAGTCGCGAAAGTGGAAGGCATCAACGATTACGCCGCCCTGAAGAAGCAGGATCTCATCTTCAAAATCCTGAAGGAGCGCATCAACAAAAACGGCCTCATGTACGGCGAGGGCGTCCTGGAAATCCTGCCTGACGGGTTCGGTTTCCTGCGCAGCCCCGAGTACAACTATGTCCCCTGCCCGGATGACATTTACATCAGTCCGTCGCAGATTCGTCGCTTCGGCCTGCGGAGCGGCCACATCATCGCCGGCCAGATTCGCCCGCCCAAGGAGAGCGAGAAGTATTTCGCACTGCTCCGCGTCGAGGCGATCTGCTTCGAGGAACCCGACAAGGTCACCGAGAAGGCCGTTTTTGAAGACCTGACGCCGCACCACCCGACGCGCCGGCTCATCATGGAGACGACGTCGGACGAAGTGAACATGCGCGTCATCGACATCGTCACGCCGATCGGCATGGGCCAGCGCATGTTGATCGTGGCTCCGCCGCGCACGGGCAAGACGGTTCTGCTGCAAAAGATGGCCAACGCCATCACGACGAACCACCCCGACGCTTACGTGATCATCCTCCTGGTCGACGAGCGGCCCGAGGAAGTGACCGAAATGCAGCGGCATACCAAGGCCGAGGTCGTCTCTTCGACGTTTGACGAGCCCGCCAGCCGCCACGTTCAAGTCGCCGAGATGGTCATCGAAAAGGCCAAGCGCCTGACGGAATACGGCCGCGACGTCGTGATCCTGCTCGACTCGATCACCCGTCTGGCCCGTGCGTACAACTCCGAAGTGCCGCACTCCGGCAAGATTCTCACCGGCGGTGTGGACGCCAACGCCCTGCAAAAGCCCAAGCGGTTCTTCGGCGCCGCCCGCAACATCGAAGAAGGCGGCAGCCTGACAATCATCGGCACCGCCCTGGTCGACACCGGCTCGAAAATGGACGAAGTCATTTTTGAAGAGTTCAAAGGCACCGGTAACAGCGAGTTGCAC
The DNA here is from genome assembly GCA_964414585.1 of uncultured Planctomycetaceae bacterium. Classification (GTDB taxonomy): domain Bacteria; phylum Planctomycetota; class Phycisphaerae; order UBA1845; family UTPLA1; genus DATEMU01. The sequence goes on from CAYPXR010000058.1 coordinate 21,709, forward strand.
CTGGACCGCCGCCTGGTGGACAAGCGCGTCTGGCCGGCGATCGACATCGCCGCGTCCGGCACGCGAAAGGAAGAGTTGCTGCTCGATCCGAAAGAACTGGAACTGGTCTACAAACTCCGTCGTGTTCTTGTGGACATGAACCCCGTCGAGGCGATGGAGCT
>CAYPXR010000059.1:0-19897 GCA_964414585.1 uncultured Planctomycetaceae bacterium
TCGGGTAGATCATCAGCCAGATGAGCACGGCAATGGGGATGTTGATCCGGCTGCCGCCGCCGAATTCCAACTTACGAAAGGTGCTGATGAGGCCCGGCAGGAGCTTTCCCAGACCGACTCCGACCACCATGCAAAGGCCGACCCAGAGCGTCAGGTAACGCTCGAAAATATCCATCCTTCGCGCATCATTGGAGCGGGCCAACACTCAAACTCCTTTTGCGGTTTGTGGTTTGCGCGCGACGATGATCGCGCTCCAGACTTTGCCCACGGCGGACTCCGCCAGCTTCGCAGTCTCGTCGTCCACGCCGAGTTCCGATCCGACGAGGGCGCGGAGCTGCGCCGCCTCATAAACAACGCGTTCGAGAACCTCGACCTCGACGAGACCGGCGGATCGGAGGCCGGCAAGATAATCATCTTCATTAATGGCGCCGGCGATGCAACTGGAATAAAGCGACGGATTCTCAAGAATGGCAGCCGGCAGTTCCCGCGCGACGACATCGCTGACGCGCATCCGGCCGCCGGGCTTCAACACCCTGGCGATCTCGCGGAAAACGCGGGGCTTGTCCGGCGACAGGTTGATGACGCAATTGGAAATCACCCAATCGACGCTCGCGGACTCGACGGGCAATTCCTCGATGAACCCCTTGCGAATTTCGACGTTGGCCAGCCCCGCGGCGGCAATGTTCTTGCGCGCCCGCTCGATCATCTCGTCGGTCATATCAATGCCGATCACGCGGCCATTGGGCCCCACCTTCTTCGCGGCGATGATCAGATCGATGCCCGCCCCGCTCCCAAGGTCGAGAACCATCTCCCCGGGCCGTACTTCGCTGAACGCCAGCGGATTGCCGCAGCCAAAGGAATTAACGACGGCGTCGCCCGGCAACGTTGCCAACTCCCGCGCGTCATAACCGGCGAGCTTGGCCAAGACGCCTTTTTGAGCTTTGCCACCGTCGCAGCAACCTCCGCCTGACGCGACGGCCTTCGCATAGGTCCTGGAGACGGTCTCTCGAATGTCGGCCGGTGTGCTCATTTTCCTGGCACCTTTCGACTGGTCATGGGTGGCGGGCAGCATGACTCGATCGCATCGGCAATGGATCGAAGTGATTGTGCGATCGAATTGAACCGCACGGCGTAATAGACCTGTTTGCCTTTCTTATGCGACTCCAGAATGCCCGCGTCGCGAAGGATTCCCAAATGCCGCGAGACGACCGAAAGATCGACGGGGCAGCAGCAGGAGATCTCACCGACGGTGCAGGGGCGACCGCATTGTGAAAGCCTGGCCAAAAGCGCGATTCGATTGGGGTCGCACAGGGCCTTGAAGAGCCGCGGTTCGACAACGGCGGCGACGTCGGCACAGCAGGGCCGGGCCTTCGGACGAGTTTTCCGTTTCTTGCTCATTTGCGTCACTATGCAAATATAGGGACCCGGGCTATCTCCGTCAAGGGTGAAGATTCCCGGGACTACGTATCTCATTCTGTAGCCGGCCGCTACGCAGACGCGCTCCCCGCCGTGGGCTCGACTCCCAGCCCCGGCCGCGTGGAAAGGGTCAACCGCCCGCCGGCCCCGCCGATCCCGGTGAAGGGGTCGTTGGCCAGCAGAAGATGGCCGTCGAGATCAAGCCAATCGACCAGCGGAGCGAGCTGTAAGGCCGCGGAGATGCCCAGGGAGCTTTCGATCATGCAGCCGAGCATGATCCTCAACCCCGCGCCACGTGCAAGGTGAATCATCTTGATCGCCTCGCGAATGCCGCCGCACTTGCTCAGCTTGATGTTCACGCCGTCGACGCATCCGGCCAGGCCGAGCACGCCGGACGGTCGCACGCAACTTTCGTCCGCCACGATCGGGCAAATCCCGGACTCCTTGAGTTGTCGAAGGCCGTTTCGATCCGTCGCCACGAGCGGTTGCTCAACAAAATCGACGCCGTAACGCGCCAGCCGCGGCAGCAAGGTTAGCGCCTGCTCGACCGACCATGCGGTGTTGGCGTCGACGCGTATCGCCTTGGTCGGCGCGAGTTCGCGAACCGCGGCCACGATCGCCTCATCATTCGGGCCGCCGAGCTTCAGTTTAAGAATGGGATAGTCAGCAGCCGCCCTTACGCGGCCGGCGACGGCTTGCGGATCATCGAGCCCGATGGTAAATGAAGTCTGAAACGGACCCGCGGGCTTGAGTCCCAGCCACTGCCACGTCGGAACACCAAAGTGCTTGCCGGCCCAATCGTGCAGCGCGGCATCCACGGCGGCGACGGTCGCCAACTGATCTCCGAATCGATCCGTAAGCAGACCAATGGTATCTTCAATTTCCAACGGATGCCGTTCGGAAAGAAGCGGTGCGATGACAGAAAGGGCCTTTTCCGCTGACTCCAACGACTGGCAATAGGTATCGACTGGGGCCGCTTCGCCCCAGCCGACGATATTATCCTGGGTAACTTTTACCCAGAGGGTTTGCTTGTTTCCCCGCGTGGCTTTGGCGGTTTTGAAGCTGCCGGCGAGGCTGAGCGAAATGTGCGACCAATTGAGTTTCATGGCCTATAATCTCATCAATCCTCGCTCGTCAAACCCGCTATCGTCGCCCCCACGGTACGATAATACGCAAATGAACGAAATGTCACGACGATCGAATGGTCTCGTTCATTAAACACATAACTCGTTTATTTGAAACAGATTAGGTCACACATGAAACTGAAAAGGGGTCACCAAGAGGTTGCAAGATACCCTGGGGTTGTGATCCCTGCCTTTTTCGGGTAAACAAATGGCTGCCCATGTGGCGCGGCTTTTGCTAATATACTCGGCTTGCCATCCGGCGCGGTCTCGCGTTCCTGGATGTGGTTGCCCGTTCGCGGGCCACCCGCCAACCGAGTGTATCGACTAGGAGTGCTATGTCCTTGTTACCTGTTCGAATCGCTGGCACCGGGAGTTTTCTTCCCGGCCCGCCGGTCAACAATGAAAGGTTGGAGGCCGTCCTTGGCCCCCTGACTGATGCGCCGCAGAAGGTTCGCAGCTTCGTCGAAAACCTCGGCAAGAAAATGCTCGATCGCGGCGGCGTTCTGACCCGCCATTTCGCAGTGGACCCCGAGACGGGGGACATGACGTTCAATTTCAGCAGCATGGCCGAGAAGGCCGCGCGAAGCGCTCTGGAGATGGCGAAGATCGAACCCCAACAGGTTGATCTGCTGATCATCTCCTGTCCGTCTTACGACCAAAGCACACCGCCGACCAGCGCGCTTCTTCAGGAGCGGCTGGGAATCCAAAACTGCGCCGAGATGGAAATTCACTCCAACTGCACCGGCGTCGGCAAAGGCGTGCAGGTCGCGTATGACGCGTTACGCTCCGGCCGCTATCGAACGGCGCTCGTCGCGTACAGTCAGCTTTCGTCGATCTATCTGCGAAGTTGCTATTTCAATCAGCCCAAGATGGACAAGGTCCACGCCGCACTTCGCTGGATCCTCGCGGACGGCGCTGGGGCGGTTGTCCTCCAGGCGCAGCAAAACGGCAAGCCGGGCCACGAGATCGTCGGCACTTTTGTTGAATCGGTCGGCGCGGGTCGCCCGGCCGGCATGGTCGCCGGCGGCGCGGCGCAGGACCTGATGCCCGCCAGCCATCAGATCCCGCAGCTCTACAACGACGGCATGCACCACCTCTGGCAGGATTTCTCCGCGGTCAACGACAACGCCGCGCCGCTCCTGCTTCAGGGACTCTGCAACTTTACGAACCAGTTGAAAATCGATCCGGGCTCCGTCGATCACTATGTCGTTTCCATCCCGACGCTCCAGTTGTATGAAGACCATATTCCGGCCTTCCTGGACCGCCTGGGAATCACGCGCGACAAGATCAAATTCCGAAGCGCCAAGATCGGCTACTGCGGCGGAGCGGCCACGCTTCTCCACCTCGACGAGATGGTCCGCTCCGGCGAGCTGAAGCCCGGTCAACTGGCCATCGTGCACGCCGTCGAGTCCAGCAAATGGATGACCGCCGGCTTCGCTGTTCGATGGTAGAAACACCTCAAACGCCGAGCCCGGAGCCCGATCGACCCTTCGCGCTGCGAAGCACTCTGTACACCATTGGGTTTCTTCTCGTCATTCTCGCGGTCATACCGTCCGTCTTCTACCTGATCGGCGAAAACCGATGGGGCGGCAATTCCGGCGTCATCGCTGCTTATTGGCGAGGGTTCCGCGCCCTGCTCGGCATCGCGGTCTTCACCATCGGTCTGGCGGCGTATCTTTTTTGTTCAGTGTGGCTGATCTACTACGGAAAAGGCCCCCACGTCGAGTTTGACCCGCCGAAGGTCTTCGTCGCGACAGGGCCCTATCGGTGGGTTCGCAATCCCGTGGTCATCACGCTGCTCGTTTCGTTTCTTGGAGAAGTGCTCTACTTTGGATCGTTTGGGCTGCTCTTGTTTCTGATTCTGGGGCTCGGCTTCGCGCATTATCAAGTGACGAAGATCGAAGAGCCCCGGCTGCGCGAACGCTTCGGCGACTCGTACACCGAATATTGCAAACAGGTTCCCCGGTGGATTCCAAAACCCCCTGCCGCGCTCTGATCAAATGTGTTAACCGATGAATTCGATTTCGCCGGGATCGGGAACGAGACCGGCGGTATGGGCTTGCGCCAACAGCTCGCGCACGGCCTTTCGACCGCGCTCGCCGTAATCGAGCGTCCACTTGTTGACGTACATCTCGATGAAGCGGTCGGTCAACGCGGTATCCAACCCGCGGCCGAATTGAAGGGAGTAAGCGACGGCCTCCTTTCGATGTTCCAGTCCGTATTCGATCGACGCTTTAAGCAACCGGGCGACTTCGAGCATCCGCTTCTCGCCGAGATCGCGGCGGATCACGTTGCCGCCGAGCGGCAGCGGCAGATCGGTCCTGCCGCCCCACCATTCGGCGACGTCGACGACTTTGTACAGTCCTTCGCGGGCATAGGTGAGCTGCGCTTCGTGGATGATGAGCCCGGCATCGACATCGCCCCGGGCCACGGCGGCGGGGATTTCGTCGAACATGACGACCTTGTGGCGAAACGTTCCTTTGCCGAGGCAAAGGTTCAAAGCGAGGAACGCCGTCGTGCGTTCGCCCGGCACCGCGATTGTTTTGCCTGCCAGTTCGCCGATCTCCAACGGTCGCTTGGCGATGACCATCGGGCCGTAACCGTCGCCCATGCTGCATCCGCAGGAGAGCAGGGCGTACTGCCTGCGAACGTAGGGGTAGCTGTGGATCGAGATCGCGGAGACCTCCAGTTCGCCCTTTTCAGCGCGGCGGTTAAGCGACTCGATGTCGGCCATTTCGTGGGTGAAGCGATAGGGACCGGTGTCGATCTTGTCCCCGGCGAGACCGTAGAACATGAAGGCGTCGTCCGGGTCCGGCGAGTGACCGACGCGGATGAGGGTGGATTGATCAGACATGGCTTGCCAACCGCTACGAAACGACGCTGCCTATTGGATGGTTATCCGTCTTCTTCCTCGGTCAAGGCCTGTTCGTGTTTCTCTGTGATCTTCCGATCGTTGTTGCAGGCCAGCGGCGCAAGGAAACACAACAGCAGCCATGCGGCCGCCAACCAGTAACGAAGCGTCAGGCGTCGAGAGAGCAATGGAGGCTACTCTACGACCATGCCGCCGGGGGAGGTATCCTGCGGAGCGGATTCGTGCTGCTCCTGCTTTTCCGAGGTCACTTTGTGCTCGTTCTCGGCGCAGCCGGTGTAGACGATCGACAAAGCGAGAACGAAGGCCAGACAAAGAAGCTTCTTCAACATGACAGTCTCCTGATGTTGGACCGTGCGAAACGGGGGATGTTCAGGCTCCCCTTCGGTCAACGGAAGCATAGTGTAGATGAACCGCGAACAAGATCAATCGGGCTATTTTTTCTTCCGGGTGTCGGCAAACAGCGGCCCCGGCGCGGCGTCGGCGTTTTGCTCGACAACGATCGTGTTCTCGCCATACTCGCTTCCGGGCTGGTCCTTGTTCTTGCTTTTGGCCTTCGCGCCGATCAGTTCCACCTTTTCATCGGCGCGCGCGGTCACGCGTTTGGCGACGGCCATCAGGTCGGCCGTCAGCTTCTCCTTGTTGATTCGCGTGATCTCGTTGCACGAATTGACGAGTTCGCCGATGTAGCGCGTGAAGATGCTCCGCCGGTCGGTCTCATAGCGCTGCTTTTTGCGGCGGTTGAGGTACGCCTGGAGCTTTCGGCCACAGTCCTGCACGGCGAGTTTGATCTCCTTGCGAATTTCGTCGTAATCGGCGATCGCTTCCTTGCCTTCGCTGGTGAAGGGCACCCAGACGCTGGCCATGTGAACGAGGATCGCCAGAGGCCCCTGCGGCAAGCTGCCGGAGGGTTGCGAGAGACCGTAGCGACGCCAGTCGAGATCCAAGACGGCCTTGTAGATGCAGCAGGCCGAGAGCTGGTAGAGCAGCGGCACGCGGTTGGCGAAGCGCATGAGCTTCGCCTGCGTCGGCGAACGCTCTTCCGAGACGACCTTGCCGCGGCGGACGACCGCTTCATTGGTCGTCGATTCCTGTTCCGTCGCCGTCGGGTCGGGGCCGAGTTCGCCTCCGTAGGCCAGGCCGACTTCGATCTGAAACGGGTTGCCGCGATAGACGGCCGGGCTGCGCGTCGAGGCCGTAAAGAACTCCGCCTTCACGCCCTTGAGCAGCCCCGCGAGAATCTGTTCGGGCCCGATCGGCGAGAGGCAATCGGTGGATGGCGCGCGGATCGGCGTTTCCTGCATCGCCTTGTAAAGCGTCTCGGCTTCGTGCGTGCCGATGCGCGAGGGCCGCGAGCGGCTGCCGATGCCGGCCTTGTCGCAGATTGTCGACGCGACGCCGGTACTGACTCGGCTGAATTCGCCGTGGAGGAATTGCGACATTGTCCCCGCGCGGCTGTCCTTGAGCATCTTGATGAGCACGCCGAGTTCGATGCCGTAGGGGTGCGGCTTGATTTCGACGGCCGGCGGCGGCGCGGTTTCGCTGCCGCGCGGCAGCTCGATCGTTTGTCCTTCCGGATCGATGAACGTGAATTGCGCGTGGGGGTTGGCGATCGCCGTCAGTTCGAGATATTCGTCGACGGACGCGCGGCCTTTTTGATAGGTCGCGACGAGTTCGATCTTCACTTCCGTGCCGTGCGGCCAGTCGACCTTGACGGTCGTGTCCTTGACGATCTGCGGGTCGTTCGTCTTGGTGTTGATCTGCAATTCGTAATAGTGCGCGTCGGAGCGGCTGCCGGTCCGAGAGGTAATGCGCACGCTCTTGCCGGTCGTGAGCAGGCCGTACATGCCGGCGGCGGAGATGCCGATGCCCTGCTGGCCGCGGCTCATCTTGAGGCGGTGAAACTTCGAGCCGTAGAGCAGCTTGCCGAAGATATTGGGGATCTGGTTCTTGACGATGCCGGGGCCATTGTCGCGGACGGTCACGACGTAGCGCTCGGTATCGCTTTGTTCCAGCTTGACCACGAGATCGGGGAGGATGCCCGCCTCTTCGCAGGCGTCGAGGCTGTTGTCCACGGCCTCCTTGACGGTGGTGAGGAGGGCCTTGCGTTTGTTGTCGAAGCCGAGCAGATGGCGGTTCTTGGCGAAGAACTCGGAAACGCTGATCTCCCGCTGGGATTTGGACATCGACTCGGCCGTCGCGTATTTGCTTCGCGACTTGCGGCGACCGCCTCCCTCTCCCTTTGAGGCAGAGGGTTCGACTTCGTGTTTCGCGGCGCTCGCGCGCGAGCACTTCGATGAATGCTTCTTGGCCATAGGCATCGTCCGGCCGGACGGGGAACCTTCCGGCGTGAACATTAGTTGCAATTGATCGGAATCGCTTCGTTTGGTCTTCGGGGGTGATTTCGTCGCTGCCGCCATCCGTGGCTCCATCGACCCATAAAGGTCCTGTCCGTGAATCCATCATCCTACTGCGATGAGCGATACTGACAAGGGCGAGCCGACGCAAAGCCCTGATAATCCACGTAATCCCTTCCCCACGGGTTGACGATAGCACAGAAGGGTCCGCGGACGATTCTCGCGATTTTTTTTCCGGACCCGAGGGTAGCGGCCATGTTTGGAAAGCACCACGGTACGTCGAACTCAGCGGCTGGCGCCGCGATGCTCTATCAGCAGGGCGTCGCCGCGTACGAGACCGGCCGGTATTCCGAGGCCATCGAGAAGCTTACGGCGGTCGGCGAAGGGCGAAATCTGCCGGCTACGCTGGCCCGCTTTTATCTCGGTCAGTCGCACCTGAAACAAGGACACGCCGATCTGGCCGAGGGTCGTTACGCAGAGGCGGCGTCGCACTTTGCCGAGGCCCGACGCATCAACCCCGACTCGTCCGGTCTGTCGACCCATCTGACGACCTGCTACCTCGGACAGGGCCGCTATGATCTGGCCGCCGCCGAAATGGAGCGGTCCATTGCCGCCGGGGATCGTGAGAACACGCTGCCGATCCGACTGGCGCACGCGTTCGCGCGCGACGGCCAGCTTGCCCGGGCGATCGAGACGCTGAAAGCGGCGATCGACGTTGCACCGCATCAGGCGGAGCTTCATTACCAGATCGGCGTCCTGTACGCCTCGAACGACGACTACGCAACGGCGCTGGAGGCGATGAATGAGGCGGTTCGCCTTGCTCCGCTTCGATCCGACGTTCACCGACAATTGGGCCTGGTCCACGGCGCGCTGGGCCAAAACGATCAGGCCGTTAGACATCTGGCCACCGCCCAGCGGCTCCGCCCGCAGGACGCCAATACGGCGATGCTGCTGGCGATGGCCATTCAGGCGACCGGGGGCAAAATCGCCGACATCGAACATACCCCGTCTTCGGCCGCGACGCCGGTCGGCGAAGAGGACGATCTGGAACTTCTCGGTCAGGTTCTCGTCAAAGACCCGGATTTTGTCGAGGCGTTTCTGAGCCTGCCGGTGTCGGACATCGATCCGCAGATTTTCGCGATGCTCGCGGCGACGTTTGAACGGGCACTGGAGCATCATCCCGCCTATGCCGATCTGCACTATCACTGCTCGCGCATTTATGACCGGCTCGGTCGAACCGACAAGGCGATTGAAAAGGCGAGGAGCGCGATCGAGATCAACCCGCGCTACGTCCAGGCGCTGATCCAACTCGGCCGGCTCTATTCACAGACCAACCGCGACGACGAAGCGGAGAGCCGGTTGCAACTGGCCATCGAAAGCGGCGGGGACTATCCCGACGTCCACGTGATGCTCGGTGAGCTTTATCACCGCCGCGGCGATCGCGCGCGGGCCTGTGTGCAGTTCCGTCGCGCCCTTGAAATCAACGCGAATTACACCCGCGCGAAAGAAGCACTGGCGTCCGCCGCGGCGGATTAGGGGAAGAAGCTCAATGTCATTCCTACTCGAACTTCTCGGTCGCGGCCTCATCGCCCATCTTGTGGGGGCGTTTGACAACATCTTCGGCAAGGATCAGGAAGAGACGCTGGGCGATCTGCAGCATCGCGCCGCCGAGCAGCCGGACGACCTCGCCTTGCAGGTGCGGCTCGGCGGACGGTATCTGCGGGCGGAAAACCCGACCGCCGCGAAGACGCTTTTCCTTTCGATTCTGGCCCGCGTGCCCGGTCATCTTGCCGCCCGGATCGGGCTGGCCTGCGCGTTCGACGAACTCGGCCAGATCGACGGCGCATTGGACCACCTTCGCATTGCGCAAAAGGCCGATCCGATCAATCCGGCGATTCTCTTTTGCCTGGGCTTCTGTCACGAGCGGCGCGGCGGTGACGCTGAGGCCAACCAGTATTACCACGACGCGCTGCATCTTTGTCCGACGCTTCGCAACGCCCGCGAGCGACTCGCGGCGATGGCGCTGCGCAAGAATGTCGTTGAAGAAGCGATCAAGCAGTACCAGACGCTCTGTGAACTGGACCCGCAGCACACCGACTTGCACCTGACGCTCGCGAATTTGCTCATCACGGCGAAGCGCTTTCCGGACGCCATCGCCCGCTACGAGCACGCCTTGACGCTGGAACCCGACAACTGGACGGCGCACAACGACGCGGTCAGCGCCTATGAAGAGGCCGGTCTGGTCCGCGAGGCGATCGAGCATCTGCACCAGATGATTCAGCGCGAGCCCGACGCCGCCGACACTCGGCTGCGCCTCGGCGATCTTTACGCGAAGATCGGCAACGACACCGCCGCGACGGTCCATTACGAATGCGCCGTGCGGATTTGCCCCGATTATCTCGAAGCCAACGTCAAGCTCGGCACGCAGCACCTTCGGTCGGGCCGCTACGCCGACGCGGCGCAGTGGTTTTCGCGGGCACTCGAGATCAATGACCGCCTGCTTTCGGCCTACGTGGGGATCGGCGTCGCGCAGCATGCCCAAGGCAGCGATAAAGAGGCGCTGGCATCTTTTGAGATGGCCCGCAATATCGAGCCCAACAGTACGCTGCTGTTTTCGGAAGTCGCGCGAATGCACCTCAAGGCCGAGGCGAGCAAGGAGGCGAACCGCTACCTGTCGCCGTCGCCGGCCGCACCGACGCCGTCGGATCAACCGCCCGATTTGATCTCGCAGCAGATCGACCGGCTGAAGCAGGCGATTGTCAGCAATCCGAATCATGCCGACCTTCACTATCGACTTGGTCTGCTTTATCGAAATCGCGGTCAGATCGAGGATGCGATCAACTGCTTCCGCCAGGCGACGACCATCAATCCGTCGTACATGAAGGCGCTCATCAAGCTGGGGCTGGCGCTGGGCGAGATGGATCGGACGGACGAGGCCGTCGCTGTCTTCGACCAGGCGCTGGAGGTCCGGCCGGACTATCTCGATCTGCACTATCAGGCGGGGCTGCTCTTCGCGCAGAAACACCGTTTTGAAATGGCGGTCGAGCATTTCGAGCATGCCGCCGCGGGCAATCCGAAGAATGTCGCATTTCAGGCAAATCTCGCGCTGGCGCTGCAAAACATGGGTCTGATCGATCGGGCACAGGCGACGTGGCAGGTCGTCAGCGATCTGGCCTCGCCGGATTCGCAGCATGGCAAAGAGGCGCGCAACGCGCTGGCGAGTCAGCGCAATCAAAGCTAGCCAGCACTTCCTTTTGGTTTCAGCGATCCGCCAAATGGCAAAGCGGAGGCAGGATGGCCATCCGGCGCCGCTCGGCGCCTCCTTACGGGCGCGGCTCTGATGTGAGTTTTCAAATGTATTCCGCGAATTCGAATTCGCGGCGGCGGAACCAGCGCCAGCCGATGATCAAGATCAGAATGGAGACGGCGGTTGCGCCGGCGAAGGCGGGCGACAGCGGTAGGCGACCGAAGAGGAGACCGTCGCGGTAGGCGCGGATGATCGGGGTCATGGGGTTGAGCTGGATGATGAGGCGTTTCCAGCCGGTGGCGGAGTCGAGCTGGTAGACGACGCAGGTCAGGAACATCCAGAGCTGGATCAGCGAGCGAAAGAGGAAGCCGACGTCGCGGTAGAAGAGATTGGCCATCGACAGGAGCAGGCCCATGCCGCACATAAAGATAATCTGCACGATCAAGACCAGCGGCACGAACAGAATTGACCAGTGAAACTCGAAGCTCCAGACGCCCGAGCGAAAGTGGTAATAGGCGGCGAGCAGGACGAGGATGAGGCCGCTGATGACGAAGTCGATTAACGCGCTGAGGACGGAGGCGAGCGGCAGGACTTCGCGCGGGAAATAAACCTTGGTCACTAACTGCCGGTTGGAGACGAGGCTGCCGGTCGCGGCGGTCAGACCGTTGGCGAGGAACATCCAGGGCACGAGCCCGCAGAAGGCGAAGAGGCAATAGGGCAGCGTGGGATGACCGGTGAGTTTCTGGCGGTTGATGTCGGCGACAGCGCCGAAGACGAAGTTGAAGACGAGCATCATGGCGATCGGCGGGAGGATCGCCCAGGCGGCGCCGAGGATGGAGTGTTTGTAGCGGACGCGGATGTCGCGCCAGGCCAGGGTCCAGATGAGTTCGCGGTAACGAATCAGGAGGTCGAGGGGTCGCGTCGAGCGCTGCGGTGCGTTGATTCCTGTCGTGCTCAGCGTCGTCATGCGCCCATCTCCGGCCGTCCGGCCAGCGCTTCGTACCGGCGTTCGTATTCGGCGCGAGTTCGAGTGATATTGAATTGTTGTTCGACGTGACGGCGGGCGGCTTCGCCCATCACCGCGCGCCGCGATTTATCCGCGAGCATTTCGGCGATCGCTTCGGCGAGTCGCCCTGGATCGTTCGGCGGGACGAGCAGGCCGGTGCGAGCGTGTTCGAGGACGTCGCGATTTCCGCCGACGTCGGTGGCCACGACGGGGAGTCCGCAGGCCATCGCTTCGAGCAGGGCGTTGGAGAGACCCTCGTTGTGCGAGGGAAGGACGAAGAGGTCGGCGGCCTGATACCAGGAAAGCACGTCGTCCTGCCGGCCGACGAAGCGGATGTCGTGGTCAGGCAGACGCGTTGATGCGAAGCGTTGAAGCGAGCCGCCGAGATAGTCGTGACCGACGAAGATCAGCGTCGCACGATCGGGGATCCCCGCAACGGCTTCAAGCAAAACATCGTGTCCTTTGATGGGCTTCAGGTTTCCGACGGACAAGACGATCGGTCGATCCGGCGGCAACCCCAGTCGGCGGCGCATGTCGGCGCGATCGGCGGCGGGGGCGAAATGCCCGACGTCGACGCCGTTGGGCAGGACGCTGAATTCGTCCGCGTCGATGTTGAGCTGCGAGGCGAGGGCCCCGGCGGCGCCGGCGCTGACGGCCCAGCGCTGGTCGCAATGGTGGACCGCCCAGCGGAGTACGCGACGCTTGATCGGGCCGATCTTGGGCGGATCGGTCTCGAAACCGTGGAAGCTCATGACCACGCGGACTTTGCCGGCGAACTGCGCGGCGAGGACGCCGTCGGTGAGCATCGCCAAGCCGCGAAGGTGCAGCACGTCCACGTCGTGTTCGACGAGGATCGATGCCAGGCGGCGCGACCAGCGAAGATCGCGTTGGGGGCCGTCCTGGTGGATCAACTCGACGTTCTCCGGCAACTCCAGCGAGGATCGCACGTTTCCCGGCCCGCGGGCGATGATGAGATGATGAAACCGATCCCGGGGCAGACCGGTGATGACGCGGAGCATCTGGCCCTCGAGGCCGCCGCTTTCGAGGTTCCAGACGGGGTGGCAAAGGGAGATGGTCCGACCGGGGGAGTGAGACTCCGCGAGCAGGCTCGCCTCGTTCAGCGGAATCCCGGTCTTCAACGAGAGTGTTGCTGTGGGCATTTGAATAGTGGCCGCATCGGCAAGAAAACGGCGCCACAACCAATGATCGGCGGCGGCGGTAAGGCCTCTGAACGTGCAAGGCAAGAATCGCACATTTGGCGCGGCACATTGTTATCGGTCGTATTTGATGTCGATTTTAGAGGAGGGTCGCTGTCCGAGCCGGAGGCGCAAGCCCCGGCCGTCTGCGAGAAGGCGATGAAAAGCGGGGAAACGTTCGATCGCGGTCGAATCTTTAGCTGAAGATCTTACGGGCGTTGCATGATCTTTGATTGAAGAGTCACTCCGCGCTCGGCCGCAGGCTTGCGCCGTGCGGCTCTGGTGGCGGCGTGCTCTCTCGTTAGCGAATGTAGCGTATTCGCCTTCAGCGCTTGAGGAAGTATTCCATCAGCTCGTGGCCCTCTTCGATGTGGAGGCCGCTTTGTCGGGCGACGCGTTCGCTGAATCGTTCGGCGGGGGCAGGACCGCGCTCGACGTCGGAGCCGGCCATGCAGAACGGCGGCGGGGCGTCGGTGTGGGTTTTTTTGCCGACGGGCGTGGGATGATCCGGGGCGACGAGGATTCGCCAATCGGGGAAGCTCCGCAGTTTTTCGAGGATCGGTTCGACGACGCATTCGTCGATGCGTTCGAGGGCGGTCACTTTCGCGGCGGCGTCGCCCATGTGACCGGCTTCATCGGGGGATTCGATGTGGACGGCGACGAGATCGTATTCGTCCAGAGCGGCGACGGCGGCGCGGCCTTTGCCGGCGTAGTCGGTATCGAGATAGCCGGTCGCGCCGGGGACATCGATGAGCGTCCAGCCGAGGAGCTTGGCGAGACCGCGGATCAGGTCGACGGCGGCGATGGCCGCGCCGCGGACGCCGTAGCGCTGGCGGAATCGGCGCATGATCGGCACGAGCCCCTGGCCCCAGAGCCAGATGGCGTTTGCGGGAAGCTCGCCGAGGTCCTTGCGGACCTGGTTGACGTCGTGTCTGGCGACGATCGGTTCGGCCTGTTCCATGATGCGGCGGATGCGCTCGGCGCCTTTGCCCTTGGGGAGATATTCGGCGACGGCTTCGCCGGGAATGTCGTGCGGCGGCATGCAGGCGACTTCGAGGGTCTTCGGATCCCGCAGGACGAGAAGATTGCGATAAGAGACGCCGGGGTGAAAGCGGAGGTCGTCCGCGCCGAGGGCGGCGTTGAGATCGTTGATGATCGATTGCGCTTCGGAGGAGCGGATGTGACCGGCGGTGAAGTCGGTCATCTCGCCGCCGGTGACGTTGATGAAGTTGCAGCGGAAGACCACGTCGTCGGGCTTGAGCTGGAGGTTTCGCGCGACGGCCTCGACGGGCGCGCGGCCGGTGTAATGCTTTCGCGGGTCGTAGCCGAAGAGGGACATCGTCGCGACGTCGCTGCCGGGGGTGAAGCCTTCGGGAACGGTGCGCACGGTGCCGATGCGGCCGATTTCCGCGATGGAGTGCATGTGAGGAATCTCGGCGGCCTCGAGCGGCGTGCGACCGCCGAGCGAGGCGACCGGTTCGTCGGCGGCGCCGTCGGGGAGGATGATGGCGTATTTGGTGCCGGTCTTCACAAACGCTCCAAGTCACCGTTACCGGGCGAAGTATAGCATTGCGCAAATTGTCCAGATACATTGATGACCGCACACGACGAAATGAAGCTTGTCCCGAATCACGCAACCGGATATCCTATTGCAGGTAAGGAGTCCCATCGTGGCCGTCGCCCCCGCAACCCATGAATCGACCGAAGGACGATTTTTCGGACTTCGCATGAACGCGGATGATTTTCTTGATCTCCCGGACGATGGCTGCAACTACGAACTTATTGATGGAGTCGTCGTGATGTCTCCAAGCCCCAAACCGATACATCAGGCGGTGGCCTGGGAAATCTCAATTCAACTTGGAATTTTTCTTCGCGAACATCCGATCGGCCGGGCATTTTCGGAAATCGACATCCATTTGGGGCAGGGTCCATCCGGGGAGGATGTCGTTTATAAGCCGGAGATCGTTTTTATCAAAAGCGATCGGCTTTCGCAAATGACGGAGAAAATTGTTGGCGGTCCGGACTTGGTCGTGGAAGTCGTATCGCGCGGTTCTCGGCGCATGGACATGGAGACCAAGCGAAACGACTACGAAAAGGCCGGTGTGAAAGAATATTGGCTGATCGATCCCGAGCGAAGCTCGATGATTTTTTATCGTTTGGAGAAGGGGCTGTTCGCCGAGATTCCCACCGTCGGCCCTATCTTCACCAGCCAAGCCGTCCAGGGCTTCGGACTCGACCTCGATCGCGTTCGCGATGAATTCAAGCCTTGGTGATCGATTCGGTTCGCCACGTCAGAATCTGTTGCTGATCGCAAGGAGTCGAAGTCGAGAACTCGATGAAGGTAGATGAAGAAGTACTTACCTTGTGATGCGCTCAGGAGGATCATTCAATGGCAAAGGCGATTATGGAATTGTCTGGAGCCGACCGGCGTGGACAGGCGTCTCCGGTACTCGTCATACTCCTCATAGCGATTTTATTGGCACTAATCGTCTTGATTGTTGTCGTTGCGCGCATACCCGCAGTAGGCGTTGTTTCTAACGATCAAGGGCAAGAGGCAAGAGGATTAAGAAAAAAAATTGAGGTCGCCCGTAATGCGATCGGTCCCAACGCCAACTTGAGCCAGGCGATTAAACTCTTCAAGGTCAATACCGGCGTCTATCCGGAGGAGCTCAAATATCTCTTGGAGAAACCCAGCAACGACGACGTAGCCAGGAAGTGGCGCGGCCCCTACATCGATCCCGAGAACGACCCCAAAGACCCGTGGGATCACGATTACCAGTACAACGCGAACGGCCATCACAACAAAGGGAAGTTCGATTTATGGAGTAAGGGTCCCGACGGGAAGAATGGTACCAATGACGACATAGTTAACTGGTGATATGTTTCACTCAATGCGAGACCGATCACCATCCTGAATTAAAAATGGTTTCGGCCGGCGGGTAAGGCAGCCGACGTTGGCGCAGATTGATGTTTTCCGGCTTTCGCAGATCTCTGGCCGTGGTCAATTTCAGACGGCGTTCGGCCGGCAGCGCTTCCGGGTTTCCACGATAATAATCCATCGGCCGCGCCGTTGGGAAGGATGATCGCGTATTTGGTGCCGGTCTTCATTGCCCTACCGCCGAATCCTTCGAGGCGAGAAGTATAGCAGCGGTCAGTTCATCGTACTCGCGGGCGGCGATGGTGCGCAGGTCGAAGCAGATGGCCTCGTCGCGGATTCGGGGTAGGACCGCCGGATCGCCGAGGCGGAGGCGACGGGAGATGTCGTTCAGGGAAGCGCTGCCGGCGGGTTTCCAGCGGATGATCGCCGTCGGGAGCGGCCAGGCGGGAAGCGAACCGCCGCCGGCAAAGCTTTCGTCGCGCTCGACCGTGAACGCATCGTTTGGAAGGGCCTTGCGGAACATGGCGGAAAGTTTTTCGGCGCGGGCGGTCAGTGATTCGATGGATTCCGACAGTCCTGCCAGGATCGGGATCTTCGCTTTCGCTTCTTCCGGCGATTGGTACAACTCCAGCGTCGCTTCGAGCGCCGCGACGGTGAGCTTGTCGACGCGCAGGGCGCGGGTCATGGGGTCCTGGCGCAATCGCTCGATTGTTTCGCGGCGGCCGAGGAGGATGCCGGCCTGCGGGCCGCCAAGCAATTTGTCGCCGCTGAAGGAGACGAGGTCCGCGCCGGCCGCGAGGCTCGCCGGGACGGTCGGTTCGTCGGCGGATTTCCAGAATGCGTCGTCCTGGATCGCCCCGCTGCCGAGGTCGTCAAACATCACGAGACCGCGGGCGTGGGCGAGCTGGGAGAGTTCCGCCGTGTCGGGCGCTTCGGCGAAGCCGACGACGCGATAATTGCTGGTGTGGACGTGCATGATCATCGCCGTGCGGTCAGAGATCGCCTTCTCGTAGTCGGCGAGGTGCGTTTTGTTGGTCGTGCCGACTTCGCGGAGGATCGCGCCGCCGGCGGTCATCACTTCGGGCAGCCGGTAGGAACCGCCGATTTCGATCAATTGTCCGCGCGAGACGATCACTTCCCTGCTGTGCGCGAGACCGCGAAGGGCGAGCATGGTGGCGGCGGCGTTGTTGTTGACGACGAGCGCCGCTTCCGCACCGGTCAGGCGGCAGAGCAGGTCCTCGGCATAGCGACCGCGACCGCCGCGTTTGCCGGTCGGGAGGTCGATTTCGAGGGAACAGTAGCCGCGAGCGACGTTGGCGATTCGCTCGACGGCGGCGTCGGCGAGGACACAGCGGCCGAGACCGGTGTGCAGGACGATGCCGGTGGCATTGATGACGCGCGTGAGGCGTTGCGTGCGGCGTTCGGAAAGCAGCGCGCGGGCCCGTCGAAGAACAGTGGCGGCGCTGAAATCTATTGAGCCGGTCGACTTGCTGCTTTGCAATTCGTCGCGCAAGGCTGACACGGCTTCCCGAAGGGCATCGGTCAGGACTGACTTCGGGATGTCCGCGAAGTCCTCGCGCGCGGACGCATCTATTAGCGCGGTCATCGAGGGAATCTTTGAAAGGTCCGCCTTGTTCACGGCGCGGTCTCCAGCAGGACGCGTTCGTCGCCGACGCGCCTGGTGAATTGTACGCGATCCAGGTATTCGAGGAGCGATTGGACGACTCGGCGGCTCAGGCCGAGGGCGTCGCGGACTTCGGCGAGCTTGAAGGACCGACCCCGGCCCAGACGGCGGACCGTGTCCTTCATTTTTTCCATGGAGGCAGTGGAAATGAATTGCTGCGGGGCGAAAAGGACCAGACGAGCATCGCAACGGGCCGCGTCTTCGAGGACCTTCAGACGCGGCTTGGAAAGACCCGCCGCCGCTTTCGAAACGGCCAGCGCGGGCGGATCGAAGCTCGCGGCGGCCAGTTCGGAAACCAGGCGTTCCAGCAATGCGGCGTCTTCCGGCGACAGGGCGGGTTTGAACTCATGGTGCGCGAAATAAGGACCGCGCGGCATGACCTGGCCGGCGGTTTCCATTCGGGCCAGAACCAGCCGACCGCAACCCGACGCAGTTCGCTGATCCAGCCAGCCGATCATTCGATCGCGCTGGATACCGGGCTCGTTGGGATGGTTTTTATGATGGCGTTGCAGGTAGGTGAGCGTGCGTTTGGAAATCGCTTCGAGCGCGGCACGGTGAATTTCGCGGTTGGCGTCGAGATGGACGACCGTGTTTTCCTTCACCAGTCGATCGTAGAGCGCGCCGAGCGCGGCGGGGTCGATGCCGGTTTCGCAGGCGAGGCGGGCGGATACCCGAATATTGGAGGCGGGCGATTGAAGCTCGAATTCCCGGCGCCGCAGCGCTGATCCCAGTCGACGAATCGGCTCCTTCGATGCCGCGGCGTTCAGCATTTCGAATTCCCCGGCGTCGTTGCCGCGAATCCGGCGCGAGACGGGCCGGACGATGACACCGCCGCCGAGCGTCGACTCCGCATTTTCGTTGCGGACGATAAAGTGTTGACCATAGGATGCGACGACGGGTCGATCGAAGCGGAATTGTGCGAACGCGCGGGTACCCGGCGCGATTTCGTTTGCGCCGAAAACGACGACGATCGCCATCGTCTCGCTTGTGCCCATGCAGACGCGAACGCGCTGGTGGGAACGGAGCGGTTTTTCGACGTGGGGCAGGATCCGAAGCTGCGCGTCGACGTATCGCGCCGGCGTCAAATAGCCGGGCGTCGACAATTCCATTCCGCGCTCGATCTTCTCGCGGTCGATGCCGGTCAGATTGAGTGCGGCGCGCTGGCCGGCGGCGACGTCGTGCAGCGCGACGCCGTGGGATTGAACTTCGCGGACTTTGCAGGGGATGCCCGGCGGTTGAAGCTCGAGTTCCATCCCGGCCGCGACGGCGCCGCGGATGATCGAACCGGTGATGACCGTGCCGCGGCCGTGAATCGGAAAGACGCGGTCGATGGCCAGTCGAAAGATCGGGTCGGCCTCTCGTTGCGGCAGGCGGTCGATGAGCCTGGCGATGGACGCGCGGAGATCGTCGAGGCCCTGTTCGGTTTTCGCGGAGGCGACGACGACGGGCCAATCGGAGAGCGCGGTCTTTGCGACCGTTGCGGCGATCTGTTCGCGGACCTGCTCGATGCGATCCAACGCGACCATGTCCGACTTGTTGATGACGATGAGGCCATGGGCAACGCCGAGCAGGTCGAGGATGTCGACGTGTTCTCGCGTTTGCGGCATGACGCCGTCGTCGGCGGCGACGACGAGCATTCCGAGGTCGATGCCGGTCGCACCGGCGACCATGGTCCTGACGAATCGTTCGTGACCGGGGACGTCGACGATGCCGACGATACCGCCATCCGACTGTCCATTGGGACCGGGCAGTTTCAATTGAGCGAAGCCCAGTTCGATGGTCATGCCGCGGATTTTTTCCTCGGGGAGGCGGTCGGGGTCGGTGCCGGTCAGGGCCCTGACGAGGCTGGACTTGCCGTGATCGATATGGCCGGCGGTGCCGACGATCATTGGAGGAGGGCGCGCAACTGCGCTTCGAATTCCTCCTTGGTCCACGGCAGGTTCTCGGCGGCACCCATGGTTCTCCCCCTACAAGGTGATGTCCATCCCGTCGAAGGCAACCTCGATGCGATGGCGCGCGAGTTCCGCGCGTTCGGCCGAGTCTTCGTCGAGGATCGGATTGGTGTTGTTGATGTGGATGAGGATCTTGCGGCTCGCCCGCAGGGGGTCGAGCACGTCGAT